>CAZFRO010000001.1:0-235050 GCA_964521425.1 uncultured bacterium
AGTGTCACCCATGTACCCGGATCGAAGTGTTACCCATGTGCCCGGATCATACCGGGCGGCAGTCTAACTAGCGCATGCAGCCGTCGAGCTTGTCTGTCACGCTGGCTGCTATCGCGTGCGGAGCACGCGCCGCTGCTGTGCCGCGCCCGCACCCATCGCGCCAGTCTTAACGCTCGCAGCTGATGTGCGGTTGTTAGGTTGCGTGATTAGGATTGGGCAGACTGAATGGATTTGGCGACAGCCTTCGGGCTGGCTCCAAGTGCGAGGAGGGAACGCACCAGGAGGTCGATAGAGACAGAGGGGTCGCCGGCTTCCATCTTGGCTACTCGTGACTGGCTGGACTTGAGCCGCTTCGCGAGCTCGACCTGGGTGAGCTTGCTTTTCGCCCTCTGCTTTCGGAGAGCCAGGCTGAGCGCGAGCTTCATCTCGACGTAGCTGGCCTCCTCAGCGGTGAGGCCGAGCAGCTCCGCAGCAGAGCCGACCTTCCATCCCTTCTTCTCGAGCTTCTTGCGCTTGGTGGTCTTCATGGGAGTCGTCCTTTAGCTGGTGCTGTCGTAGTCCTTGATTCGAGCCTTGCAGGTGTCAATGACCCGCTTCGGCGTCTGCTTGGTCTTCTTTGGGAACACTTCGAGGATGACGATCGCGTCCTTGTCGATTCGATAGATGATTCGCCACGTGTCGGATTCATCGATGATCCTGAGTTCGTGGCAGCGGCGTCCGATGGACGTCATCGGTCGCGAGTCGGGCATCGAGATCTTCTCGCCCTGCTGGAGCCTTCGGAGCAAGAAGCCAGCCTGCAGGCGTGCGCTCTTCGTGAGCGGGGGAGTCTTGATCTCGCTGCGCAGCCAGACGAGTGGCTTGTCGTTCGGACTCATGTGAACAGTATATGTCGAATATGACATATTGTCAAGTGAAATCGTGCCACGTAACCTAACTAGCGCATGCAGCCGTCGAGCTTGTCTGTCATGCTGGCTGCTATCGCGTGCGGAGCACGCGCCGCTGCTGTGCCGCGCCCGCACCCATCGCGCCAGTCTTAACGCTCGCAGCTGATGTGCGGTTGTCAGGCAGCGTGAACATGATTCTGGAGTGACTCGATGGATCGCGCCTCGCTGGAGAATGTGTTTGATCAGGTTGGCTTCTGCGGTATCTGGTGCGGGAGCTGCGCAGTCGGGACCTCCGCTCTGATGGAGTTGGCGGGTCGCTATCGCGAGCTGTGCGAGTCGCACGGCCTTGGCCACTGGGGAGCGGACGACTTCGACTACGATGCGTTCCTCAAGGGGTTGGATTCGATCACAGGTCTTCCTGTCTGCCGTGGATGCCTGCAGGGCGGCGGGCGTGCTGACTGCGAGATGAGAGCGTGTGCGACCGGCCGGGCGCTTCGCGGGTGTTCTTTCTGCCCAGATGTGGACGACTGCCAGCATGGGGCGGCACTGGAGCTCATGCGGTCTGGTGCGCGCAAGGCCAAGCTTCTCGTATCAGAGACCGCGGAAGAGCATGACCTTTCGGCGTCGCGGCGCCGGAAAGAGCTAGAGTCGCTATGGTGGTGGCGCGCGCTCTTCAGCGCCCACGAATGACGACGCTGCGGCTGCAGGCGCGGCGTAGGCGCTGGCACCCATCGCGCCAGCTCTAGCGCTCGCAGCTGATGCGCGGATGTTGGCTCGACACTTGGAGATCCCTGCAGTGAACGAGAGAGTGCTACCGGCTGAGTTCATTGAGAGACTGCGCGCACTGGAGGATTCCTACCTGCGCGAGACGGATCCGATTCGTGCGTCCGGTTTCGGCGGGGGGGCAGAGCGTTGGCGGGCAGAACGCGAGCCTCTCCTTGATGGAGTGGAAGGATCTGGCGACCTCTTGGACGTCGGTTGCGCGAACGGGTACTTGCTCGCTTGTCTGATACAGTGGAGTGATGAGCGAGGTCTTCGGCTGATACCTCATGGAGTGGACATCAGTCTTGCGCTCGTGGAGCTGGCGCGAACTCAGCTGCCAGACTTCGCTTCGAATCTACACGTGGGTGACTCGTGGACGTGGAGTCCGCCAAGGCGGTACGAGTATGTGTACGCGGTCTATGACTGCGTTCCCCTGGACTACCTGGCGGAGTACGTGATCCGTTTGCTCGACCGCGTCGTGGAGGACGGTGGTAGATTGATCATCGGGTCATACGGCAGTCGCTCAAAGGGTCTGGCGCCATTCGACATCGCTGGCTTCCTCGAGTCAGCCGGCCATGTGGTAGCGGGGACGAGCTTCGGTGGTTCTCCGGTCATGGCTCGGTTTGCGTGGGTAGACAAGCCGGCGGCGCCAGCCAGCTAGCGCATGCTGCAAGATGGGGTGGAGCTTGACATCACCATGCTGGCTGATGTAGGCTGATTATGGATGTCGTGTCGCTCGGGAGGCGACGCAGTGGCGAAGAGAGTACAAATAGGCTGCGGGTGCTGCATTCCTGGCCGGAGGGTGCTACCCGCGGCCTTTCTACATGTCGCGCATATGGAGTAGGGACCCGTCAGCAGAGTCGTGGCATTCTGCCGCAAGCCTTAACACTCGCAGCTGATGCGCGGATGTTAGGCGTCTTGCGGAAGAGGAGAAGCCAATCGTGTCATTCTGTACTGTCATCAACTGCATCGACGGAAGAGTTCAGCTTCCCGTCATTCGGTATCTGCAGGAGCGTTTGGGCGTTCTCTATGTGGATGTCGTCTCCGAGGCGGGTCCAGTGCGCGGTCTTTCCGATTCAGCGGATTCAGAAGCCAAGAGATCGATACTGCGACGAGTGGGCATATCCATAGAGGCGCACCGGTCGAGGGTAGTCGCGGTTGTGGCCCACGCGGACTGCGCGGGCAATCCGGTCGATGAAGAGCAGCAGCGGCGTGAGCTGAGCCTGTCGGTCGACTACATCGCGGAGAGCTTCCCCGAGACGTCAGTGCTTGGTCTGTGGGTTAACGCCGAGTGGTCTGTCGCGGAGGTCTGCGCTCGCGGGCCAGCCGTTCGCGTGAGTGTGTGAGCGATCGGGGACATGGTTGACAGATTAGTCCGAGGACATGGTTGACACTTTTCGTCTGCGTTTTCTTCCGAGAGCGTCTTCGATCGTCATGTCTCTTTCGCTGAACCTGCCAAGGCGCAGGGGTCCAAAGTACACGTTCCAGAGTTCGTTGTCGACCTCTTCGAGTCCAACGTACTCACCACCGAGGACGTGGCTGACATTGACCCAGTTAGAGTTCCATCTGATGCCACCGTTGTTACTGACTCTTCTGATCTCGTAGTGGTCCGGGTACTCGATGGACGGGATGCGTTCAGGGAACGTTCTTTCAGACGATCGGTAGACTGAAGCCGGTGTTTTCTGTCCGAGTGCCTCATGTGGTCGCTCCTGGTTGTACGATCTTTGAAAGCTGTTGAACCTTCTCTGCTGGGTTCTCCTGTTTGCGGCAGGAGGTCTTGTTGCCTCGGCCTTGAGCGTTCTGTGCATGCGTTCGTGTCTTCCGTTCTGCTCCGGGTGCCCGAGCTCGATGAGCTCCGGGTATATGCCGAGTCTGATCCACCAGACGGAGAGCCTCGAGATCCTTCCGAGCGCAGTTGACGCGAACGGAGTGCCGTTGTCGGATCGGATGATGGATGGCAGGCCGTATTCTCTGAAGGTCCGGACGAGCGTCTTCTTAGTGTCGTTGTGGCATGGACTTAGGAAGCCCTGACATCTGAGGAGGTATCTGCTGTATCCATCTGCTACTGTGAGCGGGTAGCAGTATCTGCCGTCCCGGGTTCTGAAGTGGCCCTTGAAGTCGATGGTCCAGATCTCGTTGGGCTTGGTCATTGGCGTATCGGGTTTGCCCAGGTGTCCTGGCTTCCTTCTTCTCCTTCGTGCAGTTACTAGTCCGTTCCTGCTGAGGATGT
Organism: uncultured bacterium; assembly: GCA_964521425.1. Classification (GTDB taxonomy): domain Bacteria; phylum Joyebacterota; class Joyebacteria; order Joyebacterales; family Joyebacteraceae; genus Joyebacterum. Next base: position 3,877 of record CAZFRO010000001.1, read on the forward strand.
CAGCGGCAGTAGATCGAGCAGGCCACGGCCAGTCGGGGTGCTTCCTGGCGACGATTACGAGTAGCTTCTTCGGTCCCCACGTTGGATGTCATCGCCTTGCCTCGATGATGTGATCGACGATGTACTGGGGCGTCTTTGTGGGGGAGGTCCTTGGTCTTCGTGAGCGATCGCAGCATGCGAGAGGTCCTTCTTCGTAGAAGCGGTTGATGAGCTTGTAGGCTGTAGTTCTGCTGATGCCGTATCGTCTGCAGAGCTCAGAGACGGAATAGAGTTCGCGTTCGTAGTCGGCGATGAATCGTGCGCGTTCGGTCATGGTGGCGACTTCCTTCCAGGACACCTGGTACCTCCTCGGAGAAGAGTGAGTGCCTAGAGTGTCCCACATGGGCATGAAGGTGTTAACCATGTCCTTGGACTGAAGTGTTAACCATGTCTCCGGACCGTACCTACGTCGATTTCTACAACACCAAGGTGAAGACCGCCGACGTACTGGTGTGGGCCGGGACGATTCACGACAGATACCTGTCCTCGAGGTGGAAGCTCTTCCTCGACAGGTCCTTCTTCAACGGTCACGCGCCGTCCCTGACCGGGAAGCAGCTGGGATTCATCATCTCGGGCCCACTCAGCCAGGTACAGAACCTCAGGCAGATCCTGGAGAGCCATGCCCAGCTCCAGCACGCCAACCTGGGTGGCTTCGTCACTGATGAGTTCGGAGACTCGTCGGGAATCGACGACTCTCTTGGGGATTTGGCGCGGCGCCTCACGCGGTTCGCCGACACGGGGTACGCGAGGCCGCAGACCTTCCTGGGAGTTGGCGGAGCCAAGGTCTTCCGCGATGATATCTGGGGGAGGCTCCGGTTCCCGTTTCGCGCCGACTTCGTTGCTTTCAGGAAATCCGGGGCATTCGACTTCCCACAGAAGAACCTGAAATCGAGAATCCTGAACGGGTTGATGCTGTTCCTGTCGAAGTCGCCCGCATTCCGGAAGGAAGTCAACAGGCGGATGAAGGATGAGATGATCAAACCGCTGCGGAAGTTCCTTGAGGATTGAACAGTCGGATCGCTACGCGAAACCCGCGAAGGGTTGTGAAATGAACAAGTTCATGCTGGATATGCCTGAGAGAATCGAGACAGAACGACTGTACTTGCGTCCATACCAGGCGGGAGATGGTCCCATGTATCATGCTGCCGGCAAGCGAAACCGGGAGCATCTGGCCGAATTTGAATCCGACAACGTGTTGATGTGCCTGAGGGACGAGGAACATGCAGAAGCGATCGTGAGAGAGCTGGCGGCCGATTGGATGGGACGCAGCTGCTTCTTCATCGGCATCTTTGAAAGAGCTACCGATGAATGGGTTGGGCAGGTGTATGTAGCACCGACCGACTGGGAGTTGCCGGAATTCACAATCGGATTCGTGGCAGACGTCAACTACGAGGGCAGGGGCTATATCTCCGAGGCGGTAGGCGGAGTATTGGGAATGCTGTTCGGAGATCTGGGGGCCCATCGAGTGAAGAGTGACTGCCACGAGGACAACATCCGGAGTCAGCGACTCCTTGAACGGTGCGGGTTCAAGCCTGAAGGTCACCTGCGGGAGAACAGAAGAAACGCCGACGGGTCGTTTCACGGAGATCTTCTGTATGGTCTCCTGCGGCGAGAGTATGAGGATCGTTGATCCGCGCACACCCAGCGAATCTTCTTTCCGCCAAGACCGCCTTCGGGTAGTGTCTTGCATTGAACTCAGGTCACGAATTCCAGGAGTCCGGCTAACCGAGGAGAAGCCCATGATGAGCAGAGGCGTATCGATCGTCTGTGGAGTTGCAGCACTCGCGCTTCTGGCACTTCCGTGCCAGGCATCCTCAGGTGCATCCAACGCCGGATCGACTCACAGCGAGCTGATGGATGAGCTTCTCGCCGCTGCCACCATCAGCGGGCCAGCTCAGTCGTGTGTTGATTGTCACGGCGCTACCACGCCTAAGCTTGTGGAGTCGTGGGCGACTTCCGAGCACGCAACCGAGGGTGTCGACTGCGCCGTGTGCCACGCGGCACAGGACAATGATTGGGACCGCCTAGAGCACTACGCGGGGACGGTTATCGCCACGAGCCCGACCGCGGGCGACTGCGCACAATGCCACGAACAGGAATACGATGAATTCAGCCGGAGCAAACACTCCGCCCTCTCCACGATCTTCCTTGCCCTGTCGTTCGATCGCAACGTATTCGAGCCGACGATCGCTACGAAGCACGGGTGCCAGGAGTGTCACGACATAGGTCACGTCTGGCCTGACGGAAGCGTGGGGGAGTGCGACGCGTGCCATCCGAAGCACTCGTTTGACGTTGCCGTCGCTCGCAACCCGTTCTCGTGCGGCGAGTGCCACATCGGTCCGGATCATCCGCACATCGAGATATGGCAGGAGTCGAAGCATGGCGCTATCTTCACGTCGAACTTGCAGAACTGGGAGAGCCTGGGCTACGAGGCCGTCGATGGTGACCCTCCGCCGTTCGATTCGCCCACCTGCACCACCTGCCACATGGACGCGACGGTCGACCTGCCGGCGACGCACGACGTTGGATCCCGCCTCGCGCTCGAGACTCAATCCCCCTGGACCACGCGCTCGAACGAGGCCTGGGGTGGGGGAGTGAGCTGGGAGGAGAAGCGCGACAATATGACGTCGGCTTGTCTTCAGTGTCATGCGCAGCCGTTTGTCGATCGCTACTTCCTTGAGGGCGACCTGACAGCGTTCCAATACAACGAGATCTACCGCGAGGCACGACGCTGGCTGACCGCCATGAAGGAGGCCGGCATCATCCTGACTCCGGGCTTCGAGGGTCTGGCTCCGTTCGGGGTCGCGGGCTACGATGAAGCTCCCGAGGAGGTCGCGTACCATATCTGGCACCACGAGGGCAGGCGGTTCCGACACGGTGCGCTCATGATGGGCGCCGACTATACGCAGTGGCACGGCATATGGGATCTCCAGGGCGACCTTGTCGAGATCATACGCTACGCGGCAGAGCACGGACTTCCGGAGGCCGAGGCATGGATGGCTTCGGATGACCCCGCCAAGTTCTGGCTCTACCCATTCTACGATGTCCCGGGGTCTGTCTGGGGAGTCGACCTCATCGCCTATCGGATGGGTGACGACTGGACAACGAAGCTCTGGATGAACCGGGAGGGCCAGGAGGGCCTGGACGCGTACTGGGAGTCGGCGTACGCCAACGTCGGGGCGCTCGGTGACGCGGGTCTCCTGTCGAACGATCAGTTGGACCTGTACGGGCGGCTCTACGAGAACCGTGAGTTCGAAAACGGGAACACGTTCCCACTGCCTGAACTCATTCAGACACACATGGACGGCAAGGCGGCCGACGGTGCGGCTGCGAAGAAACACGGAGCCGGGCTTAAGCTCCCACGCCAGGGCGGATGGAGCTACGGTTCGGGGGAGTAGTATTGGACTGAGAGGGGAGCGAACATGAAGAGTAGATCTAAATGGCCACCCATATACGCAGTCTGCCTTCTGGCCGCAGCGGTCCTCCTGGGGTTCATCTGACGGGACTCGCCCGTCCAGGCGTACAGTGCCCCTGATGCCACATTGAACCGTGAGATCCCGAACATCGCCGGCAACTGGGAAGGCACGTGGGCCGACACCATCTACGTGTGGGCCACCGGCGCGCTTACCTGCACGATCCTCCAGGATGACACCTACTTCACGGCGACCGGCACAATCGACATGTCCGTCTTCGGGATGGGGATAGTCCCCGGCACAGGCGAGGGAACGGTCACCCGGGATGGCGACCGCGCCACACTGGACTTCACGTTCTCCGCCTCGGGCATCGGAAACGGCGCAGGCACCGTCCACATGTTGAAGGACACTCCCGTGGAGCCTTCGACCTGGGGTGCGATCAAGGGACGCTACGCCGAGAGCGACGAGTAGGCAGAAATGGGGTTGGCTGCCTATCGCGCGGGATTCGGGTCTCGTATTTCGGCTGCGCTCATTGACGCGGTTCTGGGCGGAGTACTCACGCTCCTTCTCTCCGGCACGTCCGGACACTGGTTCTCCGAACGTGCCGTCATCATGCTATCCATCGGCTCACCTGATACGTTCTGGAATGGTCCCATCCCCTATATCATTGGGGTTTTCGGGAGCGTCGTCTACGGCGCTCCATTCGCCTTCCTTCTCGTGACTCTCTCAGGAGCGCTCTTCGGTGCGACTCCCGGGAAGTGGCTCATGCGGCTTCACGTAATCTCAGCCGATGATCGCCCCGCGACGCGTCGAGCGCTCCTCGTGAGGTGGACCGTGAAGTCTGTCGGTCTCTGGGGACTCGTTGTCGCTCTCGTACTGGGGAAGAGCGCCGTCGCCGCAGCTGCGGTCATCCTTGGTGTCATGGTGCTCCTGGGTTTCCTGACGGCTCTGGGCCCCAAGCGTCAGGCGCTCTACGACAGGCTGGCCGGCACCGCCGTCGCGTCCACAAGAGTTGCCCGACGAGAGCGCCTGTGCTAGCGTCGCCATATGTGGGTCTTGGCACAGGGCGATCGTCAGTGGGGTGCACTTCGGATCGTGAGGAGTTGTCGAATGCAGGCGGGGAGAGTCACAGCAGAGATGCGGTGGAGTCCGCGATGACAGGCTCCAGTCTGCGCAAGCTGCTTCTGATGTCCGCTGGAGTTCTCGCGGTCGGGTTGGGTGTTATCGGCATCTTCCTGCCTCTTCTACCCACAACGCCCTTTCTGCTGCTTGCGGCGGCCTGCTTCATCCGCAGTTCAGATACGCTCTACGAATGGCTCACGAATCACAGGTGGTTCGGCACATACATCAGGAACTACAGAGAGCACAGATCAACCACCAGGATGACCAAGGTTGTGACGCTCGCACTGCTCTGGGGTACTATCGGGTACACTGCCTTAGTCGTCTTTGACGGCTGGCAGCTTCGCACTCTTCTGCTTGTGGTCGCACTCGGCGTGACCATACACGTACTGAGCCTCGGAACGATTGCAGGAGGGCGACCTGCCCAGGGAGAAGGGTTGGATGCGTAGTATGACAGGGAGACGAGTCCTGAGGACAGAGGGGGCACAATGACAGTCTTTTCGGCAGCGGCACTTCTGTTTCTGGTGATGGACCCTTTCGGGAATATCCCGCTCTTCATGTCCGCACTCAGCGAGGTGGATCGCAAGCGCCACGTTCGCATCATCATCCGCGAACTCATCATCGCGTTCGTAGTTCTGATTGCCTTCCTCTTCACCGGATCGCATCTGCTCAAAATGCTCCAGATATCGGAGTCCGCGCTGAGCGCGGCCGGTGGCACGGTTCTTCTTCTCATCGCGATCAAGATGGTCTTCCCTCGAACCGGGGGAGGACTGGCCGAGGAGACACCGGCGGGAGAGCCGTTCATCGTGCCGATGGCGATCCCCTACGTGGCCGGTCCGTCCGCCCTTGCCGCAGTGCTTCTCATTATGAGCAAGGAGCCGGGCCGGTGGCCGGAGTGGCTGGCGGCTCTGTCTATCTCCTGGTTTCTCACTGGCGTGATCCTGGCCACCTCGGGAGTGCTTGCGCGGCGGTTGGGGAAGAAGGTGCTGACCGCGATCGAGCGCCTGATGGGGATGCTGCTCGTGGCCATCGCGATCCAGATGTTCATGACCGGAGTGGCTCAGTTTATGAAGTCGACCGGATAGGAGGCGCCACATGTTGCAGAGAACACGCATGCTCGTCATCATTCTGACCTGTCTGCTGATGCCGGGGATCGTAGCGGCGGCCACGATTCTCGTTCCGTCCCAGCAGCCGACGATCCAGCAGGGCATCAATGCCGCTGCCGAGGGAGACACGGTTCTCGTGGCCTCGGGTACGTACACGGGGTCCCTGAATCGTGATCTCGATTTCGGGGGAACGAACTTGTCCCTCATCTCAGAGAGCGGTCAGGGTAACACTGTCATCGCCTGCGACTACCTGGGCCGCGGATTCTTCTTTCACTCCGGCGAGGACACTACCTCCGTCGTCCGCGGCTTCACGATCGCTGCTGCCGCCGCCGACACCGGTGCGGGCGCCTACTGCAGGAATGGATCGAGTCCGCGATTCGAGGAGTGCACGTTCAGCGACAACACGGCGCAGTGGAGGGGCGGGGGGCTGTGCGCCGACGCATCCTCTCCGGTCGTGCGCTACTGCGAGTTCTCGCTGAATGTAGCCGAGGAGGCGACGCGGGGGTACGACTACGGTGGCGGAATGGCCTGCCTCTCCGGTTCATCACCGCTGATCGTAGACACCGACTTCATCGAGAACTACGCCTATGATGGCGGGGGGCTCTACTCCGACGATTCATCGCCACAGCTTGTTAGGTGCGAGTTCCTGGGGAACCTGCTCGATGACTACGGGGGCGGCGGCGCCATGCTCAATAGTTCCGACGGGACTTCGTTCACCGATTGCGGCTTCTGGGAGAACGGTGTCTCGACCTGTGTTGGAGGCGGCATACGCTCCGACTACTCGGCGATCACGGTCACGGACTGCGTCTTCGTTGACAATGTCTCAGGTTCTGGCGGTGGCCTGCGTATGACCGGCGCGAACCCCACAACGGTCACCGGGTGTACGTTTGTCGGGAACACCGGCTCATGGAGCGCGGCAGGAGCGATTCAGTGTGTCTCCGATGCGAGTCCGACTATCACCAACTGCACCATCGTAGGAAACGGGAAGCACCAGGTGTGGTGCCAAGGCGCGTCACCCACGCTCGAGTACTGCATCCTGGCTTTCTCACCGAGTGGGCTGGCCGTCTACTGTAATGAGGGCACTGAGACTCCGAGCATCAGCCACTGCTTCGTCTTCGGGAACGCGGAAGGCGACTCGCTCTGCGGCGGCAACTACCACGACAACATGTATGTGAACCCGCTTCTCTGCGACTGGGAGATGGATAACGTCACGCTCTGCGCCGACTCTCCGTGTCTTCCGGGTGTGACCTGGGCGTCGCTCGTCGGGTCGGAGGAGGAAGGCTGCGCGGCATGTGGAACCGCGGTCAGGCCGACAAGCAGGGGTGTGATCAAGGCCATGTACTTGAACCGCTAGCTCGTCTCAGCGGACGGGGCGCCGTGCTATGGAGCGGAAGCTGTCGATCAAGACCATAAGGGAGTTCTTCGCGCTCGAGCACAACATCATCGTGCTCCTGGGCGCCATTCTGGCAATCGGAATGGGCGAGGAACTCTGGATCCGCTTCATTCCCAAGTACCTCGAAGTGCTGGGCGCCGGCGCCGTTGCCATCGGCGTGTACGGCTCCTTCATGCGGATCGTCGAGACGATCTACCAATATCCGGGCGGCTGGCTTGCGGACAGAATGGGCCGCAAACGCGCGCTCGTACTGTTCAATCTGATCGCAGCTTGCGGCTATGCGCTCTATCTCGTGACGGACCGCTGGGAGGTTGTCATCGCCGGGTCCGTGCTCGTGCTGGCATGGAGCAGCATGTCGCAGCCCGCGGTCTTCGCTCTCATAGGCGACACACTCGGCAAGTCGCAGCGGGCAATGGGGTTCAGCGTCCAGTCGATCTGGAAGCGCATACCGATCGTCCTCGCGCCGCCCATTGGTGGATATCTGCTCAAGCGCCTGGGGTTCTCAGCGGGCATGCACATCGGGTTTACGATCTCCATCGTGTTCGCGCTGGCCGCCATCTATCTTCAATCCCGCTACTATCGAATTCCTCCTCCGGCCCCGGAGCCTCGGGGAGAGAACGCGAAGTCCGTCTGGCGCATGATGCCCGGAACGCTCCGGCGGTTGCTTCTGACGGATTGCCTGGTCCGGTTCGGCTCGAACCTGGCCGCCATCTACGTGGTGCTTCTGGTTCTCGATGTCCACGGCAAGAGTCCGCTTGAGTTTGGGGCACTCACATCGCTACAGATGGTGACGGCGATCGCCTGTTACATACCCGCGGCACGTCTGGCCGACCGGTACGGACGCAGGCCGTTCATTCTTGTCACGTTCGCGCTCTTCGCGCTCTTTCCCATCAGCCTTGTCGCTCTTCCGGCGGGCTGGCTGTTCGTCGCATTCCTGATAGCCGGGCTGCGCGAAGTAGGAGAACCGGCAAGGAAGGCCCGGATTGTCGATCTCGCGGCGGAGTCGCACCGCGGTCGCGTCATCGGCTTCTACTATCTCGTTCGTGGTCTGGCCACGATCCCGGCCCCCTTTCTGGGAGGCCTTCTGTGGCAGCGCGGTCACACCTGGCCCTTCATCCTTGGCGGAGTGGCATCGGCCGTTGGGCTTCTGTTCTACGCCGTGGATTCTCGGGGGAGACGCGACTGAGCCGTGTTCCGGCCTGCCGGTCGGTGATCTCGCGCGTGGGAGGAACCGATGGAACTCACAGATCTGATTCTCAAGAACAGAAGCTACAGGCGGTTCCGTCAGGAAGCACGCATCGATCTCGAGACACTAAGGGAGCTCATCGATCTCGCGAGGCTGTCAGCGTCCGCAGCAAACCGGCAGCCCCTGAAGTACGTGCTCTCGTGCGAGCAAGAGACGAATGCGAGCGTCTTTCCTCATCTCCGATGGGCCGGATACCTTACTGACTGGTCCGGGCCCACTGAGGGGGAGAGACCGTCAGCGTACATCGTTGTTCTTGGAGACACGGAGATCACGAGCGCATTCGGGTGCGACCACGGGATTGCGGCACAGAGCATCTTGCTCGGAGCGACCGAGCGGGGACTCGGAGGATGCATGTTCGCCTCTGTCGCAAGAGAGGAACTCGCGGAGGTCTTGGCGATCCCGCCCCGGTACGAGATTCTCCTGGTGATCGCTCTTGGGGAACCGGTCGAGACGGTGCGGATAGAGCCGGTCGGTCGCGACGGAGATATCAAGTACTGGCGGGACGATGATGGTGTGCATCATGTGCCCAAGCGCAGCCTGGATGATATCGAACTCAAGCGGGGTGGTTGACAGAGCGTGAGGAATGCCTACAATCGTAGTTGATGGTCCCTAACATAGGCAGAGTCTCATCAGGAGACACCAGTGGACTCACCGAAACGCTCGTGGATGAAGTCGATCACCTGGCGAATCGCCGGGATCGTGTTGCTCGGACTGATCACGTATTTCATCACCAAGAACTGGAAGGAGATGGCCATCATCACGGTCATCTTCCACGGCATCCGCGTGGTTCTCTACTACTACCACGAGCGGATCTGGGACCGCATCTCCTGGGGCAGGATGAAGCATCCCCTTGAGGACCTTCCGGTGACGGACGAACTGACGCCCGAGGATCTCGATGCTGTGAAGGAGAAACTCAAGTCGCTCGGGTATATCGACTGACAGCACTGACCAGCAATCCTGAAGCGGAAGCAGAGGTCGCGATGAAGATAGCCATTGCATCAGACGATGGGAAGACGATCGCCTCGCACTTCGGTCGCACGAGAGGGTTCGTGGTTGTGGATGCCGAGGGCGGGAAGATCGTGAAGAGTGAGTACCGGCCGAACACCTTCACCGGTCACGCCACGGGGCTCGAGGGTGAGTCACACGCGGCCGATCGGCACGGTCCGATCCTGAGCGCGCTGGCCGATTGCCAGATCGTCGTTGCTCGCGGCATGGGGCGGCGGATATACAATGACCTCGCCGGAGCCGGCAAAGAGGTCTTCGTAACAACCGAGGCTCTGGCGGAGAAGGCCGCGGAGCAGTACCTCGCGGGGAAGCTCGACCACAATCCAGATCAGACCTGCGATCACTCCCACAACGAGGACTAGAGATACGGAGGGTGTCATAACAGAGTCATATCCAGCCGACAAGCACATCACGCTAGTGGCGATTCTGCACATCGTCTACCACTCGCTGACACTGTTCATTGGACTTGTCCTCTTCGCGCTGCTATCCACGATCGGTTGTCTCGCGGAAGACCCGCAGGCAGTGCAGATTATGGTAATCGTCGGCACGTTCCTGGCCGGCTTCTTCGTCGTGCTCTCCGTTCCCGGGATCATCGGAGGTATCGCGCTTCTCCAGAGGAAGGAATGGGGACGCATCATGACGATCGTTGTTGGCGCGCTGAGTCTCATGGATATCCCGATGGGGACGGCGCTCGGTGTCTACACGTTCTGGGCGCTGATGCAGGACGATGCCGTGGCCATCTGTCGAGCCAACAGAGGCTAGTGCTGGGTTCTTCGAGCTCATGCCATGAGGGAGGAACCGTGAGACGATCAGGCAGTGTGCACAGGCAGCTTGGGGTCGGCGCACTCCTGGCTCTCCTCACTCTGGTTGGATGCGCCTCGACCCACGCGCCTCCGGTCGGTCCACACAACATCATCCTGTTCATCGGCGACGGCATGGGCGTTTCTCACGTCACGGCCGCCAGGGTCGAGAGCGATTCCCTGAACATGGAGCGGCTCACTACGGGCGGGCTTCTGGCGACTCATCCAGTGGGGTCATTCGTCACCGATTCCGCTGCAAGCGGAACCGCCATGGCCACTGGAGTGCCGACCATGAACGGTGTCATCTCCATGTCTCCGGCCGGAGCACCGCTCAAGACCGTTCTTGAGTACGCCGAGGAGAGTGGGATGGCCACGGGCCTTGTCGCGACCTGCTCGATCACACACGCGACACCGGCCGTCTTTGTTGCTCATGTTCCGAGCAGAGACGACGACGCACTGATAGCAGAGCACATCGCCTACAGCGGAGTCGATGTTCTGTTCGGAGGAGGGCTTGGGTACTTCCTGCCGGCATCCGTCTCGGGCAGCCTCAGGAAGGACGACCGGAACCTCCTCTATGAGATGGAAGGCGAGATGACGATTCTGCGCACCGAGGAGGAGTTCGACGAACTCCTGGGTAGAGACCGCTCGGATGGAGAACGCGTCGCTGGGCTCTTCTACCGCGCTCACCCGCCTGTTGAGTATGAACGCGCTCCAAGCCTCGCGCGCCTCACGGCCGGCGCTCTGGATATACTGGCCGGAGATGAGGACGGGTTCTTCCTCATGGTCGAGGGCTCTCAGATAGACTGGGCCGGGCATGAGAACAACTCGGACTGGATCATAGCGGAGACGCTCGACTTCGATGCCGCCGTCGGAATCGGCATGGATTTCGCGGAGCGCGATGGGCGAACACTCGTCATCGTAACGGCCGACCACGAGACGGGCGGCTACGCCGTTCTTGACGGTTCGGTAGCCGAGCGCCACGTGTCACGAACAGGGTTCACAACCGGCGGGCATTCGGCGACCATGGTTCCGCTCTTCGCGTACGGACCGGGCAGCGCCCATCTGGGTGGAATCCACGACAATACGTTCCTTGGGAGCGTTCTCATCGAGCACGTGCGCTCCGTCAGCGAGTAGAACGGATCACAGCCCGCGACCACGCGGGGCCACGCCCACACGGCTGGCACCACAAGTAGGAGGGACGTGAAATGGCAAACCTGGCTACAACATACATGGGACTCAAGCTCAAGAACCCGCTGGTCGTCGGGAGTTCCGGCCTGACGAGTTCCCTGGAAGGTGTCGTCGCGTGCGATGAGGCTGGGGTGGGGGCGGTTGTGCTCAAGTCGATATTCGAGGAGGAGATCACAGCTGAGGTTGACGGTGTGGTGGCATCCGGGCAGACGCCGTACATGCACCCGGAGGCTGCTGACTACGTCCGGAACTACGGCATGGAGAACGCCGTCGGACGCTACATCTCGCTCGTGTCCGAAGCGAAGAAGGCCGTCTCTGTTCCCGTGATTGCCAGCATCCACTGTGTCTCCGCAACGGGCTGGCTGGACTTCGCGAAGCGCGTGGAAGCCGCCGGTGCTGATGCACTCGAACTCAATGTCTTCGTGTTTCCCTCAGACCCTGAGCACGATGGACGCACAAACGAGCAGGTTTACACGGACGCCGTGAGGTCGGTGAAGGAGCACACGTCTATCCCCGTGGCCATCAAGATCGGTTCCTTCTTCTCCGGGCTCGCACACACGGCAGCGGGTCTTTGTGAGACAGGGGTCGACGCGATCGTGCTGTTCAATCGGTTCCTGCGCTTCGATTTCGATCTTGAGAAGATGGAGCTCGTTCGCACGGGGCATCTCAGCAGCCCCGACGAGATGTATCCCACACTCAGATGGGTGTCCATCCTCGCGGGACAGCTCGAGTGCGATCTCGCGGCCGCGACCGGAATCCACGACGGAGCGGCTGTCGTGAAACAACTGCTGGCCGGCGCCACCGCCGTGCAGGTCTGCTCAGCCTTCTACAAGCACGGAATCAGCCACGCCGGGGTCATACTTGGTGAACTCGGAAGCTGGATGGACTCCCACGGCTACGCGTCAGTGGCCGATCTCCGCGGGAAGATGAGCCAGGAGACGAGTTCGAATCCAGCGAGCTACGAGCGCGTTCAGTTCATGAAGGACTCGGTGCACAAGAAGTAGCGTCGGACCGCCAGGAGATGAGGATGAAGAGCTACAGGAAAGAACTCTGGTTCAATACAGCCGGGCGCCGAGCGTTCATCAATATCACGCCAGACGTGGAGGAGGCGCTCGCGGAGTCCGGAGTATCTGAGGGTCTCGTGTTGGTCAACACGATGCACATCACGGCGTCCGTGTTCATCAATGATGATGAGTCCGGGCTTCATCAGGATTACGAACGCTGGTTGGAGGGACTTGCCCCACATAAGCCAGTAGGCGCCTACAAGCACAACCGGACCGGAGAGGACAACGGGGACGCGCACTTGAAGCGTCAGGTGATGGGGCGAGAGGTGGTTGTGGCCATCACCAAGGGCTCGCTGGACTTTGGACCGTGGGAGCAGATCTTCTACGGTGAGTTCGACGGCGGACGACGGAAACGCGTTCTCGTCAAGATCATTGGTGATTGATCCGCCTTCATGGGTGCTTGCGAGCAGGAAGCGACCCTGTGGGCTACGCCGCACAAGGAGGAACGGAATTATGAGAGGGACGACGATCCGAAGGTCTATTGCATTGATCGCGGTTCTCCTTCCACTTACGGCGATCGTTGCCGGCTGTGCGTCGACCGATATCCGGTCACAGACATCGCCCGACTACAGAGGGTACCCGTACGAGAAAATACTCGTCTGGATCGATGTTGACGACGCCCTGACCACGCACAGCGCGGAGGACTACCTTGTCAAGGAGCTATCTCTGCGTGGGGCCAACGCGGTGTCTCAGTACTCGGTCTTCTTTGCCGGGAAGGACTACACGTACGTAGAGCGGCAGCGGGAACTCGACAAGAACGGGATCGATGCGGTCCTCACCGTCGAGCTGACGGACAGCGGTGCGACGAAGCACCGCACGCCTGATCGTGTCCACAGGGTTCGTCGTGTCAACCCGTACACGGGCCGCGTTCACTCGTACACCGAATGGACCCCGGGACACATAGACGTGGACGCCTGGGCCGCCTTCTCCGCGGAGCTGATTGACAGAGCCAGCGGGGACGTGGTCTGGCTCGCGGTCGCCAGAACCGCCGGGGATCCTTCGATCGGCAGGGTCGGCTTCGCCCAGTCGGTGTCGCGAGAGGTCGTCGACCAGCTGATCAGAGACGGGATCATCGCCACGAACTAGTCCGATCTTGTCGTTCCGTCTGACGCGGTTCTGTGGATGCAAACGGTCACGGACGTCGGTCGGTGTGCTTTCGGAGGCTTCAGATGTCCTTCTACTCAGACTTCGCTGAGTATTATGAAGAGGTGTTCCCGTTCGAGGAGCCCGTCTATGAGTTCCTGCTTGAGCGGCTTCCGGACAGTGGGCGCATCCTTGATATCGGGTGCGGGACTGGAGACTACTGCGGGAGGCTCACCCAGGCAGGGTTCGACGCGGTCGGCATAGACCTCGACGCTGAGATGATCGCCGCCGCGCGCCTGCGTCACAGCGAGCCGGAGTTTCGCGTGATGGACATGCTCGGAATCGGCGCCCTCGACGGGCCGCTCTCCGGCGCATTCTGCATAGGGAACGTCATCTCTCACATCACACACGATGAACTCGACGCACTCCTGGGTGATCTGGTTTCGCTTCTCATCCCTGGAGCGCCCTGGGTGATGCAGCTCGTGAACTGGGACTACCTCCTCACGAAGGAATCGCATCGATTCCCCGATGTCCCCATAAGAGGAGGGGAGATAGTCTTCGAGAGGCGTTACCCATCCATCGACGAGGACAACGTCACCTTTGCCACCAGGCTGGTGGGCAAGGATGGGGTCGTCTTCGCTGGAGAGGTTGGGCTTCACCCTCTCTGCACAGAGGATTGCGTGCGCATGCACGAGAAGCGCGGTTTCCTGATGATCGACCACTTCGGGAGCTTCCGTGGGAAAGGGTTTGAGCCCGGCGTGCCATCTTCCAGCATCCTCGTCTTCCGCGCTCCCGAGGCCTAGAAAGGCTCGATTGAGCTTGTGGGAGCCGTCCCTACTCTGAGACAATCGAGACATTGTGAGTGCCTTTCGAGCCCCGAGGGGGCTCGTGGAGCATTGTGCCGCCGGGCGGAGAGTGCCGTCAGGCAAGCTAAGAGAATGCAACCTAGAAGGAGAGACGAATGGCGATCGCACTGGACGGGAATGGACTGACTGTCGATAAACTTGTGGCGATCGCGCGGCATGGGGAGAAGGTCGAGATCCATCCGGATGCGCTCGAGAGGATCAAGGTCTGCCGCGCGATGCTGGAAGAGAAGATCCAGGCACACGAGATCATGTACGGTGTCAACACGGGCATCGGTGAGTTCTCCGAGGTTGTGCTGACAGACGAGCAGGTAGAGCAGTTCCAGAAGTACCTCATCTACAATCACGCGGCCGGCATCGGCGACCCTGCACCGCTTGAGTACGTGCGCGGAGCGATGGCCGGACGGATCAATGTGCACTGCAACGGCCGATCCGGGTGTCGTCCTGACATCACTCTCACGCTCGTGGCAATGCTCAACAAGGGAGTGACCCCGTTCGTCTGCCAGAAGGGCTCGGTCGGGGCCAGCGGTGATCTCGCGCCGATGAGCCAGATAGCGCTTCTCCTCATGGGTGAGGGGCATGCCTACTACGAGGGCGAACTCCTTACCGGCAAGGAGGCGATGGAGAAGGCGGGCATCCCGATTCCGGGTCTCCAGGCGCGGGACGGGCTTGCCACCATCAACGGCTCAAACCTCCTGACCGCGATGAGCGCGATCCACATCTACGACATGACGCGCATACTCAAGCACGCCGAGATCGCGTGCGCGATGTCGCTCGAAGCTCTGATGGCGAACACGAAGCCCTACGACGTGCGTCTGCATCAGGCACGCGGGTTCAAGGGCGCCGTCAGGACAGCGGGAGTGCTGCTCAAGGTGATGGCCGGTGGTGATGTCGTAGAGGGCAACCTGAAGATGAGGGTCCAGGACGCCTACTCAATGCGTTCGACTCCGCAGGTCATCGGCGCCGCGCAGGATGCGATCCTGTGGGCGAAGAGTCAGGTCGAAGTCGAACTCAACGGTGTCGGTGATAACCCGGTCTTCTTCCCCGAGCACAAGCTCACGATCACCGGCGCGAACTTTCAGGGATCACCGGTCTCGCTGCCGATGGACATGGCGGGCGCTGCCATAACAATGGTCTGCGTTCTGTCGGAGCGGCGCATGAATCGCCTGACGAACCCGGCGCTCTCGGTCGGACTTCCGCCGTTTCTCTCAAAGGGCGCAGGGATGATGTCCGGAATGATGCTCTCGCAGTACACGGCCGACAGCCTCATCGTGGAGCAGCGCATCCTGTCGATGCCGGCGAGCATTCAGTCGATACCGGCAGCAGCTGATCAGGAAGACTTCGTCTCGATGGGTATGAACACGGCGATCAAGAACGGACAGATCATCGACAACGCGTACGGCATTCTGGGAATCGAGTTCATGGCGGCGGCGCAGGCGATGGACTTCCGCGATTTCAAGAAGGGGAAGGGAACGAGCGCGGCACATGCGGTCATCAGGAAGCACGTTGAGTTCCTGGATATCGACCGGCCGCTCTATCCCGACCACACGGCGATGCAGGAGCTGGTCCGGTCGTGTGAGATTCTCGATGCTGTTGAGAGCGCTGTCGGAAGCCTCGATGGGTAGGCTCGCGGAGCCCCGGGCGCGCGAACGCGCCGCATCGGCGCGCGAACGCGCCGCATCGGCGCGCGAACGCGCCGCATCGGCGCGCATCCGCCAAAGAAAGGCAGTTCAGTAGATGGCAAAGAACGACAGAGAGCATGCCCTCGATTTCGTGAGAGCGAGGGTTGAGGAAGACAACCGGACCGGGCGGTTCGATGGGCGTGTTCAGACACGTTTCCCTCCCGAGCCGAACGGCTACCTTCATGTTGGTCACGCGAAGGCGTTCAACCTCAATTTCTCGATTGCCGAGGAGTACGGAGGTCTCTGCAATCTCCGCTTCGACGATACGAATCCTACCAAGGAGGAGACGGAGTACGTCGACCAGATCGTGGCAGACATCCACTGGATGGGCTTCGACTGGGGCGACCGTCTCTTCTACGCGTCGGACTACTTCGATCGTCTCTACGAGTATGCGCTTGAGCTCATCAGGCTTGGGAAGGCGTACGTCTGCGATCTCTCACAGGATGAGATGCGCGAGTACCGTGGGACACTGACCGAGAAGGGACGGAACAGCCCGTACCGCGACCGCTCGGTCGATGAGAACATGGGACTCTTCGAACGTATGAAGGCGGGGGAGTTCCCGAACGGTTCGAGGACGCTTCGCGCGAAGATCGACATGGCCTCGCCGAACATCAACATGCGCGACCCCGTCATATATCGCATTCTTCACGCCTCACACCACCGGACGGGGAACGCGTGGTGCATATACCCGATGTACGATTTCACCCACTGTCTGTCGGACTCCATCGAGCGCATCACGCACTCGAACTGCTCGCTCGAGTTCGAGGACCATCGTGCACTCTACGACTGGTTCCTCGACGAGCTGGATGTCTACCACCCTCAGCAGATAGAGTTCGCACGTCTGAACCTCACGCGCACGATTCTCAGCAAGCGGAAGCTCATTCGCCTGGTGGAGGGAGAACACGTGTGGGCGTGGGACGACCCGCGCATGCCGACGATTGCCGGGCTCAGGCGGCGTGGCTACACGCCCGAGGCCATCAAGGATTTCCTGGGACGCGTCGGTGTGGCCAGGACGCCTACGACCAACGAGGTTGAGCTTCTTGAACACTGTTTGCGTGAGGATCTGAACGCGCGGGCGCAAAGGGTGATGGCTGTCTTGAGACCGCTCAGGGTCGTGATCGAGAACTACCCCGAGGGACAGGTCGAGGAGTTCGATGCCATCAATAATCCGGAGGATGAAGGGGCGGGAACGAGGAAGATCCCGTTCTCGCGCGTTATCTACATCGAGCGAGGCGATTTCCACGAAGATCCCCCGAAGAAGTTCTTCCGGTTGGCTCCGGGGCGTGAGGTCCGGCTCAAACACGCCTACTTCATCACGTGTCGCGACGTCGTGAAGGATTCTGCCACGGGAGAGGTCGTGGAGCTTACATGCACGTACGATCCCGAGACGCGTGGCGGAGACGCGCCTGACGGTCGCAAAGTCAAGGGAACACTCCACTGGGTCTCGGCGGAGCATGCCATCGACGCAGAGGTGAGGTTGTTCGACCATCTTCTGCTTGAAGCTCCACCTGAGGATACGGTCCTCCCGGGTGAGGAGCTATCTGCCGACGGCGAGGCGGTCTCGGATGTGGCAGGCGCGGCTCAGGATTTCACCGACCTCGTGAACCCCGATTCGTTGGAGGCTCTCGTGGGCTGCAAGCTGGAGCCGAGTCTTGCGAGTGCACAGCCCGGCACGCCGTACCAGTTCCTGAGGACGGGCTACTTCACAGTCGATTCGGTGGACTCCGGAGACGGACGTCTCGTCTTCAACCGTTCAGTCGGTCTGAGAGATACGTGGGCGAAGATAGCGAAGGCGCAGAACGCGGGCTAGGCCCTTGAGTGCCGGCACCGCGGCAGCGGAGCCCATCTCGACACCGGCACGGGCATCGGTGCGTGTGCACGCGGTCTGCCGAGGAGGGCACGATGGACGACGACCTCATGAGGGCGGCATCCATCATCCGCGATCGACGTGAGACAGTGGTCTTCACGGGCGCCGGTATCTCGGTCGAGAGCGGAATACCACCTTTCAGAGGTCCGGACGGGCTCTGGGCGAAGCACGACCCCAGCTTCATCGAGCTGGGGCGTTTTCTTGAGGACCCGGCCGGTTCGTGGGCTCTCATCCGGGAGCTCTTCTTCGATGCGATAGAGCGTGCCGAGCCGAACAGTGGGCATGTCGCCGTTATGGAACTCGAGAGGGCCGGTTTCGTCCGCTCAGTGGTCACCCAGAATATCGACGGTCTTCATCAGATGGCCGGGAGTGAGAAGGTCATCGAATTCCACGGCACGACGCATACGCTCCACTGTCTCGACTGTCATGCTCAATACGCGCGGGAGGACGTCGACCTGTCGAAAACGTCACCCTGCTGCGCGAGTTGCGGTGGAGTCCTCAAGCCCGATTTCGTCTTCTTCAGCGAGCAGATCCCGGAGGACGTGTCGCGAGAGTCGTTCGCGGAGGCGGAGGCTGCGGGAGTCGTTCTGGTTGTGGGTACCACCGGTGAGGTGATGCCGGCGGCCTACATACCCGTCGTGGCGAAGGAGGCGGGAGCCGTGGTTGTTGAGATCAATACGTCGGCCTCATCCTACACGAGAGATGTCACGGACATCTTCCTGCAGGGAAAGGCCGGAGACGTTCTGTCGGAGTTGGCACACGAGGTGTGTGGCCTGTCCTGATGCACTTCAGGAGGAGTGGAGAACATGTTGAAGCGAGCGCAGAGGAGTGCAGCCGATGGGCGGGTTCTCCTAGTCATTGTCACCATCACTGCCATCCTCGCCTCTCCCTGTGCGCGGGCTTCAGCCTACGACCGTGGGTGGCTCGGCATCTACTCCGACTCCGTCGCGGAACTGCCTGCGATCGAGGAGGGTGCGGGCGGCCCGGACGCGCTCGAAGGAGCCGTGTCGGGAGTTCTTGTGACGGCCGTCTTCCCGGACTCGCCGGCGGAGAGGGGTGGCCTTCTCGAAGGTGACATCATCGTTGCGACCGGAGGAACGCCGTTTCTCTGCCCCGCCGACAGCGTGCGTGCCGTGTTCTCCGCGCGTCTTGAGGGCAAGACCGCCGGCACGCCGTTTCCGATGATTGTGATCCGGGATGCCGTCAGTAGGTCGTTCGACTTGAGAGCCGTCGGCGGACTCGCGGCGGACGATGCGTTGGCAGTGGACTCTGTCCCGATCCACAGCCCCGATCCGGAGGAGGCATTCTGGCGGAGTCCTCAAGTTGCGATCGACGGGATGGTCTCCGGTGACTCCCTCTGGGTCAGTATCTCGAAGAGGCAGGTTGTGAAGGAACTCCCCGTGATCCTGGGCTTGAGGCCTGAGGCCTACTGGCCCACCCCGAGATCGAACGCGGAGATCACTCGTGGGAAACACTACTCACCGAGTGAGTTCACACCGATCGTCTGGTCACTCGCCGACGAATTCGACATACGTACGGAGACGGAGGATCTGCTTGATCGTCTCGATCGCTGTCATGAAGGAAGCGATCCGTTCAGGCTTGAGATCATGATGCTCGTCCACCGCGACCCTTTCCTGCTGGAGGACGTAACGCGCTCTCTCACAGATGGCTACGCGGGCATCTCTGATGGACGAGACGGTGTCGTCGTGTCGATTCCGCTTCTCGCGCCTATGTTCGAAGCGGCGAAGGCGGAGCCGTTCGACTGGACGGGTGGCGGCGCGACTGCTCCGGGCGCGGTCGGCGATACTGATCGCTTGGTCCCGGATGAGAACGCAGATCCGGTTGCTCTTCTTCTCGATGATGTGGAGCGTGTGCTGTCGAGGGCACATGGGTATCACAACTTGGCCTTCGCGGCGCTCACCGATGAGGAGAGGGTGTTCCTGGATGAGGAGCGGTGGAATCTCTCGGACGCCTTCGCCGGCGACGTCTACATCCACTTCGATGAGGACCGCGCCAGGTTCGCGAAGAACAAACGGATCCTCGATCTCGCGCGTAGGATCGACTACGGGGCGCTTCTGGAGTGCGCGGAGATGATCGGGCTTCTGACCGACCCGGAGTGGGCGAGAGGAGCGGGTGAACTCCTCCGCGACGCGCTCAAGGATTCCCTCGGGAAGGACGTCGTTCTCGAGCGAGAGACCCAGTTCGGTCGGCTCGTGGTCGGTGGCACCGGTAGCTACTGGCATCGCGGAACCGACGTGGCCTTTCTGATCGATCTCGGGGGCAACGATTTCTATACGGGCAACTCCGGTGGAAGCGAGGGGTGGAGAGTCCCGATCTCGGTCCTCATCGATATCTCCGGAGACGATGCCTACGAGGCGACGACCAAGAGCTGTCAGGGGACCGGCTGCCTCGGTGTCGGCGCCCTCCTCGATCTCGAAGGCAACGATGAGTATGTGGGTCAGGAGTGGGCACAGGGGACCGGGTACTTCGGAGTCGGGTGGCTTCACGATGCTTCGGGCAATGACGTCTACCGCGGACGCACCTTCTGCCAGGGTGTAGGGCTCTTCGGCGTAGGACTTCTGATCGACGATGCCGGCGATGACCGGTACGAGGGTGACTGCCACATGCAGGGCGTTGGGCTCGCGCGCGGTATCGGAGCGATCATCGAGCGCGGCGGAGATGACGAGTACTACGCGAAGGGACTCTACCCAACCGGCTATGGCGATGCGGGCATCTTTGATGCCTGGTCGCAGGGGTGCGGAATGGGCTTCCGCACGCTGGCATCGGGGGGCCTGGGGCTCTTGCTCGATGAGGCCGGCGTCGACCGGATGGAAGCAGGGAACTTCTCTCAGGGTGGTGGATACTACTACGGCTACGGCATCGTCGCAGCCGGCGGAGATGACGACGACACCTACATCGGTTCGCGGTACAATCAGGGCTTCACCGCTCATCAGGCGGTCGGTGTCTTCCTCGAGTCCGGGGGCGATGACCACTACACTACGAGACAGGGCGTCGCGCAGGGTCTTGCCTGGGACGAGTGCGTTACGCTCTTCGTGGACGAAGGAGGGGACGATGTCTACGAAGGAGGCTCGTTCTTCTCCCAGGGGGCGTCGGCACACAACAGCTTCTGTTTCTTCCTCGACAGGGGGGGAGACGATGTCTTCGACTACGTCCCCGGACCCGCCCGCGCAGGTGGAAACAACTACCACGGAGGAACCAGCCTCTCACTCTTCATCGACGAGCACGGTCGAGAGAACAGATTTCTCTCGTCGGACCCGGTGACGGACATCTACTCTCAGCATCCCGAGCACGGCTTCGTTCTCGATCTGGATGGGAGCCTGCAGTCGTTCATGTCGAAGAGGGACTGGTAACCGGACGAATCATGCAAGATGTGGTCAGGCCGGCGATCGGTGGCAGCGAGGCAGAGATCCGCTGGATATTCTTCATCGAGGCTGCGACAATAGGGGTTCTTGGAGGGGTTCTCGGACTGGGACTCGGGTGGGGTGTAACGAAGGTCGCCAATGTGGCCGCGAATGCCTACCTGCGCCCATATGGAATGGACCCTGTCAAGGTCCTGAGGCACGATTAGAAGAACTGAATTCGCCATGAAACCAATACGTGCGTTTATGTTTCTAACACGACGCGTTGCTGAATTGGGTTACTGACTGAGGTTGCCAACCGTGGTCGCTGCTTGAGATTGTCGACCTCGATGGCTGAAGGAGGATAGATCTGTGAAGAGAGCGATTTCCTGGCTTCTGCTTGTTGTCTCCACCATGTGCGTTGCCCTGCCCGCACTGGCGGTTGCACCGCATGCGGGCATGATGCGCTACCCCGATGTGAGTGAGTCGCAGATAGCGTTTCTCTACGCGAACGACCTCTGGCTTGTTTCGAGAGAGGGAGGAGTCGCCCACCGGCTCACGAGCGTGTCCGGCAGCGAGGCGTTCGCGAAGTTCAGTCCGGATGGCGAGGACATCGTCTTTCGCGCGAACTACGACGGGAACACCGATCTCTACGTGCTGCCAGTGACGGGCGGCGTGCCATTCAGGGTCACACATCACCCGGCTGGCGAGCTTCCCTCCGACTGGACGCGCCACGGGGGAATCATCTTCTCTGCCTGGGGAATGAGTGGCAACCCCCGGGCTTCCCACATGTACAAGGTGGCGCCGGAAGGCGGGTTGCCCGAGAGCATGCCGGTTCCGTACGGCAACAACGGTGCTATCAGTCCGGACGGCAAATGGCTCGCGTACACGCCCTACTTCAGAGATTTCTCCACCTGGAAGCGCTACATGGGCGGTCGGGCCGCCGACATCTGGCTTCTGAATCTCGATGACCACTCATCCAGGAGGATCACAGACTGGGGCGGCACGGACAGCATGCCGATGTGGAACGGCTCGGACGTCTACTACGTGTCTGATGCAGGTTCACGCCACCGGCTCAACATCTGGGTCTACGATACGAAGACGAGCGAGCGGCGTCAGGTGACCAAGCACGCCGACTACGACGTCAAGTGGCCTTCCATCGGGCCTGGTCCGGACGGTGACGGAGAGATCGTCTACCAGCTCGGATCGGAGATGCGTCTTCTCGATCTCAAGATTGGACGCTCGCACGCCGTGGAGATCACCGTGCCGGGCGACAGGCCGAGGCTCAGGATGAAGTCGTATGATGCTTCGGATACGCTGAGCGAGGGCGACATCTCTGCAACCGGTGTGCGGGCTGTCGTGAGCGCGCGGGGTGACATCTGGTCGCTTCCTGCCGAGAACGGAACTCCGCAGAATCTCACGAGAACAAACGGCGTGGCCGAGCGGGATCCCGCATGGAGTCCGGATGGGCGATGGATAGCGTACTTCTCCGATGAGACCGATCGCTACGAGCTCTACATCAAGCAGTCGGACGGCAAGGGGGAGACGCGCCGCCTGACGAGTGAGAAGCTCGGCTTCCTGAACAGCCCCGTATGGTCCCCCAACTCGGAGATGATCGCATTCTGGGATGAGACGGGGACGCTTCACCTGCACGATATCGAAGACAAGAAGACGCGGAGCGTCCACAAGGCCTACTCATATCACTCACCGGGAATCAGCTGGTCGAGCGACTCCAATTGGATCAGTTTCGCAGACGTAGTCTCCGACCGTGAGAACAGCGCTGTCTTCCTGTACGACGTCGAGAATGACGAGGTCCACCAGGTCACGAGCGGTATCTTCAGTGACACATGGCCCGTGTTCGATCGGGACGGCACCTATCTCTTCTACGCGACCCAGAGTGATTTCTCATCGCCGACATACGCCGACGAGGGAGGCAACTGGGCCTACACTCAGACGGACAGGCTGATGGCCGTTCCGCTCTCTTCGGAGACAGAGTCACCGTTTGCGCCCGAGATCGATGTCGAGGAGTGGGAGGACGATGAGGCGGAGGAGGATGAGGACGGCGAGTCGGACGACGGTGATGAGGATGACTCGGAGGATGATGGGGACGCGGATAATGGTGACTCTGAGGATGAGGGCGATGACGAGGATGCGGAGGACGAGGAGGAGCCGATCACCATCGACCTTGATGGCTTCGAGCGCCGCGCCATCCTGCTCCCGATCGACTCCGGGGCCTTCATAAACCTCGCCGTCAACAGCTCCGGCCAGCTCCTGTACGTACGGGGGACTCGTGGTGGGGCGCACGGAGAGCGAGGATCAGCCAGTGTGATGCTGGCTGATCTTGAGGATGAGGACGACATGGAGAAGACCGTCCTGTCATCGGCGGGATGGTTCGCCATGTCGGGAGACGGCGAAAAGATCCTGGCCGCCAACCACGGCATGTTTGCCATCGTCGATGCGGCGTCCGACCAGAGCTTCGACGACATCCTGCCGACCGCGGGAATGCTCGTCGACGTGGACCCGCGCACGGAATGGCGGCAGATGCTGCGCGATGTCTGGCGGATATACAAGTACTTCTTCTACGCGCCGAACATGCACGGTGTCGACTGGGACGGCGCGTGGGATGACTACTCGGCCATGCTTGATGACGCTGCCTCCAGGAGCGATCTGAGCTACATCGTCGGTGAGCTGATCGGTGAGCTGAACGTGGGACACGCGTACTACTTCGGCGGTGAACGCGAGGAGACACCGAGCGTATCCGTCGGTATGCTTGGCTGTGATTTCGAGTTGGATGATGGAGCGTACAGGATCACGAACATCCTCGAAGGTGGGAGCTGGGACTCCGACGCCCGCGGGCCGCTCTCCCGGGCGGGCTTGGATGTGAAGGAGGGAGACTACCTCCTCGCCATCAATGGAGTGCCGCTCGACGGATCGAAGGATCCCTGGGCCGCGCTGCAGGGAATGGCCGGACTCACTATCACGCTGACCGTGAGCGAGAAGCCGGAGATGGGCGATGATGATCGGGAGATCGTCGTAGAGCCGAGTTCCGGTGAGCGGAGCTTGAGATACAGAGCGTGGGTCGAGGCGAACCGTGCCTATGTCGAGGAGAGATCCGAAGGTCGCGTGGGATACATCTACGTGCCGGACACAGGCGTCAACGGTCAGAACGAACTCAGACGCCAGTTTGGTGGGCAGCGCAGATACGATGCCCTCATCATCGACGAGCGCTGGAACGGGGGCGGCCAGGTGCCGACCCGGTTCATCGAGCTTCTGAACAGGCCGATCATGAACTACTGGACGCAGCGCTACATCAGAGATGACGGCCCTTCGCCCGATTACGCGCACCCGGGTCCCAAGTGCATGCTCATCAACGAGTCCGCGGGGTCCGGAGGGGACTACTTCCCGTTCGCGTTCCGTGCCGCCGGGCTGGGCAAGCTCGTTGGTACGCGGACGTGGGGAGGTCTCGTGGGCTTAAGCGGAAACCCCGGCCTGATCGATGGCAGCTACGCGTCCGTTCCGATCTTCGCTTTCTACGACAAGGACGGGACGTGGGGCATCGAGGGATACGGCGTTGATCCGGACATCGAGGTCGTTGACGACCCGGCTCTCATGGTCAACGGTGGCGATCCGCAGCTCGATGCGGCCATCGATCTCATGCTTGATGAACTGATCCGGAACCCGTACCGCGCCCCCGAAACGCCGGCGTTCCCCGATAGAAGTGGAATGGGGATCCCAGAGGAAGACAGGTAGCCCAGAGCGCAGGGCCTCGCGAGCAAACCTCTTGAACACACGCTCCCGATGTGGCAGTTTCACATGGCGGGCCACGTCAGCCGGCGTGGCTCGCCCTTGCGTAGCAGCGCGGAGCCTGGGTTGGGGGCGGAAAATGAGCCCGGACGTGGGCGGCCGCCAATCGCCGTGGAGGAGCCATGGACAGACACGACATACCGCTGGACAGACTCCTGATCAGACCGAGCCACATCTGGCTCGAGCAGTGGCTCCTGCTGACCGCCGGGGATTTCAGCGTGGGCGATTTCAACACCATGACCGTGGGCTGGGGTAGTATCGGTGCAATGTGGAACCGCCCGTTCGCGCAGGTTGTCGTGCGCCCGACGCGCCACACGTACGAATTCACCGAGCGATATGACACATTTACGCTCTGTGCTTTTCCCGAGTCCGCCAGGGACGCGCTCAAGCTCCTCGGCACCAGATCGGGGCGGGACGGTGACAAGATTGCGGACGCCGCACTCACTCCGATCGCGTCGTCCTTGATCGCGGCTCCGGGATTCGATGAAGCAGAGCTGATACTGGAGTGCCGGAAGATCTACTGGGATGATCTCGATCCGGCGCATTTTCTGGACTCGAGCATCGATGGGAGTTACCCTCAGAAGGACTACCACCGCATCTACTTCGGCGAGATACTCGCTGCAAGCGGTCGGTTGGATTGGAGGAGATAGACATGTCACGGTTCCTGGCGCGGCTTCTCATCAGTATGATCGGCCTGTGGATAGCGATGATGATCGTGCCGGGCATGGTCATCTTCGGCTTCGGCACCATCCTGCTGGCTGCCTTCCTGCTTGGTATTGTCAATGCAGTGGTCAAACCCGTCGTGTTGTTCCTCACTCTGCCACTGACGGTCATTACGCTTGGACTCTTCCTTCTCGTCATCAACGCTGCAATGCTCGGTCTCGTAGCGCTGATCCTGCCCGGCTTCATGCTGGCGGGGTTCGGCGCTGCAGTCCTGGGCGCGATCGTCATAACGCTGTTCAGCTGGTGCGCCTCGTCGTTTCTGGGGCCCAGGACCGAGCGCTGATCGACGAAGAACAAGGAGTTCATGATGGCCACACCCAGAAGGCGTTTACCTCACACCATGGCGGCGATGCTTGCTCTGACCGTGCTGCTTCTGCTCTCGGGCCAAGCGGTCTCCGACGAAGCGAACGTGCCTCCCGGTTACACCGCCCCCGATGTCGCACAGCTTCTCCGAGGTTTCGACGACCTCTATGAGTCACCGGGAACCGTGGCGTTGAGCGAGATCACGATCGTGAGGCCCGGGAAGACCCGGACCATGCGCATGCGCTCCTGGAGCAAGGGAGAGGAGAAGGCGCTTATCGTTATCGAGGCGCCGGTGCGAGATGCCGGCACGGCAACTCTCAAGGTGGGAAACAACCTCTGGAACTATCTACCGAAGATCTCCCGGGTCATCCGCGTTCCTCCATCGATGATGATGGGCTCGTGGATGGGGAGCGACATGACGAACGACGATCTGGTACGGGAATCCTCGTACCTGGATGACTACACGGCTGAACTCGTCGGTCGTTCGAGCGATCCGCCAGGCTGGAAGGTGAGGCTTGATGCCCTTCCTGATGTACCGGGCCTCTGGAATCGCGTCGAGGTGGTCTTTTCGGACGACGGGATTCCCGCCAGATTGCAGTTCTTCGACAGGAAGGACCGGCTTTCCCGGACAATGATCCTCGAGGACGTTAAGCGAATCGGAGGGCGCCTGGTTCCTACTGTGATGCGCGTGATTCCAGAGAGGGAAGAAGGAAGAAGCACGGAGTTCCGCTATCTGAGTATCGAGTTTGATGTCGATCTGGACGACGGCATGTTCAGTCTGGCTTATCTCGAGCGCAAGCGGTAGAGGTCTACCGCCACTCTGGGCGTGTCCTGACGAGAGCGATGGGGAGATGGAATGGTATCCTTGAGCACTCTCCGAATAGCCTGGCGCAATCTGGGTCGGAACCGCAAGCGCACGCTCTTGGTTGCCGGCGC
The DNA here is from genome assembly GCA_964521425.1 of uncultured bacterium. Lineage (GTDB taxonomy): Bacteria > Joyebacterota > Joyebacteria > Joyebacterales > Joyebacteraceae > Joyebacterum. The sequence continues at coordinate 30,870 of CAZFRO010000001.1, forward strand.
CATCGCCATCGGGCAGTTCGCGTTCCTCGCGACGTCGGCCCTCATGCACGGGTACGGAGAGCAGTTCTTCAACTCGGCCACGGGGCCCATGCTAGGGCACGCGCAGGTGCACGCGTACGACTGGCGAGATGACCGCTCGATGGATCTCACGCTCACCGATATCGACGACCTGCTCGCGGACGTGCGAAGCGATCCCAACGTTACTCACGCATCGGCACGTATCTACGCACCAGTCATGGCTGCTCTCACTGAGGACGGCTTCATGGGGGTGGTTGTCGGTGTGGACCCGGTGACAGAATCCCACCTGGCTGGTCTTCTCCCCGTGGATGGCATGGGGGATCTCCTGGGGGAGCACAGGGTTATGGTCGGGGCCGGATTCGCCGAGCAGCACGACCTCGAGCCGGGCATGGAGATCGCCGTCATCGGGCAGGACATTGACGGCTCGATCGCCAGTGACCTGTACATCATCGAGGATGTCATGTGGTCGGCGGTTGAGATCATCCACGGACTCGGCATCGTGATGTCGCTTGAGGATGCGCAGGAGCTCATCCGGATGCCCGGCCAGGCGCACGAGATCGTACTACACACGAGCGACAGGGAGTTGATCGATGAGACCATCGCTCGTCTCTCGCAGCTGCCATCACTCACGGATCTGGAGATCCTCTCGTGGAGTGAACTGGCGCCATTCGTTGTCACGATGGCGACCATGGTGGACTGGTTCGCCTACATTGTCCTGATCGTCGTCTTCATAGCGGCTGCGGCGAGCGTTGCGAACACCATGCTCATGTCGACATTCGAGCGAACGCACGAGTTCGGCATGTTGCTCTCGCTGGGATGCAGTCCCGCCCGGCTCTCGGGGATGATCGCGCTTGAGGCAGCCATCCTGGGGCTTCTCGGAGTCGCAATCGGAACAGCTTTCGGGGCTGGGTTCGTCGCTGCGACATCTGAGTCCGGGATCAACTACGCCGCTCTCGGGGGCAGCGATGAGTACGAGGTCGCCTTCCAGGGGATGCAGTTCTCGCTCCTCATCTACCCCAAGATCTACGCCAAGGACATCGTGATCGCCGTCTCTGCAATACTGGCCACCTCACTCATGGCCGTCATCTGGCCCATCATGCGCATAGTCCGTCTGCGGCCCGTGGAGGCGATGAGATCATGAGAGATTCGCTTCTCGCGAAGTTTGCGCTTCGCACGCTTGGCAGAAACCCGCGCCGAACACTCATGTCCATCATTGGCGTCGGTGTCAGCTGCGGCATAGTCCTGTACATGACCGCGTTCACGCGAGGTTCGACCGAGATGAGAATACGGGGGATCTCGCAGAGCGGTTTCGGACACGCGAGGATAGCCCCGGCGACATGGGAGAAGACCCGTGACAGCGACCTTCGCCTGGAGGACTGGGAGCAGGATCTCGAGATCGCCGACGGTATGGCCGGAGTCAAGTTCACGGCGCCTCATTCGAGGACCACGGCGCTTCTGGCCTTCGGGACGCGTGTTGCCGGTGTGGAGATGCTGGGAGTCGACCCGGAGAGTGAGAAGAACGTCAGCCGTCTCATCAGGGTGCTGAGCGAGGGGCGCTATCTCGAGTATGAGGATGAGGGATCCATCGTCATAGGAACGGCAATCGCCGAGCGACTCGAAGTGGAGCTGGACGACGATCTCTTCATTACGATCGCCGGTGCGGGCGGTGAGATGAAGTATGCGATGCTCCGCATCGTAGGCATTATCAGTACCGGAAGTCGCACTATCGACTCCGCCATCTGCCACGTGACACTTGCGGAGATGGAACGGCTGACCGGATACCCCGGGGCCGGGGAGATCACGGTCGTCTTCAATGACATCTCGAATATCGATGCACTGACAGTTCAACTGGACGAACTTGTGGAGGGGCCCGACCCTGCCGTATCCTGGAAGGTCGTCGTTCCTTCGCAGGGTGGAGACATGGGGAGCGACACGGTCTTCATGAATCTCCTTGTGGGCGTCGTCATCGTCGTGGCGGTGCTCGGTGTCGCCAGTGCGCAACTCACGGCCATACTTGAGCGGAAGCGCGAGTTCGCCGTTCTCATCGCGCTGGGAATGAAGGGGGGTCAGATCGTTCGTCTGATCCTGTTCGAGGCGGTGGCGATGGGCGTTCTTGGGGCGGTCGCCGGACTGGCCATAGGTTTTCCCTTCATCTATCCGGCTGCCACGAGGGGATACGACTTCGCAGAGATGATGGGGGGGGACTTCGTCTCCGAGGGTGTGCTCTTTGATCCCATCGTGTATGCCGACATGGGTATCTGGCTGATTCCGCTGGCGTTCGCGGTCGCGCTCTTCTCGACGCTTGTAGCGGGGCTCTATCCCGCATGGTACGCCCTTCGCACAAAGCCGACTTCCGCACTGAGTCTCAGGGAGGCGTAACGATGAATGCGAATCTCGTGGATGTGAGAAACGTCACTAAGGACTTCCACAATGGGAAAATCACCGTCAACGCTCTGAGGGGGCTAGATCTGGCCATCCACGAGGGCGACTTCCTCGCCATCGTCGGCCCGAGCGGAAGCGGCAAGACAACGCTCCTCAATCTTATCGGCGCACTGGACGTCGCCACGGGTGGGGATGTGGGTCTGTTCGGTCACGACCTGATGGCCATGAGCCGGAGACAACGTGCAGAACTGCGCCTGACGTCGCTCGGGTTTGTTTTTCAGGCATACAATCTGATCCCCGTGCTGACAGCCGTCGAGAATGTGAAGTTCGTGCTTGAGCTTCAGGGCGTGGATGGTGGGAGACATGAGCGGGCGATGTCCATACTGGAGGATCTCTCGCTTGAGGACCTCGCGGATCGACGCCCAAATGAGATGTCGGGCGGACAGCAACAGCGCGTTGCCGTCGCCCGCGCGATCGTCGCACGACCGCGGTTAGTTCTGGCGGACGAGCCGACTGCGAATCTGGACAGCGAGAACTCAGAGGCGTTGCTCGTAATGATGAGAGAACTCAGAGACCGGCACGGCATGACGTTTGTCTTCTCGACCCACGACCCACTCGTAATGGCGCACGCGACCCGTGTCGTGACTCTCCTGGACGGAAGAGTTGTGAGTGACGAGGTGAAGAACGCGGAGGACGCGCCCGGGAGTGCCAATTGACTCTCAGAGGGATAATCCTGGGGCTTGCTGTCGCCGCGGCCGTGCTGACCCTGCAATCGACCGCAGACGCGTTCGAACTCTGGTCGAGCGAAACGGGCGACCGCTACTGCGATCTCGACACCTCCATCAAATGGACCACGCTTCTGTCCCACGCTCCGGAAGATTCCCTGCTCTATCCGGAGCGGTGGAGTTCCACGTCGCTCTGGCGCGTGAGAGCGACGCTCAGAGCACGGCCCGCGGAGTGGCTTGGCATCGGCATGGCATATGAACAGCGGGCGCGACTTGTCTCCGAGGACGCAGGGGCTGCAGGTGGGATGTGGGTGTTTGCGGAGAGCGGGGATGCTCCGTACAGGATCCGGCAGATCGATGAATCGATCGTGGGGATCGGCGACTCATTCTCCTACAGGCACGAGCTTGACCGAGCCTATGCGGCCGTGACACTCGGCGACGCTCAGGTCACGATCGGACGACAGGCGATCGGCTGGGGGAGAGGCGTCCTCTTCGGGGCCGTTGATATCTTCGCACCGTTCTCTCCACTTGAGAGCGATCGCGAGTGGAGGCGCGGGATCGACGCCGTCCGCGCCACTGTCCCGCTCACTGATCTCATCTCCGTGGATCTGGTGGCAGCTCTCGGCGAGTCCCTCGATGCCTCGTCGTTTGTCGGTCGCGTAAGCGCGTACGCCGGCAGCATTGACGGTGAAGTCATCTTCGGCAAGCGCTACGAGGACTACCTCTACGCCGTGACCGCATCGCTTCCCGTATTCGATACCGAGGTCCATGGTGAGTTCGCAGTCTTCCAGACTCCCGATGCGTACCCTGGAGGAGGGGACCTGGGCTCTCCGGATCACGTTGTCAAGGCGGTGGTCGGAGGATCGTACAGCGTGGATGTGGGCGACGGACTCTATCTGATGAGCGAGTATCACTACTCCGGGTTCGGCGTGGACAGGATCGAGGACCTGGATGATCACCTGCTGGATCCGGATGTTTTCAAGCGCTACATGCGCGGAGACGCGCAGATCCTCGGCAAGCATGCCGTGGCTTTTCAGGCCACGTACGGTCTCGGAGGGACACTTTCGGCGAGTTGCTCGTGGATAGCCGGTTCTGATGGCTCAGGTGTCATCAGTCCTTCGAGCGCGTGGGCCTTCTCCGACAACGTGAGCCTTCTCGCATCAGCCTACTTCCCGTACGGGGCATTGCCGGACGGCATGGTGCTCAAGAGCGAGTACGGCGCCGTGCCGGCGAGCGCACTCATCCAGATCAGCTTCTACTACTAGAGGAGCCGAACATGACCAGCAGACTGCTGATTCCGGCAGTAGCCGTGATACTGGCATTCATCTGCCCGATCTTCGGAGTCGCATCAGAAGCCGACTACACATTTCCCGCCCCTGACCTGGACAGTCTCCCCGAGACCTACATCTGCTACATGGCCGCCTCCCCCCGCGTCATCGACGGGAAGCTCGATGAGGATGACTGGCAGGCGACGACCTGGACAGACGAGTTCGTGGACATTATGGGGGACGCGAAGCCTGCTCCACGATTCGCCACCAGGGTCGCGATGCTCTGGGACAACGACTACCTCTATATTGGGGCGAAGATGGAGGAGCCCGATGTATGGGGCACGCTTCGGGAGCGCGATTCGGTCATCTACTACGACAATGATTTCGAGGTGTTCATCGATCCCGATGGAGACACACACGAATACTATGAGCTTGAGATCAACGCGCTCGGCACCGAGTGGGACCTCCTTCTGACGAAGCCGTACCGCGACGACGGCACTGCCGTTGATTCGTGGGACATCAAGGGGCTTCTGAGTGGTGTGCACGTGTATGGCACGTTGAACGAGCCCGGTGATGTGGATAGAGGGTGGTCGGTGGAGATAGCCATCCCCTGGGACGTCCTCGAGGAGTGCGCCCACAAGGCCACAGTGCCGCGCCCCGGCGAGCAGTGGCGACTCAACTTCTCGCGTGTCGAGTGGCGCGCAGAGGTGTTGGACGGTAAGTATGTGAAGCTCACGGACCCCGAGACCGGGAAGGACCTGCCTGAGGACAACTGGGTCTGGTCTCCCCAGGGTCTGATAGCGATGCACTATCCGGAGATGTGGGGGTTCGTGCAGTTCTCGGACCTGAAGCCGGGTGAGGGGTGGGACAGGTACTTCCGCTACCCCGAGGACGACGCCAAGCTCGCTCTGATGAAACTCTACTACGCCCAGAGGACGTACTTCAGAGAGCACGGACGCTTCTCTGACGATGCCGGCGAACTCGGTCTAGTGGAGGCTCCCGTGGACGGTGTGAGTTGGCCGCCTACGATCACCGTGACCCCTCGCATGTTCGAGGCCACCGTTGCCGCCTCTGATGGGAAGACCGTTTCGCTCACCCAGGACGGCCACCTGGGGGTCTCTAAATGAACATGGCGCTCATCGACTGGGGGATAGTGCTCGGTGTTCTCGGCGTGATGGTGCTCGGCGTCCTTCTGAGCCGGGCACACATGAAGAGCGTGGCAGACTTCCTCTCCGCCGGGCGTACGGCCGGCAGGTATGCCATCAGTATCGCCGCCGGAATCGCCGGACTCGGCGCCATCACGATCGTGGGGCTTCTGGAGATGAACTACGTCGCCGGATTCTCGATGACGTGGTGGGGATTCACGATGAGCGTCGTCATCCTGGTCATCACCGTCTCCGGATGGGTGGTCTATCGATTCCGTCAGACGCGGGCACTGACACTGGCGCAGTTCTTCGAGGCTCGGTACAGCAGGAAATTCCGCATCTTCGCCGGTCTCACCGCGTTCATCTCAGGTCTCATCAACTTCGGCATCTTCCCGGCAGTCGGCGCCAGGTTCTTCATCTACTTCTGCGGGCTCCCACCCGAGCTTGCGATTCTGGGTTTGACCGTGCCGATCTACCCGGTCGTGATGCTGGTCCTTCTGGGAATCGCCCTTTTCTTCGTCTTCTCGGGGGGGCAGATAGCGGTCATCATCACCGATTTCGCGCAGGGCATCTTCGTCAACCTCGTCTTCATCATTATAGTGCTCTACCTCTACTCGCAGGTCGATTGGACCCAGGTGATAGAAGCCCTGTCGATGGCGCCTGAACAGGCGTCGCTCATCAATCCGTTCAAGACGAGCCACATCGAGGACTTCAATCTCTGGTACTTCCTGATAGGCATCGTCGGCGTCATCTACGGAGCCTTGTCCTGGCAGGGAACCCAGGCCTACAACAGCTCGGCGAAGAGCGCGCACGAAGCCAAGATGGCGGGCGTTCTCGGCAACTGGAAGGGCTTCCCGCAGGGCCTCTTCATTCTCTTCGTGCCCATCATCATCTACACGGTGATGCACCACCCGGATTTCTCGAGCATAGCAGCGAACGTCGAGGGCATTGTCGCCGGAGTCGGAAGCGAGGCGGTGCAGAGTCAGCTGAGGGGACCCGTCGTGCTGACGATGCTCCTGCCCGTCGGGCTCATGGGTGCATTCGCGGCTGTCATGCTCGCCGCCTTCATAAGCACTCACGACACGTACCTCCATTCATGGGGGAGCATCTTCATCCAGGACGTGGTGCTACCGCTTCGCAAGAAGCCGCTGAGTCCTTCCCAGCACATCCTCGTGCTCAGGCTCTCCATTCTGGGTGTCGCCATCTTCATCTTCTTCTTCAGTCTGCTCTTCGAGCAGAGCGAATACATCTTCCTCTTCTTCGCGATCACCGGGGCGATCTTCGCGGGAGGATCGGGCGCCGTGATCATAGGAGGCCTTTACTGGAAGCGAGGGACGGCGCCGGCCGCGTGGGGTGCGCTCATCACAGGTTCCGGGATCGCGGTCGGTGGGATTCTCATTCATCGCCTCCCGGCCGAGCTTTTCGAGAGTGCGCCTGAGCTGACGTCGCGGATCGCAGAGCTGTGGTGGACGCTCGGCCATTGGCTCTACAACATCAACGGCCAGCAGTACTGGGCCGTTGCGATGGGCGCATCGGCGCTCATGTACGTTCTCGTGTCTCTGCTGGGGCGAACGCCGCCGCGTGATCTTGACCATGCCCTTCATCGAGGGAAGTACGTTGTCGCGGGAGAGATGGAGGTCGTGGATGCCGCACCGTCCAGGGGATGGAAGATGCTGGGGATGGGGAAGGAGTTCACGCGTGGCGACAAGGTAATCTACATCGCGACCTACGTACACACAGCGATCTGGATCACGATCTTCATCATTGGAACAATCTACAACCTGCACCATGACGTCGCGGATGAGCGCTGGGCGAGCTTCTGGAAGGTCTACTTCTACATACAGGTGACCATCTCGATCTTTGTGATGATCTGGTTCTCAATCGGTGGCTTCCGTGACATCGGCGCGATGCTCAGGCGGCTGCGCGTCATGAAGAGGGACGCGATGGACGACGGCACGGTGCTCGATGAGGACGAGGAATAGGAGATAGATCGTGGTCTTCAAGCGACATGCCGGTAATCCCATTCTGACCCGCGAGGACATACCCGATGTCCCTCCTGCAATCGTTGATGCGACATCGGTGTTCAATCCCGGCGCGGTCAAACACGATGGGCGCTATCTTCTCCTGCTCCGCGTTCAGACACGTGGGCGGGAGACGCACATGATGCTGGCCGGGAGTAGTGACGGCGTGCGGTTCGATGTGCGACCCCGGATCGTTCCCGTAGACGGTCTTGAACGCGTCGGTGGGAGCATCTATCACATCTATGACCCCAGGATCACAACTCTCGAGGGCACGCTCTATGTGATGTTCGCCGCCGACACCGACAAGGGGTGTCGAATCGGACTCGCGCGAACGGATGATTTCGAACGACTTCAGCTCATCGGGTTGGGGAATGGCTGCGAAGGGGCCGCAGGTGGCGCGGGAGACGGCTGCGACGTGCGAAACGGAGTCCTCTTTCCCGAGCGTGTTGGGGGAAGGTACCTGAGGCTTGACCGTCCGAACGTCAAGCGGTTCGAAAGCGGTGTCACGACCGGCGATGAGATCTTCCTGTCGGAGTCGGATGACCTCAAGTCGTGGCGCACTCTCGGACCAGTCATAGAGGGGCGGTGGCACTACTGGGATGAGCTTATCGGTTCGGGGCCCCCTCCCGTGAAAACCAGCGAGGGGTGGCTGCTCATCTACCACGGGATTGCGACACATCTCTCAGGGAGTCTCATCTATCAGGCCGGCGTCGCTCTTCTCGATCTGGAGGATCCGACACGCGTGATAGCCCGCGGCCGCGACAACATCCTCGAGCCGAGAGAACCGTACGAACTCGTAGGTCAGGTACCGAACGTGGTCTTCCCCGGAGGGATGATCGTCGATGACTACGATGACGACGGCCTCGCTCTGCCGGAGAGCCGCGTGCTTCTGTACTATGGGGCGGCCGATACATCGGTCTGTCTGGCCACGACGACGGTGACGGAGCTACTTCGCGCCTGCCGTGTGTAGCCGGAGTGCATAGCATCCGTTCGAAGGAGGCGCTTAGCGTGCCATCCGCACCGAAGAAAACATTCGTCGTTTCCCACACGCACTGGGACCGGGAGTGGTACCTTACGTACCACGAGTTCCGTGTGGATCTCGTCCGCGTCGTCAAGCGGGTTATCGACGTCCTCGAGAGCGACTCAGACTTCAGATGTTTCGTTCTGGACGGGCAGACCGTGGCTCTTGAGGACTACCTCGAGGTCTGTCCCGAGGATGAACCACGCATCCGTGCGCTTGTGGCAAGCGGCGCACTCGTGGTGGGTCCCTGGTATGTGCTCCCGGACGAGTTCCTGGTGAGCGCGGAGTCGCACGTCCGCAATCTCCTCGTGGGGCACGCAGTAGGTTCGCGGTTCGGTCCGGTTCAGAAGGTCGGCTACATCCCGGACTCGTTCGGCCACATCGCTCAGATGCCGCAGATCCTGCGAGGAGGCGAGATCGACTCCTTCATATACACACGGGGGAGCGGTGCCGAGATCGACGAGCTGGGTTTCGAGTACGCGTGGCAGGCTCCCGACGGGAGCGAAGTACTCGCCGTCAATCAATGCTCCGGGTACTGCAATGCCTCCGCGCTCGGATTCCAGGAGCTCTGGCACGCCCACACGCAGCGAGAGGTCGATGTCGATCGCGCTGTCGAACAGGTGCGTGAGCTGTTCGCGAAGATGGCTGAGCGCTCGAACGGCGACATCTACCTTCTGAACAACGGCTGCGATCACTTCCCGCCGCAGCAGGCATTCGGCGCCGTCCTGGACGCGTTGAGACAGGCATTCCCCGAGACAGAATTCGTACACACCGACTTCGCTGCCTACATCGATGCCGTGCGCGAGGCGGGCTTCGCCTCGCGTCGCTATTCCGGAGAGCTTGTATCCGGCAAGCTCCATCCCATTCTGACTGGAGTGTGGTCGGCGCGCACCTATCTCAAGCAGATGAACGACTGCTCGCAGAGCCTTCTCGCGGGCGCTCTGGAGCCGCTCGAAGCCTATTTCCACTTCGTGACCGGGGACGACTATCCCCGTGGTCAGATCGACTACGCCTGGAAGCTGCTCCTCAAGAACCACCCGCATGATTCCATCTGCGGATGCAGCATCGATGAGGTTCACCGGGAGATGGTTCCCCGGTTCGCCGGAGTCATCGAGACGGCCGAACAGCTGCTCAGGCGCTCGATGGAACGTCTGGTTCACTCATTCGCGCGCCATCCGGACGGGGATAGCGAGACCGTGGTCGCAGTCGCCAACCCGCTTCCCGAGAGGCGGACCGAGGTAGTGGAACGCCTGGTCGTCCTCACGCCATTGGATGCTGAAACCCAGGACCTCAGGCTCTACAACGAAGACCGACGGGCCGTTCCCTTCCGGATCATCGACGTGAAGTACGTGGAGCGCTTCTGGGGAATCGACTATCGCTCCGAACTGACCTACGACTCTCAACGTGAGAAGTTCAAGACCTACCTTGACACGTTCGGCGACCGCATCGTACGCGGAGAAGACCGCAAAGAGGAGAGTGACCGCTACATGGTCATCCAGTTCCTCGCGAGCAACCTTCCGGCGTGCGGGCACACGAACTACTACCTGAGCGACAAGGGGGCGGCTCCCGCCAGGGTGGACGTCACCGATCCCGTCATGATCGGTGAGAGCGCCACCGGGAGCGGGGCTATTCGTGAGGGCGTCGCCGGGAGCGAGCTCTCTGGTGATGGTGTCATCGAGAACGAACTCGTCCGTATCACACTTCATACGGACGGAACGTTCGACCTCCTCGACAAGGAGACGGAGGCGCAGTTCAAGGGGCAGAACCGGCTCGAGGACACGGAAGATATCGGCGACGAGTACGACTACGCTCCGTGCAGAGAGTCGCGGACAATCCACTCGGCCGGCGCTGCCGGCGTCGTCCGCATCCTGGAGGCCACTGACCTTGCCGCAACACTCGAGGCTGAGAGTATCCTCGAGCTTCCGGAGGCGATCGAGAGTGGCCGGAAGCGTCGCAGCTCTCGCACTGTCACGTGCCGCGTCAGAATCCGCGTCAGGCTGACACGCGGAAGCCCTCTCGTCGATGTCGAGATTCTCTTCGACAACAGAGCAGAGGACCATCGGCTGAGGGTCGAGTTCCCCTCCGGTATTCAGTCTGAGAAGGTGATCTCGGACGGTCACTTCTATGTGAACGCCCGCCCGCTGGAGCAGCCGGCGGGTTCGGACTGGGTCCAGCCTCCGGCCGGAACCTGGCCGCAGCAGGATTTCTCGCTCATCGAGGATGGCGAGAAGGGGCTCGCAGTCCTGAATCGAGGGCTTCCGGAGATAGCCGCGACGACTGATGCAGATGGTGTGGTTCTCTCACTGACGCTTCTTCGCGCAGTCGGGTGGCTCTCTCGCGACGACTTCGAGACCCGCCGTTCCACGAACGCGGGCCCGACGGTCCACACTCCGGACGCCCAGTGCGTCGGTGAGCAGCGCTTCCGGTACGCGGTCGTTCCATTCTCAGGGGACCATGTCGCTTTCGGATTGCGGTCGTTGTCGCAGCGATGGCGCACGCCCGTTCTGACCAAGCAGGGCATCGAGGATGGCCACATCCCGGGAGGCGTGAGCCTGCTCCAGAAGGACAATGCTCGCGCGGTGGTGACAGCGGTCAAGCGCCACGAACACGGGGACACGCTGATCGTCCGCCTGTTCAATGAGACGGCGGAGGAGATCACGGAGACCTTGACCTTCGGTCTTCCGGTCCGCTCTGCCTGGGAGACGAACCTCCTTGAGGAACGGAAAGACCAGATAGCAGTGTCCGGAGGCCGTCAGCTCAAGCTCGATCTTGGTCCGCACGTCATCGTGACAGTCGAGGTGGAGTTCGCTCCGGAGTAGCGCCGGCGATGTCCGAGGTTCTCACACAGCGGTCAGGTGGGAGACAATGCCCGAGGCTCTCACACAGAGATCAAGTGGAAGACAATGCCCGAGGCTCTCACACAGCGTTTGATAGGTACGCTCAACGAGAGACCGCTCCACGCATCTCTCAAGGAGTGGTACTCGGAGCCGGGTGATGTCCTCGAAGTGCCCGTTGACGGCTATCAGATCGATATCGTGCGCGGTGACCTCCTCATCGAGATCCAGACCGGCGGATTCACCCCCCTCAAACGGAAACTCAGGAAGCTCACTGAGAGCCACGACGTCAGGCTCGTATGTCCGGTTGCCGTCGACAAGTGGATCGTGAAGCTCCCCAAGAAACGCCGGGGCAAAGAGACACGTCGGAAATCCCCGAAGCACGGCGGACTCGAGCATGTGTTCGTCGAGCTTGTGAGCTTCCCGAAGCTCTTGTCCTGTCCGCGCTTCTCTCTTGAGGTGCTTCTGATTCGCGAGGAGGAGATCAGGCGCTTCGACGGGAAGAAGGGCTGGCGCAAGCGCGGATGGGTGACGGAGGAGCGCAGGCTCGTGGAGGTCGTCGAGAGCCGGCTGTTCGATGGTCCCGACGCGATGCGCGAGCTGATTCCCCCTGATCTCAAGGAGCCCTTTCCCACGTCAGATCTTGCGGAGGCCATCGGTCACCCACGATGGGTCGCGCAGAAGATGGCCTACTGCCTGAGAGAGATGGGCGCTATCGCACCGGTGGGGAAGGACGGCAACTCGATCCTCTACGTGAGGTCGTGAAAACCCGCTTCACTGTGGATGCAGATTGGCAGCCCTGCTCGTCGGATACCCGCATCACTTCTGTATCAGCTCGAGCAGATTCCCGTCCGGGTCCTGGAAGCCTACGTACCTGCCCTCGGCGACTTCGTTCACAGATGAAAGGAAGAGGACGCCCTGCTCCTTCAGCGTGGCGTAGTCCCGATCTATGTCCTCGCTGAGCAGGCACAACACTGTTCCGCTCTTCGAACCGTACGAGCCGCGGTAGGGCCGCTGCTCAGCCCCGGACATGAGAACCAATGTCGTTCCTGAGACATCGAAGAGGAGCCACTTGTCGGTCTTCTCTTTGAGCTGAAGCCCAAGGATCTGCTCGTAGAAGTCTCTCGCTGCCGCCAGATCGGAGACGAACGACTGAACCTCGGCGAATGCCAGTCTCATTTGCATTCCTCTCGTACAAGCTCAGATGTCTAGTTGATCACGTGGCGAAGGATGCGCCAGACAGTGAGCGCCGCAGCAACGGCACTCGCGGTGGAGAAGATGCCGAGTGCGCGGCTTCGCAACCATCCGCTGAGCCCTAGCATGGAGAAGAGGAACAGGAGCCCGCTTACGAACGTAAACGAGAGCATGCGGTGTCCACCGGCAACCCAGTAGAACTCAGGATCTTGCAGCGCCGCGGTCCCCTGCTGACCACCGACCTGTATCAGGAGTGAACTCATGAGCGACCAGCCGAGGGCTGAGACCAACAGATTCGCCGCAGCTGCGATGGTCACGGCAATCGAGGAAGCCAAGCACCGGCTGTGTTCCTTATGGCCGAGAAGCAGGGCGAGGAAGGTGATAGCAAACCCAGCCAGTACAGCGCTGATACCCGCAAGTTGACCATAGAGTTCGCCCATCGTTCCTCCTCAGCATTGAGTTCGGCGGCTGCATGCGCTAGTCAGGTTGCAGCCAATCCCCTTCTGTCATTCAATCTTCCACTGGGCTAGATGGAGGTTCCCACAGCTCAACCCGATTGCCATCAGGGTCCATTACCCACCCGAACTTACCGAACTCCGACTCCTCGGTCTTTGTATCCACATTGCAGCCCTCCGTCCTGAGGGCATCCAGAACTGCATGCAGGTCCTCCACCCGATAGTTGACCATGAACTGCGCCTTGCTCGGGTCGAAGTACGGCGAGGAACCCTCAAAGACGCTCCAGATTGTCGCTCCATTGGCGCTAGGGTTGTCTGGTGTACTCCAGTGGAATACCATTCCATCCCAGTCTTGGATGTCCATTCCCAGGTGGGTCCGGTACCAGGCCTTGAGTTCCTCCGGAGCATTGGACTTGATGAAGACCCCGCCGATTCCGACAACTCGTTTCATTCGCTGCTCCTCTTGTACACTGCAATCCACGGACTTCCGAAGCGTCTTCTCTCCTCCGACGTGGGCCGACGATAACCCTCGTCCCGATCTTCCCCGTAGTGCGGATGGCGCTCAAGCAGCCCGTCGTCCCGGCGCGAGTATTCCTCGAGCCGGTTGGAGAGATACGTGCTCACCGTGTACCGACGTTTCTCCCCGAACTCCCCGAACCGACTCACGAGCCCTGCCCACAGATCCGGATGGCAACACTTGAGCGCGTCACCGAAATCGAGAACTGTGAACGCGCGCCTCCGGAGTGACCTGATCGTTGATTCGATCTCATCCCTGCTTAGAAGCGCCATGTGCACACTCCACTGCGCGGCATCCGCCTAATCTTAGCGAAACGCCGCCCCGAGCGATGATGCGGCGAGGATCATACATAGTCCCAAGTGTACGATGAACGCCCCGGCGCGTGCCCTGAGCATCTGCGAGGCGTCCGCGTAGGCGTTCCGGGACGCGGCCACGACCCTCCAGGCGACTCCCGACAAGAAGAGCGCGGCCAGTGCCAATGGCGTTACCGATGATGACAGAACGGCCAGCAAGAGTGTCACGCAGAGTAGGACTGAGATCGCAGGCACTACAACGCGTCCGGAGAAGCGCGCGCCGAAAACGGTGACCAGCGTCTCACGTCCCGCTTCCTCATCGCGGCTCCGACTGACCATCTCTCCCGTCCAAACCCACAGGCCGGTCGCTGCGTAGATTGGCAGCGCAGCGAGGTACACGGTCCTGGTGAGATCACCCGTCTGAACCAGGTAGGCTCCCAGAACGGGAATGAGGCTCAGGGACATTGCGACCACGATCTCGCCACCCGCGCGTTGTGAGAAGCTTGCGGGCGGAGCCACATAAAGCAGTCCGGCGAAGATGGTCGTGAGTCCGTAGACGATGAAGATACTCCCCGTCGTGAACCTGCTCAAGTGCAGTCCCAGGAAGCACGCCAGACTGATGCACGTGAGCGCCGTCCCGAGAAGCCTGGCCTCGGACCACTCTTCAGTGGTTCTGCGCTCGAACCGCGCCTGCAGGAACGAGAAACCCGAGTGCATCAGCACTGTCGCCAAGAGGAACTCCAGCGCGCCAAGCCAGCGGAATGAGAAGCCCTATGGGCGTAGCCAGAGCGGGAGCGTCGTGCCCACGGCGGCCGGGAGAAGGGAGGCTGTCCAGTAGCGGACTCCGGCTAGATGAAGAGCGCTTGTGATCCGCTCGCGGCGCCACTTCCTCCGGGAGCCATCTGCTATTCCTGCGGTCAAGGCAGCTTCGTTCCTTCCTGAAGCCCGCATCATGGCGCTGACTACGGACGGACGGATGACCTGATCCAGGAGAGCTACTTGACCATCACCATCTTCCGCACGGCCACCGTGTCTCCAGTCAAGAGCCGCACGAAGTAGACGCCGGAGCCTAGCTCACGCCCCGATTCATCACGACCCATCCAGACGGTCGTGTGCTCGCCGGGGCCGCGTGGCCCGCTCTCCAGTGTCTTCACGAGCCGTCCGGAAATATCGTACACGGCAAGTGTCACGATGTCCGTATGCACCAGTGTGTAGGTCAGTGTGGTCGTCGGATTGAAGGGGTTGGGTCTTGGCTGTGCAAGTTCGCATAGCGATACTACATCGCTGACTTCCGTCGGGTTCATGAAGAGCTCGTCCAAATCGAACTCCGTCGGCTCCTGCGTGTATGCAGGTTGCGAGTAGGTGTCCATCGCCCAATAGAGGAGTCCCTCGGATTCGATGTACTGTATGGCCTGGATGTTCGACAAGGTCCCCGCAGCGCCCGCCATTACGTTCCAGCTTCGCGCAGGTGAGATCTCCGGATTCGCAGTCAGCGAATCCACGAGGGCGTCGTAGCGCGAGCAGAACGTGGGGGAGTAGAGCGCACGGAAGTGGTTTGTGGCAACGAGGTTGTCGCCGGGCACGACCGTGTTGTCCGACTGGTCCCGCGTAGCGACTCCTGCAGCGTTGTTGCATTCGATGACGATTGGGCGCGATCCCACGCCGTCATCCATAGTGGCATGGATGATGTTGCCGCCACGGCGAGTGCGGTCCTGGATGGCGGCGGTCACATCATCAGGCGAGTGGCTCCCGTCACCGTCGTAGTCCGCCATCTCCATTCCGCTTCTTATCGTGAAGAGTATGGGCTGGTACGGGGCGCCTGTCGTTCCCGCATTGCTGTTTCCCATGTCCATGAAGGCAGCGACCCCGGATTCACTGACGGATGACAGCGCTCCGAAGAACCCCGCGTAGCCGATTGACAGCCAGGGCTGCTCATCGGACTCCGCCGGGAAGTGCACGACGAGAGCGGGGTTATCCGTGAGGGTCGGGTGCTTGCTCCAGTCGAGGTGCCGTGTGATGACGAGGTGGCCCCCGAGCGTGGGATCATTGATCGTGCTTTGCCCCCAGCTTGACATGCTGGAGCAGCCGAAGTAGACGCCATTCCTCTGGCTCAGATCCACGATGGCGTTCGAGACAAGGATGTCGGTTGCGTCCATGTTTCGGCCGAGTGTGCCGACGTAGAGATCCACGCCGGCATTGGTCATGCCCAACAGCGTGTAGTCGACCTCCTGCTGGTACCTGGCGTCGACCGCGAAGTTGCTCAGATACGTGCTCCGGTAGTAGTTGTAGATGAGGGGGCTCCCCCCGCAGACGTAGGCGACCATGTAGTCTTCGAAGACTTCCTTGCCGCTCTCACCCATGAGATAACCCGCAGCGTAGCCGCGCTCCGCGTGCGTACCCCACACTTTGAGGACCGGTTTGCCGTCGATCATCTCGAGGCTTCCATTGACGTCCTGCGCGATTGCGGGCAGTGAGATGACAAGAACAAGGGTAGCGACAAGTAGCAGTCTCAAGGGGGAACCTCCTCACCGACGAGTTGTCCTCCGGCGCATGGGTCATGATACTGGTCAGGTCATCCGCATGGGGCGGAGGACCTGACCAGGGAGATCTACTTAACCATCACCATCTTTCGCACGGCCACCGTGTCTCCGCTCAAGAGCCGCACGAAGTAGACGCCGGAGCTGAGCCTTCTTCCCTCTGCGTCAGTTCCGTGCCACTCGATCGCGTGCGTGCCCGCGTCACGTGGGCCATGCTCAAGCACAGTCACCAGGCGTCCGGTCAGATCGTAGACCGCGATCTCAACGTCGCCCGGCTCGGGAAGCGCAAACGAGATCGTGGCGGTCGGATTGAATGGGTTCGGCATGACGGGGTCAAGCCTGGCCTCACGGATCAGACCGGTGTCATCCTGAACTCCTGAACTGTCAGCGTAGATGCCCCATATCTCGATATCATCGATGTTCCATCCACAGTACATCCATCCGCCGTCCGTAGTTCCCATCGTCCATCGGACGTAAACCGTTTCTGCGTCATCGGCGACGGACGAGATATCGACCTCCATCTGCATCCACTCCGCGTCGGTGATCTCGGCCGTGTTCTCCCAGACCGTCATCCAGTCGGCGCCGTTCGTGCTCACGCCAATCGACGCGTGGTCGTAGTCGGGATGCTCGACGCCGAGCCATCTCCAGAACTTGAGCCGGACATTGTATAGATCCTGACAGTCTATCGGTCCTGACGTCAAATGCATCTGAGATAGACCGTTGGGGTAGTCGCCACTCAGGTTGTATCCATAGACATTGGCGCCCGTGTGTCCGGCCGTCGGATCCGGTTCTCCGTACTGGCCGCCACCACCGGTCGGCTGTCCGTACGCCCATTCTCCCTCGGTCGACCAACCCGGGTCCGTATCGAGCGTCCATTCGTACTGCTTCTCACTCGTGCCGACGGCGAGGACGACGTCGCGTATCGCGTCTCCCAGCCCGTTCGTGAGGTTCCTGAACCATATATTCGCAACATAGGCGCCGTCAGGAAGGAGCTCCGCGTTGCTGTTGATCGTTACGGTAACGCCGGCCGCGCCCCCAGGAGCAAGGAAGCCCCCGGTGTCACCTGAGAGTGTGATCCATGACACCAGTGGATCGATCACCGTGACCTCAAAGCTGATCGGCTCATCACCCCTGTACTCCATCTCGTATTCGGTGCTTGTCGGTGAGAACGGCCCGCCGGCCGGTCCCTCGGACTTGAAGTCGCTCGTTGGGGTCACGCTCAGTCCGGCGTCGATCGTGAGCGCCTTGATGCAGAAGTTGCCGGTCTGACTCCATGCTCCGTCATCAAAGTCGTAGAAATCGAGCCAGTCGTCGCCGCTCTTGTAGTAGCTCTCACCGGCGTCTGCGGTCGATGCCACTATGACCCGATAGTCGGCGCCGAGAAGAACGGGTACATCCGACGTGCGGTCGTAGGGATGACCACCATGTGAGAAGCTGACGTATGTGTAGAAGTCGCCACCGGTCCCGAGGATCACGGGTGTAGCGAGATCGACCGTATGGAAGCCGGCGCGCTCGCAAGCGCCCGACTGCGTAGTCAGGAGGCTCTGGAGTTCTCCACCGACGAAGTCGTCGTAGACGTTCACCACGTAGTCAACGTTGTCGACTGCCGTGAAGAAGCTCACTGCCTGCAGGAGTTCGTCACCGACCGCCGTGAAGGCGTTGAACGCTTCGGATGCGGTCGTCAGCGTGTCGCGCCACGCGTGGTAGTCGTGGTAGTAGATGTTCTCGTATGCGAACGGTTCTACGTTCTGGAACGAGATGGCGCCCATCTCCGGATTTTGGCAGCAGTGCTTGTCGTAGTAGGAGATCCAGAAGTAGCCGCTGTATCCCCAGCCACTGCCCCAGCTGTTCTTGACGAGCCACGCACCAGGACCCTGGGGCGCCTGCGTGCTCTTGCTGTCGTCCCATCCGATGATGGATACGCCGTGGTTCGGCTCGATGATGCTGGACGGTGGTTGGTAGTGAATGTAGTTTGTGATGAACTGGTTGTCGTAGCAGAGGGCGGTCGCGATGACACCGTGATCCATGATGACCTGCTTGATGTCGTCGATATTCTCCAGGCTCTCGCCTGCCTCATACCACTCCACGTCTCTGGGGTAGTAGTAATGGTAGGTCTCGAACGCCCTGAGCGGTGGCGTGCTGTACGATTGACCGTCCTCATCGCGGACCGCACCTTCTGCCCTCGAGAGGTACGCCGTGGTGACGCGGTAGTCGCCGCCTTGATGGACCTCGAGGCCCCCCGCCAGGGGATAGGTGTCCTGGTTGTAGTGCTGGTTGAATCCGTTCCACCAGTCGAGATGGTACTCCGCGAGGTTCGGTTCTCCCGTCTCACCCGCGGCCGCCCAGACGCCCGTCATCATGAGGTTCCCCTCGATGGCCGACATCGCCCCGAACGTCCAGCATGTACCTCCCTCCTGGCTCTTGACCGTCGTGACGTAGTTGACTCCCTCTACATCGCGGAGATCGTACTGCGCAGGTATCTGGGCCTGCGACGTGAACGGGACCGCCAAGGCAATGACCAGTCCTATCAGGACCAGACGGTGGATCAGATGCGTTCTGCTCATTCCAGTGCTCCCTTTGCTGCGCTGATTCGTGATACGGCTGGGGGGTCGCCGCTTTGAGTTGGGGTCGAGTCCGCTGAAACAACTACCAACTCAGTATACCACAGCGAACGTTGAACATCAAGAAACGGGCACGTCTTGACAAGACCGCCAAGATCGCTAATCCTCCGTATGGTCACGTTCGATGACCAGTACGCTACTTCCAATGGGGGAGTCTGAATGAGCAATGAGAGTAGTTCGTCCGGGACGGCGCAGCTTCAGAAAGAGCTTGAGCAGTTCCGAAAAGAGAAGGAGAAGATCAAACGTCTCGTGGGTCAGATCGGCGGCACGACGTCGAACAAACGGGACGCGATGATCAATGGGCTGTTCATCGCGACGATCGTGGGTCTCTTCGTCATCGATGTCGTGCGGCACGTGGGAGGCATCCCCGTCCCGCTTCCTCCAATCTTCTCGGTCGAACTCGGAGTGCTCCTCGTTTCGATCAAGATCATATGGATGATCCACAAGCAGTCGCGTGTTGAGCACTTCCAGTTCTGGATCCTGAACGCCATCGAGTACCGTCTGAACGGGAGCGCCAAGACGATGGGACAGATAGAGGACGATCTCAACGGGCGGCGAGACGCGTAGCGAAGAGGGGATGAGGGGTTCGGCACCCTTCTTGCTTTGTTTCTTCGTGCTATCCCAATCGCACGGAGGTGGGTGAATGACGGGCTACGACGATGTAAACAAGCAATGCTACGGTGCTGAGCGCACGGCTTCGACGTATGTGCACAGCACCCTCCAAATGCCCGAGGTGATGATATATGTCAAGTACCGTGGCGAGATCTCGGAGAGTCGCCTGCTGGACATCGGCTGTGGCGCCGGCAGGACGGCGGTCTTTCTGACCAAGTGGGCGCGTGAGTACGTGGCGATCGACTACTCCCACGAGATGGTCAGGCAGTGCCTGGAGTTCTGCGGTAACATCGACTGCAGCTTCGGAGACGTCAGAGACATGTCCCGCTTCGAGGATGGCCATTTCGATTTCGCGAACTTCGCCAACAACGGGATGGACTCGGTCTCTCATGAGGACCGAATCATCGGTCTTCGTGAGGTGCATCGCGTCTTGAGAGACGGCGGACTGTTCTCCTTCTCGACTCACAACAGGGAGTACGTTGGCGCGGTCAAGGAACCGGATTTCCACTTCACCATCGACCCCTTCGCGCTTGCACATAGAATCGTCAGGTACTACCGACGCACCAGGAACCGTCGGCACGACCGCCAGTTCGAGCGCAGTGAGGAGACGTACGAGATAATCAATGATCCATCGCACAACTTCGGTCTCGTCACTTACTACATCACGCACCGGCATCTGGCAGCGCAGCTCGAAGACGTCGGCTTCGAGCTTATGGAGACCTACGATCTCAAGGGCAACATCGTCGACATTGAGAAGCCATGCACCGACAGCAGCTGGCTCTATTGTGTGGCGAGAAAGCGCGCCTGAGTAGCATTGGTGGGAGACGCCCGTGGCCGGCATATGTGGAGTTGTGGATTTCGAGGGTAGACTGAACCCGAGTGAGAAACGACGGGTTCTGCAGGACATGTCGGCTACAATCGCGCACCGCGGCGCCAGCGAGCGCCGTTTTTTCGTGGGCTCCGAGGCCGCCCTCGCCGTCCGCCTCCCGGGCGGCCCTGATTCTTCTCTTGTGGAAGCGACCGAGACGGAAGCACCGGATACCGCCATGGCCTGCATCCTCGGCGGTGTTCTCTTTGAGGCGCCCGGGATCAACGGCCTTGCTCTTGCCGGCGTTGCTCCTGGTGGCGCTACTTCTGATGTTGGGCGGATGACGCCAACCGAGGCCCTGATTACCGAGACCTACCGAAAGTCGGGTGAGAACTTCGCTCGTCTCCTGAACGGACACTTCGCCGTTGCCGTCTGGGACGGTGAGAGGCGACGGCTCATCCTCGCAAGAGACCGGATGGGAGTCCGGCCACTCTACTATGTGGTCTCAGGCGGTCTCTGCCTGTTCGCATCGGAGATCAAGGCTCTCCTCGCGAGCGGACTTGTCGATACCGAAGTGAATGCTCCGGCCATCAACGACCTCCTATCGTTCGGCTATGTCCCACATCCGGAAACGATGTTCAAGGACATCCTGCAGGTGGATCCTGGCGGCCTGCTCGATGTCCGGAGCGATAGCACAACCTCAAAGCAGTACTGGCGTTTCGACTTCGACGACTCGGCGCACGGCCTGTCTGAAGCGAAGCGCGTCGCCAGGTTCTGCGGCCTATTCACAGACGCCGTCAGGAAGTGTGCCGACGGTCTCAAAACGCCGGGAGCGTTCCTGAGCGGGGGAGTTGACTCGGCGGGCGTCTGCGCGATTCTGAGTTCGGTCCTTGGCGCTGGGCCCAAGGCCTTCACCGTCGGCTTCGACGATGAACGCTACAGTGAAATATCGGCAGCCGAGAAGATCGCGCGCCGTCTCGACCTGGATTGGAGTTCATCGATCCTGAAGGTGTCCGACTTCGTGCCCCTGATGAGCCGTCTTGTGAACGTGTTCGATTCGCCCTTTGAAGACTCGTCCGCTTTCCCCAGCTACCACGGAGCCGAGGTTGCGGCGAATCAGGTGGGTGTCGTGCTTACCGGGGACGGTCCGGATCAGATTCTCGGCGGGAGTAGCAGACACGCCACTCTTCTCAAGAGCATCCAGGCGCCCGGGTGGCGAAGACGAACGCTTCGCAGAAGCGGTCTCAAGCACATCTTTCGGAGGCTCCCGATCACTGCGGCGAACGAGAGAACGACATCGAAGATCGTGCGGAAACTCTATCGGGATTCACTCGATCCGGGTGAGATCAGCTACGAGCCCCGGATCGCACCCATGATGGTACAACGTTCACTCTACTCGCCGGGGTTCTTCAAACTCACCAGGTCGGTTCCCTCGTCGCGCAATGTACTGCCTGTGATGGAGCGCGCGCGCGGGCGGCATCCGCTTGAGCAGTACCTGCACTTCGATGTCCACTTCTATCTTCACGATTGTCTACTGCCGAAGGTGGAGCGGACCTGCTCCTCCCATTCCCTTGAGTGCAGGATGCCCTATCTTGAGAGGGACCTGGTTGACTTCGCGCGCGGGCTGCCGCTGGGCGATCGGATCCACGGCCCCATTCAGAAGGCCATTCTCCGTCGCTCGCTGCTCGGTCTTCTTCCGGACGAAACGCTTGCGCCGGGCAAGAGCGGCTTCGCAATCCCGCGTGATCAGTGGTTCGCCGGGGAACTGAGAGATACGATTACGGACGTCCTGACGGACAGGCGCACAATCGAGCGAGGGTACTTCTCAAGAGAGGGGTTGGCCGGGGTTCTGAACAGCTTCTTCTCGGATGACGTCAGGTACTACTCGAGTTCGAGTGGTGTGCTGATGGCGCTACTGTCGCTCGAACTCTGGCACAGGGAATACGTGGATGGGGTGTAGGTGGCGCCTTCGGCGCCGTGTCATCTTCGATGCCGTGTCATCTTCGATGCCGTGTCATCTTCGATGACCTAGCGACTACGTCTGCGGGATCTGAGGTCTCACCATTACGGTCTTCTCACGCGAGATCACCGCGAGCCCGGGTTTGGCGCCTCGCGGTTTTCTTACGTGTCGTTTCTCCGTGTAGCTCACGGACACCTTTGATGAGCGTCCCGCCTTGCTGTGGAAGGCGGCGATGGCCGCCGCCTCAAGGATGGCCCTGCGATCGGGCCGTGCCTTCCCGCTTGGAATCCTCAGGATGACATGCGAGCCCGCTGCCTGATGCGCGTGGAACCAGAGGTCGCCCTGGTTTGCTATTCGGTGGGTGAGGACATCGTTGTCCTTGTTCGTGCGGCCCACGAGAACCTCCCAGCCACCGCTGACCACGTATGTGCGGAAGTGCGCGCGCGGAGGAGCGGTCTTCCCGCGCGATTTCACGGCCCCGCGTGGTCCAGCAGCAACCTTCGTCCCGAAACGCTTCTCGATCTCCGCGAGCCTCTCGACGGATGCCTCGGCGATCGAGGCGCCCACGGCCTCGAGGCTCTCGGCTTCTGCTTCCAGCTCTCCAAGCCGTGCCGGGGCTTTTGCAGCGCGCTTCTCGGCCTTCTTCGCGCGCTTGAAGTAGTTCTCGGCGTTCTGGATGGGGGAGAGAGATGGGTTGATCGCTACCTCTACGATAGAACTCTCATCGAAATCCTTGAGGCGAGCAACCCGGTCGCCCCGGGGGATGTCGCCCTTTCTGGCAAGGATCAGCTGCCCCTTCATGCGGTGTTCGTCTGCGTTCTGTGAGTCGGCTATCTCCGCCTTGACCTTGGCGATCGCGCGCCGCTTCCGCGCGAGACGTTTGAGAACGAGCTTAGAGACCGCTGCGCGTCTGTGGTCCATGCTGATGACATCGAAGAACGTATTGAAGGCATGCGCCGCGGCCTCATTGACCGAGCTGAACGTCCTCGTGTCGCCCGCGTGAGCGTCGTCGGCCTGTTGGTCCGACAGTCTGACATGCGTGCGCTCCTGGTTGTCGGACCAGGATGTGACAAGGACCTCCCCAGTATAGTCTGCGGTCGGCTCCTGTGGCGATGTGCTGTGTTCCTCATCCTCGCTCGGACGCGGTTGGCCGGTCGGACGCACGACGATGCCTGGTCTCGAACCAAGTTCAACGACAAGCGTTCGCTTCGTCTCAAGGCCGGTCGTGTGTGTGCGGGAGAGTGAGAACTCGACGGCCGTGCGATCCGGGGCCGCCACCACGGATTGGATCGTCGCTCCCTTGAGCTCGCGCTCGAGATCCCTTGACTGATCACCCTTCACTCCGATCGGAGGAGGGCATGTATCTCCGAGGAAGATGAGGGGGAGGGCACGGGAAACAGAGATGACGAGGAAGGTTGGGTTGGGAGCGGTGAGCTTGAGCGCCAGCGCATCATCGGCCAGCCAGTGGACGCGGATGATGCCCGCTCCGGCCATCTGAGGGGAGATCTCATCAATCAGTCGAGACAAGAGGGCTCGATTCACGGGCATTCTCCGAGTGGGTATCGGTCCGCCAAGGCCTTCCGGTGGTCACCAAGCCTTGGATCTGGCAGCAAGCCGCAGTATAGCCGCAGTACCCCTGACGTGCAACACCGTCGGCTGACGCGTTGACTCCAGGGCGATCAGGGGCTATAGTATCAATCTACTCAAAACTGAGGAGGGGTGTGCCTGTGCTCAGGAGCATGACCGGCTACGGAAGCGCCGAGTCCGCCGACGGCGGGAGGCGTATCAGAGTTGAGGTGCGTTCTGTCAACCAGCGCTTTCTCGATTTACAGGTGAAGGCGCCGCGGCTTCTGCTCCGCGTAGAGGACAGAGTGCGCCGATATGTGGAATCAACCCTCGATAGAGGGCGCGTGACCGTCTACATCGAATGGCGCGACAAATCGGCTGCCAATGGAGCCTCCATCAACGCCACGGTTGCCGGCGAGCTCGTTAACGAACTCAGAGCGCTATCGAGTGAACTCAAACTTGCGGGCGACATCAACATCGCTACGCTGGCGCGCTTCCCTCAGATATTCGAGCAGCAGGAGGAGAATCCCGAGGCCGATGAGCTGTGGGGCATTGTGGAACCGGTCATGGCCGGCGCCATGGAGCAGCTGGTCTCGATGAGGGAGATAGAGGGGGAGAAGCTTCTCCGCGATATCTCAGGCCGCGTGGACACGATCGAGTCAATCGTTCACAAAGTCGAGGCCGCGGCTCCACGAGCGTCCGAGGCCATGAAGGAACGGATGATGGAGCGGATACGGTCATTCATGACTGACGGCGTGGCCGTTGACGAGGGGCGCCTCGCACAGGAATTGGCATCGGCGGCAGAGAAGGCCGATTTCACTGAGGAGATAGTGCGGCTTCTGGCTCACGTAGAGCACGCTCGTGAGACACTCACCTCGAGCGAGCCGGTCGGGAAGAGACTGAACTTCCTCGTTCAGGAGATGCACCGGGAGGCGAACACCATAGGCTCCAAGAACGCGGACGTCGACATGGCGTCGGCCGGGCTCTCGCTCAAGGAAGAGATAGAGAAGCTCAGGGAGCAGGTGCAGAACGTCGAGTAGCTTGTAGGCGACCGGCAGAGTGGCAGCGCGGAGGCCCTTCACATGAACACGGTGCTTCTAAACATAGGGTTCGGAAACGTCGTGGCGCGACGCCGCATCGTGGCCGTGATTGCGCCCGGCTCCGCTCCCGTGAAGCGCTTGAAGGACCATGCTCGCGAGACCGGCAGGCTCATAGATGCCACAGAGGGGCGGCGAACGCGTGCCGTCATCGTGACAGACAGCGATCACGTTATCCTGTCCGCCGTTGCTCCCGAGACCATTACACAGAGGATTGAGGGTGGGGATGACCGTCCGGATTCGTAGTGGACGGCGTGGCGATGGCTCGCTCTTCGGGAGATGATCTTGCGGAAAGGTTTTCCGATAGTTGTATCGGGTCCATCCGGAGTCGGAAAGTCCACGATCTGTCGGATGCTCCTGGCCGATGACGAGGTGATTTCCTATTCCATCTCCATCACGACTCGACCGCCACGCAGTGGCGAGGTAGACGGCGAGCACTACGAGTTCGTGGAACGGGAGGAGTTCGGCCGGCTTCTTAAGAGCGATGTTCTGGCCGAGTGGGCGGTCGTGCATGGATTCAGATACGGAACACGAAAGAGCGTCATTACAGATCTGATGCTGGCAGGGCAAGATGTCATCATGGATGTCGATGTGCAGGGAGGCACGTCGATCAAACATGCGTTCCCGGAGGCCCTGCTCATCTTCGTTGTGCCTCCTTCATTCGAGGAGTTGGAGCTGCGTCTCCGCGCAAGAGCGACGGATGTCGCCGATGTCATAGAGACGCGTCTCGAGAACGCGAGGGAGGAGCTCAAGTGGGCGGGTCGCTACGATCGTGAGGTCATCAATGATGACCTGGAACGTGCCGTGGCGGAGATCCGCGACATAGTCAAGATGGAGAGAAGACGTCGCGCGCAGTTGCTCGACATGGAAAGACAGGCAAAGAAACCAGGACTGGAGTAGATTCATGGATCCTCTGAGGAAGCGGGAACTGCTGAAGCATGTGAAGAACGAGTACGCAGGCGCTGTGCTGGCCGCGAAGGTGGCACGCCGGCTCCATGCCATCCCGGCGAGCGAGCGGGAAGATCCGGAAGCCAAGGTAGCGTCGCTGGCGATCACCCTCCTCTCCGATGGGAAGGTGGAGTTCGAGGCTGTCGAGCCGGACGAGGACGTTGAAGTCCAGGAGACGGCGGAGGGCGAGGGAGCTGAGTCGGACGAGAAGGCAGAGAAAGCAAAGAAAGCAGAGAAGACGGAGAAGTAGACCACCCCCGGAGCGCGAATCCTGATGTCCGTACCTCTCAGTGGCAAGACCATAGTCCTCGGGGTGACCGGCAGCATCGCGGCCTTCAAAGCGCCGCTGATCGTCACGAGGCTGGTTGGACAGGGCGCGACCGTGATCGTCATAATGACGGAGAATGCAACACGGTTCGTGACGCCCCTCACTTTTGAGACGCTGTCGGGCAACGAAGTCATTGTGGGCATGTTCCCCGACGCGAAGAAGGGCGTGGCTTCACTTGAGGAAGCCGCGTCCGGATCTGAACGCCTCAAGCACGTTCACCTGGCCGAAGCCACCGACCTGGCCATCATCGCCCCTGCGACCGCAAACATCATCGGAAAAATGGCCAACGGCGTGGCGGACGACTTCCTCTCGACGGAACTCGTGGCGATGACATGCCCGGTAATCGTGGCGCCGGCGATGAATGTGCGCATGATGGAATCAGATGCGGTACGGGCGAACGTGGAGACGCTCAAGGCGCGCGGAGTCATCTTCGCCGAGGCAGAGGTCGGGAGGCTGGCGAGTGGGGCCGTGGGGAAGGGCAGGCTTGCCGACCCGGAGAGCATTGTTGGAACAGCACTGGACCTTCTTCTTCCGAAGCAGGATCTGGCCGGTCGCCGCATCCTTGTCTCTGCCGGGCCGACACGAGAGCCTGTGGATCCGGTGCGATTCATCGGCAATCGATCAAGCGGGAAGATGGGGTACGCGCTCGCGGAGCGTGCGCTCAGACGAGGAGCAAATGTCGTCCTCGTATCGGGACCGTCGTCGCTCAATCCACCGGACGGCGCCGAGTACGTCAGTGTGGAGACCACTGAAGAGATGCTCCACGCGGTGATGAAGAGCTTCGTGGACGCGGACCTCCTCATCATGGCCGCGGCGCCGGCGGACTACCGTCCCGCCAGGCCATCAGAGGTCAAGATCAAGAAGACAACCGAGGAACTGACGCTCGAACTCGTGCGAACGGAAGACATCCTCTCTCAAGTTGTGAGCGCGCGTCGCGAGGGGCAGGGCGTCGTCGGCTTCGCGCTTGAGACGAGCGCCGAGGTCGAGGAGGGCAGACGCAAACTCATCGACAAGGATCTGGACATCGTTGTCGTGAACAACCCGCTCGTAGAGGGCGCCGGATTCGACACCGATACAAACGTGGCCGTCATCCTGACGCGGTCCGGCCGCGAGAACGAGCTTGCGAAGATGTCGAAAGCGGACCTCGCCGACGTGATTCTCACAGAGGCTATCAGCGAACTCGGATGGGACAGGCGCCGATGAGCGGAGCGAGACACGATGATCCACGGGCGCTCCTTGCGAGCTACCTGACACAGCTCGCCCAGGCAGGGGAGAAGGATATATGCCTCTCGGCTGAGACAGCGGCCACCGTCAGATCGTGCGTTCCACCCGACGGGGGCGAGGCCCGAGCCGAAGGGCCTCGTGAGAAGCCGGAGGCTTCACGGGTGCAGGATGCTCCGAGGGGACAGGGCGTTCCGCGGGAATCACGTTCCGCCGACAAGCCGAGTGAGCCGCCAGAGCTTCCTAAGAAGCTGAGTGTGCGGGAGAAGGCGGCAGAGCTTCCTGAACTTGAGCCCATCAGAGTCAAGCTCGCGCTCGGTCCGGAGACGGCAGGCACGGATATGTTCGCCGGAGAATCAGAACTCGGGAGCTGCACGTCTCTCGATGAGGTCAAGCGCGCCGCTCTCGCGTGTGAGAAGTGCGAACTGGCCGGGACGCGGATCAGCGTCGTCTTCGGTACGGGCAACACGAGCTCAGACATAATGTTCATCGGCGAGGCGCCTGGGGCGAATGAGGACAGGGAGGGGATCCCCTTTGTGGGCAGAGCGGGAGCGCTTCTCGACAAGATAATCGAGGCGGCTGAGTTCAGCCGTGAGGATGTCTACATCTGCAACATACTGAAGTGTCGTCCCCCCAACAACAGGACGCCCCTTTCGAACGAGATCGAGGCCTGTGTCTCATTCCTGGCAAAGCAGATCGACATGATCGCCCCACGCATCATATGCACACTTGGGCTTCCGGCGACGCAGACCCTGCTCGGTGTCAAAGGATCGATGGGAAGCCTGCGGGGCAAGGTGTACGTGCAGGATGATCTCTTGGTGATACCCACCTACCACCCGGCCGCGGCCCTCAGGGACCCGAAGTACAAGCGGCCGATGTGGGAGGACTTTCTTCGCATCAGAAGAGAGTACGACAAGCTCTAGCAGCGCGTGCGGGACACTGTTGCACGCGCACGGCGGAGGCGCCATGGCCACACTGAGAAAGACAACCGAGTCCGCTGGTCTCGTGAGAGCCGCAGACCGAATCCCGCCTCAGGCCCACGAAGCCGAAGTGGCTGTTCTCGGAGCCATGATGCTGGACGAGGAGGCGATCGGAGCGGGGGCGGAACTCCTGACGTCCGAATCGTTCTACACGGATGCACACCGCAAGATATTCGCCGCTGTGATGGGCCTCTTCTCGAAGAGCGAAGCGGTTGATCTCGTTACGCTGACGCAGGAGTTGAAGCGACGCAAGCACCTCGACGACATCGGTGGTGCCGCCTACCTGTCGACGCTCCTCGGGAGCGTGGCGACGGCGGCGAACGTTCGCTACCACGCCAAAATCGTTCTCGAGAAGGCCGTTCTCAGGCGTCTGATAAGTGTCGCGACCGAGGTCGTTCAGGAAGCCTACGACGCCGGCGGCGACGCGGCTCAGATCCTCGATCGCGCCGAGAACATGATCTTCGACATCGCCCAGTCCCGCGTGCGCAGGGGCTTCATGCCGATGCGCGAGATCCTGAAGCACAGCTTCGAGGTCATTCAGGAGCTCTACGACAAAAAGGAGCACGTGACGGGAGTGGGATCGGGATTCGATGACCTGGACAAGCTGACATCGGGCTTCCAGAAATCGGACCTCGTTGTGATCGCGGGGCGCCCGTCGATGGGGAAGACTGCGCTCGCGCTGAACATCACCGCGAACGCCGCCATCGTCCACAAGATCCCGGTCGCTCTCTTCAGTCTTGAGATGGCCAAGGAACAGCTCGTCCAGCGCATGCTTTGCAGCGAAGCGCATGTGGACGCTCACAAGCTGAGGACCGGCTACCTTGCCGACCGTCACTGGTCCAGTCTGACCACCGCGGCCGGTCTGCTCTCGGAGGCTGAGATCTACATCGATGACACTCCGGCCATGACGGTTCTCGAGATGCGCTCGAAGGCGCGACGGCTGAAGGCCGAGTCGGACGTGGGGCTCGTGATCATCGACTACATGCAGCTTATGCGAGGCACGGGACGTGTCGAGAACAGACAGCAGGAGATCTCCGAAATATCTCGTTCGCTCAAGGCTCTCGCCAAAGAACTCGGTGTGCCGGTTCTGGCCCTCTCGCAGCTCTCACGGGCCGTGGAGCAGCGCGGAGGTGACAGACGACCGATACTGTCCGACCTTCGCGAGTCGGGCGCTATCGAGCAGGACGCCGACGTCGTGATGTTCGTGTACCGCGGCGAGCAGTACGAGCGCACGCCGGAGAACCAGGGCATCGCGGAGATCATCATCGGCAAGCAGAGAAACGGACCGACCGGGACCATCAAGCTCGCCTTTGTCTCGGAGTGCACGAGATTCGAGAATCTGACGATGAGGCCGGACGAGGCCTTCGACGAGCTGTAGCGGATCATCGCAGACGGACTGCCGTGTAGTACGGGAGTCCGGGAGTTCGGAACATGGGGTCGCCATGGATTTCTTTGCTAGAATAGGCCAGTCAGCGATAAACATGTTCAGCGTGGTCGGCGCCGCCGGGATCGTGTTCTGGCGCGCGTTGATTTCCATCCGTCACCTGCCGAGATCCATGGGGCTGGTGGTTGAGCAGATGCAGCGCATCGGAATCGAGTCGCTCCCGCTTGTCGTCGTGACCTCCGTCTTCACTGGTGCTGTGGCATCCGTTCAGGTCTCCTACCAGCTCAAGGAGTATCTCCCCAAGGCCTACCTCGGGACGGCGATCTTCAAATCTGTCGTGATCGAACTCGGTCCGGTCCTCACGGCTCTCGTCCTGGGTGGCCGCGTCGGCGCTTCGATCGCCGCTGAACTCGGCACGATGCGTGTCACCGAGCAGATAGATGCGATGGAGGCGATGGCGATCGACCCGCATCGCTATCTGGTCATGCCCCGCATACTTGGCGCTCTCATCATGCTTCCGATACTCACGATCCTCGCTGATACACTTGCCGTGGGGGGCGGGTACGTCGTCTCGAACGTGGCGCTGGATGTCTCGGGGACGGTGTTCGTGGACGGAATGCGAACGCTCTTCTACGCCGGAGATGTGCTGGGAGGTCTGGTCAAGGCATGCGCCTTCGGTCTTATCATCGCTCTCATGGGGTGCACAGCAGGGCTTGCGGCGAGAGGCGGCGCGGTCGGTGTGGGAAAAGCGGCCACGCGGGCAGTTGTGGCGAGCTGTGTTCTCATCCTCGTCAGCGACTACGTGCTGACCACGCTTATCTATGGGATCATCTTCTCCTGAGGAGGCGGTAGTGTCTGGTCGGACCCTCATTGATGTGCGGGACCTCTGGAAGTCGTTCGGGGACAACCACGTGCTCAGGGGGCTCAGTCTGGAACTTGTCGAGGGAGAGACGCTTGTCGTTCTGGGACCATCGGGCTGCGGCAAGAGCGTTCTCCTCAAGCACATCATCGGTCTTCTCATACCTGATCGCGGCGAGGTTCTGTTTTGCGGCGAGAACATCTTTGACATGAGCGTGAAGGAACTTGGCGAGGCAAGACAGCATTTCGGGATGGTCTTCCAGGGGGCGGCCCTGTTTGACTCGATGACCGTGGGTGAGAACATCGGATTGCCGGCGGTCGAACACCGGGGTATGCGTGGGCAGGAGCTGGACGCACTCATCGAGGAGAAGCTCAGTCTCGTTGGCTTGGAGGGATTGTCCGGACTGCGTCCCTCTGAGATATCGGGCGGCATGAAGAAGCGTGTGGCGCTCGCAAGGGCGATAGCGCTCAATCCGGACATCATCCTCTACGATGAGCCCACGACAGGGCTTGATCCGATCATGGCGGAGCAGATAAACGAACTGATTCGTGATACCCAGAACAAGCTCAGCGCCACCTCGATAGTCGTTACGCACGATCTGCACAGCGCATGCTTCATCGGAGACAGGGTCGCGCTCGTCGAGAGCGGGAGAATAGAGTTCGTCGGTTCGACCGACGAACTCATGAACACCGACGACGAGGCGGTGCGCAACTTCATCGCGCGCGGGCACGCGAATAGCGGACCGCGAGAGAAGGAAGGGGCGGGTCTCCACTAGACCGGGAACGGGTCGAAGTCTGTGAATCGAAGCGTGTGAATCCAGGCCGAGGAATCGAAGGCGGACGAATCGTACGGCGCGTCAGATGTCTCACATCCGGAGGCGATGTATGACAGGACATGCGAACGAGGTGCGGGTAGGGATAGTGCTCACTTTGGCCCTCGTGATACTGGTCGTCGGCATCCTGTGGCTGAGCGGCGCCAGGTTCGGAGACGAGACCTACTCGTTCGGCATCATCTTCAGTGAGGTCGGTGGCCTTGGAGTGACGGACAAAGTAACGGTGGCGGGACTTGAGGCGGGTGAAGTGTCCGAGCTTACGCTTTCGGCGCGAGGCGCTGTCCTTGTGGACGTTCACGTCAACGTGGGTGTCAGAATCCCCATCGATTCGCGTATCACAATCGGGAGCTACGGTTTTCTGGGGGGGAAGCACGTGAATGTCCGTCCCGGAACGAGTTCCGTCTACATCGAGCCGGGCGCGACCATCGTAGGTGCCTATGAGAAGGGCATGAGCGACGTCGTGAGCGAGATGGGTGAGGCCCTGATCGAGATCAGGCAGGTCCTGAAGACCGCCGATGAGATACTGACGGACGCCGAGGGCAAGGCGCAGATCAAGCGGACCCTTGGCAAGGCCGAAGAAGCTGCCGGAACACTCAACCTGGCCATCACGGATCTGAGAGTTGTCGCCGCCGATCTCAAGGGGTTCATCCAGGCGAAGCGAGACCCGGCGTCGGAGGCGATCGATTCGATAGCCGAGGCGTCCGAGACATTCGCCGAGGTTGGGGGGAAGCTGGATACGATAGCGGCGTCACTCGACTCCATCGTGACTCGCGTTGAGAGCGGCGAGGGTACTCTTGGAAAGCTGGTCAACGACGAGCAGGTCTACGACGAGTTCATGGCCGTCATCAAGGAGGTCAGGGATCTCGTGGCGGATATCCGGGAAGACCCGAAGAGCTTCGTGAGGTTCTCCATCTTCTAGCAGGACCAGAGCCGGTGACCACCGTCACCGGCGCCGCCCATCCAGTTGCCGAAGAGCACCATGCCCTTGCTGCTGGCCGCATCGTGCCATGCCCCGTGCCGCCGGCTGGATTCCGCCCCCATGTGGAGCGCACGCGTGAAAAAGAGAACGGTCTTCTTCTGTAAGGAATGTGGCAACGAGTCGCCCAAGTGGCTCGGGAAGTGTCCGGGATGCGGTGAGTGGAACACGCTCGTCGAGCAAGATGTGGGACCTCGTGCAGACGGGAGGCGAGGGGGGCATCCTGAGACTTCCGCTCCGGCTCCGGTTCCGCTCAATCGGGTCGGTGATGACAAGCGAGAGCGACTCCCCACAGGTATCGGCGAGTTCGACAGAACACTCGGGGGAGGAGTCGTGCCTGGGTCCGTGGTTCTGGTGGGCGGCGATCCCGGGATCGGTAAATCCACGATCCTCCTGCAGGTGAGCGAGGCCGTCGCGCGGCAGGGGGAGATCGTGCTCTACGTGAGCGGTGAGGAGTCTGCTTCTCAGATCCGTATGCGCGCGAAGAGGTTGGGGATCGACTCTGATAGAATAGTCCTCTTTGGCGAGACGGATGTCGTGCGGGTCATTGGAGAGGCCGCGGGGATGTCCCCCGGCATCCTCATTCTCGACTCAATACAAACCGCCAGCCATCCCGATGTATCCGGTTCTCCGGGGAGTGTGTCGCAGGTGAGGGAATCGGCCGCCGCGCTCGTCCGCTTCGCGAAGGAGCAGGCGGTTCCTGTCTTTCTCGTGGGGCATGTGACCAAGCAGGGATCGATCGCGGGGCCACGCATTCTGGAGCACATGGTCGACACCGTTCTCTACTTCGAGGGCGACAAGCGGCTTCCATACAGAATTCTGAGAGCGGTCAAGAACCGCTTCGGCTCGACCGACGAGATAGGCGTCTTCGAGATGACGAGCGAAGGGCTTAAGGAAGTAGCCGATCCGTCGGGGCTCTTTGTTTCACGCGAGCGCGAGCTGACGTCCGGAACGACGGTAATCGCGAGCATCGAGGGTACCCGGGCACTGCTTGTGGAAATCCAGTCGCTCACGGGGCTTTCGAACTACGCGACGCCTCAGCGGTCGAGCGCCGGTGTCGACCGGAAGCGGCTTCCCCTTGTGCTGGCTGTGCTCGAACGGCGCGGGGGGCTGAGCTTGGGGAGCCGCGATGTATTCGTGAGTATCGCGGGCGGCGTAAGAGTGGAGGAACCCGCCGCCGATCTGGGAATAGCGCTGGCCATCGCCTCGAGCTACTGGGATGTGCCGCTCGACGGAGGGACGGTTGTGTTCGGCGAGATCGGTCTCGGTGGCGAGATCCGGAGGGTGACCCATGCAGGCAAGCGCGCGCAGGAGGCGGCCCGGCTGGGCTACTCGAGGATCGTGCTTCCGAGCGGTTCCTTGCCACGGGCCGAGCGTCCGGAAGGCGTGGAGATTCTGGAGGTCGATCGGATCGGCGATGCGATCGACCTTCTGATGGACCGAGGACTTCGGTCCCCTCCGCGTGAGCGTTCGGGCGTGGGAGCCGAGGACGGCGGATACGACGACGGGAGCCTGCCATGAGACGCGTCGGTGTTGTGCTGGTCGCGGCCGGTTCCTCAACACGAGTCGGGGGCGAGACGCCCAAGCAGTTCCAGATGCTTGGACTACGACCAATGTTCATCGCATCACTCGAGCCTCTCCTTCCCTTTGCCGACGAGACGGTGATCGTAGCTCCCGCTGGAGGCGAGGGGGACGTGGAGACAGCGCTCAGTGCCGCCGGCTTGTCCGTCACGGCCGTGGTCACTGGAGGCGCAAGACGCAGAGATTCGGTGGAGAACGGACTCGCGGCGCTGAGTGAGAGCGTGGAGATCGTGCTCATTCATGATGCGGCGCGCCCCTTCGTGACTGCGGGTCTGGTCGGGCGCGTGCTCGATGCGGCGGCGGAGTCCGGGGCGGCCATCCCGGCGGTACCTGTTCCGGATACCATCAAGCGAGTGGAGGACGGCACCGTCATCGCGACCCTCGATCGTTCCGTCCTGGGTCTCGCGCAGACCCCTCAGGCCTTCCGGCGGGACGTGATAGTGAGCGCTTACTCCGCGCTGGGAGATGACGATGTGACAGATGAGGCCGCGGCGGTGGAACTGGCTGGCATCGCTGTCAGCGTTGTTCCAGGGGAAGCGGGCAATACGAAGATCACAGATCTCGAGGATCTCGAGATAGCGCGATTGCGAGCCGAGGCTGCGGTTGGGCTGGGCCCCGGAGCAAGAGTAGGGATCGGGATCGACTGTCACAGATTGGTTCAAGGACGAGCCCTTGTTCTGGGAGGGATCAGCATCCCGTTTGAGAAGGGGCTCGACGGTCATTCGGATGCCGATGTCCTGACCCACGCCATCTGTGACGCTCTTCTGGGCGCAGCTGCCGCAGGAGACATAGGACGTCATTTCCCTCCAGACGACCCCGAGTTCAAGGGGATTTCGAGCATTGTCCTCCTCAAGCGCGTTGTCGCCATCGTTGCCGAGAGCGGCTACGGGCCGGCGAGTGTTGACGCGACGGTGGTTGCCGAGCAACCGAAGCTCGCGGGGCACATCCCTGCAATGAGCGCGAAGCTGGCGGAGGCCATGGCGATATCACCGAGCGCCGTCTCCATCAAGGCGACTACCACGGAGGGGACCGGACCGGAGGGCGAGGGGATCGCCATTACCGCACACGCAGTGGCCGTGCTTAGAACGAGTGAGAGGGACTGATGAAGAAACCTGTTCGAGTCAGATTCGCGCCCAGCCCGACGGGGCATCTTCACCTGGGGAATGCAAGGACCGCGCTCTTCAACTGGCTTTTCGCGAGACATGAGGGAGGGACGTTCGTCCTGCGCATCGAGGATACGGACACCGCTCGCTCCACGGATGAGTCGGAGCGCATGATCCTCGATGATCTCAAGTGGCTCGGCCTCGATTGGGATGAGGGTCCGGGAACCGGGGGGGAGTTCGGTCCGTACCGCCAGTCGGAGCGCGCCGGCATCTACCGGGAGCACGCGGAGCGGCTGCTCGCGGAGGGGAAGGCCTTCACCTGCTACTGCAGCGATGAGAGGCTTGAGAAGAATCGGAAGAGGGCTCGCGAAGAGGGGGCGGTCCCTCAGTACGACGGCGCCTGCAGATATCTGTCGGAGAGCGACAGACTCGCCCGCGAGCACGACGGGATCAAGCCAACGATTCGCCTGCTGGCTCCGGACGCGGACATCGTCGTCGAGGACATGATTCGCGGCAGGGTCGAATTCGGGAAGGGGATGCTCGGCGATTTCATCATCCTGAGAAGCGACGGGAGGCCGACCTACAACTTCGCCGTCGTCGTGGACGATGCGCTCATGAATATCACGCACGTCATCCGCGCAGAAGATCATCTTCCGAACACAATGCGCCAGCTCTTTCTCTACAATCAGCTGGGATACGAGCCACCACTCTTTGCCCACGTGTCGCTGATTGTGGCACAGGACCGAAGCAAGCTCTCGAAGCGAGCGGGAGCCACGTCCGCGTACGAGCTGCGCCAGGAGGGGTTTCTTCCCGGTGCAGTCATCAACTACCTTGCACTCCTCGGCTGGTCGCATCCCGAAGCCAAGGAGATCCTCTCGCAGGATGAGCTCGTGGGTGCGTTCGATCTCATGAGGGTAAGCGCAAGCGCGGCGGCGTTCGATGTCGACAAACTCGAGTGGGTGGGCGGACACCACATTCGTGAGTCGCCGCTCCCGGTTGTGGTGGCAGCCGCAGAGCCGTTCGCCAGATCGGCCGGGTTCGATCCGGACGATGCACGTTTCCCCGCCATTGTGGACCTCGTGCGCGAGGGGTTGGCCAGGCTGTCCGCTCTACCCGGGGAACTCCCACCTTTCTACGATCGGGAGTTCGATTCAGAGCCTGAGGCCGAGGAGTGGATCATGCGGCAGACGAGCCGCGAGCTGCTCGGCGCGCTTGCGGACTCTCTTGAGGCAGTTGATGGGGAACTGGGAGAGGCTGAGTTCAAGGCCGCCCTCAAGAGCCAGAGTGGCGCTCTTGGTCTCAAGGGGAAGGGTCTCTTCATGCCGGTGCGCGCGGCTCTCACGGGACGCACGCATGGTCCTGCTCTCGGGAGTACGGCTGAGATCCTGGGCAGGGAGCGCGTAGTATCCCGGTGTCGTGCGGCTGCAGGACGCGTTGAGAGGTAGCGGCCCGGGCGAAGCGAAGGGGTGCTAGGCTTCATCTGCTGCTGGCGCTCTGCTGTGGGACTGATAGGATCGGCAATCGAGCAGTGAGGTGGTCGCAATCTGCGACCACCTGCTCATGGGAACCCCTGAGGTGAAGCGAGGATGCCCAGGAAACAGTCTGTGGTCGAGGTCGGGGCGATTCAGCAGAGGATTTTCCTCATTCGAGGTGTGAAGGTCATCATAGACGCCGACCTGGCGGAGTTCTATGGTGTGCCGACCAAGCGTCTCAATGAGCAGGTCAAGCGCAATGCCGGCAGGTTCCCCGAGGATTTCATGCTCCAGCTCGACCATGAGGAGAAGGACGAGCTGGTCGCGAAATGCGACCGCCTCTCCAAGCTCAAGTATTCGCCAGCGCTACCGCACGCCTTCACAGAGCACGGAGCCATGATGGCTGCCAGTGTGCTTAGCACACCTCGTGCCGTGGACATGAGTGTCTTTGTGGTTCGGGCTTTCGTACTAATGCGCGAGGTGGTCTCGGAGCACAAGGAGCTGGCGAGACGAGTGAACGCACTTGAGGCTCATTTGGCGCACCACGATGACAGCATCAAGGCCATAGTCAAAGCTATCAGGAAGCTCATAGGTCCTGAGGAGCCACCCAAGATGCGGCGGATCGGCTTCAAAGCAGATGAAGCCTAGCTAGCGCATGTCCGAAGCGGAGCGACGCTTCAGGCGTCAGGTGTCTACGGATGCCATCAGGTGCTGTGAATCGTGCAACCAAGGGAGGTCCGGCTTGAAGATCGCTGTGCTCTACGGAGGGACCTCCGCCGAGCGTGATATCTCACTTGTGACCGGCAGAGCGGTCGGGCTTGCGCTCGCGGGGAAGGGACACGACGTCCTCCTCGTAGACCCCGCGCGCGGAGACACACCTGTGGGACCGAAGCAGGCCGCAGCCGCCGCGAAGATAGGTGCAGCGCCACCCGACGTCGCGCTCACGCGCGGAGGCGTCATCGAAGGCGGGAGCGCCCTCGATGCCATCAGAGGTCGTGCCGTGACCGACGCCGATGTGGTATTCGTCGCCCTGCATGGGGGAACCGGGGAAGACGGGACCATTCAGGGGCTGCTGGAACTCGCCGGCAAGCGGTACACGGGTTCCGGCGTTCTGGCGAGCGCCCTCGCCATGGACAAGCGCGCGGCTAAGGTGTTGTTTCATGAGGTCGGTGTTCCTACCCCGCGTTGGAGCATCGTCAGAAGCGATGACGCCGTCGGTGGCTTGAAAGCGCCGAGGTTTCCCGATGACATTCCTATCGCACGGATTTCGCCGGAGAGAACATCGGAAGCGGCGCCGGGGGAGGACACCGCCGGCCCAGCGGACGAGTTTGACGGCTACCCGCTGATAGTCAAGCCCAACGACCAGGGCTCGACGGTCGGGCTCACTCTCGTGAGCGAAGAGACCCAGCTCGCAGCGGCGATTCGGTTGGCGGCTGAGTATTCACAGAACGTGCTTGTGGAGGACTACATCCCTGGGCGTGAGATGACCGTCGCGATCCTGGCGGATGCAGCACTTCCGGTGGTCGAGATCGTGCCGGATGGCGGGCTCTATGACTACCAACACAAGTACACCGAGGGGCAGAGCAGCTACACGTGTCCCGCCGATATCCCGGATTCCCTGGCCAGCGAGCTTGAGCGGCTTGCCCTCCTGGCGTACGGTGTGCTCGGGTGCGGGGGGTATGCGAGGGTTGACTTCCGGGTCACCGATGAGCTTGAACCGTTCTGTCTGGAGGTCAACACCGTCCCTGGGATGACGGCAGTGAGCCTCGTTCCAATGGCCGCTCTGGCGGCTGGGATCGACTTCCCGGATCTTGTCGAGAAGATCGCAGAACTCGCCTGAAATCACCACTTTCTGGCACATCAGATGCACTCCTGACCGTGTCGTCAATGCGATGAGCACGCGATTCGGCAGGGTATGTAAACCATCTCGACAGTCGGAAGTCCCGGCTGAGCGCCGGTATCCGCCTATGTGGTCGTAAGTTAGCCACGCTACCGAGAGTTCTGCCCACCGAATAGTGTCGATAAACTTTACACTTCTTGGCGATCATCGTTGACTGGTGCTCGGCGCGCTGTTAGCGTAGTGCCAAGCTTCGTTGCACTTGTGCCACATTGGGGCGCCGCGCGAGGCTTCTGTTCGGGAAGTGTAACAAGTGACGGCAGATACAGCAGATAGAGACGAACCTGTCGCTCGGCGCAGGTGATTCAAGGGGGATCAGTCAATGTGTAGACGCAGTCTTCTCGTAGCCCTTCTCCCAGTGCTGGTCACGATGATGGCCCTGGCGCCCGTGGCCACGGCACAGCAGGCAGAGTACATGATCGGTGCAGGCGACATTCTCGCTGTCTCAGTCTGGCGTCACGCGGATCTGGACAGGAACATAGTCGTCCGCACGAATGGGCTTATCACATTCCCACCGGTCGGGGAGCTGATGGCACAGGGCATGACGCCCACGGCGCTCGGCCGCGAACTCACATTGCGGCTCCGGGACTACACGAGAGAGACGAATCAGGTAACCGTGACCATTGTCCAGTTCAACAGCCAGGCCATCTTCCTGACCGGCCAGGTGGCGATGCCCGGACGCTACAGCTTCGAGCGGCTGCCTGACATTCTCCAGGTGCTGAGTGAGGCCGGGGGACCTCTCCCGATGGCTGATCTGTCATCGGTCGCCATCGTTCGCCCGTCGGCGGCAGGGCCGGAGGTGATCTCAATCGATCTCGGCGCCTACATGCGTGGCGAGTCGGCCGACGCGCTGCCGGAACTCAGGCCTGGTGACACGATCGAATTCCCTGTCTCCTACGGAGGTGGCGTGACTGGTTCAGGGAACATCTACGTGCTTGGTGAGGTCAATCGTCCCGGCGCGTACCCGCTGACCGAGGGCATGGATCTTCTCCAGGTTCTCGCTATGGCGGGGGGAGCGACCAGAGAGGCCGCACTGTCAGACGTCGTCGTCGTGATGGATGCAGGCGGAAACCAGGTCGCGGCGAATGTGGATCTGAATCGTATCACAAGCGATGGGGCAGCTCGTCCGTTCCGGCTCTCGGGAGGGGACAGAATCGTCGTACCGATGGAGGGCTCAAGCATCGGTGATGTTCTTCTGAGTGGCGCCGGATCACTACTGAGTGCGACAACGCGCGTTCTGCAGGGCTACCTCCTGTATCTCTCGGTCGATCGGACGCTAGAGGATTCGAGGCTCCAGCAGCAGTTGAGCAGTCAGACTCAACCATAGGCACTACAAGTGGGGGGCACATGCGCGAGCAGGAGACAGCACAAATAGACATAAGGAGCTACGTGCGGGCGATCTGGAGAAAGCGGTGGCTTGTCTTCATACCCGTGATCGTGGGTGGGATAGCTGGGTTCTTCATCAGCATCTCGCTCAGTCCCGCGTATGAGGCGACCAGCACGGTTGCGATGCGGACACAGGAGCAGCTGTCCGAACCGCTCGCCAGGCTCGTCGGGAGTTCTCACGCTGAGGATCAGCTGTCTCGGCTGCAGGAGAAGGCGAAGAGCAGAACTTTTCTCGTCGAACTCGTGCGTGCTCTTGACATGACGGATGATCCCGGGGTGAAGGGTTGGGCGGAGAAGATGTATGAGAAGGATCCGTCTCTCAGCATCGAAGAGTACGCCGAGGCGAGAATGGTCGAGTTCCTCGAGACCCGTGTCGGCGTGATACGGACCGCTGCCAACGTCTTCAAGGTCGTTGTGCGGGACCTGGATCCGGACCGCGCCGTGCTGTTGGCACAGCACATCACGAACGCATTCGTGTCAGCTTCGAATCGCGAGCAGCTCACGGAGATCCGCTCGATCCACGACTTCAGTGTGGAACAGCTGGTTATCTACAAGCAGAAGCTCGATGAGGCTGAGCAGCGTCTGCGATCCTACCAGGAGAGACGGATAACGAGGGAGGCCATCGCGAACCCCGTCAACTCGCAGAATGTGGGTCGCGTCGACGTGCTGGTCAGCCAGGCGATGGTGGAAGGAGACGACGCACAGCTCAGGCTCAACGAGCGACGCAGTGCGCTCAGAAGCCTGGGAGATGCGACATACCGCGCCCTGGCAGATGTGGCCTTCGAGGAGCTGAATGCCCTCAAGACCCAGCTCGTGTCTCTGGAGTACGAGGTGGCTCCGGCCCTTGTCAGAGGCTCAGGCGACGGTCCCGAGATCCACTCCCTGTACGCGAGCATCGCCGAGAAGAAGGACCTTCTCAGAAACACATCCAAGACGATTGCAGCCCGAGAGGCGCCGGGTGCGAGTGCCACAGCCATCGATGCCTTCGCCGAACTGAAGGTCGCCGAGGCCGAAGTGGAGATGATCGCGCAGCGCCAGCGCACGCTCTCGCGGTTCATGTGGACCTACACCCAGGGAATGGCGAACGCGCCGGAGGCGGAGCTGGAACTGACGCGCCTCATGCAGGAAGTCGAAAGCAACAGGGCTCTCTACTCGGCGTTTCTGGAGCAGTCAGCGGCAGGGCAGATCACAGAAGCGCTGGAGGCAGCAAGAGCCGGGGGGCGTTTCGAGATAATCGAGCCGCCGACGCGCCCGATGGGTCCGGTCGCACCGGACAAGACCATGATTCTAGTGCTCTCGATACTCGGAGGCCTGGTTGTCGGGCTCGGTCTGGTCCTGGCCGCTGAGCAGAGCGATACGTCATTCAAGAGCGTGGATGATGTGCAGGCTGTGCTTGGACTTCCGGCGTTGGCGACCGTTCCCAACGCGGAGATCTTCCAGAAGCTCACTCAGACGGAGAACGAGCACAGACGTAACCACTCCACGCCGACCGACGGTGATCCGCAGATCCTGAAACACCTTCTCCGGGAGACACCGATCTCGTTTGAATTCCGCAGGCTGACGCGCAAGCTCGCGAAGAGCGGGAGAGGTGTTCCCGGATCGATTCTGGTTACAAGCTCGAACCGCGGTGAGGGCAAGACAACGACTGCGGTGAGCCTGGCCATCACACTGGCTCGGCACCATGCGGGCCGGACCGTACTCGTGGACTGCGATCTCAGAAAGCCCCGCATACATCGCGTGATGGAGGTGGACAACACCACGGGACTAACCGACGCGATCAATCGTGGGAACCTCGCCGAAGGGGACATCAAGCCGACGGCACTTCCCAATCTTGACGTTCTTCCGTCCGGGTCTCTCCAGCAGGAGGTGACGAGAGTCGTCGAGTCGTTCCCGGAATCACGCGTCATGTCCGAACTCCTTTCCGAATACGGCCACGTCGTGATCGACACCGCACCGAACGTGGCCGTGCCCGATGCGCTGTTCATCGGTGGTCGTGTGGATGCGGTCGTCATGGTTCTCAAGGCAGGCGTCACCCCGCGCGAGGTCATCCTGCGTGGGCTGGAGCTACAGCTGGAGGAGAAGGAGAACGTTGTCGGTGTCGTCGTGAACAACTTCGAGCACGTGCTCCCATACTACTACGACTACAAATACTACGGGTACGGATCCACGAGTTCGGAGGAGAACCGAAGCAGGAGCTAGCAGTTTCACATCAGGAGGAGAAGTGCCCAGAGTCCTTGCAATATTCGGCACCCGACCGGAAGCCATTAAGATGGCGCCTGTGATCTCCGAACTCAGGCGCCACAACGATGTAATGGAGTCCCTGGTCTGCGTCACTGCTCAGCATCGGGAGATGCTGGATCAGGTGCTCGGGTTCTTCGGTATCGTGCCGGATGCGGACCTGAACATCATGCGCAAGGATCAGACGCTCTGGCAGATAACGGCCGATGTCCTGGGGGGGCTTGAGACCATACTCACGGATCTGGCGCCGGATCTGGTGCTCGTTCACGGTGACACTACGACGACCATGGCTGCGGCACTCGCGAGTTTCTACCACAAGATCCCCGTCGGACATGTCGAGGCGGGCCTGAGAACTCACGACATGTACTACCCGTTCCCCGAGGAGATGAACCGTGTTCTCGCCGACTCGCTTTCGTCCTATCACTTCGCGCCGACGGCGGAGTCCAGGCGGAATCTCCTCAGCTCCGGCGTAACTGATGAGTCCATCTTCGTCACAGGCAACACTGTGATAGATGCTCTTCTGTCGGTCGCGGACGATCCCCGTCTTCCGGATCTGCCGGTTCCGTCCGGCGGTCGGATGCTTCTCGTCACCGCACACCGCCGTGAGAACTTCGGTGCTCCACTCGAGGGAGTGTGCCGGGCTCTTCGGGCGGCCGCGGACCGCTTCCCCGATTTGAGCATAGTCTACCCTGTGCATCTGAATCCAAACGTACAACGCCCTGCGCACTCGATCCTGGGCGGTCACGATCGGATCCACCTGCTCGATCCCGTCGAATACCCGGTGCTCGTCAAGCTCATGAAGGAGGCGCACATGGTTGTCACCGACTCTGGTGGTCTCCAGGAGGAGGCTCCGGCGCTGGGGAAGCCGGTTCTCGTTCTCAGAAACGAGACGGAGCGGCCCGAGGCGGTAGCGGTGGGAACCGTGCGATTGGTTGGAACTGATGAGGACGCAGTGTTCGGTGAGAT
Source organism: uncultured bacterium (assembly GCA_964521425.1). Taxonomy (GTDB): domain Bacteria; phylum Joyebacterota; class Joyebacteria; order Joyebacterales; family Joyebacteraceae; genus Joyebacterum. The sequence goes on from CAZFRO010000001.1 coordinate 74,115, forward strand.
ATCGAGTCTGCTCACCGACGAAGCACGCTACGAACGAATGGCTGAAGCGGTGAATCCGTACGGAGACGGCTGTGCCAGCGAGAGAATCGCGTCAGCGATAGCAGGCGCGTTCGGACTCGACGGATTCGAGCCGTTCGAGGAGTTCAGTCCGGGACTCTAGCAGCGTCCCATCGAACGTTGCGCCTGAACCGATTTTCCAGGAGGACTCTAGATGGTCGTGGTCATGCTTCCAGCCTACAACGAGTCGGACTCCATCGGTCCGCTCCTTGAGCGGATCGCGCCGGTCCTGGGCAGTCTCAGCGACCGGGGGTCGGTGCTTCTCGTGGACGACGGCAGCTCCGATCCCACTGTCGAACTGGGGCGGAAGAAGGCCGAGGACCTCAGCGTTGATCTCGAGGTCGTGATTCACGAGGTCAACAAGGGACTGGGAGAGGCGCTCAAGACCGGCTTCTCGTGGGCAAGGGACCATCTGGCCGATGGCGACGTTCTCGTGGTCATGGACACCGACAACACCCACGACCCCGACGTCATTCCGTCGATGCTGGCAAGGATCTCCGAGGGGTACGATGTGGTCATAGCCTCACGGTACGCGCCCGGCGGTGAGGAGATAGGACTCTCGCCCTTGAGGGCGATCCTGAGCAGGGGAGCGAGTCTCATGCTCAGGATGTTCCTCCCGGTCAAGGGAGCACGCGACTACTCGTGCGGATACAGAGCGTACAGAAGCTCCGTCATCGCACATGCTTTCGCAACCTATGGAGATGGGTTCATCACGGAGCAGGGATTCGTCTCATCGGCTGAGATACTGATCAAGTGTGCCTACCTTCCCGCGAAGGTGGGAGAGGTGCCGCTCATTCTTCGATATGACCTCAAGGGTGGGGCCAGCAAGATGAATATCGGTGACACAATTGGACGCTACCTCAAGATGATCGCCGCCGGGAGGCGTGCCATCCGGAGACAGCGAAGGGGGGTAACCGCATGAAGGGGATTCCATTGATCCTGCTGGCTGTGATGCTCGGCGCAACCGGCCAGATCATCATGAAGAAGGGGATGATGATCTACGGCGAGGTCTCGGCGGGATCTGTATGGAGTCAGCTTGTCCCGATACTCAAGGTGCCCCAGGTATTCGTCGGGTTCCTTTGTTACGGCATAAGCGCCGTGCTCTGGATCGCCGTCGTATCGAATGTCGATCTGAGTCTGGCGTATCCCATGGTGAGTCTGGCCTACGTCATCGTCTTCATTGCTTCGTGGCTCCTGCTGGGTGAGCACATCTCCGCGCTGCGTGTGGCCGGTCTTGTGATCATCATCGCAGGCGTACTCGTTATCTCGAGGAGCTAGGTGTTGAACAGGCGTGCCGAAATCGCGACGCTCATCGCAATTCTAGTGGGGGCCTCCGTGATCCGCTTCTGGGGAATCACGTGGGGCCTCCCGCACGCCTATCATCCGGACGAGGGATCGATACTCTTCCATGCGCTCGGCTTCGGCACCGGGGACCTGAATCCACACTGGTTTCGCTGGCCCTCCCTGACCATGTACGTGATGTTCGGCATCTACGGCGGCTACTACGTCATCGGGAAGCTCATGGGGACGTTCTCGGTTCCTCCTGACCTTGTTAAGGCCTATCTCACTGATCTGTCGCCCTTCTGGCTCATGGGTCGCATCGTGTCGGCGGCATCCGGAGTCGTGACGGTCTGGATCACATGGCTCTTCGGGCGCAAGTCGTTTGGAAGCTACGTGGGTCTGACCGCGGCTGCAATCCTTGCCGTTCTTCTTCTTCATGTTCGTGACTCTCACTACGCCACACCTGATGTCATGGCAGCGATGCTGGCAGCCGGCTCACTTCTGGCCGCGCTCTACGCATGCAGGTCGTCGCGATCATCATTCATCCTTCTGTCGGGGTTCCTGGCCGGACTTTCGATGTCGGCCAAGTACCCTGGAGTGCTGGCGGCGATCGGAACGCTGGTCGCGCTGGTTGTGCTCGTCAGGCGCAGACGGGGAGGCTTCTGGCTTCTGCCGGCATCAGGGGTTGTCATCGTCGCGGGTTTCCTCATTGGAACCCCCTATGCGCTCCTCTCGAGCGACGAGTTCACGAGAGATGTCGTGCGCCAGTTCACGATGGTCTCGGAGGCCGGGATTGCTCAGGAGGCGTCATCGTACGCAGCCGGTCTGCGCGAGATCGTCATGGAGAGCCTGGGTCGTGGTGTCGGCTGGGCAGTGATGCTGATGGCCGCGGTAGGCGCGCTCCTGCCCATAGGGCTCTGGGGCGCGAAGCTCAGCTACGCTCACCGCCGGCGTCAACCGGCCGCCCTCACTGGGGAGCCGACCATAGCCGACGCGGCCGCTGCGAAGACGATTGCCGTCTCCTTCTCGATAGCGGTTCTATTGGTTATGAGTCTTCTGACCGTCAAACGAGCTACGTATCTCACACTTGCGCTCCCCTCTGTGGCCTTTCTGGCAGCCGTCGGGTTGGAGGGGCTCTTCGCTCGCCTCGCGGTACGCCGCCATCGCGCACTCGCCGCGGCTCTGGTGGTCATCGCCGCTGCTGCCGTTCCATCCGTCAGATACTTGAGTGCACTCGCGGTGGTTGACACGCGCACGAGGGCGAAGGAGTGGGTGGAGCAGCATGTGGAGCCGGGCACAGGGATCGCGGTTGAGGACTACGGTCCCGTGCTCAATCCGACCGTAGGTCAGCTTGAAGCGGAGATGACAGCGGGCAGCACGGCCGTTGAGTCGTGGCGGGGACCGAAGCGCGCACTCAATGAGATGAAGCTGGACGTGGGAAGAACACGCGAGCCGAGGTACAAGGTCTACGCGATCGACTGGGGGCGGGAGCCATTCAGTCTGCCGGGTGCAGCGAGTGACCCCGCGGGGCTCGCCGCAGCCATCGATAGCCTCGGCGTGCGTTACGTCGTCCTCAGCAGCAAGGCAGCTCCGTGGAGGGCGATGGCCGGGGCCGAAGAACCGGCCACACCGGCGGGACAGGAGTTCTCTCAGTGGCTTCTCCACAACGCGTCCCCCGTTGCCGTCTTCGGCGACGAGACCTCGATGCCGATGATAGACCGCGGCCGAGGCAGGGCGTTCCACAATCCGATCATTGAGATCCACGAGATTAAGAGGCCGGCAGCCAAAACGCCGGTAGAGTAGATGACAACAGAGGATGAGATAAGTGGCTGAGCCGGGAAGAGTAGTGAGACCGGCGGCACAGCGCGCTGCGCCGCTCGAGATGCGACCGCCGAGTCAGGTGCCGCAGTACAGCTACGGCTGGCTGATGCCGGTGCTCGGTGGGCTGCTCGCGCTCGCATTCGCTTTTCTCGTGTTCAAGCTCCACTACACGTATGGACAGGCCCCGCACCGAATCGTCAAGATGGCGATTGGAATGGTAGTCGTTCTACTCGCGCTCTTCAGACCCAAGCTTGCCATCCACGCGTGGATTCTGGCCATGCCTGTTGGTGAATGGCTGCCCTCGTCCGGGATCCCCGGTCTGAACGGCCCGAATCTGCTCTTCATCGTGCTGCTCTTGACCTGGATTGTGCCAAGGATCATGGCGGGTGAGCGGATCGCGGTCCGGACGAGGATAGGACGTCCGCTCGGGATCTTCGCGGGACTCCTTCTTCTGTCAGCAGTGCACGGGATGCTGTTCCCGCCGGGGATCGGCTACGAACCCGTCGCCATGATGAAGGCTGTCTGGCAAAGCGTCCTGGGGTTCTCCATCTACTTCATCGTTGCGAACACCGTGAAGGACGAGCGTGAGATCAGGAGCCTCCTCGTCACTCTTGCCGTCGGTGCGATTCTCGGAGGGTTGATCGCGGTGAAGCAGTATGTGGCGTCGGGTGATGCGACCAGGATCGCCGGGGCGTTGGGAGACGTGAATGACCTGGCTGCGTACTTCGCGATGGTGGCGGTGTTTCTGATTCCTCTTGCCACAGTGCCGGGGACCTTCTCGTTCATCCGCCGCGTCGTTCTGATTGGAGCGGCCGGGCTCGCGACACTGACGGCATTCATGCCGAAGTCGCGAGGCGCGTACATCGGTCTGGCGCTGGCCGTGACCTACCTTGCGAACCGCATCAGCAAGCGCGCGCTCGTCGTGGTTCTTGTCATCATTGCCCTGAGCCCCGTTTGGGCGCCTAGTTCAGTCAAGGACAGGGTTGCGGAGACGCGCGCCGATGATCTCGAAATGGCCCTCGTGGGAGATGCGACCGATCGGCTCGATCCTTCCTCCGCCATCAGGTTGGAGATATGGGGCGTTGTCATGAGGGAGTTCATCAGAAGCCCCATAATCGGACACGGGTACGCCTCGATTCCGTACCTGACCTCCGGGAGAATGGACAAGCCATGGTCTGCACACAGCCTGTACGTGGAGACAGCGGGGGAGATGGGGCTGGTGGGCCTGTTCGCGCTCACGTGGCTCTTCGTTGTGTGCGTCAGGAGCGGGCGTGATCTCATGGGGATGGCCAGCAATGCGCTCAACAAGAGGGTGGCCATCGGATTCCTGGCCGCGACCGTGGCTTTGCTCATCACAAACATGTTTGGCCAGAGACTCACTCACATTTCGATTGGTGGAACCTACTTCTTCGTCGCAGGACTCGTCGACAGATGCATCTACTTCGAGCGTGAAAGACGCGCCACGAGGGATGCGAAAGGGGTGTTGGCAACATGAGACGCACCATCACGTTCATCCTTGTATTTCTGGCAACGATGGCCCTGGCCATTCCGTCTCTCTCCTACACCGTGACGTCCAGCCGCCCGCGAATGTTCTTCACGTCGCAGGATGTGTCCGGGCTCCGAGCGAAGTGTAGCGGGAGCCTGTCCGCTGATTACAGTGCGCTCAAGAACTGGTGTGACGGCGAGATGAGCACATCGCTGCCACTCTCGCTCTACCACCTGGACAAGCACCTGGCCGCTTTCAGCTTCGTATGGGTGATCGAGCAGAATCCGGTCTACGCAGCGCGCGCCAAGGCGATAGCCCAGGCCGCCGTGAACAGTGGGCATGCGGACGAACTCGAATTCCTGAGGTCCGGCTCGCTCTTCTTCGACTGGTGCTACGGATACCTGACAACGTCAGAACGGAACACGTTCGGCAATGCACTCGCCGTGGGGGGATTGGCGCGGATCGGCGCCGAGAACTGGGATCAGATGAACAACTACCACTCCAAGGTGTCAAGATTGAGGGAGTTCGCATATCCGGGGGTCGCGCTCTATGGGGCCGGCGTGAACGATGACGCGGCCGTGACGCTCTGCGATATGTTCTACGAGCACGCATACGGAGGCTCCCACGTGCTCTGTGTCCTCGATGAGATCGCGAGTGACGGAAGCTACTTCCAGGGCGGGTACAACGAGAGCGGGCTCGTGTCAAAGTTTCGGGAGGCGTGCGACATCTGGGCGACGGCCACCAACCAGAACCCGTTCGATGACAGCACGAATCTGCAGAATCTGGCCTCGTATCTTCTCTACGAGACCGGAGCGCGTTCGGGATCGGGAGGCAGCGCGCGTCTCAGGGGGTCGCGACAGGGCGACACCCACGATCACGCCTCCTCCGAGGCAGTTCACAGACTGGCGCTCTACGATCTGGCCAACCGCTATCAGGATCGCAGAGCTCAGTGGATGGCCGAGGCGATTGATGCTCAGGGACTCGGGTATGTGAGCAGCTACGATCGTTGGAAGATCATCGTCTACAAGGACACGAGCCTCACTCCCCTTCCTCCCACGGACCTGCCGACGGCTCGCCACTTCAGCGGGATCGGGACCGTATACATGCGGTCGGGTTGGGATTTGTCCGAATCCAGCTCCGATATCTACGCCGTATTCCGATGTGAGAGGTACCCGGCCGGTCACACGCACGCTCATCAGAATCACTTCCTGATAGCTCGGGGGGGAGATCTACTTGCAGTCGACTCGGGCATGTATGACAGCACCATCTCGAATCATCATTTCAACTACTTCGAGCGGACGATAGCCCACAACTGCATGACGATCTACGACTCGAGCGAATCCACGTTCGGTTCTCGCTCGAATGACGGGGGGCAGATCCCTCCGTCGCTCTACGATCACGGGACCTTCTGCGGTGACGCATCGCAGCCAGGCTACGATCGTGGAAGCATCACTGCCTTCCAGGACTACGATGCCTTCACCGTCACCAAGGGTGACGCAACGGCGGCGTATGCTCCAGGGAAGGTGGACCTGGTCGTCAGGGAGTTCGTTCACGTGAAGCCGGACGTCTTCGTCATCCTTGATCGTGTGAACGCTACGTCGCCCTCGTTTCAGAAGAAGTGGCTCATTCACTCCATCAACGAGCCGTCCGTGACCGGCAATCTCGTGACCATCCAGGAAGGTGATTCGAGGCTATTCGCTAGAACACTGCTTCCGGCGGGCGTCGCCATCGCGAAAGTGGGCGGCTCGGGGCATGAGTTCGAGGTTAACGGAGTCAACTACGCGCCGTCCGGGAGTCCTCTCGAAGACGCCGGTTCCTGGCGCGTCGAGGTGTCCCCGACACAGGCTTCCGAGGAGGAGCTGTTCCTCCACGTTCTGTACGTTGGGGCCTCGTCCGAGCAGTCGATGCCTGACGTTACCCTCGTCCAGACAGAGAACGCCGTCGGGGCTCAGGTCGGAGAAGACCTCGTTCTGTTCAGCCTCACCGGGGGCGCCGTTAACTCGATCACGTATGAGTACCAGTAGCAGTCTGTCGTGCGAGCATGTGTGGGTGTGAACGAAGAGCGCCAACGAGGATAGATGGGCGCCAGAGGGGAGAACATGAGGCTCTGCTTCCTGGCCGACGCCGGGTCAGCGAACACCCAGGTCTGGGTCAACTACTTCGCGGAATCACTGGGCCACGACGTCCATATCGCGTCACTCAGCCGCGCTCGATGTCTCAGTCCAGCAGTGACGCTCCACCAGCTCGGGGAGACGAGGGACACACGCTCCTTGCGCTCAAAGCTGGGTTTTCTCGCGCAGACGGGCAAGATTCGCGAGCTGGTGCGGAAGATATCGCCCGACATCGTTGTGGGATATCGCGTCGCAAGCTACGGATATGTTGGTGCCCGCACGGGTTTTCATCCGCTGGCAGTTGTGGCGCAGGGGCAGAGGATCGTCTATCCCGCGCACTCGTTGGCCAAGATGCGGTCTGTGAGGGTCGCCCTCAAGACCGCGGACATCATCAATTCGTGGGCGCCACACATGACGGACCGTCTTGTGGAGCTGGGAGCTGCTCCGGAGAAGATCCTGACGTGCCCGCGTGGAATCGATCTTGGGAAATTCACCCGACCGAGCGGGAGCGCACCGGCGGAATTCGCCGTCATCTCGACTCGTGGATTGAACAGGCACTACGGAGCGGACATTGTCCTCCAAGCGTCCAGCCTTGCATCAGAGAGACTGGGCAGTGTTCGCACGGTCATAGCAGGAGGCGGCGAGGCGGAGTCAGCATTGAAGGAGCTGGCCAAGGATCTGAGCGCTACGACAGATGTGTGGTTCGCGGGGGAGATCCCCAACGATGAGCTGCCCAGTCTGCTTGGCCGTAGCGATGTGTACGTGTCGGCGGTTCGCACCGACGGTGTCTCGGCCTCTCTTCTTGAGGCCATGGCCTGTGGCTGCTTTCCCATCGTGACCGACAACGCCGCTAACCGGCTCTGGGTGAAGGACGGCGTCAACGGGTTCCTGATCGCTGCCCCCGATCCTCACGCATTCGCCGCAGCCATAGTCCAGGCGATGGACGATCCGACCCTCAGGCTCCGTGCGAGGGATGAGAATCTCAGAATCGTCCACGAGCGTGCAGACATGAGTGTGAACATGCGCACGATATCCGACGCGTACCAGAAGCTGGTTGTCTCAGGCTGACGGAGAGAACAATGTCCGGCTGGAGGGAAAAAATATACGACCGTGTTCCCATTCCGGTCCAGAACGGGATTCTTTCCTGGCATGGTCGACGAATGCTCCGGGAGCGCTTCGGAACTGAGTACGACAAGTTGATGTCCTTCTTTGAGGAATCCCAGTGGTACAGCCGGGAGGAACTCGAGGCATATCAGGCCGAACGTCTTGAGCATCTGATTCAGCATGCGTACGAGACGGTTCCGTACTATCACGACATGATGTCGGACCGCGGTCTCACGCCTGCCGACATCCGGACGGAGCGGGACCTGGCGAAGCTCCCCGTACTGACGAAGCATGACGTACGAGAGAACCGATCCCGACTGCTGTCAACCTCGTGTGATCGCAAGAGCTTGCGGGAAGCGTACACATCCGGCAGCACAGGGCCGCCGATCGGCGTCTTCTGGGACAGCAGTGTTACGGTTGTGAACAATGCATGTCTGTGGAGATGCCGCAAGTGGGGCGGGTTCGAGTTCGGTCGACCCTATGCGGGTCTTCTGGTTCATCCGATTGTCCCGGAACCGCAGAGCCGTCCCCCGTATTGGCGCTGGAACGAGAGCTGGAACCAGCTTCTTCTGTCGTCCCTTCACCTGAAGGAAGACACCGTCGCGGAATACGTGGCGGAGATGCGTAGGGTGGGAGTCGAGGCGCTCGAGACATACCCGTCGTCGGCGTACGTGTTCGCGAAGTACATGGAGGCAGTTGGCGAGCGTTTGCCGATCACATGTGTCTTCACGACATCGGAGCCGCTGCTCGACATTCAACGCGAAGTTGTTGAAGACCGCTTCTGCTGTCCGGTGTTCGATGCGTACAGCCAGGCCGAGAGGGTCATGTTCTCAGGTGAGTGTGACAGACATGTCGGGCACCACGTTCATGAGGAGTACGGAATCACAGAACTCCTGGACGGGCAAGACAAGCCGGTTGCCCCGGGGAGGATGGGCAGGGTCGTGGCCACCGGTCTTCACAATTTCGCGATGCCGCTGATCCGCTATGAGGTCGGGGACGCTGCGACCTTCAGGGTGTCGCCGTGCGAATGCGGGCGCGGACTCAGGCTTCTCGAGGGTGTGAGCACCAAGGCCGACGATATCCTCGTGCTGCCTGACGGGCGCCTTCTGCCTCCACCCGCATTCATGCGGGCGTTCAAGGGCTTTCCAGGCATTGAACAGATCCAGGTTGTCCAGCACGAGCCGCAGAGCGTGACGGTGCGGATGGCCTGCACCGATGAATTTGCGAGCGGCAGCGAGCAGGGAATACGAGACAACCTTAGAGTGAGATTCGGAGACGACGTGGGAATCGTCTTCGAGTACGTGGACATGATCCCTCGCTCGTCGAGAGGGAAGTTCCGTACAGTGATTTCCACTGTGCCACTGTCGTGGGGAGATGTCTCCACCGCCAATCTGTATCAATCCGATTGAGCAGGTGGTCCCCGAGATGTGGCTCTGAATGCCGACCGGGGTTGGGGGTCGATCTGATGGCAAAGCGCGTGCTGCATGTAATACGCTCCCTGGAGGCTGGGGGAGCAGAGCGCGTCGTGGTGGAGTATGCACTCCACCACGATGTGTCCCGGTACTCTCCGGAGGTCTGCTGTCTCGACACGGACGGCAGGCTTGCGGGGACGCTTCGCGACGCCGGTATCCCCGTGCACATGCTCCGACGGAGAAGACGATTCGACTTCGGTGTTCTCATCCAGCTCGTGAAGCTCATCTCCGAACGCGGATTCGATGTGGTGCACAGCCACGGCTCAGGAGCCATGGCCTTCGCGTTGCCCGCGGGCATCATCGCGAGAGCACCGGTGATTGTGAGAACGGAGCACAACGTCGTCTACCGCCGGTCCCTGTCGCGGCGGCTTCTGCGGCGCCTCGCGGCTCTGAGAGAGGACGCACAGATCGCCGTGTCCGAAGCCGTGCGGTCTTCGCATATACGTGACAGAGGAGCACCTGCCGAGCGCTTTGTGACGATCCGAAACGGCATCGCGGCCGAGCGCCTGGCCGTGCCGTCCGGTAGAGATGATATAGGTCGATCGCTCGGTGTTTCGAAGAGCGCCGTCGTGGCACTGTCCGTCGGGAGTCTCACCGAGCAGAAGGACTACATGAACCTGCTCAACGCGGCTGCAATAGTCGTGGCGCAGTCTCCGAACATTGTATTCCTCATAGCTGGTGGTGGGGATCTCGAAGACGATCTCGTAACCACCGCCAGAGCTCTGGGTGTGAGTGACCATGTTCGGTTTCTCGGAGAGCGCGACGATATTCCCCTCCTGCTCAGACGTGCGGACATCATGGTGAACTCGTCAGCGTGGGAAGGCTTGCCGATAACGATTCTCGAGGCGATGGCGGCCGGCGTTCCAACAGTCGCGACGGATGTTGGTGGAACTGCGGAGGTTGTCTCCGGTGGCGATTGCGGACTGGTCGTACCCTCCAAAGACCCCGAGTCTCTCGCGGCGGCGATTCTGAAACTGGCGGGGAACTCTGCGCTTCGTGAGCAGCTCTCTTCCCGGGCTCGCGAGATCTACTTGCGTCGGTACACGGCGGAGCAGATGACCCGGGAGACAGAAGCGCTCTACGATGTCTGCGGTCAGCGCTCTGCCCACCTTGTCGTATCGGGACGGGTCAGGATTCTCTACATGATCGGGGGTCTCGCGAGAGGAGGAGCGGAGCGCCAGCTGGCTGAGCTGGTCACACGGGTGGACCTCGAACGATTCGAACCGATTGTCTGTTCTCTCGCGCCGCTGGGTGCGCTTGCTGAGCTGATCGAACGGGCAGGGATCAGGGTCCTGTCGCTTGAGAAACGTCCGGGAGTCGGCATTCTCGCGCTCGTGCGCATCATCCATCTCATCCGCGAGTTGCGCCCCGCTGTGCTCCACTCATACCTTCCCCCAGCGAACTGGAGAGGACTCGTCGCAGGACGCGCTACCGCTGTCCCGCTCATCGTGTCCTCCGTCAGGAATGTCGGTTTTCACCTCAGTCTCGTGACGTCGATGCGCGACAGGATGCTGGCCGTACTTGTTGACGTGATGGTGGCGAACGCAGAAGCCGTTCGCGACTATGTCGTGAACGCCCGTTGGGTTTCCCCCGCGCAGACGCGCGTCATCTACAACGGTATCTGCATCGATAGACTGAACGGACACGAGTCGAATCTCCGGAGTAGTCCCGGCAGTACGCGCAATGGTGGGACGGTTGTCATAATAGCCAGTCTGACACCGAAGAAGGACCACGAGTCCTTCCTGGCCGCAGCCCGTCTGGTGGCGGATGCGCTGCCGGAGACCCGCTTTGTTGTTGTCGGCGAGGGGAGACTGAGAAGCCACCTTGTCAACCGCGCTGCCGAACTCGGACTGGAAGGGCACGTCGCTTTCACCGGAGAGACGGCCACTGTCGGGGTGCACCTGTCTGAGGCCGATGTGTCGGTACTGACTTCGCGAAGAGAGGGATGCTCGAATGTGATCCTGGAGTCGATGGCGCTCGAACTGCCCATCGTCGCGACGGATGTCGGCGGGAACCGCGAACTTGTCGATGACGGTGTTACAGGATTCCTCGTGCGGGCAGGAGATATCGAAGGCATGGCCCGCAAGGTGATAGATCTTCTTGCCGACCAATCGCTCAGACAGAGGATGGGGAGGGCAGGTCGCGAGCGTGTTATCGAGAGGTTCGTGGCTGAGCGGATGACATCAGACACGGTCGCACTCTATGAGGAGATGCTCGACGCGCGCATACCTGGATTGATGGACTGGACTCGCACCCGGAAGATCCGCTACGGCTCCGATTCGATCGCGGCGGGCGAACACGAATCGGACTTGGAAGAGGTGCGCACATGACAGCAGAGAGCATAGGAATGCGCATGCTGCCGCGAGTATGCCGGGATGTGGCGAGAGGAGTTCGCAACTCGCCCGCGGTCGTCCGTCTGCTGAGTGCCGTGCCGGCCCGCGGGTGCGCGATTCTGCGCTACCATTCCATCAATGACGATCCGGCCTGGGTGAACGACTACCTGCGCCCGAGTATCGTCGTTACGCCGGAGTCGTTCGAGGAGCACGTGCGGTATCTGCGCAGGCACTTCGAGGTCGTGCCGATAGAACGGATCGTCGAGCTCATTGCGAGGGGACGAACACCCAATCACAGGTGGGTGGCGCTGACATTCGACGACGGATACGAGGACAACTACCGGGTCGCGTTTCCGATCCTGCGCGAGCACGGCGCCTCAGCCACCTTCTACATCACGACGGCATGCGTCAGCGATGAGACGATCCTCTGGGGTGTCCGGCTCAGGCATGCGATCAGGAGTACTGAGCGAACAAGCATCGTGTGTCCATCGCTCGGGAGCCGTCCCATTGACGTCTCCTCAGAGGAATCTCGCGAGCGAGCCGCACATTGGATAACCGGGCATGTGAAGTCACGCAGGAAGACCGAGGCCGACGAGCTTCTTCATGAGGTCTTCGACGAATGCAGTGTGCCGGTCGAACAGATCGGTCGCAGGATCATGATGAGCTGGGATGAGATTCGGGAGATGAGAGACGCCGGAATGACGATAGGCGCTCACACTGTGAACCACTACAACCTCACGTGTCTGGATGACAGTGATGTCGCCGCCGAAGTCGAGATTTCAAAGGAGACGATAGAGGCGGCTCTCGGTGAACGGGTGAACCACTTCGCCTATCCGAATGGGAGAACCGACAAACACTGTGACGCTCGCGTGGCGGGAATCGTAGCGAAGGCAGGCTTCAGATCGGCAGTGACATCGATCAATGGAGCGGCGGGGAGCGGGTTCTCGCCATACGGCGTTCCCCGTGTCGGCGTGGCAACTCGCCGCACCGGTATCGCGAAGTTCGCGGCCGATCTGCAGTACATGAGACTCAAGAAGGTCGCATCGCTCTCGATCGCCGAGATCAGTGCTTCAGGCAACGGCGTGGACCGGAAGACACGGTAGCACGGAGTGTAGGCAAAGAGATGCAGGCGAAGACACAGAGCCGAGCACGAGCGGGCAGGCGACTGCCGGTCAAGGTGGCCTTCTGGGCCGGATCCTTCGAGCGTGCAGGCACGCAGCAGTTCCTTCTGGAACTCCTGAAGAGAATCGACCGCACGCGCTTCGATCCCGTTGTGATGTCGACCCTGAGAACCGGGGAACTCCTCTCCGATATCGAGTCGCTCGGTATCGATGTCCACGAGTTCGGCACCGGTAGGACGCTTCCAAGCCCGGCCACGATCTCCGGTCTCTTCCGGGCCGTGCGATTTCTCAGGCGCGAGCGAGTCGACGTGCTCAACTGCATGCTGGGTCTGATCACGCTCATGGGACCCTTCGTGGGGCGCCTGGCAGGTGTCCCGGTCGTGCTGAACAACCAGCGCAACCTGAGCTACTGGTTGCACGGGAGATTTCGGGAGGCAGTGTACAGATTCGTCAACAGGAGGCTCGTGGATGCCGTCCTCGTGAACTCCGCCGCCGCAGAGCGGGAGCTCCTGGATCGATTCGGGGTTCCTGCGAACAAGGTTGTGTCGGTGGGCACAGGCGTTGATCTCAGGCGCATCGCGGACGCCCGCGTGGGAGAGGGACTCGCGGGTGAGCTCGGAATCGCCGGTAGAACCGTCGTGGGAATCGTGGCCAAGCTCAGCCCGGTGAAGGGGCACGAGCACTTCCTCAGAGCGGCGGCTGGAATCGCGAAGGCACGCGATGATGTCGCCTTCCTCGTCGTCGGTGATGGTCCAAGGAAAGAGATGCTCACAGAGATGGCAAAGGAACTCGAGATCGAGGACGCGGTCGTCTTCGCTGGTGCGCGGGACGACGTACCGTCGCTTCTCAAACTGATGGACGTGTTCGTCCTGAGTTCGCTCTCGGAGGGCTCGCCGAACGCCGTTCTCGAGGCGATGGCGGCGGGCCTCCCGGTGATCGCCACCGACGTCGGCGGTCTCCCCGACATCGTCATCGATGGCGAGAGTGGGATCCTCGTGCCGCCCGGTGATTCGGAGGCGCTTGAGAAGGCCATCATGGAGCTTCTGAAGGATCCGGAACGCGCGGCGGCTATGGGGCGCGTGGGTCTGGCCAACGCAGCCGACAAGCATGATATTGAGAAGGTCGTTCGGAGGGTGGAAGGGATCATGGATCGCTTGCTCGGTCCTTCCCGTGGACGAGTGCACGGGACACGAGGGCGGTCCGACTCCGAAGGTCTCAGGTTGGAGCAGTGAAGATGAAGGTCCTTTTCTTCACACAGTACTATCCTCCCGAGACGGGAGCGGCGCCGCATCGGGCCTATCACTTCGCCAGGGGACTGGCGAGGAGAGGGCATGACGTCGTCGTTGTGACTGGCATGCCCAACCACCCGAGCGGCGTCAAGCACCCGGACTATCGGCGGCGAGTGTTGGTCAGGGAGGAACACGACGGCATTCATGTACGTCGCTGCTTCCTCTGCGCGAGTCCGAAGAAGACCTTCTCGAAGCGGATCCTGAACCAGTTCTCGTTCATGGTCACGTCTTTCTTCGGCAGCCTGACGGTGAGCCGTCCCGACATCGTTCTCGTTACCTCTCCGCCGCTGTTCCTGGGCGTCACCGCGTGGTTCATCGCGCTCCTGAAGGGCGTTCCGTTCGTACTTGATGTGCGGGATTACTGGCCGCACGCCGCCGTGGCTCTGGGGCAGCTCAGTGACAGGCGTGTCATCAAGTGGGCGGAGGGGCTGGAGATGTTCCTCTACCGCCGCGCCTCCATGATCCTGGCGGTCACGCCGGGGATGGTCCGCATGATGAAGGAACGCGGCATCCCTGAGCGCAGGATCGCGCTCATCACGAACGGCGCGGATACGGACGCCTTCGTTCCAGTGGAGAGTAGTGGAGGACGCGACAACGACGACGGGTCCATGACCGTTGTCTATAGCGGCACACACGGACTTGTCCACGGCATGGATGTAATTATCGAAGCCGCCGACATCCTGAGGGACGATCCACGTCTGCGTTTTCTCCTGATCGGTGACGGAGTCGCCAAGGACGGACTTGTGTCCAAGGCGCAGAAGATGGGTCTTGCGAACATTGAATTCCGCTCCAGTGTCACGCCTGCGGAACTCGTGGTCATCATCCAGAGTGCGGGAGCGTGCATCGCGACCACGGACGGGTCCGAATTCAGTCGCGGGACCATCCCGGTCAAGATCTTCGATTGCATGGCTTGCAGCAAGCCGATCGTTGCAGTGCTCGAGGGTGATGGCGCCGAATTCGTGGGGCGATCGGGCGGCGGCATCGCCGTGGCCCCAGGAGACGCTGCCGGACTGGCGACGGCGCTTCGCACTCTCGCCGGTGACAGGGAAGAGCGGGAGAGGCTCGGACGGGCGGGCCGCGAATACGTGGTAAAGGAATACTCGCGCCGAATCCTGGCCGAGAAGATGGAAGAACTCCTTGGCAAGATCGCTTCAGCAGAGCAAGCCGTAAGGGGGAAGCGTCTTCCGCTGAGGCGATACCTTGGATTCAAGTATGTGATCGATTTCGTCGGGGCCGCCGTGCTGCTTGTGCTTTGCGCACCTGTCTTCCTCGCCGCGGCGATCATCATCAGATTGGACTCGCACGGGCGAT
This sequence comes from uncultured bacterium, assembly GCA_964521425.1. GTDB lineage: Bacteria > Joyebacterota > Joyebacteria > Joyebacterales > Joyebacteraceae > Joyebacterum. The sequence continues at coordinate 89,501 of CAZFRO010000001.1, forward strand.
CCGTGTTCACGCAGCGCAGGGTCGGGGTGCATTCGCACGAGTTCACTATCTACAAATTCCGGACGATGAGGGAAGAGGCGCCCGATCTTGCCACGGATCTCTTGGCGCACGAGGATGCGGACTACACGACGCGAGTCGGTCGCCTCCTGAGGAAGACAGGCGTGGATGAGCTTCCAAACCTGGTCAATATCCTGAAGGGGGAGATGAGCATCGTCGGCCCTCGTCCCGCGCTCTACAACCAGTACGAGCTGATAGATCTCAGAAGTCAGATACTGGGAGACCTTGTTAGACCCGGTCTCACGGGTTGGGCGCAGATAAACGGGCGGGACTCGATCTCGCTCGATGAGAAGGTGAGACTCGACGCATTCTATGTGAGGAACTGTTCGTTCCTTCTGGATCTCAAGATCTGCCTCAGGACGCTGTTCGTTCTGGCCGACACACGCTAGAGACGACCACCTGAGACAGGGTCGAGAGGAACGAGCGGGCATTCGAAGGAGAGGGTACGAGTTGGAGCGAAAACGAGAATCGACAGGGAGCAGGAGCTGGATGCTGGGAGTCGGCACGGCAGTGGCCGTGGCGGTTCTGATCGTGTTTGTCTATAGCGGCACGTTCGCAACGCTCTGGAGAACCTGGGCGACGAACCCGAACTATTCACACGGCTATCTCATTCCGCCCGTTGTGGCGTTTCTCCTCTGGAGAGACTGCGGTCGCTTCCTGGACAGACGATCGTCCACTCCAGGCAGGGGTGTGATCTGGGGTGTGATCCTGGTAGCTGTTGCCCTCCTGGGTCATATCGTGTCGCTGAGGGCCGGTGTCTTCATGACGCAGGGCTACTCGTTTGTCCTTCTGCTCTTCGGACTCTCACTGGTCTTCTTCGGAGGCAGGGCGACACGGACTGTGTGGTTCCCTCTCACGTATCTGGTCTTCATGCTACCCATGCCTCCCTATCTGATGAACGTCGCCAGCTTCAGACTGAAGCTCGTGGCGGCGCACGTAGGGAGTGCGATTGCGATCAAGCTGGGCATACCGCTCGCCCGCTCGGGGATGACCATCCATATTCCATCCGGGTCCCTGCGGATAGCCGACCCATGCAGCGGTTTGAGGTCGCTCATCGCGCTTGTCGCGCTTGGGGCTCTGTTCGCGTGGTTCACGCAAGCCCGCCCGTGGAAGAGAATCGTGCTCTTCCTGTCGGCGATTCCGCTTGCCGTCCTTGGAAACACGGTGCGGATCGCCATTCTCTGTGCAGTGGCCAACGTGTGGGGGGTCGATGCGGCGCTTGGGTTCTTCCACGATTTCTCGGGCTTCCTGCTGTTCGCGATTGCGCTCGGTGGTCTCTTCATTGTTCGGAAACTCCTCCGGTGTGACGGAGACGATGAAGGCGCCGACGATGTAGATGATGCCGACGATGTAGACGATTCCATCGGAGAGGGGGTGGCGAGATGAAGAGACAGACGGCAGGAGTCCTCGTGATCATCATGCTCGCCGCCACAGGCGTCTACATGTTCATGAACGCCCCGGCGAAGCTCGTGCTTGGTACGGATGCACTGTCGATGTTCCCTCGGGAGTTCGGTGAGTGGACCAGTACGGATCTGGGGTTCTCGGACGTTGTCTACGATGAACTTGCAGCCGATGACACGCTGGTTCGTGAGTACAGACGCGCGGATGAGAGCCCCGTCTGGTTTGTCATCATCTATCACGAGAACAGCCGATACGGCGCTCACGATCCCATGGTCTGTTACCGTGCCCAGGGTTGGGACATCAGGAATGAGGGAACGACCGGGCTCACGCGTGGATCCGGCGGCTTCAACGCGAACTGGGCCCTTGTCTCGGAAGGCGGCCGCGAGCGACTGACCTTCTACTGGTGGTACACGGCGGGGGATCACGCAACCGGAGACAGAGACAGCTTCATGGCCAGGATGGCGGCATCGGGCATTCGGTCGAACATGACATTCGGGGCGTTCATGCGCGCTTCCACGGACGTCCGTGACGGAGATATTGAGGCGGCGCGAGCGAGGCTCACGGAGTTCTCGGAGGACGCTCTGCCACATGTGGCGGCCATCCTCTCCTCCTGAGGCGGGGAAGAGTAGAGGCCACTGCCCGGAGGGAAACGCTCGATCTTCTCTCCATCGAAGGGAGTCTTGATGGACATCGTTCAGCAGTTCAACGCGCTTATCTGGAGTTGGGCGGAGACGCTCAGAGCGCTCAGGCGTCGCGTCGGCGTTCGTCCGCTCCTTGTCTATGCGGCCGTGCAGCTGGTCGTGCTCGTGATGCTCGCGCTGTTCGCCTACCCTCCGTTTGTGTCGTTCGTCATGCCGCTCATTCGCTGGCGACTCGGTGAATCTGCGATGCACTACCCAGGGAGCTTCCTCGCCCTGAGAGCGATCTTCGGACAGGTGGACATGGTGTTGACGGTTGTCCTCGGTGGGTTTGTCACCGGGGCGGCCGTGTGGTTGTTCTCCGTGTACCACGGCGGTGGGGAGGATCCACCGGCTACCGGGTTCCGAGTAGCGGCGAAGAGCTATATCCCCATTCTCGTGATCGCTCTTATCGGCCTCGCGATCGCGCAGATCGTGACCCGCGTTCCGATGACACTCTGGGGATACCTTGCTGACGAGCGACCGATGCGATTCAGGCTTCTGAGGATGGCGACGATCGGGATGGTGATGGTAGTCCAGTCGCTTCTTGTCTACGCGATTCCGTATGTGATTCTTGGGGGAAGGAGAGTCTGGTCCGCACTCGGAGCGAGTCTGTCGCTCGCCGCCCGCAACCCCGTCACCACCTTCCTGATAGTGGCTGTGCCTGCGGCTATCGAGCTTCTACCCGCGTGGCTGTCACGCAACAGCACGGTCATCATGTACCGCTTCGCACCTGAGGGCATGGTGATGATACTCGCAGCCTGGATTGCAGCGATCTTCTTCGTCACCTATCTGATGGTCGGCGCAGCCACGCGCTTCTATATCTACGCGACACAAGACGACGCCGAGGCCGGCGACGCTGCGGAGGTCTGACAGATGGCTATTCTTTCAAGAAAATCCGCGCTTCGCGGCGCTCTCCTCTTCGGGTTTCTTTTGCTCCTTCTCCCGATGATGACGGGCTGTGGGAATGAGGAGTTCACGACCAGATATCGCGCGGAGAAGATGCTCTGGAACGCTACCAAACTCCAGCGGGCGATCACCGAAAACCCCGAGCTCGCCACCGATGAGATGAGAGCCCTGATCGTGGAGAAGTACGAGTTGATCATCACCGAATTCCCTCCACCAGAGGCAGCTCATGAGTCGGATCTATCGATGGATGCCCTCGTGACCACGTCCGTTTCAGGTCGCAGCAGGATCATCCTGGCCGGGCTTCTGGCGGCAGAGGACAGACGCGACGAATCGGTTGAGCTCCTGGCCTCAGTGCGAGATGAATACGCGGCAGTGAGGCCGTTGGCCGTTGAAGCAGCGCTCTCGTTGGCGTCGCTCCATGAGGCCTCCGGCGACTGGGAAGCGGCCGTGGCTGAGTTCGATCTGCTTGTAGAGAACTGGCCTCCCGCGTACGAGGATGGCTCCGGGCCCGACATGCGCATTCTGAGGGCTCCGATGCGGAAGGCGACCGGTTTCACGCTCAGGGGTCAGGAAACGCTTGCGGCGGACGCCTTCGACGAGGCTCGCTCGTACTGGCGCCGCTGGGAAGAGGAGTGGCCGGGGAGCGTCACGGCGATCGCTGCCGCGAGTCTCGTGGCGGAGAGCTTCTCAATTGAGCAGAGATGGGTCGATGCGGTCGACGCATACGAAGAGTTCGACGATGTCTATGGTGACGAGAGCAACAGGGCTGCGCTCTGGCTGACGGTGGCCGAGGTATATATGGAGAGACTTGGGAGGACGGCGGAAGCGCGGGCCTACTACGAAAGGGTGTCAGCGACCTATGGAGGCGGGATCGCCGGCGCGACGGCCGACGTGGCGCTTGCGGTGGATGATATCAGAGCGACGCGTCACTCGCGGGGTCGGGAGCGGCTCGAGTCCGTCATCGCCGAATTCAGCGACGAAGAGGCGGTGGCCGCGACTGCAACCTATCACATCGCCAGGAGCTTCGAGCTGGAGGAACGCTGGGATGAGGCGATACCGTACTATCGCACTCTCTCAACGCGCTACCCGTCAACCATGTATGGCTTGACCGCTCCTCTGCATGTCGCCGGTCACTACACGGCAACGGGAGAGGATGCCGCTGCTGCGACAGCGCTCTCCGGCGCCGGGGACGCGTACGAGCGGGTCATACGGGACTTCGTTGGTACACCGGCCGAACTCGTAGCCCGAAACAACCTCGTCGAGACGAGATTGCGTCAGGGGCTCTGGAGGCAGGCCGCGGAAGCCCTGGTGGAGAGCGCGGAGCGCTTCCCCGAATCGAGTTCAACGGCGGGGATGTTGATCCAGGCCGCGGATCTCTATTCCGACAAGCTTGGTGATGATGATTCCGCAAGAGGTCTCCTGGAATCTGTGGTCCGTCTCTATCCAGGAGAGCCCGGTGGCGACGCTGCGCAGCAGAGACTCGATGAGTTAGGTGGCTGATTGAGATGAGTGCAAGTGCGGCATTGATGATGACGGCAACTGTGTTCACGCTCGGGCTCGGAGTGACGGCCTTGCTGCGAGCGAGACACAGGGTGGACAGGCTATCGCTCGGTGCGGGCGCCGTGGTCCTGGCTCTCTGGCTCTTCGCGGTCGGATCGATCGCCGTGAGCCGCGACCCGGGCGTCGCCGGTGGTCGGATAGCCGCCGCAGCGGCGCTCTGTGCGCTTCTGCCGATCCCATGGACTCTCGTGACGATCGTCTTTGCCCGCGAGAGTCGCCCTGCGATGCTGCGCCGGTGGCGCCTCTATCTGATAGGGCTTTCCCTCGTGGGGCTCTTCTTCGCCTCGCGCTCACTCTCGGGAGGGGTCGTTCGCGCGATTGGCGGGGATGTCGGCGACTACGTCCTGTACCTGGGGCTCACGGGGCGGGCGATGAGCCTGTATCTGATCACCTCGATCATCGTGATGCTCTTCAACCTCGAGGCAACCGTGCGGTGCGCACGTGGTGTGGAGCTCAAGAGAGTCAAGTTCGCGTTGATAGGCATGGTCGCCGTGCTGGTCTACCACCTCTTCGTTCTGTCTCTCGCCGCCATCTACTCCGCGTTCAGCGTTCAGCATCTCGTCGCGGGATCCGTGCCGATTCTGGCCGCGGGTGTGCTGATTGCATACTCGGTTGCGCGGCGCCGGCTTGACGATGCCCACGTGCGAGTGGGGCGTCCCGTCTTCTACGGTTCGGTCACCGCGTTCATCGCCGGCGCGTATCTCATGACCCTGGGAGTTGTGGCTCTGGTTGCTCGCGGCCGTGGGTGGGGGGTCTCCTCGCTTACTGTTACATCGCTCATCTTTCTTGGCCTGCTTCTCCTCGCGATGTTCTTCGCATCGTCGCGCGTAAGAAGAGGGATCAGGAGGTTCATCGACAACAACTTCTACGTTAGCAGATACGACTACCGGAGGGAGTGGGAGAGAACATCGGAGGCCCTCTCAGGCGCGACGAGCGAGCGTGAAGTGCTTGCGGCAGTCGCCGAGGTCATCACGGATGCGCTCGACGCGTCTCATGTTGTTGTGGCCGGCGTGGATAGGTCGACAGACTCGGCGGCAATCCGCGTCGTGGGTGACGTCGTGGCGGATCACACCCGGGCCCTGGCCGATCCCGATCTTCTGGCACTGCTCTCCGAGCGTCTGGAGGCAGTGAGGGTAGGAACGGAGGACTCGGATCCGGCGCTCAGTGAATGGGCCGCCCGACACCTGGTCTCTCTACCTGCATCTGTGCCGGACCTGGTCGTGCCGCTCATAGCAGCCCGTGACGTGGTCGGAGTTGCGCTCGTTTCATTGGGTTCGGCCCGCCGTACGTATGAGGATCTGGAGATCCTCTCTACGCTTGGGCGTCAAGCGGGGAGTGCTCTCTTGGCAGCCAGACTCTCTGATCAGCTTGCGGAGACCCGAGGCCTCGAATCGGTTCATAGGGTTTCCTCATTCGTGATCCACGATCTCAAGAACTGCGTCTCCGGTCTGTCATTGACTCTCGCGAACGCGAGGACAGGATTGGACGATCCGTCCTTCCGGGCGCATCTCATGTCTGCACTTGAGGAATCCGTGTCGGCCATGGAACGCGTGATCGAGAGAGTGGCCGGCGTATCCGGAGAGCAGACGCCCGTAACTGAGACGGTTGAACTCAAGGGTCTTGTCGAACAGGCGCTTGCGCGCGCGGGCGTGGCTCAGCCCGGCTCGGAGACGGAGTCCGTCGTCGATCTCGACGGCGTCGTTGATGCCCTGGCTGATCCTGACCAGCTCCTTACTGTTCTTGAGAACATCATCACTAACTCCGTCGAAGCCATGAACGGCGCCGGACGAATCGAGGTTACCGGGCGGAGCACGGGGAACGGATCGGTGGTGCTCTGCTTGAGCGACACAGGTCCGGGTGTCGAGCCTGAGATGGCGATGGACGATGAGCTCTTCGCGGCCTTCAGAACCACAAAGCCGGACGGTCTCGGCATCGGGCTCTACCAGAGCAGACGGATAATGGAGGCCATGGGAGGAAGCATAGCGCTCGTGGATGGAAGAGATGGGGCTCAGTTCGAACTCCTGATGCCATCGGCAGCCTCGCGCTCCCGGGGGAAGCACAAGTGAAAGGTCTGGTGGGTGGCGTGTCGGAGGACAAGCGAATCCTCATTGTGGACGACGACCGCGTAATCCGCGAGCAGCTCGCGTGGGCCTTCTCCGAGGACTACGATGTCCACGCGGAGGCGACTCTCAAGGGCGCCTTGAGCGTTGCCCGGAGCATTCGTCCGCATCTCGTGATGCTCGATCTTTCGCTGACAGGGAAGGCGGGCGAGACGGAAGAGGGATTCGAACTCCTGAAATGCCTGATCGAGCGCGATCCCTCCGTGAAGGTCATCATGGTCACTGGAAGTGACGATCGTGAGAGGGCCGTCAGAGCCATCGACCTGGGCGCCTTCGACTACTACGTGAAGCCCCTGGATCTTGATGTGCTGCGCGTCCTCATCGCGCGCGCCCTCTATGTCCAGGAGCTTGAGACAACCGCACGCAGCGTCCGGGAGGGCACGAGCGAACCGGATCGACTGGGTGGGCTCATCGGATCCGGTGACGCGATGAGGCGCGCGCTTGAGCTTGCGAAGGACGCGGCCTCCGCGACCGCGCCAGTCATAATCGTTGGGGAAAGCGGAACAGGACGGCGCAGATTCGCGGAGACGATACACAGGATGAGTGATCGCGCATCACAGCCGTTCGTCACAATTGCCGGAGGGGCTCTTCCTGAGGAACTCCTCGAGCGCGAGATCTTCGGCGCCGTTAGAGACGGGACCAGCGAGCCCGGGCGGCTTGAGCAGGCGGCCGGAGGAACGCTCTTTCTGAGGGACCTCAGCAGGTACGCCCTGCCGCTCGTGGAGCGACTCCGGGACTACGTGTCCACCGGGGTTTTCAGCAGAGTGGAGGGTGGCGAATCCGTGCGACCGGATGTGCGTATCATGGCCTCAGTTGAGCCTCCCGCGGATGCCGATCACACCTCATCCCGGTACGGATTCACCGGCGCGCACGTCATCGAGATTCCTCCTCTGAACGAGAGGGGAGAGGATGTTCTTCTGCTCGCCGACGAATTCCTCAGTCGCATCTCCGGGCTACACGGGCATCACGCGCGCGGTTTCGGGAACGCGGCCGTGCGCGCGCTGCTCGCTCATGGATGGCCGGGCAATGTGACTGAACTCGAGAACCGAGTCAGAAGAGCCGTCTTGTCCAGTCGGAGCGGAGTGATAGCGGCAACTGATCTTGGGTTGGCCGGTGAAGATGAGGGTGGGGAGCAGACCTTGAGTGCCGCCAGGCACGAACTCGAACGCGGCATGGTGGCTGCGGCGCTCAGGAAGAGCGCCGGGAACGTGAGCAGGGCCGCCAGATCGATCGGGGTCAGCCGCCCGACGATGTACGATCTCATAAGGAAACACGGGCTTAAGCCTGGGGACTACAAGTACCGTAACGGTGCGGCCGATTAGACAGTGGCCGCATGGGTGCGGCCGATTAGACAGTGGCCGCGATGGGATTGACATACGAAGGTCGTAGTCATAGACTCACGCCGCCCGGCCAATGCCGGTGGGCGGACTCAAGACACGGTGGGTATTCTGCGAGGAGCTGATCATGAGGGGTACAGCGACAGTCCTTCTGTTCCTAGTGCTGGCAGCGTTCGTCCCGGTTCCAGGGACCGCGTGGGCAGAGACGGGGGCAGGTGTTGTGATCACGTCAGAGCCTCCGGGTGTGATCGTCGAACTCAGTGGCGACCACGTGCTGCGCGGAATAACGCCCTGGCGCCTCGACAGAGGGCTCGAGGGCATCTACGATATCAACGCATTCAAGTTTGGCTATGCCGATTGGCACGGGCGGACGGTGCTATCCGCGACACATCACGATTCGATCTTCGTGAGGCTCACCCGCAAGACTCCGACGGCAGCTGCTCTGCGGTCAGCGATACTGCCAGGCTGGGGGCAGTTCTATACGGAGCAGAATGTGAAGGGGTCGGCATTCGCAGCCGTGGAGGTGTTGGTCATCGGCGCCGCCCTGTGGGCAGATGCCGAGAGCAATCGGGAGGAGTCAGACTACCTCAAAGCCAAGGGTGCATACGAGGATGCTACTGAAGTGGGTGAGATGGAGAGCACCTACGAAGCCATGCTCAAGGAATTCGATGAATACAAGGACAAGTATCTTCTGAGAAGGCGCCTGATATACGCGGCCGCGGCTGTCTGGGTCGTGAACATCGCTGACGCGTTCTTCCTGTCCCCGGAGCCGGGGAGTGGCGCCTACGCAGAGGAGCCGGGCCTCTCGAAGCCCGGGCTCTACGCCACGCTTGAGCCAGATGGGGCCACATTCGGCCTGGCAGTCCACTTCTAGTCGCGCACTGCTTGAGGGAGGTATGCAATGAAACGATTCTCAGTGCTTCTCCTGGTTCTCTTGGGTGCTGCCACGCTCTTTCTCTACGGCTGCCTCTTGGACCTGGCATCACCGGAGCACTCAAATCCCCTGGATCCGGATCACCCGACATCGGCGTCGGTGGAGCCATCTCGACCCTCCGGATTGGGAGCCGTTGTGGCCGACAGGCTTGTCGTGCTCTCGTGGTCCGTCGGTGATACGACGGGCATCGAGGAGTTCAAGATCTACCGGTGGGAGGTCGTCGGGAATGAGAGCGAGGATTACGAGCTCCTCGCATCCTCCGATGAGATGGAGTACGAGGACGATGAGGTCCGTAACGGCCAGGAGTATTCGTACAAGGTCTCGAGCGTGAACCGCAGCGGGCTCGAGGGTACGAGGTCGTACGCCATGAGCGCAACGCCACGGATCTTCAGCATCTCACTGGACAGCGGACGGAGGAAGACGGGGTCCAGAACCGTGACGATCACGTCCTCGGCATCGAGCACTGTTGCACTCATGATGTTCTCGAACGAGGCGGACATGTCCGGGGGACAGTGGCAGCCCTACCAGGGAGCGATCTCCTGGCAGCTGCCCGTAGGTGACGGAGCAAAGACGGTCTATGCTCGCTTCCGCGATTCGGAGGACAACGAATCGCAGATCGTCAACGATGACATCGAACTCGATACCACGGCGTTCATCGAGCTGGTCTCGGAGGACACCGGTGGAGATCCAATGAGCGTCGGTGAGACCATCCATTTCCTGCTCGACGCCGGTGAGCCCTATGGCTATGCAGAGGTTGACATCGGGAGCGTGGCGGTGGGAATAGGCCTCCTGGATGACGGGACCGGGGGGGATTCCATCGCGGACGATGGCATCTACGAGCGTGACTTCGCTGTGGAGGCAGGGAGCGAGATTATCTCGGCCGTTGTCATGGGCAGGTTCTCCGATGAGGTCGGCAATGATGCTGAGCCGCTTCAGGCCATCGGGACAGTGACCATTCTGGAGCCGCCGGAGCCCGTTGAACTCGATCTGCCGGTCGCGGTCTCCAAGCGGCGTATCGCACTCTCATGGTCGAAGAACAACGACTACGACTTCGACAGGTACAGAGTGTATCGTTCCTACATCCCGGGCGTGGAGATATCCACAGAGATCGAACTCCTCTCTGAGATCACCGGACAGAACACGACGAACTACACGGATGGTGGTCTGGAGCCCGACTCCACCTACTACTACGCAGTCTATGTGGTAGACGATATCGGCCAGTCGGTGATCAGCAACGAGGTTGCCGGTACCACTCTTATCAATGAGGTTCCCGATCCGGTCGTTATCTACGAGCCCTGGGCGGCGGATTCGACGTCGATAGAGCTGTCCTGGTCCCAGAGCGAGGAAGATGATTTCATGGCGTACGAGGTGCTCGGCTGGGAAGAGGTCCCACCGGATCCGCCCAACTGGCAAAGCAAGCGCCTGATCGCCAGGATCACCGATGTGGGGGAGACGTTCTACACGCACGAGTCGCTGATCGACTCGATGATCTACTGGTATCAGGTTGCCGTCGTTGACTCGTTCGGTGCGAGCGCGCTCTCCGACAGCGTGTCCGGATCGCCAAGGCCGATGCCCTGACGAGGCAGGACGTCACACCGTAGTCCGTGAGCAGACTCTAATGAGGCCCACCCGTATGTTGCATGGGTGGGCCTCTCCTTATGTCTTGAGGACCCCGCACGATCCACTCCCAGCGAACGAAACAGAGCCCCACCCTAACTGACGTGTCTATGGGGACTTAGGCTCCTATCCAGGGACACTGCCGGGCGTGTCGCGCCCTCTGGCCCAAACGGAAGTGACAGATGCTCTGTTACTTACCAGTTGGCACAACTTGTGCAACTTGGATAGTGGGGTGAAGCTAATAGAGCTTCGCCTGGAGGGAGGAAACACATAATCGGGATCCGCCGGGGCTCTGCAGGCACTCGATAAGCCTCGGTCGCGAGGTCGGCCTACTGACCCCCACAAGGGCCGACCGCAGTACCTCACCGTACTGGCTACCCCCTATGCACCCGCCTCTGGTCCCGCGGGTCCCGATTATCCTCCAGGCTTTGGAGAGGCGTCTTCCGGAGTAGCGCTCTTGAGCATATTGCGTCGATCTGTGGCGGCGATGGCTGCCGGACTTCTCATGATGGTCTTTGCGGCTCCCGCGCTGGCGAGTTCATCGGGGGAGCGAGCGCTCAGCTCGCACATCATCATCGGTGTAGAGCCCGGCACTGCGTTCGATGTCACGGTCGGTGGTGAAGGGCTTCCTGAGAATCCCATCGTATCGGGCAGTGATGGGATCATCACATTCCAGGTTGACGACTCGGGGCTTCCGCCTGGTCCGCACACTGTCTTCGTGAGCGCGACCGGGGATCTGATTATCGGAGGCATCTACACGAACAACATCACGACCGACACGGCGATCATTCATTGGAGCACCAATCTGCCGGCGGACTCCAGAGTAGAGTACGGCCTCACCGATTCCTACGGACTGTCGACCCTTACCGATCCAGAGCTGACCACCGAACACGCCGTAACGCTGACGGGGTTGTCATCGGGAGCGATCTACCACTTCAGAGTACTCTCAGACACCGGTAGCGGCGAGACGGACGTGTCAGGGGATCACGAGTTCACGACGGTGTCAGACCCGCTTGTCATCTCAGATGTGACGGTCGCTGAGATCTCCGTTACGTGGGCAACGGTAACATGGCAGACCAACAGAGCGTCCGACTCTCAGATCATCTATGGAGAGACGATATTCTACGGCCAGGAGACAGGCATCGACCCTGCCCAGGTCACTGACCACAGCGTGACGATAATGGGACTCGATCCCGACACCTCATACCATTTCAGAGTGCGCAGTGAAGACGGATCCGGGGGGATCGCGTTCTCTGTAGACGGCGTCTTCCGGACTGCTCGTACACCACTCACCGTGACCGACGTCGTTGCGACAGTCACCATGACCTCGGTCGAAGTGACCTGGGAGACCAACAGGCTCGCGGATTCGCAGATCGAGTACGGGTTTGACACCTCATACGGAACAGTCTCACCGATTGCCCCTGCGATGGTCCTTGACCACTCGGTCACAGTCGCCGGACTCGATCCCGGCGCCACCTACCACTACCGCGTGCGGAGCGAGGATGAGTTCGGCGAGACCGTATTCTCCGGTGACCACGTGTTCGATGCCGGCTTCAATCCGCTCGAGATGAGCGGGCTTGCCGTTACAGGTATCGGAATAAACTGGGCCGTCATCGAATGGACTACAGACAGACCGGCCGACGCCACGTCCTACTTCGGTCTGACGTCCGATTACGGGGACAGCGTGGTGGCCGGTGGCGGGCTGGCTGAGGCACACGCGTGCACATTGACCGGACTCGCAGAGGCCACCGTCTACCATTTTCGGGTGGTTTCGCAGGACGAGCACGGGATCATCGCGGCCTCTGCCGACTCCATCTTCGAGACCATGGAGGGAGTGCCGATGATGCCGCCTGTGATGGGCGGACTCACTCTTCGCGCCACGAGTGTCATGAGTGTCGTGGTCTCGTGGACGACTGACATTCCGGCTACGTCGGAAGTGATGTACGGGGAGGACGGCGCCCTGACCGAGACCTCGGGTATGGATAGCACGCTGGCCCTGGAGCATGAAGTGCACGTCTTCCCGCTGACCCCTGATGTCGAATACACGTTGTGCGCCTTGAGCGAGTCGCCAGGCGGCACGTGCTCGAGCGATCCGTACACGTTCTATCCCGGGCCGCCGAGCGGTGTGGAATCCAATGACAAGCCGGCCGTCATCATCCGGCCGGGAATCTGGGACGCATTGGAGACCGAGGCATGGGTTCGCTGGTCCACGGACCGTCCGTGCACGACGTGGGTGGAGTACGGGGTCGATTCGAGCTACGGGAACATCGTGTCGGCAACAGGGCTTAGCACGTGCAGGTTCGAGGCGATCCTGCTCGATCTCGAGCCCGACAGCGAGTATCACTACCGGATCTGTGCCTGGGATGAGTGTGGAGGAATCGTCATCGGAGAGGGCATGACCTTCCGCACGGCAGCACCGCCCGACCTCGAGCCACCGGCAGCACCCGGAGGGATCGCCTGCAGGGCATCGGACGGCGGCATCGTGGTCACATGGCTGCCAAACTCAGAGGACGATCTTGCGGGCTACTTCCTCTACCGTGTCAGGTTCGATCCCGCCGGGGGTGATGACCCCGGACGGACGGAGAAACTCAATGAGGATGCGCTGACGGATACGCTCTTCCTCGACTCTCATGTGGAGCCGGGCGGCGGCTACGCCTACTATGCCACAGCCATAGACACCACCGGCAACGAGAGCGATGGCTCCGAGGGGGCATCGATAACGCTGGCTCCCGATCCGCCGGCCTCCATCCTGTTCACTCGATACCCGAATCCGACGTTCGATTCGGCGACGCTCTCCTTTGATATCCCCGGTCCTGAACCCTCGGATGTGGCTCTTCGGATCATCTCAATCAACGGGCGTACCGTGCGCGAACTGACGCGCGGGAGCTACGACCCGGGAAGCTACTCCATCGTCTGGGACGGAGAGGATGGGAGAGGTGATTTCGCATCGAGTGGCATCTATCTCTGTGAGTTGACCGTGGACAATCGGATCTTGAGAGAAAAGCTTACGCTCATCCGCTAGAGAAGCCCACCACGACACCTTTCGTCACGAATCCAGTTGACACACCGCATTGGTCCTGCTACTTAATGCATGGCAGATATAGTCGTATGCTCATGACAACACAGAGCATATGTGGCTGTGGCGCGAGCATCCAGGTGATGGTCGCGTGCAGTAGGTACGTGAGGAGGACCAGAATGAAACTGCTTGGGATTGCTATGGCGGTGATCGCGATGCTGAGTCTGATGGTGTCCGTGGCGGGCGCCGTGTATGTCTCGGAACTCCTCTTCATGGGAGCCGGGACGTACGACCATGATGCGAATCCCACCGACCCGCTCGGCTACGGTGACTATGGGGCCTTCGACGCGAAGTACGATCTGAGCGCCCGCGTTCCGGGTGAGGTCTGCAACTGGTATTTCGACCCCACTCTCAGTATTGATCTTGTGGGGCGGACCAACCATCACATTGGAATGGGTGAGAATGGTATCGAGATTGACAGCGATCTCATTCCTTGGGGAGCAATGGGGTACAGTTGGGAGGCAGGCAAGGGGATCTATCTTGGGCTGGGGGATGCGTCAGCGTTGGTGGGGTTCGATCCGGACGCGCTTATTGGTGACTACGCCTGGGACCTCGACGGCGGCGGTGATGATCTCACGCTTAACATACAGCCTTCCTCCACTAGCGTGCGGGCGTATTCGGTGCAGATGAGAATGTACAGGTCATTCTCGTGGCTGGCCGGACAGCCTGTGACTGAGTGGATGGCCGCCTGGATGTCGCCATTCGTAGGTGGCATTGCCATGGACGGACTGGACCACGGATACAGGAAGATGGCGACGCGGCTGGGTCGGTGGGATACGGAGGACTACGCTATCAGCTACAGTGGGCGGATGAGGGTCACTGGCTGCGAAGAAGCGCCTGTGCCCGAGCCCATGACCCTCCTCCTGTTTGGTGGGGGCCTCGTGGGGGCCGCGCTACTGCGAAGACGCCGGTAGAAAACAGCATATAGCTAGCTATACTGGAGGGGTGGGTCCATGACTCACCCCTTCAATTATGTGCAGATTACCTCTTGCCGACCTGCAATATCTGTGGTACTGTTGATGTTAGTGGATCAAAACGCAAGTCGCTCGCTGTACATGCCGCATTGACAGGAGGTAGTACTATGAGACCCCTCGTGCCTGTGATGATAATTGCTTTGTTGTTCCTGGTGGCTGGCTCCGCCGATGCGAGCCTCCTCAATGACTGGTTCGGGATCGAGCTCTCCGTCGATGCGATGGGGACGTTCAATCACGACTGGACACCGACGACGGCGACAGCCGACTATGTCGTGGATGAAAACTGGAGCACGTACTTCGGTAGGCCAGCCCACGGTGGAGAGCAGTTCGACGTAGAGGCCATCTACTTCGACAATGACGCCACGAATGCCTACATCGCGGTCGTGACCTCATTCTGTGTTCCGGGTGGTGTGGATTTCCTGGGTGAGCAGATCATCGCGGGAGACCTCGCACTCGATCTCGGACTCGGGATGTACGAGATGGGTATCGACATCGATGGTGGCACGGGTACAGTCGCTGCCACGAGCGCGGATGATTGGTACCAGGGAAACACCCAGTACGTTGCCGAGCAAGGCCTCACGAACTTCAACGGCGGGGCGACGCTGGGAACCGCCTCGGTCGACTTCATCACGTATGGTTTGGTCGAGCGTGGCTATGGCACCTACGTTTTTGAGATCACGGTTGACCGCGGTCTCCTCGCTGGCGCACCGAGCTTCGACAACTCGATCGGTATGGAGTGGACGATGGGCTGCCGCAACGACGTCCTGGGTCTCGATGGAGACTTCGACGGCGAGCCTGTGGTTCCAGAGCCAAGCACTATTCTGTTGCTCGGAACGGGTCTTGTGGGAATGGCCGGTGTCGTTCGGAGACGCAGGAAGTAACAAGCTGGGTCTTCGAGCGTACGACTCAGTAGAAAGGGGCAGGGAGTTCTTCTCCCTGCCCCTTTTTCATTGTAGGTCGCTCACTGTACACAGGCGGTGTCGGATCAGTCGTCCCACCCCTGGTTCTTGAGAAGCTGATCCTCCGGCACGTCCCGGATCGGTCGGGCTGGTGATCCAAGGACGATCTTCCCTGCAGGGGCATCCTTGGTCAGGACAGAGCCGGCCGCCACCAGCGCGTCGGCGCCGACGGTCTTGCCTGGGAGTATCACGACTCCGGCTCCGATTCTGCCTCCCTTTTCAACCGTGACACCCTTGAAGTGCTTGAACCGTTCCTCAGAGCGCCCGACGAAGTTGTCGTTCGATGTCGAGACGCCGGGGGCGACGAAGACTCTGTCGCCGAGTTCGGAATAGGCGGTGATGTAACACTCGCTCTCCAGCTTGCAGCGGCGGCCGATGCGGCAATGGTTCTCCACCGTCACGCCTCTGCCAACGATCGTGTACTCGCCGACAACGACGTTCTCCCTGATCGACGCCAGATCGGCCACGAGAACCCGTGTTCCAAGCTCACAACCCGCATACACGACAACGCAGGCGCCGATGATGCACTTATTGGCGATGATCGCAGGCGGGACATCATCCCCTTCGGTCGTCGCGCTCAGAGCGGCCTTCATCGGGAGCTTGCCGATGACGGTGTTGTCGTCGATCCGGACGCCGTCCCCTATGACCGTCCCCGGATGAATGACAACGTTGCTCCCAATCTCACACCCCGCACCGATCTTCACATCCCGCTCTATGACCGTGAAGTAGCCGAGCGCCGTGTCTCTGCCGATGGTTGCCGAGGGGTCTACGTACCTGTCCATCGAGCCTGTCCTTTCGTATGTCGTGCTTTGATCCTGTGAGCGATGGATCCACGCTCGGCGCGCTCGTGTGGGTCAGCTGAGTTTGACGGGAGCGCCGCCGTTCTTGAGAGAACGCTGTGCCGCGTCGAGAACGCGTACGACACGGAGTCCGTCTCGTCCATCGGAGCGAGGCTGTGTGTGATTCTCCACGCACTCAACGAAGTGGGCGCACTCGACCTTGAGCGGCTCGGCGTGCTTGAGAGTCGGTATGGTCACCTCTCCGAAGCGCAGCGAAAGTGATTCAGCGTACCCTACGAACTTCCCATTCTTCCCCAGCCCGTCCACACCCTTGTCGTAGATCCTTATCTTCTCCGCCGAGTTCATGTCGTCGAAGACGACCATCCTCTTGCTTCCGACCAGGGTAGTGCGGCGTATCTTGTGTGGGTCGAGCCACGAGACATGAACCTGGGCGAGCTTATCATCACTGAATCGCATCCACAGGAAGACGACATCCTCGATACCGTCCTGAATGTATGCAGCACCCGTGGCGGCCACTTCCACCGGCTCCTCCCGGAGGAGGTGGAGTATCACAGAGATGTCGTGGGGTGCGAAGCTCCAGAGCGAATTCTCATCCTGTCGTATCTTCCCAAGGTTGACCCGCTCCGAGTAGATGTAGTACGGGTCGCCCAGTTCGCCGCTGTCCAGAAGCTCCTTCATCTTGAGAACGCCGGGGTGGTACTCAAGGAGATGTCCGACCATCAGTATCCTGTCGTGCGACTCGGCGAATTCGACGAGTTCAATCGCATCGTCAAGACGCAGCGTCATGGGCTTCTCGACGTAGACATCCTTGCCGCTCTCAAGCGCCCTCATCGCAAGCGCGAAATGTGTGGGAGCCGGCGTCGCGATTACCACGGCATCGATCTCAGGGTTCGTGAAGATGTCCTCCGGATCTGTCGTGTGGTTGATGTCCCGTGCCCCATTCAGTGCCGTCGTGCAACGGTCGTTGTTGGAATCGCAGCAGATCCTGAGCTCCGCGCCCTTCATATTGAGGAGATTCCTGAGGAGGTTGCGTCCCCAGGCTCCAGTTCCTATGAGTCCAAGTTTGACCAGGAGATCCTCCAGTCTGAGTTCCACCCAGCGCTGCGAATGTCAAGTCGGACGCGCCGCAGGCTGCATCTGATGAAGCAACTCTAACGAGTCGCCTCAGGCAAGGCAACACATACCATGACATTGCAATATGTGTACCAGTGCCAGGGGGGGATACCGCCCCTTGACGAGGCCCACTGCTTGGGGCTAAACTCGCTCAAAATGACTCGTCGATGGTATCGAGCCATCGCCTTCTGGAAGCGTGTTCGGCGGGGCGGAACTCAGGGAACGCCTGCCGGGCCTGGGGTGCAGCGGAGGGAACGTGGACAAGACAGAACTGATGTTCAAGGAGCTTACTGAGGCCAACGGTATCTCCGGCTTTGAGGACGAGGTTGCCGATCTCATGGCATCGTACGTCGAGGATGTCGCGACTATCAGCTACGACAAGTTGGGAAGCCTCGTCGCCGAGAAGAAAGGCAAGTCTGACAGTCCGCGCGTGATGATAGCCGGTCACATGGATGAGATCGGTTTCATGGTCAAGTCGATCACCAAGGAAGGGTTCATCAAATTCCTCCCGATAGGCGGTTGGTGGGGGCACGTGGCGCTGTCGCAGAGAGTGCTCGTGCGAACCTGCAAGGGGGACTTCGTTGGTGTCATCGGGTCGAAGGCTCCGCACATCCTGAAGCCCGAGGAGCGGAAGAAGGTACTCGATATCGCCGACATGTACATCGATGTTGGCGCGGCCGGGAAGTTCGACATGAAGAAGTCGCTCGGCGTGAGACCCGGAGACCCGATCGTTCCGATCTCCGAATTTGCCATTCTCGGCAACAAGAAGACCTACGCGGCGAAGGCGTGGGATGACAGAATCGGCGTGGCGGCCGTGATCGACGTGCTGCACAAGATAGGGAAGACCCACCCGAACACGGTGTACGGTGTGGGAACGGTTCAGGAAGAGGTCGGGCTGAGGGGTGCTCGCACGAGCGCCAACCTTGTGGATCCTGACGTGGCGTTTGCCATCGACGTGACGATCGCCACCGACACACCAAACACGGAAGGCGCCGGGGAGAATCTCGGCGACGGCGTTGGGATCATGATCTACGACGCCAGCGCGATCCCGAGTCGGCGCCTGAGGGACTTCGTGATAGACGTTGCTGAGAAGAACAAGATCCCGTATGTGTTGACCGCGCTGGCTCGCGGCGGCACCGACAGCGGGACCATACATATCAACAAGCACGGTGTGCCCTGTCTCACGTTCGTCGTACCGACACGCTACATTCACGGGCACGTCGGAGTGCTCCACAGGAAAGACTACGACAGCATGGTCAAGCTTTTGACCGCAGTCGTCAAGAAGCTGGACGCGAAGACGGTTGCCTCCTTCACGCGCTAGGACCGGCACGTGTTCTGGATCAGGCGACCATCCTGAAGAGAGAGCCGGGGGTCACTCCGGCTCTCCTGATGAAGAGGATCCGGGTATGAGAACGATCGAGGAGCTGTTTGGCAGGCCGAAGTGTCTGATCGGCGTCGTGCATCTGATGCCGCTTCCCGGGAGCCCCGGATGGGGCGGCTCCATGAAGGAGATCATCGACCAGGCGGTCTCGGACGCCAGAGCCATCGAGGACGCCGGGTTCGACGGCATAATCCTCGAGAATTTCGGTGACGCGCCTTTTGCCAGGGGATTCGCGGGCAGAGGGGCCGTTGCCGGGATGGCATCGGTTGGAGCATGTGTGGCCGACGCGGTGGAGCTTCCCCTTGGTATCAATGTTCTGAGGAGCGACGGACGCTCGGCTGTAGCGATCGCGGCTGCCGTGGGCGGACGCTTCATCAGGGTCAATGTCCACGTCGGCGCCGCGGTGACCGATCAGGGCATCATCGAGGGCGACGCGATGGCGACGATGCTCGACGTCCGTGACATGGTCCCCGGCCTGGCCGTCTTTGCAGATGTGCTTGTGAAGCACGCCGTTCCTCTGGGCGGTGGCACGATCGAGCAGGCCGCCGCCGATGCGGTCAGGCGAGGTGGAGCGTCGGCGCTCATTGTGACCGGATCGGCGACGGGAGTTCCGGCCTCGCTGGACGAACTCGAGAGAGTGAAGGCCGCCGTGCCGGAGGCTCCGGTCTTTGTTGGAAGCGGTGTGACACTCGATACGATTTCCCGAATCCTGAAAGCCGCTGACGGCATCATAATCGGAAGTGCGATCATGCGCGACGGCAGGGCCGCAGGTCCCGTCGATCGTGATCGTGCGCTTGCGATCGTTGGAGCCTCCCGGACTGGGTAGCTCCAGGGCATTCCGGGAAGGGTAGTGGCTTGAGCAAGACCCTGAGACCTCTCATCTACGCAGGTGCGCTCTTGTTCGGGCTGTGGTTCCTCCTGACCGGGAGCCGCGATCCTCAGGAACTGATCGTCGGGGCAGTCGTCTCCGTCGTCATCGCCCTTGTCGCCCTTCGTTCCCTGACAGAGCTGACCGAGTGCCGTGGTGCGGTGCCCAGGAGGATCGGGTACCTCCTTCTGTATGTTCCCTATCTTCTCAAAGCGATCATCCTTGCGAATATCGATGTGGCCGGACGTGTCATTAATCCCTCACTTCCGATACGTCCCGGCATCGTCAGGGTGAAGACCAGACTCAAGAGCCCATTGGGCCGACTATTTCTAACCAGCTCCATCACATTGACCCCCGGGACGCTCACTGTCGATATGGTGGGAGATGATCTCTACATCCACTGGATCGACGTCGAAGCCGAGGGCATCGAAGCAGCTTCTCACAGAATCGTGGCCGGATTCGAGCGCTACCTGGAGGTGATCTTTGGTTAGCGGACTCGCGGCAACCCCTCTGGCGAGCGGGCTTGTTCTTGCGGCGGCCGTGCTCGCGGGTGCTGGTCTCTTCCTGGCCGGACTTCGACTCCTTCGAGGACCGACTGCCCCCGACAGGGCCGTGGCGCTGGATGTTCTGACACTCATCGCGATGCCTGCGATGGTCGGGCTTGCCGTCGTGAGCGGACGTGGCATCTACCTCGATGTGGCTCTTGTCTACGGTCTTCTGTCGTTCCTTGGTGTTCTGTCGCTTGCTCGCTACTTCGACAGGGGGCTCTAGGTCTTGGTGATTCGTGAGATAATCGGCGGAGTACTGATGCTGGGCGGCGCGGCCTTTCTCTTCATGGGCGCGCTCGGTGTGATCCGGATGCCCGACCTCTATAATAGAATGCAGGCCGGAACCAAGGCGACCACACTGGGGAACCTCCTGGCGCTGGCTGGGCTCGGTCTCTTTCATCCAGCATGGCTCCCGAAGATCTTCGTCATCACCCTCTTTGTGCTTGTGACCAACCCTATCTCGTCTCACGCGCTTGCCCGGGCGGCCCACAAGTTCGGTGTCCCGCTTGCATCAGGAGCGGTCAAGGACGCGTTGGCGGAGAAGTACGCGAGGGACGCTGGCGCTGCCGGCGTCTCGAGAGGGGAGGGTGGGCATGATAGTCGCTGACATCCTCGTCTCGATCGTGCTGCTCGCTGCCGCGGTGACCGCCGTCGTCGTACGGAATCTTCTGTCCGCCATTATTCTTGTCGGGGCCGTGAGTCTACTTGTCTCGTACATCTTCCTTAGAATGGGCGCCCCCGATGTCGCGATGACCGAAGCGGCGATCGGTTCTGCCCTCAGCACGGTTATCTTCCTGATTGCGCTCAGGCGAACCCGGGGGGACGCGTGATGAAGCGTATCTTCGCGATCCTGGCGCTCGTCGGACTGGCCGTACTCTCGTGGCAGATCCTGATCCTCGGGACGCCTGATGAGATGGGCGATGTCGCGCGGCACTATGTGGAGCGCGGCGTAATCGAGAACCGGGGATCGAACATCGTTACATCCGTGGTGGTCAACTACCGCGGCCTAGATACGTTAGGTGAGGTGACGGTGCTTTTCCTCTCCGTGACCGGCGTCGCGTTCGTGCTCCGAAGACGAAGTGGTGAGAAGCACTGCCCGAGCCTCCCCGCGAGCGAGATCGTGCAGACCGGCGCTCGACTTCTGGTCGCTCCCATCCTTGTTCTCGGTATCTACATCTTCGTTCACGGTCATCTGACTCCGGGCGGAGGCTTTCAGGGGGGGGCGGTCGTATCGACCGCCGTTCTGCTTCTGCTTCTGGCCGACCGCAAACGTGATCTTCCACACGGATTCATGTCCTGGCTCGAGTCCACCTCGGGCTTTGCCTTCGTCATTGTGGGGCTACTGGGACTGGCGATCGGAGGGTCGTTCCTCGCCAACAGCGGAGTACTGCCTCTCGGAACATGGAATCGCTTGTTCTCGGCGGGTGTGATCCCCGTTATCTATACGCTCATAGGACTCAAGGTAGGTTCCGAGCTGGCAGCTCTTCTCGACGTGATGATGCGTTGGGACGAGCCCGAGGGGGAAGGGGGCGCGCGATGAATCCAGGCACCATATACCTGGCGACTTCGCTGGCGCTCATACTCATCGGTATCGCCTGCGCGCTTCTCAAGCGGAATCTGTTTCGCATGGTCATCGGATTCTCGATCGTGGACACGGGCATTCACCTGCTTCTTGCGAGCACGGGGTTCCTTCCCGGAAGGACTGCCCCGATAGTCGACGATCCTTCGCTCTTCGCAGACGCCGGCACGATGGCAGTCGCCGCAGAGGGTCTGGTCGATCCCATTCCGCAGGCTCTCGTTCTCACCGCGATCGTGATCGGCCTCGGTGTGACCGCGTTGATGCTCGCGTACGTCGTGAGGCTCTACGCGAAAGAGGGAACACTTGATCTCGGCGCATTCAGGAGGCTCAAGTGGTGAGTCCGATTCTCTTCCTAGCTATTCCTCTGGGAATCGCCTTCATACTGCCTCTTCTTGGGAAGGAGCAGCACCTTCGTACCGGGGATCCTGCCGGGGCGAACGGTAACACCGCGGGCGGCGGGCCGTCCATCGCGCGCGTCGTTCAGGCTCTTGCACTGCTCTTCGTTCTGGCCGGCGTCACATCCTGGCTACCGGCTCTCATGGGCGGCGCATCGCCGGTTGAGATAGTCACCGGAGGGTGGGCGCCCCCGATAGGCATCAATCTCCGCTTCGGCCTCATCGAGGCGATCCTCGTCGCACTGGCCGCGGCCACAGCACTCGGCGTGTCGCTCTGCAGAATGAGAAGGCGCATCGGTAGGGGCGAGCGGGCGCCAACCATTGAGCTTCTGATGTTCATCGGCGCGGTCGGACTGATCATGACGCGCGACCTCTTCAACACGTTCGTCTTCCTCGAAGTCGCAGCGATCGCCACGTACGCTCTCGCCGCGGTGGGGGATGAACGGCGAGGACTGGAGGCCGGCTTCAAGTACATGTTCATCGGGGCCATCGGATCAGCGTTCATTCTCGTGGGCATAGCGCTTCTGTATAGGCTTACCGGGACGCTCAATATCGACGACATGGCCATGCGTCTCAGCGGGCACGCTTCGCCTGCTCTGGCCACGGCGCTCGTCTTCCTGTTCATGGGCATGATCGTCGAGCTCAAAGTCATCCCGACAAACGGTCCAGCGATCGATCTCTACGACGGCGTCGACCCCGGCGTGATGGCGCTGGTTGCCGGAACGGCGGTCAACGCTGTGCTCTTCGCGTTCTGGAAGATGCTCCCGCTCTTTCACGGTCTGGAATGGACACCGATCATCATGGCCGTCGGGGGAGCGACATTCCTCGTATCCAATCTGCTGGCGATCCGCCAGGACCGTGTCAGGCGGATGCTGGGCTACTCGACATCGGCTCAGCTCGGCCTCATCATATTCCTCATGCCGCTCGTCAGAAACGGCACCGTGCCGGGTGTGGCTCCGGTCCTTCTTGTCATCAACCACACGCTCAGCAAGGCGGGTCTTCTGTGGCTTGTCGGTGCTCACGGTGGGGAGACGAAGGACGACTGGCGTGGGGCATTCGCGAACTCGCCCCTGTCCCGGCTCTCGATGGCCGTGCTCATTATGGCGATAGTAGGTCTTCCTCCGTTCCCTGGGTTCATGGGCAAGTGGCAGGCTCTGGTCGCACTGGCGAATGGACCTCACGCGTGGTGGATCGTGCCGATTCTCATCGGTTCCCTGCTCGAGTTCGTCTACTACTTCTCGTGGCTCAAGCGCGCACACGAGCCATCTGTGTCGGCGGTTCCCTCGCCGCGCTCGTGGCCCGTATCCGCACACGTCTTCTCCGTGGCCGCCCTTCTGGTGGGGCTCTGGAGTCTGAGAGGCATCGTCGGTTCAGGGACGAATATCGCGCTCATCATCGGTGGAGTGGGTCTAGCACTCATCCTGCTCAGGCGGTTGCCTGAACGTCTCCTTGCCGTCGTGTCGCTTGTGACCATCCTTGCCGGTGGCTGGATGCTCTACGGAACAGGGCTGCTGTCGCTCGACTTGTTCAGTGGCTTCTTCCTCGCGATCGTACTTGTTGGCGGGGCGATTGCCGCTCTTGCTTCGCTCGGGATACCGGTCTCGAGGCGTAGCTACCACGGTCTCTTTCTCACGCTTATCGCGTCGCTCATCGTGCTCGTGGACTCGCAGACGCTTCTGGGTTTCTTCGTCGGCTGGGAGCTGATGACTTGGACCTCCTATCTGCTTGTAGCGAAGGGACGTGACGGCGCGCGCCCGGCCTACACCTACATGCTGTTCTCAGGCGCCGCGGGGTTCCTGGTCCTGGGTGGGATCATGGTCGCGACTGGGGCAGGCGCAGAGTCGCTTTCACATCTCACACATCTGACCGGGAATACCGCGCTCTGGACGGCGGCGCTTCTCGGTACCGGGTTCGCCATCAAGGCGGCCTCGGCGGGGACTCACATCTGGGCGCCCGGCGCCTACACTGAGTCACCGGACGTCTTCACCGCTTTCATCTCCGGCGTGCTATCGAAGATGCCGGTCTTCGGTCTCATCATCTTCGGCGCGCGGATGGCCACGGGCGGAGAACTGGATCTGTTTGGACGCGTTGATCTGACGTACATACTCGCGTGGGTCGGGGGCATCACCGCCTTCGGCATGACGCTTCTGGCCGCCTTCCAGGAGGATGCGAAGAAGCTGCTCGCGTACTCGTCGGTCGGCCAGATCGGATATGTGATCGTCGGATTCGCGATGCTGACACCACTCGGGTGGTCGGCGGCGCTGTTCCATTCGGTGAATCACCTGCTCATCAAGCTACTCCTCTTCCTGGCCATCGCGGGCGTGATCCACAGGACGAAGACGCGGAACATGCACGAGATGGGTGGTCTCATCAAGCGGATGCCGGCGTCCTACATATCGGTTCTGATAGGCATCATCGCTCTCTCCGGCGTTCCGCCGCTCTCTGGCTTCACCGGCAAGTGGCTTCTGTACTCAGCGCTTCTCGAGAAGGGATGGTACTTCGTCGCGGGGATCACGATGTTCGCGTCGGTGGTTGCTTTCCTATACCTCTTCAGACTGATTCACACGATCTTCCTCGGGCAGCTGAAGCCAGAGCACCGGGAGGTCAGGGAGGCGCCACTTTCCGTCATCCTTGCACAGGCCTTCCTTGTGTTCGCCATCATGGGGCTCTCGATGTTCCCGGATGTGCTCCTCAAGGTGATCACGGCTATGATCTCCCCGTTCTTCGGATCGGAGGGCATTCGCTTCCTTGAGGATGGATCGCTCGCTGTTCAGACCGGCTACTTCAATGCCTTCCTGATCATGTCCATCGTGATGGTGCTCTTTGGGTTCTTCTTCGCGTTCCTTCTCTTCCTCGGACCGAAGACGAAGAAGGTCAAGCAGCTAGACATCGTCTACTCGGGAGAGCTTCCACCGCCGCCCGAGGAGATTCACTACGCATTCGACTTCTACCGTCCGTACAAGCGCGCGTTCGCATCGATTCTCGTGTTGTCCGCGACGCGGGCGTGGCAGAGGTTTTCTTCTCGTGTGGCTCGTGCGGCCGATATCGGGCGCAGGTTCTACACCGGTGATGTCCAGACGTATCTCATATATGCGGTTGTGTCCCTTGTTGTCATAGCACTAGTCAGGATGTGGATCTAAGAGATGCAGCAAGCCATGAACATAGACCTGTCCATCGTAGGTTGGAGCGCCCTCAGCGTGGTCGCCGGCATCGCGTACGGCCTGCTCATCGGGGGAACCATCCGGATCGTGATGGCCAGGATCCAAAGCAGGATCGGGCCGCCCATCTGGCAGCCTTTCATCGATCTGGCGAAGGTCTTCTTCCAGCGGACGTCGATCCGGCACGGCATGATGTTCTATCTGGCGCCCGCCTTCCGTATGGCAGGCGGCGTAGGTGTCTTTCTCGTGATTCCCATCGTGGTCGGTGTTCCAGGGCTCTCCGGGTTCTCGTTCACGGGGGACCTGCTTCTGATCATCTACTTCATGTTCTTCGGCTGTCTCGGAATGGCCCTCGGTGCAGGGGAGAGCGGACACCCGCACGCGGCGCTGGCGGTCTCGAGAGGACTCTCTCAGATGTCCTCGTACGAGCTTCCATTCTCGCTGGCCGTGATCGCTCTTGTTGCCCAGACCGGGACATTCTCGATCGGTGGCATCGTGGAGGCGCAGGCAGGGGGCGTGTCGAACTGGTTCATCTTTGCGAACCCGTTCGCCGCGATCGCCGGATTCCTCGCGTTCCTCGGGATGCAGATGTACTCGCCGTTCGACATAGTCCTGGCGCCGCAGGAGATACCGATCGGTCCTCCTACGGAGTACAACTCGGCGTTCCTGTCGTTGATGATGGCCGGCAGATCGATCTTCGGTGTCGCCAAGGCGGCCCTCTATATGAATCTCTTTCTCGGAGGAGCCAGCAGCATCCTCGATGCTCTCATCAAGATATTCGCTATCTATCTCTGGGCGGTCTTTGTGGGAGCAGTCTTCCCGAGATTCCGAACCGAGCAGTCGGTTCGCTTCTTCATCACGTGGCCGGCGCTCGCGGGCGTCGTGGGGATCATCCTCGCGATCGTCATGAGGTCGAACGGCTAACGAGGAATTCGAATGCGTAGGTCCAAGCAGAAGCAGGACGAGATCACGGCGGAGCTGGCCGAAAGGCAGTACGATCCGGTTGATGCGCCCAAGCGCAACGACAGGGATCCGTACTGCTATCTCGGTGATACGGAGATGCCGCAGCCGCTCGAGTATCGCGAGGCCATGGCTAAGATCAAGAACTGGTGCCGGGCGAACTCGCTCTGGATCATGGCGTACGGCACGGGGTGCGGGGCCATCGAGCTCAGGCCGCTCATGACGAGCCGCTTCGATATCTCGCGATTCGGAATGGCGCCTCGTCCGACTCCTCGACAGTCGAACGTCATCGTCATCGGCGGCTACCTCTCGCTCAAGACGTTGAAGCGCGTCATCCGCTCCTACGAGCAGATGCCATCACCGAAGTGGGTGATCGCTCTCGGATCATGCACGATAAACGGCGGAATGTACTGGGACTCCTACTACACGATCAACAAGCTCGACCTGTACCTTCCCGTCGATGTCTACGTCTCCGGATGCATGCCGAGGCCCGAGGCCGTTATCGCCGGATTCCAGAGGCTTATGGAGAAGATCAAGAAGGGCGAAGCGACCGGATGGAACGAGTACTTCGAGAACATCGAACGGTACAAGGCCAACCAGCAGAAGGTCATCGGTGACTGGGAGATGCCGGACTACAACTGGTAGCGGCTGATGCTTCGCATCAGCCGTCGAGTGAGCAAGTCAATCAGTCCGACTCATTAAGTGGGTTTGTGTGAAATGCTAGAAATCGTCGAGACACTGAGAGGGAAGGTCAAGCTGGAGTGGGAGCGCGAGCAGCGCCCCGACCTCACGATGGTCGGCGTGCGTGAGAGCGATCTCATCGCGACGCTCGAGTGGCTGAAGAGTGAGACCGGCTACGTCCAGCTGACACTGCTTTCCGTCGTCGACTGGCTCGAGGACGGAAAGTTCGAGCTGTCCTACATCGTGACCGACCCAGAGGCTCACTCCACATTGATCGTGGGCGCGATGATCGGGCGGGAGAACGCCGAGGCGCCTACCGTCTCTCATCTCTGGCCCCAGGCGGTTACGTACGAGCAGGAGATCTGTGAGATGTACGGCATCAGCTTCGCGGGAAGTCCGCGCCAGGGAGTTGACTTCCTCCTCGAAGGGTGGAAGGCCATGCCGCCGATGCGGCGAGACTTCGACACCGTCAAGTACTCGCGCGAGCACTACGAGGATCGGGCAGGTCGCAAGCGGATAGACACACGAGAGTTCGTGGGCAAGCGATTCGATGAGAAGGGTTACTCGAATGAGTGACGTGATTCGCGACGGCGTGTCGCAGGATAGCATGTTGTCTGCCGGTGGCGTGCCAGAGGACAGCGCGGTGGATCCGACCAAGGAGATCCACCTCTGGTTCGGGCCGCAGCATCCAGGCATTACCGGGAACATGTCGGTAGAGGCCTGGGTCAAGGGAGACACAATCCAGCGGGGCATCACGCACGTCGGCTATCTTCACAGGGGCTTTGAGAAGCTCATGGAGCGGCGTACGTTCATCCAGTCGTTCCCGATCGTCTGCCGCATCTGCGTGCCGGAGCCGGACACAAACGAGTGGCTCCTTGCCTCGGCTCTCGAGGAGATCTCAGGCTTGGCAGCTCGTGTTCCGGAGAAGGCACGGTGGATACGGACGCTCACTCTGGAGATGTCGAGGCTGGCCGCGACCCTGATGGTCCTGGGCGGATTCCCGGGTTCTATGGGACTTGGGCCGATTCCGCAATGGACGATGACCCTGAGGGATTTCATCCTCGACAGCTTCGAGGAGCTTACGGGGCAGCGGGTCTACCACATGTACATCACCTACGGTGGTGTCCGCAGGGACCTGCCGGAGGGCTTCGCTGGGCGCCTTGAGGAGCATCTCCAGGCTATCGAGGAGCGGCTCCCGTGGATCGACCGCCTCATGTTTCAGTCCTCCGTCTTCCGGACGCGCGCCATAGGTGTGGGCGTTGTGCCGCGTGAGTGGGTCGATGAGATGGCCATCACCGGGCCGATCGTCCGCGCCATGGGTGTTGCGCGTGACCTCAGGAAGGACAACCCGTACGAGGCGTACGGTGAACTTGATTTCGATATCGTCACCGCTGAGGGCTCGGACATATTCGCACGCGCCCAGGTCCGGCGCGGCGAGATCGTGCAGTCGATCGATATCATCAGGCAGATCCTGAGGAAGATGCCGAAGGACGGGCCGCACTGCGCGACCATCCCAAGCCTCATGAACTGGAGAATCGCTCGTGGGCAGACGTACGTGCGCGCGGAGGCGAGCCGGGGCGAGATGGGCTACTACGTCGTGACCGACGGCTCCGGAAAGCTGAGGCGCGTCAACGTTCGCGGGCCGTCGTACGTGCATGGCGTGAGCCTGCTCGAACGCCTTCTGCCGGGTACCAACATATCGGATCTGGCGACGCTGATGGTCTCTCTTCAGACCTGCCCGCCAGAGATAGAGAGGTAAGGGACAATGAGTTTCAAGCACGTCATCACTCCGTTCTCGGCCTGGGTTCGCGCGTTCACGAAGCCGTACACAGTGCCGAAGGCGAAGACGATGCGCCCCGGGGCGCCGCGCTACAGGGGGTGGCACATCAACGACACAGACAAGTGTGTCGGATGTGGAACGTGCTCGGACATCTGTCAGAACGAAGCCATCGATATGGTTGTGGTGGAGGAGCCCGAAACGGGTGACTCGGGTCTGAGACCCATGGTCGACTACGGCCGGTGCTGCTGGTGTGCTCTCTGTGTCGACGTGTGTCCGTCGGGCTCGCTCGGGATGTCGAACGAATACACGTGGGTCGATGATGACCCGGATGTCTTTCGCTTCATTCCGGGGGTCGACGGCAAGAGCTGGGACAAGAGCGTCGACGGCTGGAGGAAGAGCGAAGGATTCCAGATATTCGATCCCGCGCGTGTCCCGATGCCGATGCTCGATCCCGCAGAGCGGACATCGACCTGGGCAGAGGTCGTCATCGGATATGCCGAGGAGGAGGCCAGACGAGAGGCCGAGAGGTGCGTTCAGTGCGGGCTCTGCATAGCCGCCTGTCCCGCGCGCATGCACATACCGGACTACATTGCGGCCATCCGTGACGGAGACGATGCGCGGGCCGTGAGGATCATCTACGACAACAACCCGATGCCCGAGATGTGCGGCAAGGTCTGCACCCGGGAATGCGAGACCGTCTGCAGTGTCGGTATCGAGGGAGAGCCGATCGCCATCCGCTGGCTCAAGCGGTACGCTACGGAGCGCTTCGACGATCTCAAGGTCGTGCTCAATCCAGTCTCCACCAATCAGGGAGAGGGCCACAGCGTGGCCATCGTAGGTGGCGGTCCCTCGGGTTTCACGGTCGCATACTACCTGGCCATCAGAGGATTCGACGTGACCATCTACGACGAACTCCCGGAACTCGGAGGGGCAACCTACTTCGGTATCCCCAGGTATCGTTTCCCGATGCCGTCACTTGAGAAGCAGGTCAAGCTCCTCCGTGATGTCGGCGTCAGAATCGTCACCGGCCACCGGGTGGAAGTGGAGGAGTTCGCCGCGTTGCGAGAGAAGAACCTGGCTGTCTTCGTAGGCACCGGACTCATGTCTCCATACTATCTTAATGTAGAAGGCGAGAAACTCCCGGGAGTCATCCTCGCCCTTGAGTTCCTGCGTGATGTCAACGTCGGCAAGAACGTCGAGGTTGGAGAGAAGGTCGTAGTGGTGGGAGGCGGGAACGTCGCGATAGATGCCGCCCGCATCTGCCGCAGGCTCGGCGCCGACGTGACCATTGCATACCGGCGGAGGCGTGTCGACATGCCTGCCGACGACGAGGAGATCGTGGATGCCCTCGACGAGAGTGTCGAGCTCATCACACAGAACATCCCGCTCGGAGTGTCGAGCAACGGCTCGGGCCGCCTGATATTCTCATGGGGGCCGGCCGAGATGATCCCCGGCAAGCCCGGCGAGCGGCCGAGACCTGAGCTCATCGAGGGAGTGAGGAACGAAATCGTCACGGACCGTGTCATCGTTGCCATCGGACAGGGTCCCGATCTCTCGTGGATGGGTGACGACATCGCCTCAGTGATCGGCGACAAGCGTGGCTGGATCAAGGTCGACGAAAGCGGCATGACCGCGATGACGGGTGTCTATGCCGGAGGCGATCTGGTCAATCCGGTCGCTGACGCAATCTCTGCGATCGCGGATGGACTGAGAGTTGTTGAGGGCGTGACAGAACTGGCGAAGCGCACGAAGTAGCGCGCGCGACGAGGCCTGGTCTCAAACCACCGTGCGTATGTCACCGTCCGGCGCACCGCTCGCTTGACACGAGCCATCCCCCTGAACTAGCTTTGTATGTGGAGTAACTGGCGACGCACGTGCGCCGCCCGGACAGGAGTACGTGGAGGAAGGGTAGATGCTGAGGATCTACGACACACAGACAGGCGGCAAGAAGGAGTTCATTCCGGTCAACGATGGCAAGGTCGGGATGTACTTCTGTGGTATGACCGTCCAGTCGGAACCTCACGTCGGGCACATGCGCGTGGCGGTCGTCTCGGACATCTTCCGGCGATACCTGCGCTACAAAGGCTACGATGTCACCCTGGTAATAAACTTCACGGATATCGATGACAAGATAATCGAGAAGGCGAACGAGCGCGGCGTCGACTACTTGGTGATTGCGCAGGAGAACATAGACACGTTCATGGAGTTCCTGGCGTTTCTCGGCGCGGAGAAGGCCGACTACTACCCACGGGCGACGGAACACATGGACGATATCATCGCGTTCGTGGAGAAGCTCGTGGACAAAGGGGTGGCCTACGAATCCGGCGGCGATGTCTACTTCGAGATAGGGAAGTGGCCCGGCTACGGAAAGCTCTCCGGCAGGAGGCTCGAAGATCTGATCGCCGGTGCGAGCGAGCGCGTTGAGCTGGACGATCGCAAACGCAATCCGGAGGACTTCGTGCTTTGGAAGGCGGCGAAAGAGGGCGAGCCCTCATGGGACAGCCCGTGGGGAAAGGGTCGACCGGGCTGGCACATAGAGTGCTCCGCGATGTCGACCAAGTACCTCGGTGAGCACTTCGACATACACGGGGGCGGGACCGAACTCATATTCCCTCATCACGAGAACGAGATCGCACAGACGGAGGCGGCGACGGGGAAGCCGTACGTCAACCACTGGGTGCACCACGGCCTCGTGAACCTCGTCGGTGAGAAGATGTCCAAGTCAACGGGACACTTCAAGACCATGGCCGAGATCTCGAAGCAGTTCTCTCCCGACGTCGTCCGATTCTACCTTCTCTCCACGCACTACCGGTCTGAGATCGAGTTTTCGGATGAGCGTCTGGCCGAGGCAGCGACCGCGGTCGAGCGGTTCGAGAACCTGTTCAGGACACTGGAGCGTCTTGTGGGGCGGGAGGGGGAGGGGGAAGTCGCCGCGGTGGTCTCTCCGGCAGTGGATGAGGCTCGCGGGAGATTCATCGAGGCGATGGAGGATGACCTGAACACCGCCCAGGCGATAGGCCATCTTTTCGACATCGTTCGCCTGGTCAATCAGGCAATCGATTCGGGAGCCGACAAGTCGGTCCTCAAGAGCGATCGGGCTGTTCTTCGGGAGCTCTGCGAGGTACTGGGCCTCCTTGAGGGCGTCGGGGCGGCAGGAGAGGACGTACCGGCCGAGGTGCTCGAGCTCGTTCAGGTCCGGACCGAGGCAAGAGGAGCCGGGAACTGGGCGCTTGCGGACGAGACAAGGGACCGTATCACGGCCCTGGGTTATAGCGTGGAGGACACGTCTGACGGTCCGGTGGCGCGAAAGAACAAATAGTGTGCCTGAATGCCGCCATGAGCCGTTTTTCGGTTGACACAGCACACCTCCTTTCATAAAATAGAGCGCTTGTAGCTGGAATTTCGGAGGCCCCAAGCCCCGTACGCCAGAACAAGCAACACCCGGGCTGGCGTAGCTCAATGGTAGAGCTCCTCACTTGTAATGAGGAGGTTGGGGGTTCAAGTCCTCTCGCCAGCTCCAGTACTATCGGCCCCGCCGTTGGGGGCCGTTTGTCCGGGTGTACGGAGTAGACCCCGATCGGGGGGGTGCCCGAGTGGCCAAAGGGAACAGGCTGTAAACCTGTCGGCATCGCCTTCGGAGGTTCGAATCCTCCCCCCCCCACCATCGCCGGGAACCGCTCCGGGATGTGCTTGAAACAAGCGGGAATAGCTCAGTTGGCTAGAGCATCAGCCTTCCAAGCTGAGGGTCGCGGGTTCGAGTCCCGTTTCCCGCTCCAAAACAGCAGCATTTGGGAGTGTGGTGCTGCGAGCGGTGTCCGCTGAAGCGATATTTCACTCCCCGGACGGTTTCTTGGGTCCGATCGATGTATTTTGTTGACGGATGCAGGACCAGACCGTATACTACTCGTTCGGCTCGTTCGGCTCGTTCGCGACCGGAGGGGCGCGGGGGTTCTGTAGGCTTGTCCAGGCGCCCACGTAGCTCAGTAGGTAGAGCGCATCCTTGGTAAGGATGAGGTCACCGGTTCAATCCCGGTCGTGGGCTCCACAGCCAGGTAAGACTTCCAAGGCGGAGCCGCACTGACGGAACGACTCCTTGTAAGGGGGGAGAGATGGCGAAGGAGAAGTTTGAGAGAACTAAGCCCCACGTTAACGTGGGCACGATCGGTCACGTAGATCACGGCAAGTCGACGCTTACGGCAGCGATGACACTGTGTCTTGAGAAGCGGGGTCTTGCGACGTACATCCCGTTTGATCAGATCGACAAGGCGCCGGAAGAGCGCGAGCGCGGTATCACGATCGCGACGTGTCACGTGGAGTACGAGAGTGAGAAGCGTCACTACGCCCACGTTGATTGTCCGGGTCACGCTGACTACGTGAAGAACATGATCACGGGCGCCGCCCAGATGGACGGTGCGATAGTCGTGGTGAGTGCAGCCGACGGTCCGATGCCCCAGACACGGGAGCACATCCTCCTGGCGCGTCAGGTCGGCGTCCCTCACATCGTCGTCTACATGAACAAGATCGACCAGGTAGACGACCTTGAGCTTCTGGAGCTTGTGGAGTTGGAGATACGTGAACTCCTGAGCGACTACGAGTTCCCCGGTGACGAGATCCCAGTGATCATGGGTTCGGCACTGAAGGCGATGGAGTGTGGTTGTGGCCAGGACGGGTGCGAGAACTGTGGTTCGATCATCAAGCTTCTGGAAGCACTCGACTCGTACATTCCTGACCCTGTCCGCGAGGTGGACAAGCCGTTCCTTCTTCCGATCGAGGATGTGTTCTCGATCACGGGTAGAGGGACAGTAGGCACGGGTCGTATCGAGCGTGGCGTGGTTCACACGGGCGACAAGGTACAGATCGTAGGTATCCGTGAGACTCGCGACACGGTGTGCACGGGTGTAGAGATGTTCAGGAAGATATTGGATGAGGGTCAGGCCGGCGACAACGTAGGTCTTCTTCTTCGTGGAGTAGAGAAGAAGGATCTGGATCGCGGTATGGTCGTGTGTGCACCTAAGAGCGTGACCCCTCATACGAAGTTCACGGGCAAGGCTTACGTTCTGACGCAGGCAGAGGGAGGCCGTCACACGGCGTTCTTCACGGGTTACCGTCCGCAGTTCTTCTTCCGTACAACGGATGTGACGGGAGTGGCGACACTTCCCGAGGGGACCGAGATGGTAATGCCTGGCGACAACGTGGAGCTTACGATCGAGCTCGTGACTCCGATAGCGATGGAAGATGGTCTGCGGTTCGCGATCCGTGAGGGCGGCCGTACGGTTGGTGCTGGTACCATCACATCCATCATCGAATAGGTAGATAGAGCGTCGGCACTCGGTGAAGAGTGACACTACGCAGGGAGAGCAGTCTTGCGTGAGATAGTGGTGCTGGCTTGCATCGAGTGCAAGCGTCGCAATTACACATACACGAAGAACAAACAGCTACATCCGGACCGCCTGGAGTACAGGAAGTACTGTCGCTTCTGCAATAAGCACACTGTGCACAAGCAGACGCGCTAGGCAGGGTGAACCGGGAGAGCAGGGCCTCTTTGGGCCGTGCGCCAGGGGAACCTCGTACGCAGGTGCGGATCGGGAGTGAGTCCAGATCGCACCGGCGCACGTCGCCCAAGGGTAGTCCATGTCATCAGGTTGCGCAGGCCTGTAGCTCCAATTGGTTAGAGCGCCGGTCTCCAAAACCGGATGTTGGGGGTTCGAGTCCCTCCAGGCCTGCCACTTCCCAATCTTCTTGGCGTCCGGATAGGTGAGAATATGTTCGATAAAATGGTCAAGTTCATTCGTGAGGTGAGAAACGAGATGAAGAGGGTCGCATGGCCCTCCAAGGACGAGGTGCGTGGTTCGACCACGGTCGTCGTCGTCATCGTTCTCATCCTTGCAGTGTTCATTGGCCTGGTCGACCGGGCGCTGACTTTCCTTATCAGCCTCGCGTTCGGCTAGACCACCTGAACATTGCATGCCTGTAGGCTTACTGGACGGGGAATTGCGCCAGTGAAGCACTGGTACGCTATACATACATACTCGGGCCACGAGCAGAAGGTCCGCGACAAGCTCCTTGTCAAGATGGAGAGCGACGGGCTGACGGAGAGCTTCGGTCAGATCATCATCGCAAATGAGGAAGTCGTCGAGATAAAGGACGGGAAGCGCCGGACTGCGGAGCGCAAGCTCTTCCCGGGCTATCTGCTTGTCGAGATGGAGATGGACGATCAGACCTACTATCTGGTTACGAACACGCCGGGTGTGCTGAAGTTCATTGGAACGACGTCCGGACCGCAGCCGCTTGAGCAGGATGACATAGACCGGATACTCGGACGCATCGAGCGCAAGCCGTCCAAGGAGCGCCCGGAGATCCCGTATCAGGTGGGCGAGTCGGTCAGGGTCATCGATGGTCCCTTCTCGAATTTCAACGGTATGATCGACGAGATCGACGTGGAGCGCGGCAAGGTGAAGGTGATGGTCTTGATCTTCGGTCGTGCCACTCCTGTCGAACTCGATTTTCTGCAGGTTGAAGCGACGTAGATTGATCCGATACGAACAACGCAAGGGGTGACAGCAGAATGGCTAAGAAGATCATCGGAACCGTGAAGCTTCAGATCGCAGCAGGGGCGGCGACATCGGCGCCTCCAGTCGGTCCCGCTCTGGGTCCGTACGGAATGGACATCGGCGGGTTCTGCAAGCAGTTCAACGCGAAGACGAAGGACCAGCCTGGCATGATCATTCCGGTGGTCCTGTCTATCTACAAGGACCGGACCTTCTCGTTCATCACGAAGACTCCGCCGGCTTCCATTCTGCTCAAGAAGGCTGCCGGGCTTGCCAAGGGGTCCGGAGTGCCGAACAGAGACAAGGTCGGCACGGTGACCCGGGCGCAGCTGCTCGAGATCGCGAAGGTCAAGGCAGTAGATCTGAACTCGGCGGATGACGAGGCGGCGATGAAGGTCATCGCCGGAACGGCGCGGAGTATGGGGATTGAAGTAGAGGGCTGATGCGAAGCATCAGCTTGGCAGTTCACTTCGTGAACTGCAGGCCGTGAACTGCAGGCTAGGCGGTGGCGACGAAGTCATCGTGCCCCACCACGGAGGGCATCCGTGGGAGGATCCAGAGGATCCGACAAGAAGAGGGAAGGCGACGTGAAGAGAAGCAAGCGCTACAACGAGCTCTCGAGCAAGCGGACGGGCGAGGCCCCGTTCGAGCTTGATAGAGCGATCGAACTCGTCAAGGAGACGGCGAGCGCGAAGTTCGACGAGACCGTCGATATCGCGTTCAGGCTCGGTCTCGATGTGAAGCGTTCAGACCAGCAGATCAGAGGGACGGTCGTGCTGCCTCACGGGACGGGAAGAACGGTCAAGATCCTGGTGCTGGCATCAGGTGAGAAGATCAAAGAGGCGGAGGAGGCTGGCGCCGACTTCGTCGGGGGAGAGGACTACGTCGAGAAGATCCAGGGAGGGTGGCTGGGCGCCGACACTATCATCGCCACCCCGGATATGATGAGGAACGTCGGCAAGCTCGGTAAGATTCTCGGCCCCCGCGGTCTCATGCCGAATCCAAAGACCGGAACGGTCACAATGGACGTGGCAAAGGCCGTCAGTGATGCCAAGGCCGGAAAGATCGAATACAGGACCGACAAGACAGGTAACGTCCACGCACCGGTCGGCAAGGCCTCTTTCGACGCGTCGCAGCTGAGAGAGAACCTCGTAAGTCTGGCACGCGAGATAGTGCGCGCGAGACCTGCGGCGGCCAAGGGGACGTACATCAGGAATGTGACCATCAGCACCACGATGGGGCCCGGTATTGACATCAGCCCCGGATCACTCACGGATGCGGTGAAGTAGCTCTGAGATGAGAGAGGCATCGAATAATGCTGAGAGAAACGAAAGAGAGCATCATCCAGGAGCTGACCGACCAGCTTGACGGCATGGGTGTCGTCATACTGAGCGACTTCACCGGGATGGATGTGGAGACGGCGACCGAGATTCGGAATCGCTTCAGAGAGTCTTCGGTTCAGTACCGTGTTGTAAAGAACACGCTCGCCCGGCGTGCGTTCGATGCGGTCGGGTTTGGGGATCTCAATGAGCACTTGTCCGGACCGAACGGGCTCATCCTCTCCAAGGAGGACCCCGTGGCGCCGGCGAAGATACTGGTTGAGTTTGAGAAGAAGTGGAAGACCCCGACGATCAAGGTCGGCTGGATGGACTCCGCCATTATGACAGCGGCCGATATCCGTAAGCTGGCGACTCTGCCTTCACGTGATGAGCTTCTGGCGCAGATCGTCGGCGGGTTCCAGGCACCGGTTGCCGGTATGGCACGGCTGCTGACGGAACTCCTGAGAAAGTTCGTGGCCACCCTCGACGCAGTGGCGCAGGAGAAGGTAGCCGCTTAAGGGTTGGTCTGTAACAGTACCGTTCGAGGCCGTTTGACAGTAATTGGGCAAACACACTGAAGACCCTGTTGGAGGTGTACGATGGTAGAAGAGACCAAAGAAGCAGTCGAGACCACAGAGACGGCTGTCGAGGAGACGAAGGCCCCGCTGAGCAAGGGCGCACAGAAGGTCATCGAGATGGTTGAGAAGATGACGGTGCTCGAGATGGCGGAGCTGGTGAAGGCCATGGAAGACAAGTTTGGCGTGTCGGCAGCAGCACCTGTCGCCGTGGCGGCGGCTCCTGCTGGCGGCGGCGAGGCTGCCGAGGAGAAGACAGAGTTCGACGTCATTCTCGTCGAGACCGGTGAGAAGAAGTTCCAGGTAGTGAAGGTCATCCGTCAGATGACCGACCTGGGTCTCAAGGAGGCCAAGGAGCTTGTCGACAATCCTGGTCAGGCGATCCGCAAGGAAGTCACGAAG
Organism: uncultured bacterium; assembly: GCA_964521425.1. Classification (GTDB taxonomy): domain Bacteria; phylum Joyebacterota; class Joyebacteria; order Joyebacterales; family Joyebacteraceae; genus Joyebacterum. The sequence continues at coordinate 127,229 of CAZFRO010000001.1, forward strand.
GATGAGGCTGCTGAGATGAAGACGAAGCTCGAAGAGGCAGGCGCCAAGGTCGAGCTGAAGTAGCTTCATAGTACTGATTTCTCTTCCAGCCCGGCAGGTCGTCTCGATGAACTGACCTGCCGTGGTTGGAATCAAGTAGGGCACGACTAGAGCGATGATGGAGGGTGACGATCAGTGAGCGGACCCCAGCGAATAGAGCGTAGGATCTTCTCCAAGTTCCCGGCTGAGCGCGAGCTTCCGATGCCGAACCTGTTGGACGTCCAGTTGGCGTCCTACAAGGCGTGCCTCGGCAGCGGCCGTTCTGACGGAACAAAGGGATCGGGTCTGGACGACATTTTCAACAAGTTCTTCCCAGTGGAGGGGCATCAGGGGACCTACACCCTCGAGTACAAGGGCTATCGACTCGGACAGCCCAAGCACTCTATAGATGAGTGCCGCGAGCGGAACCTCACCTTCGAGGCTCCTCTCAAGGCGACCCTCAGGCTCGTGCGGTGGGAGCCGGCGACTGAGAGCCGCAGGAAGCGGATGCTTGAGGCGGAGGAAGCGCAGATATACCTCGGCGACATCCCTCTCATCACTGACCGTGGCACGTTCGTCGTAAACGGCGCCGAGCGCGTTATCGTCAGTCAGCTTCACAGATCGCCGGGCGTCTTCTTCCAGGACAAGATCCATCCGAACGGAACGAGACTCTTCTTCGCCAAGATCATCCCGTACCGCGGCACCTGGGTCGAGGTCAGGATGGGCATCAAGGACGAGATGTTCATCCGCACCGACCGCAGGCATCAGTTCCGCATGACGACATTCCTACGGGCTCTCGGCTACTCGAAGGACGAGGAAATACGCGCCCTGTTCTACAAGACCGAGGAGGTCGAACTCCCGGCCGGCAGGCCGACAAGAGCGATGGCACCGTGCGGTCGTCTGGCGGCGGAGGAAGTCGTCGACACGGAGACCGGTGAGGTTGCGGCGCTCAGGGGTGAGGAGCTTGCACCGAAGCATCTCAAGCTCTTCAAGGAGATGGGGCTGACGTCGGTCAACGTACTCATCACCGAGACCGCCCGCATTCTCGTGAAGAAGGACGAGGAGCGGGACGAGGAACTTGCCGGGCGCATTGTTGCGAGAACATACAAAGACTCGGCGACACGGGAGACCATCGTCACGAACGACGAGAAGCTCACGATGACGGTTATCCAGCTCCTGAGAGCTGCCGGTATTCGTGAAGTTGAGCTGATCGTCGTTGACTCAACCGACATGAGGATTCTCGAGTCGACGCTGTCCCGCGACAAGACGCACTCCGAAGAAGAGGCGCTGCAGGAAATATACAAGACGATGAAGGGCGGGAACCTTCCCAGCATTGAGGCGGGGCGCGAACTGGTCAACAGGATGTTCTTCGACCCCAATCGCTACGATCTCAAGGACGTGGGACGGTACAAGATCAACCGTCAGCTCGACATCCCTGATGATGTGACCTCACTCGACACGACGTGCCTCACACATCTGGATTTCATCGAGACCATCCGCGCAGTGCTTGAGATGGTCAAGGGCACGCGGGACATGGACGACATCGATCATCTGGGCAACCGGCGTGTGCGTTCCGTCGGTGAGCTTCTTGAGAACCAGCTCTCCGCCGGTCTTTCCCGGATGGTGAGGGTGATCAAGGACAGAATGTCGACCGGTGACAGCAGCGAGTTTGATCTGGCGACGCTCGTGAACTCCCGTCCGATATCGGCGGTCGTGCGTGCGTTCTTCGGCTCGAACCAGTTGTCGCAGTTCATGGAGCAGACGAATCCGCTGGCCGAGCTTACTCACAAGAGAAGGCTCTCGGCTCTCGGGCCGGGCGGTCTCACCAGAGAGCGCGCGGGCTTCGAGGTGCGTGACGTTCACTACAGTCATTACGGCCGTATGTGCCCAATCGAGACGCCGGAAGGCCCGAACATCGGGCTCATCAGTTCACTCTCGACATACGGCAGGATCAACGAATTCGGGTTCATCGAAACGCCTTACTACAAGGTGGAGAACGGTGTTGTGACGAGCAAGGTCGAATACCTGACGGCCTCCGTCGAGGACAACCACATCATCTCCCAGGCGGGCGAGCAGCTGGACGCCGATGGCAGGATCTCGGAGAAGTCACTGCTTGCACGGCACAGGGACGATTTCCCGACCGTGACGCGCGAGGAGATCCAGTTCATGGATGTCTCCCCGAAGCAGCTCGTGTCGGCGGCGGCGGCATTGATCCCGTTTCTCGAGCATGACGATGCCAACCGTGCGCTCATGGGTTCGAACATGCAGCGCCAGGCCGTTCCGCTTCTCAAGACGGAAGCGCCACTCGTGGGCACGGGGATCGAGCATCGGGTCGCGGTCGACTCGGGTGCTGTGATCACGGCGAGGCACAGCGGTATCGTTGAGTCAGTCTCGTCCGACCGCGTGACAGTGCGTCACTCCGACACGCTGGACGGCACCGAGGACGTGGATGTGTACACCCTCCGCAAGTTCCAGCGGACCAACCAGAACACATGCATCAACCAGCGGCCGTTCGTGACCACTGGCAGCCACGTGGAGAAGGGTGATGTCATCGCCGACGGTCCATCGACCAAGGACGGCGAACTCGCTCTTGGCGCGAATCTCCTGGTCTCCTTCATGCCGTGGGAAGGCTACAACTTTGAGGATGCCATCCTTGTATCTGAGAGGATCCTCAAGAACGACCGCCTGACCTCGATCCACATCGAGGAGTTCGAATCACAGGTGCGGGAGACGAAGCGAGGGGTCGAGGAGTTCACACCTGAGATTCCCAATGTCAGCGAGGAGCGCCTGAAGAACCTCGACGAGAACGGTCTCGTCAGAGTGGGCGCGCGAGTCACGGCGAGCGACATCCTGATCGGCAAGGTCACTCCCAAGGGTGAGACCGAGCTGACGCCGGAAGAGAACCTGCTTAGGGCCATCTTCGGTGACAGGGCCGGCGATGTCCGGGACACGTCTCTGAAGGCGCCTCCCGGAATGAACGGCATCGTCATCGACACGAAGCTCTTCTCTCGCAGGGCACGCGATGAGCGCAGCAAGAAGGTTATGCAGAAGGAGATCGACAAGATCCGGAGTGAATCCCGGACGGCCATGAAGCGTCTCCGGCGTGAGCGGGACAGACGGATCTTCGGTCTCGTCGAGGGGCTTCGTACGAAGTCGCTCAGGAACCAGCGCACAAATGAGCTCGTGATCCGTGCCGGTCGCAAGATCAACGAGGAAGTCATGGGACTCCTCGACATGGATGCACTCGACTGCTCGGACGGCGTGGTTCAGGACGAGAAGATCAATGAGAAGGTCGTGGGGCTTCATGAAGAGTACGCGATCAAGATGGAGATGATCGAGCCCGCGCGCGACCGGAAGATAGATAAGGTGAAGTTGGGAGAGGATCTGCCCAGGGGCGTTGTGAAGCTCGCAAAGGTCTACGTTGCCGTCAAGCGCAAGCTCTCGGTCGGTGACAAGATGGCGGGTCGTCACGGCAACAAGGGCGTCGTCGCGAGGATAATGGCGGAAGAGGACATGCCGTATCTTCCCGATGGAACGCCCGTCGATATCGTCCTGAATCCTCTCGGAGTTCCGTCCCGTATGAACCTAGGACAGATACTCGAGACGCATCTGGGCTGGGCCGCGGAGAAGCTCGGATACCATGCGGCCACGCCGGTCTTCAACGGCGCCACCATCAAGACGATCAAGGGAGAACTCGCGAAAGCCGGTCTCCCTGAGTCTGGGAAGACGGTTCTCTACGATGGACGAACGGGCGAGCCTTTCGAGAACGAGGTCACCGTCGGGTTCATCTACACACTGAAGTTGCTGCATCTCGTGGACGACAAGATCCACGCTCGGTCGATAGGTCCGTACTCGCTCGTGACCCAGCAGCCGCTGGGTGGCAAGGCGCAGTTCGGCGGCCAGCGGTTTGGTGAGATGGAGGTGTGGGCTCTTGAGGCATACGGAGCCTCGCATACACTGCAGGAACTCTTGACCGTCAAGTCAGATGATGTCGTAGGGCGGTCGAAGACGTATGAGGCGATCGTCAAGGGACAGGATCCGCCGAAGCCGGGTACGCCTGCTTCGTTCGATGTCCTGATCCGGGAGCTGCAGAGCCTTGGCTTGGACGTCAGGCTTGTCAGAGACTAGGGGCCACGGCCTGGAGGGTAGTTTTCGTGTATTTCGGCATCTTTGATGAGAACAAAGAGCCACAGGACTTCTCGGCAATAAGCATCCAGCTCGCGTCGCCCGAAGCGATACGGAGTTGGTCTCATGGCGAGGTAGTTCTTCCCGAGACCATCAACTACCGTTCGTTCAAGCCGGAGAAGGGTGGGCTCTTCTGTGAGCGCATTTTCGGTCCCGTCAAGGACTGGGAGTGCAATTGCGGCAAGTATCGCCGGATTCGCTATCGCGGCATGATCTGCGAGAACTGCGGTGTGGAGGTTACACAGTCGAAGGTCAGGCGTGAGCGGCTCGGACACATAGAGCTGGCCGTGCCGGTGGCTCATGTCTGGTTCTTCAGAGGGAACCCGAACATCGTCGGAAGACTCCTGGACATGAAGCGCCGCGACCTTGAGAGGGTCCTCTACTACGAGTCCTACGTCGTGCTCGATCCGGGTACAACCGATCTCGTAGAAGGCGAGCTTCTCTCCGGTGAAGGCATGGCCGTGTATGCCGCCAATCCGGATTCCGGACTGAGAGCTGAGATGGGCGCCGGGGCGATCCAGGAGCTCATGCAGAAGATCGACGTGGAAACCACCTACGCCGAGCTCAGGATCCTCGTGCGTGACGAGGATGCGACCAGACAGGCAAGGAAGACGGCCCTCAAGAGGCTGCAGGTCTTCGACGCGTTCCGCGGTTCCGGTAGCGAGCCTCTCTGGACGATTATGGACACCATTCCCGTTCTTCCACCGGACCTGAGACCTCTGGTCCCTCTGGAGGGTGGACGGTTTGCGACATCAGACCTGAACGATCTCTATCGTCGGGTCATCTACAGGAACAACAGGCTCAAGAGTCTTCTCAGGATCAAGGCGCCGGAGATCATCCTCCGGAATGAGAAGCGAATGCTCCAGCAGGCCGTTGACGCGCTGTTTGACAACGGAAGAGGGTCGCGCGCAGTGCGCGGCCGAGGAAGACGTATCCTGAAGTCGCTCTCGCATCTTCTCAAGGGCAAGAAGGGACGCTTCCGCCAGAACCTGCTGGGTAAGCGGGTCGACTACTCGGGCCGCTCAGTGATCGTTGTGGGTCCGGAACTCAAACTTCACCAGTGCGGTATTCCGAAGACCATGGCGCTCGAGCTCTTCAGTCCATTCATCGTCAGAAGGCTGCAGGAGCTGGATCACGCTCAGACCGTCAAGGCGGCGAAGAACCTGATCGAGCGCAAGAGCCCGGAGGTCTGGGATGCACTCGAGGACGTGATCACCGATCATCCGGTTTTCCTGAACCGCGCACCGACGCTTCACCGGCTGGGTATCCAGGCGTTCGAGCCCATCCTGGTTGAGGGCAAGGCGATCCGCATCCATCCGCTCGTCTGCGCGGCGTTCAACGCCGATTTCGATGGCGACCAGATGGCCGTGCACGTTCCGCTCTCGTTCGAAGCGCAGATTGAGAACCGCATCCTGATGATGTCCGTGAACAACATCCTGCTGCCGGCCGACGGAAAGCCGGTCGCCACACCGTCGCAGGACATCGTTCTGGGCTGCTACTATCTGACGAAAGCACGTGCGGAGGAGCCAGACGAGAAGAAGATGAATTCCTTCGGCGATCCGGACGAGATGGTGTTCGCGCTCGACAACGGGATCGTGGATCTGCATGAGTGGATCCGGATCAGGGTGGACGGTCGCACCAGGATCACCACCCCCGGGCGCGTCATCTTCAACGAGGTGTTCCCGCAGGAGTCCAATTTCGTCAATGCGCTCATGAGCAACAGGTCTCTCCGCGAGCTGGTAGGCAAGTGTCACCGCGACTTCGGCCAGGCTGCGACGGCGGAGATTCTCGACAGACTCAAGCAGATCGGCTTCCACTACGCCACGATCGGCGGAATCACGATCGGTGTCGACGACGTGCTCGTGCCGGAGCAGAAGCAGGAGATCCTGGGAGCCACGCAGAAGGAAGTCGACAAGGTCAGCAAGCACTACGACAACGGCGTCATCACCGATACAGAGCGCTACAACCGTGTCGTTGATGCCTGGACACACGCAGCCAGCGACATTGCAGACGCGATGTCCAATGCGCTCATGGCGGCAGACGGTGGATTCAACCCGATCCATATGATGGCCGACTCCGGCGCGAGAGGTTCCAAGGACCAGATTCGCCAGCTGGCCGGTATGCGAGGTCTCATGGCGAAGCCTGCGAAGAAGCTGACAGGTCAGATGGGTGAGATCATCGAGTCACCTATCCGGTCGAACTTCATCGAGGGGCTGACGGCGCTCGAGTACTTCATCTCGACACACGGTGCGAGGAAGGGTCTCGCCGACACGGCGCTCAAGACGGCCGACGCGGGCTACCTCACACGTCGTCTCGTTGACGTGTCTCAGGAGATCGTGATCTCCGAGATCGATTGCGGAACCAGTCGTGGAACTCTGACCAAGGCGCTCGTCGAGGCCGGCAAGGTCGTGGAGCCGCTCTACGAGCGGGTGCTTGGCAGAGTAGCTGCTGAGCCGGTGAAGGATCCGACGACCGGCGATGTCATCGTGAAGCGAAACCAGCTCATCGACGAGGAGACGACCGACAAGATCCGGAACGCCAACGTTGAAGAGGTGGTCATCCGTTCTGTGCTGACGTGCGAGGCAGGACACGGTATCTGCATCAGTTGCTACGGTCGAAACCTTGCGACCGGCCGAATGGTGGAGATAGGTGAGGTCGTCGGCATCGTCGCAGCGCAGTCCATCGGAGAGCCTGGAACGCAGCTCACGCTCAGGACGTTCCACATCGGTGGGACATCGGGCCGCATCGCTGAGGTATCAAAGCGCGTGGCAAGTGCGTCGGGCACGATTCGGTTCGGTTTCAAGAAGGAGAACGCTCTTCGTGTCGATGGGGAAGGCAACCACATCGTCATTGGCAGAAGCGCCAGATTGATCAAGGATGGTGACGACGGTCGCGAGCGGGCCTACAACATCCCTTACGGCGCCAACCTGCGCGTGACGGACGGGGAACATGTTGAAGAGGACCACATCCTCTTCGAGTGGGATCCTTACAACGATCCGATCATCGCTCGCATGGGCGGCGTAGTCCGCTTCGATGAGATCGAGCCCGGCCGTACAATGGAACGGGTCGCCGACGAGTCGACCGGCCATCGAGAGAGGGTGATCGTGGAGGATAGCGAGAAGGAACTGCATCCCTCGATCATCATTGAGTCGAAGTCCGGCAAGTCGCAAGACAGGTATATTCTGCCGACCGGGGCGCGGGTAATGGTCAAGGAGGGGGAGGAAGTGAAGCCCGGGACCATGCTCGGCAAGATCCAGCGGGAGTTCGGCAAGACTCGCGATATCACGGGTGGGCTGCCTCGAGTTGAGGAACTCTTCGAGGCGCGGCCTCCGAAGGATCCTGCGACGATCACAGAGATCGACGGCGTCGTGAGATTCGGTGATGTCAAGAAGGGACTGAGAGACATCATCGTCACGGGTGAGCAGGGAGACGAGAAGGTCTACCGCCTGCCCCACGGTACGCATCTCAGAGTGCACGATGGGGAGGGCGTTGAGGCCGGCTCCAGGCTCTCTGAGGGCCCGGTTAATCCGCACGATATCCTCGCCATCAAGGGCGAGAAGGCCGTCCAGGAGTATCTTCTCAATGAGATCCAGGAGGTCTATCGTCTGCAGGGCGTCAGGATCAACGACAAGCACATCGAGATGATCGTACGCCAGATGCTGAAGCGGGTGAGGGTGCTCGAGCCGGGCGATACGAAGTTCCTCGAGGGAGACGTCGTGCAGCGGGTCGACTTCGAGCGTGAGAACCGTAGAATCACCGCCGAGAACAAGGGGAAGAAGAAGAAGAGCGAGAAGAAACTTCCCGCCACTCACGAGGCGCTTCTCCTGGGCATCACCAAGGCGGCATTGACGACCGAGAGCTTCATCTCGGCAGCATCGTTCCAGGAGACGACACGGGTGCTCATGATGGCCGCGACTCGTGGCGACAGAGACGAACTCGTTGGCCTCAAGGAGAACGTGATCATCGGGAGACGCATCCCGGCTGGCACCGGATTGGATGTGTACTCAAATGTGAGGATCACGAAGCCGGGCTTGCCGGCCCCAAAGGTTGTTGAGCAGCCCGAGGAGATCGTCGAGGGCACGGTGGGCACGCTCACGTCAGCATCGGAGTAACCGACAGGAAGTCGACCGGTTTGAGAGTGCGGTAAGTGAAGTTATTGAGGAGGAATTGGATTGCCTACGATAAACCAGCTCGTCAGGAAGGGCCGAAAGCCGAGGGCGAAGAAGAAGCCCGCGCGGGCGCTCGAAGGTCACCCGCAGAGGCGAGGCATCTGTACCAGGGTCTATACGACGACACCCAAGAAGCCGAACTCCGCCCTGCGTAAGGTGGCGAGAGTGAGGCTCATGAAGGGTGATTCCGTCACGGCCTACATACCCGGCGAGGGTCACAACCTGCAGGAGCACTCGGTCGTCCTCATCAGAGGCGGCAGGGTGAAGGATCTTCCGGGTGTGCGCTATCACGTCATCCGTGGTCCGCTGGACGCGATGGGTGTTGAGGGGCGGAAGGTGTCCCGGTCCAAGTACGGAACGAAGCGCCCCAAGTAGAGATACCTTCGGCAGGATTGGAAGGTGTCGCAGAGAATTAGGTGGAGGTAGAACCGAAGATGCCAAGAAGGCGCGAGGTTCCGAAAAGACTAAGGGAACCCGATCCGAGATTTGACAGCGCGCTCGTGACTCGCTTCATCAACTGTCTGATGAAGGGCGGGAAGCGGAGCACGTCCGAGAGGATTCTCTACGACGCGATGGATATCATCGCTGAGAAGACCAAGGAGGATCCGGTCATGGTCTTCGACAAGGCCATCAGCAATGTCAAGCCGATGCTGGAGGTCAAGTCAAGGCGGGTTGGTGGAAGTACGTATCAGGTGCCTATCGAGGTGCGGCCTGAGAGGCGGACGGCATTGGCCCTTCGCTGGATCATAGGCTTCGCCAAGGCGCGTTCCGAGCACACGATGGCCGAGAAGCTCGCAGGCGAGCTGGTCGCCGCGTACAAGAAGGAAGGCGCATCAGTCAAGAAGCGCGACGATACGCACCGGATGGCCGAGGCTAACAAGGCACTTGCGCACTACAGGTGGTAGGCGCGAGCGTTTGTTCGAGGCGGACCGGATCCGTCCAGACGATGGGGAAGAGACGTGGGTGAGTGTGTTGACCGGAGTCCGGCCGTCGTTCAGCAGTCGATAGATAGCTATATGTGGGCCGGCGTCCATGGGCGCTCGGTACCCAGAACCGGTAGGAAGATAATGTCACGTGCAGTCCCTCTCGATAAGGTGAGAAACATCGGCATCATGGCTCACATCGATGCCGGGAAGACCACGCTCACCGAGCGGATCCTGTTCTATACGGGCAAGGTCCATCGGATGGGGGAGGTGCACGATGGGGCCGCCGTGATGGACTGGATGGCTCAGGAGCGCGAGCGCGGCATCACCATCACCTCAGCTGCGACGACGTGCTTCTGGCTTCGCCACCGGGTCAACATCATCGACACACCAGGGCACGTCGATTTCACGATGGAGGTGGAGCGGTCGCTCAGGGTGTTGGATGGAGCCGTAGCGGTCTTCTGCGCTGTTGGGGGAGTGGAGCCGCAGTCGGAGACCGTCTGGCGACAGGCCGATGCCTACGCTGTTCCGAAGATGGCCTTCATCAACAAGATGGATCGCGTCGGGGCGGACTTCGAGAACGTGCTTGATATGATGATCGAGAGACTGGGCGCCGCGCCGGCGCCGGTCGAGCTGCCGTTAGGCTCCGGTGACACCTTCACGGGTGTGATCGACCTCGTTCGTATGCGGGCACTCAGCTTTGACCAGGAGTCCCTCGGCGCCGACGTCACCGACACTGCGATCCCGGAGGACATGCTGGCAGAGGCGGAGGCATGGCGGGAGAGACTGATTGAACTCGCGGTGGAACACGACGATGCGCTTCTTGAGAAGTACGTTCACGGCGAAGAGCTGTCCGTTGACGAGATCGAGCGAGCGATACGAGCGGGTACCTTGGCAGCCAAGATCGTTCCCGTGTTCTGCGGCGCGGCGCTCCGGAATATCGGAGTACAGCCTCTTCTTGATGGCGTCGTCAAGTACCTGCCGTCTCCGGAGGACATGCCTGCTGTGACGGGTATGAACCCGTTCACGGAGAAGGATGAGACACGGGGGCCCGACGACAATGCACCGCTCTCGGCGCTTGCCTTCAAGGTGGCGAGTGATTCGTACGTTGGGAGACTCACGTATGTCAGGCTCTACTCGGGCACGATGAAGAAGAGCTCGCAGTACCTGAACCCGCGAACAAACAAGAGGGAGCGGATAGGTCGCATCCTTCTTATGCACGCGAACAAGCAGGAAGATCTGGAGGTCGCAAGCGCGGGCGAGATAGTCGCCGTCGTGGGTCCCAGACAGACCGCAACAGGGGACACGCTCTGCGACCCGAAGAAGCCGATCGTCCTCGAGTCCATGACGTTTCCGGAGCCCGTCGTCGCGGTGGCCATTGAGCCCAGGACGAAGGCGGACGAGGTCAAGCTCTCGCAGGCACTGGGGCGTTTGGGCGAGGAGGACCCGACCTTCATCACGAAGACGGACGAAGATACGGGTCAGACAATCATATCGGGAATGGGCGAGCTACACCTCGAGGTCTTGATCGACCGGATGATGCGGGAGTTCAGCGTTCGCGCCAATGTAGGCCGCCCGATGGTAGCTTTCAGGGAGACCATCACCGAGGCGGCGGACGGCAGGGGACAGTTCGTTCGTCAGGGCATGGGGAAGGGTAAGGGGCAGTACGGTGATGTCGTCATACACATGGAACCGAACACCCACGGTGGGAACGAGTTCCATGACAACATCAAGAACGGAGAGATACCTCCGCAGTTCGTCTCTTCCGTGGAGAGCGGCATCTTGAGCGCGCTTGAGAACGGCGTTCTGGCGGGATACCCGCTGATCGATGTCAAGGTCACTCTCACCGGCGGGAGCTTCGATGATGCTGACTCGACGGACATGGCATTCAGGGCGGCCGGGACCATGGCTGTTCGGGAGGCCGCCCGGCAGGCGCATCCAGTGCTCCTTGAACCGGTGGTCAAACTGGAGATTGTCGTTCCGGAGCAGTTCACGGGCGAGATTATCGCCGACCTGAACGCCCGGGGCGGGCAGATAGAGGGAACGAGTTTGAGGGGCGGCGAGGGTGTGGTGAATGTGAAAGCGACTGTCCCGCTGGGGCGGACCTTCGGGTACGCGACTGCGGTTCGTTCGCTCTCACAGGGAAGAGCAGTCTACACCACGCAGTTCTCGCACTATGCGAAGGTCCCACGGGCGGTGCTGGAGCAGATGACGGCGGGCTGGGGCCGAATGTAGATCAGGTAGTTACAGTGATATCGCACAGCGGATAGCTAGTTGGAGGACGAGGAGATGGCGAAGGAGAAGTTTGAGAGAACTAAGCCCCACGTTAACGTGGGCACGATCGGTCACGTAGATCACGGCAAGTCGACGCTTACGGCAGCGATGACACTGTGTCTTGAGAAGCGGGGTCTTGCGACGTACATCCCGTTTGATCAGATCGACAAGGCGCCGGAAGAGCGCGAGCGCGGTATCACGATCGCGACGTGTCACGTGGAGTACGAGAGTGAGAAGCGTCACTACGCCCACGTTGATTGTCCGGGTCACGCTGACTACGTGAAGAACATGATCACGGGCGCCGCCCAGATGGACGGTGCGATAGTCGTGGTGAGTGCAGCCGACGGTCCGATGCCCCAGACACGGGAGCACATCCTCCTGGCGCGTCAGGTCGGCGTCCCTCACATCGTCGTCTACATGAACAAGATCGACCAGGTAGACGACCTTGAGCTTCTGGAGCTTGTGGAGTTGGAGATACGTGAACTCCTGAGCGACTACGAGTTCCCCGGTGACGAGATCCCAGTGATCATGGGTTCGGCACTGAAGGCGATGGAGTGTGGTTGTGGCCAGGACGGGTGCGAGAACTGTGGTTCGATCATCAAGCTTCTGGAAGCACTCGACTCGTACATTCCTGACCCTGTCCGCGAGGTGGACAAGCCGTTCCTTCTTCCGATCGAGGATGTGTTCTCGATCACGGGTAGAGGGACAGTAGGCACGGGTCGTATCGAGCGTGGCGTGGTTCACACGGGCGACAAGGTACAGATCGTAGGTATCCGTGAGACTCGCGACACGGTGTGCACGGGTGTAGAGATGTTCAGGAAGATATTGGATGAGGGTCAGGCCGGCGACAACGTAGGTCTTCTTCTTCGTGGAGTAGAGAAGAAGGATCTGGATCGCGGTATGGTCGTGTGTGCACCTAAGAGCGTGACCCCTCATACGAAGTTCACGGGCAAGGCTTACGTTCTGACGCAGGCAGAGGGAGGCCGTCACACGGCGTTCTTCACGGGTTACCGTCCGCAGTTCTTCTTCCGTACAACGGATGTGACGGGAGTGGCGACACTTCCCGAGGGGACCGAGATGGTAATGCCTGGCGACAACGTGGAGCTTACGATCGAGCTCGTGACTCCGATAGCGATGGAAGATGGTCTGCGGTTCGCGATCCGTGAGGGCGGCCGTACGGTTGGTGCTGGTACCATCACATCCATCATCGAATAGGTAAGATGAAGATATCAAAGGAGGGAACGTAGTGGCTGGCCAGAGAATTCGCATTCGCCTGATGGCCTACGAACACGCCACGCTGGACCAGTCCGCAGCGGAGATCGTCCGCGTCGCGCGGGAGACAGGGGCGTCGATATCGGGGCCCATCCCGCTTCCGACGAGGAGGAAGCTCTATACGGTTCTGCGCTCGCCGCATATCGACAAGAAGTCGCGCGAGCAGTTTGAGATCCGCACGCACAAGCGGCTCATAGAGATCATGAACTCGACGCAGAAGACCCTCGACGCGTTGATGGATCTGGACCTTCCAGGCGGAGTGGACATCTCGATCAAGGTCGAGTAGGTGGCGCCTGAAGAAGCTACATCGGTTGCATCGGTAGTGCAGGGAGAGGAATGATGAAGGGAATCATCGGAAAGAAACTAGGCATGACGCGCGTCTTCAACGAGGACGGGACGGCAATCCCCGTAACCGTCATTGAAGCCGGTCCCTGCGTCGTGACCCAGGTCAAGACGGTGGAGTCCGACGGCTACGAGGCGGTCCAGCTCGGTTTCGAGAGGATGCGCAGGAAGTCCGCCAGCAAGCCGTACGAAGGGCACTTCGCCAAGCACAAGCTTGCTCCACGCAGGAAGCTGACGGAGTTCCGCGTGGAGAACCCGACTGAATACAAGGTCGGGCAGGAAATTCTGGTAGACATCTTCGAGGAGGGTGACGTTGTTGACGTCTCAGCCAACTCGAAGGGTCGGGGTTTCCAGGGCGTGGTCAAGCGTCACGGTTTCTCAGTCGGGCGCAAGACGCACGGCAACAGGAACCACAGACGTCCCGGATCGATCGGGCAGAGTGCTACGCCGGCCAGGGTGTGGAAGGGGCGGAAATTGCCGGGACGTATGGGCAACAGCCGTGTTACCGTGCGGCATCTGGACGTAGTCACTGTGGATGTCGAGAAGAATCTGCTGCTGGTCCGGGGCGCAATTCCCGGTGGCACCAACGGTTTCGTACTGGTGCGCAAGCCGGACGTTCGCAAGTAGTATCCGGCGAACGGGCGACCAACACTGAATGAGGCTTGGAAGATGTCGAAAGCACTGGCAGTAACAACGAGAGAAGGGCAGAAGAAGAAGGATGTGACGCTTCCGGCGTTCCTCTTCGGAATCGAGCCCAACGAGCACGTCATGCACGAGGCCGTTCGCACGTATCTGGCGAATCAGCGAAGCGGCACCGTGAAGACGAAGACCAGAAGCGAGGTTCGGGGTGGTGGGCGGAAGCCGTGGCGCCAGAAGGGAACCGGCCGGGCCAGAATCGGATCCAGCCGAGTCGCACACTGGCGGGGCGGAGGTCTTGCCTTCGGACCGAGACCGCGCGATCACAGCATGCGGTTGCCGAAGAAGATGAGGAGACTGGCACTCAGATCGGCTCTCTCATCCAAGGCCGCCATGGACGAAATCCGGATCATCGAGGACATCGTGCTGACATCCGTGAGCACCAAGGATATGGCAGGTATCCTCAAGAGCGTCGGCATTGTTGGGCAGAAGACGCTCTTGGTGATGAAGGATACCGACAAGACGATCCTCATGTCCTCGCGGAACATCAGGAATCTGAAGGTCGGACTGGCTCGGGAGCTGAACACGTATGATCTCCTGCACGCTGAGATCATCGTGATGACGGAGAGCGCCCTCGGCGCCGTCGAGGAGGTGTTTGGAGAATGAAGCGCGATCCCAGAAGCATAGTCCTGGAGCCTGTGATCACGGAGAAGACGGCGCGTGACCGAGATCAGAACAACACTGTCGTCTTCGTCGTTGCCCGTGATGCCAACAAGATCGAGATAGGAAAAGCCATCGAGGAGTTGTTCAGTGTTACGGTCCTCGGTGTGCGGACGATGTCGGTTTCCGGCAAGCTCAAGCGCCTCGGTAGGTTCGAGGGACGGCGGGCCGGATGGAAGAAGGCGATCGTGACCCTGAAGGAGGGGGATTCGATCGAGTTCTTCGAACACGCGTAGAAAACGGTGAGAATTGGGAGTTACTGAGATGGCTGTCAAGAGATTCAGGCCGGTCACACCAACGCTTCGCTACAAGACGGTGTCCTCGTTTGCCGAGATTACGAGGAGTACGCCTGAGAAGTCGCTTCTCGAGCCCATCAAGAGAACGGGCGGCAGGAACAATCAGGGTAGGCTTACCTGTCGGCACCGCGGTGGCGGACACAAGCGCATGTACCGGGTTATAGACTTCCGGCGCAACAAGCATGATGTGCCTGCAAAGGTCGCGACGATCGAGTACGACCCGAACAGGTCGGCCAGGATCGCGCTCCTGCACTATGCGGATGGGGAGAAGCGCTACATTCTCGCACCGGACAAGCTTTCGGTCGGGAGCGTGATTTTCTCAGGCGAGAACGCGGAGATCAAGCCGGGCAACGCCCTTCCGCTCAGGAAGATTCCTCTGGGCATGACGATACACAATGTCGAGCTCAGACGCGGAGGCGGTGGTCGACTGGTCCGAGGCGCGGGTACATCTGCACAGCTCATGGCGCGAGAAGGCAAGTACGCACACGTGCGGCTTCCTTCGGGCGAAGTGAGGCTTGTCGATGCTGAGTGCTACGCGACCATAGGGCAAGTGGGCAACCTCGAGCACGAGAGTATCGTTATCGGCAAGGCTGGGCGCTCGAGGTGGTTAGGCAGACGTCCATCGGTGCGCGGAGTGGCGATGAACCCCGTTGACCATCCAATGGGTGGTGGCGAGTCGAAGTCGTCCGGTGGGCGGCATCCCTGTTCGCCATGGGGAGTGCCGGCGAAGGGCGGGAAGACGCGCAGGAAGAAGTCGTCAGACCGCATGATCGTTACGTCACGGAAGAAGAAGAGAAGGTAGACACCCGCTAGAATGGCGGAAGTCTACCAGCATTGAGGCAATTCAAGGAGGAGCTGGGCCCAATGGGTCGTTCGACAAAGAAGGGGCCGTTCATTAACGAGAAGCTTCTTAAGAAGATCCGTTCTCTGGATAGAACGGGTGAGAAGCGCGTGGTCCAGACCTGGGCAAGAAGCTCCGTGATACCTCCGGAGTTCGTTGGTCACACTATTGCCGTGCACAACGGAAACAAGTTCATCCCGGTCTATATCACGGAGAATATGGTCGGCCACAAGCTCGGGGAGTTTGCGTTTACGAGGACATTCAGGTCCCATCGCAGCAGGGAAGCGACAACAAAGCGACGTTGACACGCCCAACCTGCGCCAAATGTCGCCGGTCGGTGGAGTTGGATGCCGGCTGGTAGTTGATCGAGCAATGCTGGAGAGCACGGACGATGGAAGCATGCGCTAGAGCAATGCACGTACGAATGGCCCCACGGAAGGTCCGTCAGGTTATCGACCTTATCCGGGGCAAGGGTGTTGAGGAGTCGTTGCACACGCTTCAGTTTCTGAACCGCGCCGCCAAGATACCGGTGGAGAAGGTCCTGAGATCGGCCGTGGCGAACGTCTTCAACAACACGAAGGAAGGCGCCCACCTGGAGCCGTCTGATCTTTTCATCAAGACTGCCTTCGTTGATGAAGGCCCGACGATGAAGAGGTTCAGGCCCCGCGCCATGGGTAGGGCGACGATGATCCGCAAGAGGACGAGCCACATCACGATCGTGGTGGGCGCGAAGAGTGAGAAGAAGGCGTAAGCCGGAGGAACGAGAGTGGGTCAGAAGGTACATCCAGTCGGCATGAGACTCGGCATCAACAGGACCTGGAAGTCCCGTTGGTTTGCCAAGAAGAACTACGCCGAGCTACTCAAGGAGGATCTGACCATCCGGAAGTACGTCGGGATGAAGCTGTCCCGCGCAGGTATCTCCGAGGTGGTCATCGAGCGCAAGGCCGACAAGGTCGTGGTGAATGTCAGGACCGCCCGGCCTGGGATCGTGATCGGGCGGAAGGGTATCGAAGTCGAGCGCTTGAGCAAGGAGCTCGAGCATCTGACCGGCAAGGAAATCAAGATCAACATCCTTGAGGTCAAGCGAATCGAGCTCGACGCCCAGCTTGTCGCCGAGCACATCGGCAGGCAGCTGGAGCAGAGAATGGGATACAGGCGCGCGATGCGGAAGGCGTCGGAGTCAGCAATGCGGCTCGGAGCCAAGGGCATCAAGATCAGATGCGCCGGCAGGCTCGGTGGCGCCGAGATGGCGCGCGTCATGGAGCATCGTGAGGGACGCGTGCCGCTACACACGTTGCGCGCGGACATCGATTTCGCCAGGTCCACCGCGAAGACGTCACACGGCACGGTTGGTGTGAAGGTCTGGATCTTCAAGGGCGAGAAGCTCGGCAACCAGATTGAAGAAGAGAAGCAGTCTGAGGCTGGGGAGCGCGGCGGCAGGAAGCCGTATCGCGGAGCACGGAAAGATCACGGTAGGAGTGAGAGGCCGAAACGGGATGCGCGCGGCCGCGGAGACTCGCGGGGGCGTCCCACCAAGAGGCCCTCTTCCCACGGCAAGTCTCAGGCCCCTGCGGCCAAGACTGGTGCCGGTGGCAAGGAGTAGGTAGAAGCACATCGAGGGTTACAGTCATGCTCGAGCCGAAGAGAAGTAAGTATCGCAAGCAGCAGAAGGGCCGCAATACCGGCATGTCGAAGGGTGCGACATCGATCGACTTCGGCGAGTATGGTTTGAGGGCTCTCGAGGCAGGGTGGATCACGTCGCGGCAGATCGAGGCAGCGCGTGTTGCCATCACGAGGCACATGAAGCGTCAGGGCAAGCTCTGGTTCAGGATCTTCCCCGACAAGCCGATCACCAAGAAGCCGGCGGAGACCAGGATGGGTAAGGGCAAGGGTGCCTTCGATCATTGGGTCGCCGTTGTGAAGCCGGGCCGCATTATCTGCGAGCTCGAGGGTGTGGACGAGGCGCTGGCACGCGAGTGCCTGGCGCTGGCTAGCCACAAGCTACCCCTGAAGGTGAAGTTCACGATCAGGGAAATCTAGGAATCAGGAGCGACGGTTGTGAAGGCAAAGAAGCTGAGGAGTCTAACCCAGGCAGAGCTTGAGCAGCGCTTGCGCGAAGCCGGGGAAGAGCTCTTCAATCTGAAGTTTCAGCAGAAGACCGGCCAGCTGAGCAATCCGCTCAGGATTCGCGAAGTGAGGAAGGACGTCGCGCGGATCATAACCCTTCTGAAGGAACGCGAGACGGTCGGTGAAGGGCCCGTCGTAGGCGGCGCCGAATAGGAACGTGGTGCGCGTCGGTTTGGCGTGGCGCCGGAACCTGGAAACGGAGTGGGAGAGTATGTCCTCGACTGAGACGAGGGGTCGACGCAAGGCGAGAGTTGGCGAGGTGGTCAGCGACAAGATGGAGAAGACCGTTGTTGTTGCGGTGACCAGACTTGTCAAGCATCCTCTCTACGGTCGCTTTGTGAAGCGTACGACCAAGTACAAGGTGCACGATGAGCAGAACGAGAGTCGGACCGGTGATGTCGTCCGGATAACTGAGACCCGCCCGCTCAGCAAGGACAAGCGGTGGCGTCTTGCAGAAATCGTCAAACGGGCTGACTGACCGGCGACCGTCGCCTGAGAAGAGGCAGAACCATGATCCAGGAATACACAAAACTCAAAGTGGCGGACAACTCAGGAGCCAAGGAAGTAAGGTGCTTCAAGGTACTGGGTGGCTCCAAGAGGAAGTACGCCCGGGTCGGTGACATCGTCATCGCCAGCGTGAGATCCGCCATTCCAGGCGGGAACGTGAAGAAGAAGGACATTGTGAGAGCAGTCATCGTCAGAACCAGAAAAGAGGTGGGGCGCAGGGACGGGTCCTACATCCGGTTCGACGACAACGCTGCCGTGATTGTAAGTGCCCAGAACGAACCAGTCGGCACACGCATATTCGGGCCGGTAGCGCGGGAGCTTCGCGAGAAGAAGTTCATGAAGATCGTCGCGCTTGCCCCTGAGGTTCTTTAGCCCGAGGATCGAGGGACGAGGATGCACATAGCGAAGAACGATACAGTAGAGATTATCGCCGGCAACGACCGCGGCAAGAGGGGCAAGGTCCTGAGGGTGCTCCCGAAGTCGAGTCGCATCGTCGTGGAGGGTGTGAACTTCATCCACCGGCACACGAAGCCGCGGAGCCAGGGTGACCAGGGTGGCATTATCGAGAAGGAAGCCCCGGTCCATGTCTCCAACGTCAAGCTTGTATGTTCGAAATGCAACAAGGGTGTACGGATCAGGACGAAGATCCTGGCCGACCGCAGCAAGACCCGGGTGTGCGCGCAGTGTGGCGAGATGATCGAACGGAGATAGTGACGGGAGCGCTACCTGGTTGGTGTAGGAAGGATACCGGAGTCAGAGTGATGACACGTTTCGATGAGAAGTACAGAACTGAAGTGGTGGAAGCGCTGACAAAGCACTTCAACTATTCGAACCCGATGATGGTGCCCCGCATGACCAAGATCGTGGTCAACATGGGGTTGTCTGAGGCCAAGGATGACATCAAGATCCTCGACGGTGCGATGAAAGAGCTCGCATCCATCACCGGGCAGAAGCCCAAGATGACGAGGGCGAAGAAGTCGATCGCGAATTTCAAGCTCAGAGAGGGCACACCGATCGGCTGCAAGGTGACGCTGCGAGGAGATCGTATGTACGAGTTCTTCGACAGGCTCGTCACGATTGCCGTGCCGCGAATCCGTGATTTCCGCGGTCTGCGTGCGGATTCCTTCGATGGCCGCGGCAATTACACGTTCGGTCTTGAGGAGCACGTCGTTTTTCCTGAGATCGAGTATGACAACGTGAGCATGATGAAGGGTATGGACATCACGATTGTGACCACCGCGAGAACGGACGAAGAGGCCTTCGAGCTTCTGAAGTTCATGAATATGCCGTTCGTGCGGTAGGGCAGCAAAGGGGCGTGAAGTGGCGAAGAAGTGCTTGGTTGAGAAGCAGAAGAAGACACCGAAGTTCAAGGTGCGCGCCTACAATCGTTGCCACAGATGTGGCCGATCCCGCGCGTACATGCGTGACTTCGGGCTCTGCCGTATCTGTTTCCGGGAGCTCGCCCTGAACGGGGAGATTCCGGGAGTGGTGAAGTCGAGCTGGTAAATCGATCGTGGAGACACAGTGAAGGGCTGCTGCGCGTCGCGCCGTGGATCGAGAGGCGACGTGGACGGGCCCGGGGAGAGAACAGATTATGATGACCGATCCGGTAGCCGACATGCTGACACGCATACGAAACGGATGCAGAGCGAAGAAGAGAAGCGTCGACATCCCATCGTCGAAGTTCAAGATCGCAATTGCAGAGGCGCTTCTGAGAGAGAGGTTCATCAAGGACCTGAAGGTGAGAGAAGATGGACCGCAGGGAACCCTGAGGGTCTATCTGAAGTACACGCCGGAAGGCAAGAGTATCATCAGCGAGATCAAGCGGATCTCGAAGCCCGGACTCAGGCGTTACGTGGGTGCGGACGAGATTCCGAGAGTGAGAAGTAACTTCGGGACTGCCATCATCTCGACCCCAGTGGGGGTCCTGACCAGTAAAGAATCTCGCAGGAAGCACGTCGGAGGCGAGTTGGTCTGTTCGGTCTGGTAGTCATGTGAGACGACAGCGTGATCGACCCGGACGGGCGCATCTCGTGAAGCAAGGAGAATCTGGATGTCGAGAGTAGGCAGGCTACCCATAGAGGCCCCAGCCGGCGTGACGGTCACCGTAGGTGACGGAAGCGTCAAGGTGAAGGGCCCGAAGGGAGAGCTAAGTCTGGATGTGGCTGACTCCATCAAGGTGAGCGTTGACGGCAGCACTGTGACTGTCGCACGGCTCTCGGAGATGAAGCCGGTGCGAGCCCTGCACGGGACCATCCGGGCTAGAATCGCAAACATGGTAACCGGGGTCTCTGAGGGTTTTGCCAAGAACCTGGATATCATCGGCGTGGGGTACAGTGCTGAGATGAAGGGCAAGAAGCTGGTTCTGAAGCTTGGCTTCTCGCACTTGTGCAATTTCACGACCCCGGCAGGGATCGAAATCGAGGTTCCTGCGCCGACTCGGATCGTGGTCAAGGGAATAGACAGGCAGTGTGTGGGCCAGGCGGCGGCCGAAATCAGAGCATTCCGTCCGCCGGAGCCCTACAAAGGCAAGGGCATCAGGTACCACGACGAGCATGTGAAGCGTAAGGCCGGCAAGCTGGCAGTGTCAGCCGGAACATAGACCACACTACGTGGCGAGACTACGATAGGGCTGGAGAGAGGCAATGAAGGGTAGGACAAACGCAAGAAGCGTAGGCAGAGCCCGGCGGAGGCGCAGCATTCGCAAGAAGGTGGTTGGTGTGGCCTCCCGCCCCAGGCTGAGTGTGTTCAGAAGTCTGAAGCACACGTACGCACAGATCATTGACGACACGAAGGGTGTAACACTCGTGGAGGCGTCAACGCTGTGTGAGGATGTGAGGAAGGTGCTGGGCGACGGTCATCACACGCGTACGGAAGAAGGCAAAGTCGTCGGCGCTATTCTGGCAAAGAGAGCCCTCGACAAGGGTATTAAACTGATCAGTTTCGACAGGGGGGGCTACCTGTACCACGGTCGCGTCCGGGCACTGGCGGATGCAGCACGTGAAGGTGGACTGGATTTCTAGTCGGTTGCCCTCGGGAGGGAGTAAACGTTCGATGGCTATGAGACAGCCAAGAGGCAGAGGAGGCCGGGACCGCGCACGCGATCCAAGGGTTCCTGAGTTCGAAGAGCGCGTCATCCACATCAACCGTGTTGCCAAGGTTGTGAAGGGTGGACGACGGTTTGGTTTCAACGCTCTGGTGGCCGTGGGCGATGGTAAGGGGAAGGTCGGTATCGGTCTTGGTAAGGCCAACGATGTTCCCGAGTCCATCCGCAAGGGCACGGAAGTCGCGAAGAAGAGCATGATCACGGTAGCGCTGATCGGTCCGACCGTCCCGTTCGAGGTCGTCGGCAGGTTCGGAGCTGGCAGAGTCCTCGTAAGGCCGGCGAGTCCGGGTACCGGGATCGTGGCCGGCGGCAAGGTCCGCGCGGTCATGGAGTGTGCAGGTGTGAAGGACGTGCTTGCCAAGTCGCTCGGCTCCAATAATCCGCACAACGTAGTCAAGGCTACTATGGAAGCCTTGAAGGAGATGCGTTCAGCTGCGGATGTTGCGAAGGAGAGAGGCTTGAGCGTTATGGAGATGTTCGATACGACCAAGGGGGCGGACGATGCCGGGTAAGGTGAAGATCCGCCAGATCAAGAGCACCATCGGGCGCAACGTGAAGCAGAAGAAGACGATTCGGGCACTCGGGATCAGACGTATGCACCAGGAAGTTGTGCTGGAAGGCACTCCGCAGGTGCGAGGTATGATCACGAAGGTCCTGCATCTTCTGAAGGTTGAGGAGTTGGGTGAGTAGGATCGGCCTGCACAACCCAAACCCTAACGAGCAAGGATGACACTACGATGAGGTTGAATGAGCTCAAGCCTGCTGAGGGCTCTCACAAGACCAAGCGTCGCGTCGGTCGCGGTCCGGGTTCCGGGCGTGGCAAGACAAGCGGACGCGGGCACAAGGGCCAGAAGTCGCGGTCGGGTGGGAGCATTCCTGCCTGGTTTGAGGGTGGACAGATGCCTCTCTCGCGACGGGTGCCCATCAAGGGTTTCAGAAATCACACGAGGAAGACATATGAGGTCATCAACATCAGTGACCTCGAGCGGTCGGGTCTGGAGGGTGAGGTTACGGTGGATGTGCTCCGTGCGAGCGGCATAGTCTCGGGTTCGAAGAAGCCCGTGAAGGTGCTGGCGAACGGTGAGATCTCAAGGTCGCTCAGTCTGAAGGTCAATGCAATCAGCGCGAAAGCGCGCGAGAAGGTCGAAGCAGCCGGCGGCACTGTCGAGCTGATCAAGTAAGGTAGAGAAAGGCACCAGTCATGCCCAACGTGTTTCAGAGCCTCAAGAGCATCTTCAAGATCCCCGAGCTGAAGCGGCGTGTGCTCTTCACGCTCATGATCCTGATTGTCTACAGGGTCGGCGGACACGTGCCGACTGCAGGCGTCAACGGTAGCGCGCTGTCTGTCTACTTCAAGTCGCAGCAGGGCTCCTTCCTGGGTCTCTACGATATGTTCGTGGGGGGCGCCTTCTCTAACGCCACCATCTTCGCGCTGGGCATCATGCCGTACATCAGTGCGTCGATTATCCTGCAGCTCTTCTCAGCTGTCATTCCGTACTTCGAGAAGCTGAGCAAGATGGGCGAGGAAGGTCGCAAGAAGATCACGCAGTACACGCGCTACGGGACCGTTCTCTTGGCGCTCGTGCAGTCGTTCGCGATGAGCACGTATCTGCAGCATCTGCCTGCGGTGGAGGGGCTGCCGATCGTACCGTCGCCTGGTATTGGATTCACGCTCCTCACCATGCTCACGATGACCTCGGGCACCATCTTCATCATGTGGCTCGGTGAGCAGATAACAGACAGAGGCATCGGAAACGGTATCTCTCTCATCATCTTCATCGGTATCGTTGCGAGGTATCCGAACGACTGGCTGAACACGTTCCGCGCCCTCAGGCTCGGCACGCTGAGTGTCTTCGGTCTCTTGTTCCTGACAGCCGTCATGGTCAGCATCATCGCCGGTGTGGTTCTCATGACGCAGTCACAGCGCAGGATTCCGGTTCAGTATGCGAAGAGGGTGGTCGGCCGAAAGGTATACGGTGGACAGAGCACGCACATACCACTGAAGCTCAACACGGCAGGCGTTATCCCGGTCATCTTCGCGCAGGCCATCATCATGTTCCCTGCGACACTGGCAGGTTTCTTCACGGGCAACACAGTGATGCAGGACGTGGCGGCCGCTCTTCAACCGGGTCAGTGGATTCACACGACTCTGTACGTGTTGATCATCGTGTTCTTCGCGTATTTCTACACGGCGATCGTGTTCAACCCGGTAGACCTGGCCGACAACATGAAGAAGTACGGTGGCTTCATCCCAGGCAAGCGTCCGGGCAAGAAGACCGCCGAGTACATCGACAGCGTTCTGACGAGGATCACGCTCCCAGGAGCCATCTTCCTGGCGTTCATCGCGGTCCTGCCGTACTTCCTGATGCAGAGGCTCAACGCACCGTTCATGTTCGGTGGCACAGGTCTTCTCATCGTCGTCGGCGTCGCGCTCGATACGCTGTCGCAGATTGAATCGCATCTCCTCATGCGTCACTACGACGGCTTCATAAAGAAGGGCAAGCTGAGGGGTCGCAAGCGCTAAGAGACACTTTCCCGCAGCGGTCGTCGGGGCTTTCGGCACGACCAAGCGGAGATGGAAGCAGTCAGGGGTAGGTTGTGATTGTTGTGTTGCTGGGAGCACCCGGTGCAGGGAAGGGTACTCAGGCAAAGCGAATAGAGGCGGCGAGGGGATTCAGACATGTCTCGACCGGCGACCTCCTGAGGGGGGCGGTCGGGGAGGGAACCGAACTCGGGATCCTCGCGGGCAAGTACATGGATGCAGGCAGTCTCGTGCCCGACGATGTCATGCTTGGACTCCTGAATGCGCTCCTGGATCGTGGTGAAGAGGGAGCTGGAGTTATCCTGGATGGCTTCCCGCGGACCGTGCCTCAGGCGAAGGCGCTGGATCACCTGCTCGAGGATCGTGGCGAGAAGGTTGATCGGGTCATCTTCCTCGATATCAGGAGAGAAGAAGCGGTAGAGAGACTGTCGAGTCGCGTCTCATGCCCGAAGTGTGGAAGCATACACAATCTTGCGACGAGTCTGCCGAGGGCGGACGGCTCCTGTGACGCCTGTAGTGGGGAGCTCATTCGTCGATCGGACGATGAGCCGGAGAAGATCGAGCGCAGGTTTGAGCAGTTCCAGAGCGAGACCCATGCGACGATCGAGTACTACCGTTCGCGGGGCAGGCTTGACACAGTTGACTCCGGTCGTTCAATAGATGAGGTCCGGGAAGCGATAGACGAGATTCTCGACCGCAACAGCGGACCGCAGGCGGCAGGATGATCAACATACGAAGCAGCGAAGAGATCGAGCTCATACGTGGGAGTGCAAGGCTGGTCGCCCAATCCCTCGACCTGGCGGCCGAGCTGATCAGACCGGGAGTGACCACGGGCGAACTCGACAGGGAGATTGAAAACTTCATACGAAGCCACGGAGGCGCCCCGGAGTTCAAGGGGTTCCACGGCTACCCGGCTGCGATCTGCGCCTCGATAGACGAGGAGGTCGTGCACGGGATTCCGGGGGAGAGGATCCTTGAGGAAGGGAGCATCGTTGGCATCGACATCGGCGTTCGGAAGAGCGGGTATGTCGGCGACGGTGCGAGGACCTTCGCCGTTGGGGAGGCGTCCGAGGAAGCGATGAGCTTGCTCGGAACCACCCTCGACGCACTCTTCAAGGGGCTCGAGGTCGTCAGAGAAGGGGTCCATCTCTCTGACGTGTCTCATGCCATCCAACAGGTCGCGGAGGCGAAGGGATACTCCGTGGTCAGGGCGCTTGCGGGACACGGTGTCGGAACTGAGTTGCATGAACCGCCCGAGGTCCCAAACTACGGTCCCCCTGGGTTCGGACCTGTTCTTAAGGTCGGCATGGTGTTGGCGATCGAGCCGATGGTGAATGCAGGCGTGGCTGGAGTGAGAACACTGGAGGACGGGTGGACCGTCGTTACAGCCGACAACCAGATGTCGGCGCACTTTGAGCACACTGTGGCAGTCAGTGCCGAGGGCGCGGACATACTGACCGTCGTATGATGTTCGCCAGGCGATGAGTACGAGGCCGGGCTAAGGAACGATCTGGGAGAGTGGATGGCTAAGCAGAAGGGCATCACCGTTGAAGGCGTAGTGAACGAAGCACTACCGAACGCCATGTTCAGAGTCGAGTTGGACAATGGGCACAAGGTCCTGGCTCACATATCGGGGAAGATGCGTATGCACTACATCAAGATCCTCCCCGGGGACAGGGTGACGGTAGAGATCTCTCCCTACGACTGGTCACGGGGACGTATCACGTACAGGTACAAGTAGAACCAATGTATGGAAGAACGATTGACCGGGAGGAACCATGAAGGTGCGGTCTTCGGTGAAGAAGATCTGCGAGCACTGCAAGATCATAAAGAGACACGGGAAGATCCGGGTCATCTGCGAGAACAAGCGGCACAAGCAGGTCCAAGGGTAGTGACGTAAAAGGGAGGTTACCTCGATTGGCGCGCATTGTAGGTGTTGACGTACCAGATAATAAGAGGGTCGTCGTAGCGCTCACTTATATCTACGGTATCGGTCGAACAACGTCAGTGAAGATCCTTCAAGAGGCGGGGATCGACCAGAACGAGCGGGTGAAGGATCTCACGGCCGACCAGATCGGGCGCATCCGGAGTATTATCGAGAGCAGTTACCGCGTGGAGGGCAGTCTCAGAACTGAGATCTCTCTGAGCATCAAGCGCCTGAAGGATGTCGGCAGCTACAGGGGCTGGCGCCATAGGCGCGGTCTCCCTGTTCATGGGCAGCGGACGAAGACCAACGCTCGCACCAGGAAGGGACCGAAGAAGACGGTTGCCGGCAAGAGGAAAGCGCCTGGCAAGAAGTAGTTTATCTGTGTAGGAGGTCAAGTTGGCTCAGCGCAAGAAGAAGCAGGTTGAGCCCGACGGTGTCGCGCACATCAGGGCAAGTTTCAACAACACGATCGTGACTCTGACAGATTCCAGGGGAAACACGATTGCCTGGGCGAGTGCGGGCAAGGTCGGATTCAGAGGTTCCAAGAAGAGCACGGGGTTTGTCGCGCAGCTTGTGGCGGCGGACGCCGCAGAGCAGGCGATTCCGATGGGTCTGAGGCGGGTTGATGTCGAGGTGAAGGGACCCGGACCCGGTCGTGAGGCTGCCATTCGCGCCCTGCAGGCGGCTGGTCTCAAGATATCAGCTATCAGAGACGTGACGCCGATTCCTCACAACGGCTGCAGGCCGCCCAAGAAGCGACGGGTATAGGAGACGGAGGGGTACTAGATGGCGACGTATCACGGTCCGCGGTGCAAGCAGTGCCGCCGCCACGGCATGAAGCTTTTCCTGAAGGGGCAGCGCTGCTCGACCGACAAGTGCGCCTTTGAGAGAAGAGCGTACGGTCCTGGCGAGCACGGCAATACGAGACGCAGGCGCAAGACGACGGAGTACGGCCTGCAGCTCAGGGAGAAGCAGAAGACAAAGAGAATCTACGGTATTCTCGAGAAGCAGTTCAGGAACTACTACAAGGAAGCCGAGCGCCAGAAGGGTGTGACCGGCACGAACCTGATGAGCATCCTGGAGCTGAGATTGGACAATGTCCTCTACAGGCTCGGTTTTGCTCCCTCGAGGTCCGCGGCGCGCGAGCTCGTCGTGCATGGGCACTTCGAGGTCAATGGGCGGAAGGTCGACATCCCGTCGTACCTTGTCAAGACAGGGGATGAAATCTCTGTGCGGGACAGGTCGAAGAATATCCCGGAGATCAAGGAGTCAGTGGACGGCAAGGCCGGCGTAGGTACGTTGGAGTGGCTCGAACTCGACCCCAAGAAGTTCACTGGGCGCGTGCTCGACCGCCCGTCAAGAGTTCAGATCCCGACACCCGTTAATGAGCAGCTCATCGTCAACTACTACTCCAGGTAGTCTTGACTGCGACGACGGTGGCCAATGCATCGAGGAGGCCGGCGGACAATGAAGTGGAAGAACCTGAGGATGCCAGACGAGATTGTCTGGGACAGAGAGACGATAACGGAGTCATATGGGAAGCTGAGGGCGGAGCCGCTTGAGCGCGGGTATGGCGTTACGGTCGGCAACTTGCTCCGGCGCGTACTGCTCTCGTCCTTGCAGGGTGCGGCGGTGACCGGTGTCAAGATTGAGGGAGTCCTGCACGAGTTTTCAGTCGCGCCGGGCGTTGCGGAGGACGTGACGGAGTTGATTCTCAATCTGAAGCTGCTCGACGTGCGGCTTCTCAGTGACGGTCCGGAGATGCTGTATTTGAGAGCTGACGCTGAAGGTGAGATAAAGGCGTCGGATTTCGAGCCCAACCCCAATATCGAGATCATGAATCCCGATCTCCACATCGCGACGCTGGAGCCAGACTCAAGTCTGGAGATGGACATCGTGATCGACGCGGGGAGGGGATACATCCAGGCCGAGGAGCACGTGTTCGAGGACAAGCCGGTTGGGTTCATCCCGATCGACTCAGTCTTCTCACCGGTGAAGCGCGTTCACTATGAGGTTGAGAACACGCGAGTCGGACAGCGCACGGACTACGACAAGCTCTTCCTTGAGGTCTGGACAAACGGGACGGTTGCTCCTGAGGATGCCGTGTCGTTCGCGGCGAAGATCCTTAAGGACCATCTGCTCCTCTTCATGTCATTCGACGTGGAGCCTGAGGAGGAGATCGAAGAAGTGATCGATCCGGAGCAGCAGCGTCTTAGTGAGCTTCTGCGGCACAGTGTTGAGGAACTTGAACTCTCCGTCAGGTCATCGAACTGCCTGAGCGACGCTGGGATAGCCACGTTGGGAGAGCTGGTTCTCAAGTCTGAGGCGGAGATGCTGAAGTACAGGAATTTCGGCCGGAAGTCGCTTCAGGAACTGGTCGACATCCTGTCCGACATGGGATTGCACTTCGGCATGGACGTGGAGCAGCTCACGGTTTCTGAAGACGGCGATGCCGTTGAGATGGCCGTTCTGGCTGAACCGGAGCTACACGAAGCCGAGGGGAGCGAGGAAGTCAAGGAGACGGGGGTAGAGCAGTAGATGCGACACAGGAAGAAGGGAAGAAAGCTCAGCAGGACCTCGAGCCACAGAAAGGCCACGCTGAGAAACATGGTGACCTCGTTCTTTGAGCTCGGGCAGATCGAGACAACGGACGCCAAGGCGAAGGAACTCCGCTCGCTGGCCGAGAGACTCGTTACGGTCGCCAAGCGCGGCAGTGATGATCTGGCAGCGAGACGTCAGGTTCTGAGGGTCGTCCGGAGCAAGAACGTCGTGGCCAAGCTCTTCGATGAGATCGCGCCCCGCTATGCAGATAGACCGGGTGGATACACGCGGATCATCAAGGTGGCCACCAGGCGCGGTGATGCGGCCGCGCTGTCGATTCTGCAGTTTGTGATGGAGCCTGTTACCTTCAAGGAGCGCAAGCCGCGCGCCGACGAGGGACCGGACGAAGTCATCAGAGCTGTAGTCGAAGAGCCGCCGGCGGACGACGCCGAAGCTGCTGTCGACGCGACGGATGATGTGGGAGAGGGTAAGGAAGCGTCCGACGCGCCTTCCGAGGAAGGCGTGTCTCCAGCGGGAGACGTGTCTCCATCAGGAGACCAGAAGAAGGAAGGCTGAGTGTGAGCTCGATGTGGCACACCGGCAGTAGATACAGAAGGGCGTCGGAGAGAGCTTCCGGCGCCCTTCCGTTTGTTCGCCACCTGGCGGCGCTGCTTCTCCTCTCTATTCCCGTGCTGCTCGTGGGTTGCTCACTTCTGGGAACGGGCGCCAAGGTCGCCTCCGATCCTGACGTGCTGTCCACAGATCCGGTGGGAGACGTTGAAGCGGCCGCGAGCGGCGGACGGGAGGAAGTCCGTCCCGAAGCCGGGTATGCCGAACCCGAGTTCGGCGGAGCCGAGAGGTCGGTTTGGCCCGAGAGAAACCTCGTTGAAGGTGGTCCGGTATTGAGGGTGGGTCTAGGACAGGACGTGAAGGAGACGATCATCTCCGGGCGGGGACCTTTCACGGTTACCATATACGCCGAGTCGACGAGACGCATCTCAGCGGCTCAGGGCGTCGAGTGGTCGTTCCGGGCAGAGGGACGCGGCTTTCAGATGGTCGGACCCGGGGAGAATGTCGTGCTTCGCGGGACGGTCCGTCTTTCCCCTGACGGCGAGGGAGCGATGATCCATGATGGCGTCGCCTACAGGGGAGAGATAGAGATCTTCGTATCGAGTTCAGGGGGCCTTTCCGTGGTCAACGTGATCGATCTCGAGTCTTACTTGCGAGGTGTCGTGCCGAAGGAGATCGGGCCGCGATCGAACAGTGAGATCGAGGCTGTGATGGCCCAGGCCGTGGCAGCCCGCACGTACGTTCTGGCTCGCGGAGGGGGGAGAGCGAGGGGAGACTTCGATCTTCACTCTACGATAGCGGATCAGGCATATGGTGGACGTGATGTTGAGGATCCCACCAGTGACCACGCCGTACTTGAGACTGCGGGTCTTGTGGCATTTCACAGCGGCCGGCCGATCGACGCCTACTTCTCGTCGTGCTGCGGTGGAAGAACTGAAGATCGCCAGGAGGTGTGGGGACTCGATCCC
Organism: uncultured bacterium; assembly: GCA_964521425.1. Classification (GTDB taxonomy): domain Bacteria; phylum Joyebacterota; class Joyebacteria; order Joyebacterales; family Joyebacteraceae; genus Joyebacterum. The sequence continues at coordinate 157,193 of CAZFRO010000001.1, forward strand.
GAGCCCTATCTCATCTCCGTGCAGGATACACCCGGCGGAATCGAGGACCTGGACCGGGCCTATTGCAGCGAGTCCCCCAACTTCAAGTGGAGTGCTGCGTGGGACGGAGATAAGATCCTCGATCTCGTCCGCCGCTATCTTCCGGATCTTGCCTCCACGCCGGTGCGAGGTTCGATCGGCGAAGTGCGAGATCTTACGATCACGGATCGAGCGCCATCCGGCAGGATCAAGTGGCTTCGAGTCGAGACTGACATCGGCGACTACAGGGTCTACGGCGACCGGGCGCGCTGGCTCCTGAGGAGGCCGGGATCCGAGAGCATCCTCTGGAGTTCGTGGTTCGACCTCGATGTGTCCCTGCGCGGCGGGCGCGTGACGCACGCTCAGGCGGAGGGCCGCGGGTACGGCCACGGCGTGGGCATGTGCCAGCATGGGGCGCTCGGGATGGCGCGCCGCGGCTTCTCGTACGAGCAGATACTCAGGCACTACTATCCAGGCATCAGGATCGCTACGCCCTCAGGCTACTGGGAGTAGCATCGGCTTGCTGCGCCCTCAGGTTACTGGGATCAGGGCGGCTTCCTCGCTCCTGCCGGATGGGTCACCCTGTACCCATGCATTGCCTACGGACGGGCAGATTCGAGTTGACAGAGGGGTATCCGCTTGATATATTCGTGGTTCGAAGACCTTGCGGGGTCGTAGTTCAGTTTGGTTAGAACGCCGGCCTGTCACGCCGGAGGTCGCGAGTTCGAGTCTCGTCGGCCCCGCCATTTATGAAGAGCCCGGTCCATCTGGACCGGGCTCTTCGCTTTGATGCCTTGAATTCGACTCTCCTCCCGCCACGGTGGCTCACAGACACTGCTTCCCCCTTGACACCGTACCGGGGTGTGGTTATGATGTGAATATGGATTCACATGGAGGTCGGCCACAATGACGCAGAAGATGAGCACAGAGGCGCGACGGGAGCAGATAGCGCGTGCTGCGCTGAATCTCCTGGCCGAGAGAGGCAGCGAGGGATTCAACATCGCCGATCTCGCACAGAGCGTCGGACTGGTTCCCTCGGCCATCTACCGCCACTTCGAGGGCAGGGAGGACGTGCTTGAAGCTGCCCTGGATGTCTTCAGGGACAAGGTCTACGGTCTCGTCGGGGCCGCGCGGGATGAGGCGCAAGATCCACTCATGGCGCTCGAGCTGCTCTTGACCCGGCACGCGAGGCTGATAGAGAGCGGGGGAGCGGTCCCGCACATCATGTCATCCATGGGTGCGCCGGAAGGACATGCAGCTCGCCGAGCCAAGACGGAGGAGATCTTCGCCGGCTACGTTGCCCGCGTCGAAGAGCTCGTGCGCGACGGACAGGAGTCGGGTCAGATTCGATCGGACATCAGCGCGGCCACTGCCGCTCTCCTGTTCGCAGGCATGATACAACCGGCGGCTCTCCGCCGGCACGCTGAAGGCGAGCGCTTCGATATCACTGCGCACGCCGCAGGGGTCTGGGAGCTCTTCCAGAGGGCCGTGGCGCGCGATTGAGTGCAGGACAGAACGAGGTTTTTTTCTCGGTGATGTGAATTACAGTTCACAAAGGAGTGAAGATGCACAGGTTTCTGACTGCCCTGACAGCTCGTCCGTGGCTTGTATTCGCGGCTGTCCTCGCCGTTTCAGTGGCGTTCCTGGTCGGCGCCGCCGGCAACACCCGGATGGAGACCGATCTGGACGAGTACATGCCGAAAGACCATCCGGCGTTCATCTACAGCGATGAGGCGGAGGAGTGGTTCGACATCGGCGAGGGCATCATCATCGCCATCGAGCATCTGGATGGAGTCTATAACCACGGTACTCTCTCGAAGGTCAAGGCGCTCACGAAGGAACTCGAGAGACACGACCTGATAGGCAGAGGTGATGTTACATCGCTCTACACCGTCGACAACATCACCGGCTCCGACGTGGGGCTCGATGTGCGCTCGTTCTACTCGAAGGTCCCGGAGAGCGAAGTCGATCTGGAGGCGCTCCGCATGAGCGTGAGGGCCAACGACATGATCCACGGGAGGCTCGTGTCGGCGGACGAGACGGTCACGCTTGTGATCGCCGAGCTTGGTGACGAGGCCTTCTCTCAGGAGTTCTATCGCCAGATACTGGATCTCACTGCCGCCTATGAGGGCCCGGAGAAGCTCTACGTCGCGGGCAGACCCATCGTCGAGGGGACAATGGCCTACCTCGCTCCCAAGGACATGAAGCGTATGGTCCCCATCGTGCTTCTCATTATCACAGCTGTCCTGGCGCTGGTCCTGCGGAGTCCCAAGAGCACGTTCTTCACGCTGCTCGTCGTGGTTCTCAGCACGCTCTGGACGTTCGGCCTGATGGCGTGGCTGGGTATTCCCATCTACGCCGTCTCAACGATGATCCCGGTGATGCTCATCGCGATAGGCGTAGCCGACGGGATTCACATATACGGACACCTCGGGCACTACCAGAGAGAACGTCCCGGGGTCAGTGCTCGTGAGGGAGCCTCTGAAATGATACGCGGCATGTGGAAGCCCGTTGTCATGACCTCAGTTACGACCGCGGTGGGGTTCGTCTCGCTTCTGACGTCTGACGTCTACCCGATCAAGTACTTCGGCATGTTCACGGCATTCGGAGTGATGTCGGCGATGGTTCTTTCTCTCGTCCTGATTCCGGCGGGCGTCGTGGCCTTCGGTCTTCCCGGGGCAAGGAAGGCCGAGGCAAGAGCAAAGGCAAAGGCAAAGCCGGAGGGGTCGGACGGCATCGCGCTGGCGTTCGGCAGGGGTGTCATGAGGTACAGAGGCGCGATCATCGTGGTGACCGTCATCGCCGTGCTTGTCTCCGTCATCGGTGTGACGAAGATCTGGATCAACTCCAGTTTCCTCGAGAAGTTCGCGCATGACAGCGACATCGTCTTGACGGACGCGTTCATAAACGAACGGTTCGGAGGAACCTCGACGCTGAATGTCATCCTCGAGAGTTCCGACGATGGTGGGATGAAGAGGCCGGACGTGCTTCGCCTGATGGACAAGATGCAGACGGAGAGTGAGATGCTCGAGGAGGTCGGTAACTCGTTCGGCCTTGCGGACTATCTCCGGCGCATCAACAAGGTGATGCACGCCGACGATCCCGCGTTCGATACGATTCCGGATTCCGCGGATCTGGTCGCGCAGTATCTCCTTCTCTATGAGATGTCGGGAGACCCCAAGATGCTCTGGAGGACCGTCGACTACGACTTCGCCAGGTCAAACATCACGCTGCAGCTCAAGGGCGACGATTCGAAGACCATCAACCGTGCCATCGGTGTGGTCGAGGAGTTCAGACCTCTCTTCGAGGAACTCGGCGTCAACGTCAACTATGCGGGCTCCGGCTACAAGGGTCTGATCTTCACTGATCTGATCCTGAAGGGCCAGGTGAAGAGCCTGATCCTCTCGCTCGGTATCATCGTCGTTCTTCTGTCCCTGATGTTCAGACGGATCTCGGCGGGGCTCATCGGCGTCATCCCGATCACGATCACGGCCCTCATGAGCTTCGGCGTCATGGGGCTTCTTGGCATACCGCTCAGCACGACCACGGCGCTCATATCGAGCATCGCCGTCGGCGTCGGGATCGACTACGCTGTTCACTTCATGGAGCGCTTCAGGGTTGCCGCGAAGAGGACGGGCGACGTCTTCGCTACCATCGCGGATGCCATGCACCATTCGGGCAGGGCCATCATGTTCAACGCGATTGTAGTGATTGCCGGCTTCCTGGTGCTACTGTTCTCGGCGTTTCCGCCAAACAGGGCCCTCGGCGCGCTCGTGTCCGGTAACATGTTCATCAGCCTTCTGGGTACGGTTACGATCATGGTCGTCGTAATGGTTCAAACGAAGTTCTACTTCAGGGAATAGAGACGCATGCGCGTGCGCCCTCGCGCCTGATCACGGGGGGAGGGTCTGCACGGGAGGGAGACCGAAATGAAGAGGATAGCTGCACTTGCGGTGTTGATCCTGGTCATCGCCACCGGCCTGGTCTCAGCGGAGGAGCCGAGTGGGCTCGATGCGATCGCTGAGATGCCAAGCGGACTCGAGCTGATCGAGAGTGTCTACTACAGGCCCAACGGTGAGGACATGCAGTCCAGGCTCACCATGACGCTCGTGAATTCGCGCGGAAACACGCGCGTACGTGAGATCCGCCAGTTCATGAAGGACTTCGGTGACGTTGAGAAGAAGGTGATGTTCTTCGAGTCGCCCGCTGATGTAAGGAACACATCGTTCATGAACTGGAGTTACGCGGCAATCGGTCAGGACGATGATCAATGGATCTACCTGCCTGCGCTCAAGAAGGTCAAGAGGATATCGAGCGACAGCAAGGGCGACTACTTCATGGGGTCCGATTTCACGTACGACGACCTCGGTGACCGCCATCCGACGAGTGACACGCACACGGTGCTCGGTCGCGAGGACGTGAACGAAGAGCCGTGCTACGTCGTTCAGGGTGTTCCGATTGAGGAAGAGTACATCTACGGGAGGACGGTCAGCTGGATCGTCGAGGACAAGTGGGTCGTCGTGAAGAAGGACTTCTACGATGAGGATGATGAACTCCTGAAGTCGCTGACGGTGGACGAATACGGGGACATCGGTGGCTACTGGGTGGTGACGCACTCGACGATGCATCACGTTCAGAGGGACCACACGACGATCATGGCTCTGGACGACATCCAGCTCGACACGGGCATTCCGGAGAACAAGTTCACCGAGAGAATGATGACGAGGGGGCTCTAGGATGAAGAACCCTCTGGTCCATCTGATGGTGGCCGTCGCGATCCTCGGCGTGGCCCTCTCGGTGGCCCCCGCGGTTGCCCTGGAGTCGATCCACGTCGGCGGCTATGTTCGACACCACACGTCAGTCCTGGTCGACGGTGGAGACTACTCGATCATCGAGAACACACTTGCTCTGAGACTGGATCAATCCCGCGGCAACGTTGCCTTCCGCGTGGACCCATACGTCTACCAGCGCCCGGGCGAGGAACTTGAGATGGGCCTCCGCCAGGCGTATGTCGACATCTACTGGGACAGCGTCGACCTCCGTGTCGGCATGCAGCAGGTCATCTGGGGCAAGGGCGACGGCGTGTTCATTACTGATGTCGTGTCGCCGAAGGACTTGAGCCGCTTCCTCCTGCCGGACTTCGAGGAGATTCGTATCGGAGTCGACGCGGTGAAGCTCGATTACTACAGAGGCAGCGGAACACTGGAGGTCGTCTGGGTTCCTGTGTTCGCTCCGATGCTCCCCCCGGACGAGGGATCCATCTGGGCAAGATCTGTGCAGTTCCCGGTGCAACCGACCTTCGATCTGTCATCGGAGGGCGTCGATGCAACCCTTGAGAACAGCGAGGTATTCGCGAAGTACTCGCTCCTGTCGTCTGCGTTCGATCTGGAGATAATGGCGGGGTATGCCTGGGACGACGAACCCGCGCTACACATGGACATCGAGCAGGACCCGGACACCCATGAGATAGTCTCACTGGTTGTCGCTCCCGAGCACCATCGCCTTGCGCTCGCCGGCGGGAGCTTCAGCACGGCCGTCGGAGGGGCTATTGTTCGCGGAGAGGGCGCCTACTACTGGGGGAAGCGCTTCGCCACCGAGAGTCCGCTTGTGGGGGACGGAGTGCTCGATCGCGACTACGTTCACTACCTGCTCGGCGTCGACTGGACCCTTCTCGGCGTCAGCATGAGCGCCCAGTTCGTCCAGGAGGTGATCCTGGACTATGATGACACGCTGGCTTCCGATGAGCGCTCGGATGTGATGACATTCCTCGCACGGGACAGCTTCCTGAACGAGACGCTGCATCTGGAGTTCTTCTCGTACGTGGGGTTGAACGACAGTGATGCGCTTCTGAGGCCGAAGGTCAGCTACAACGTGGCCGACGGATTCGAGATCCTGATTGGAGCAGATCTGTTCATAGGTGACGATGGGATGTTTGGGGTGTACGATGCTAACGATTCGGTGTACGCGAAACTGAAGTACAGTTTCTGAGATTGAAAGGAGAAGGACAGTGAATACCATCAAAGTGAAGGATGCGGAGTCCCGCGAGAACCCGCACGGTGTTGACGCAAGGGCTCTCCACAGCAGTGAGCATGCGCTTGTCTCCCACATCACGCTTCAGCCGGGTGAGGCGCTGAAGAGGCACATCACACCCGTTGATGTGGTGTTCTACGTTCTAGAGGGCACAGGTGTCGTCGAGGTCGGGGAGGAGAAGGTGGAGGTAGGCGCCGACACGCTGATCGAAAGCCCTGCGGACATCCCGCACTGCTGGTACAACGAGAGCAGTGACACGCTCAGATTCCTGGTGGTGAAGGTTCCGCGTCCGACTGGGCCGACGAAGGTGCTGTAGTCCAGCCGTCTCAGGGAGACTTCGTGAGTGAACTCAGGTACATCGAAGTGGCAGGTTCGCCCCGAGCGATGGGAGAGACGCACGGTGAGGAGTTCCGTGACGCCATACGCGAGTTCACGGAGCGACGCATCGAGTACTGTCTTGGATTCGTCGACAAGTACGACCCCGGTCGCCCGATCGGGCGCGAGGATGTGCTCCGCGTCGCGGAAGAGGTCATGGAACCGCACCGGCAGTACGATGACGCCGTCTGGCAGGAGTTTGAGGGCGTTGCGCGTGGGGCCGGTGTAGGCCTGCCGGAGCTCCTTGTGGGGAACGGACTTACGGATCTGCGTGATCTGGTGCTGATGGCGGATGAGACGGGCGCCGACCCTCGTGAACCCGAGAGTGCAGGGGGGCGAGGTGGAGGCGACACAGGCGAGTGCACGTCGTTCGCCTGCTCCGCCGAGGTCTCCGGTGGGTCTCCTATCATCGGTCAGACGTGGGACATGCATCCTGATGCGCGTGACTACCTGGCCGTTGTCCGCCGTAGGCCGTGCGACGCTCCGGAGACGCTCTCGCTCACGACAGTGGGTTGTCTGTCGCTCACCGGGTTGAACAGCGAGGGTGTCGCGGTCTGCAACAATAACCTCGTGCCCACTGACCCGCAGTCTGGTGTGAACTACCTCTTCGCCATCACGCGCGCCCTTGCAGCGACGACGGCGCTCGATGCGGTCAGAGTCATCGAGGAGACGCCGAGGCTCTCTGGACACAACTTCGTTGTGGGGGATGCGAGTCGTGCATTCAACCTCGAAATGACGACGACGTCCTCTGCGCGGACTGACGTCAAGCGCGGCGTCTTCGTTCACGCCAACCACTACACAGCTCCGGCGCTTCTGTCCGCCGCATACGAACGGATCGACCTGGCTGGATCCCGCTGGCGCGAGACGCATCTCGTGGAACTCTTCAGGGACGTGCTGCACCCCATTACTGCCGATGTCTGCTGGGAGCTTCTCTCAGACAACACTCGGGGAGCCGGCGCAGTCTGCAATGAGGACTACGACAGCATCTACGGAGAGTCCGCGACCGCTGCCACAGTTGTGATTGAACCCGCAGATGGACGGCTGATCGCCTGTGCGGGCGGGGCAAGGCTCGGTCGAGCTCACTCCTTCGGGTTCTAGTCGGCGTGTCTGCTCTGGCGCCCAAAGACTGGCGTAGTCCCACCGCTCAACGAGGGCTATCTGAGTACTATAAGCCGCGTTGTGAGTGCCTCGGACGCAATCGCTATCCTTACGAAATAGACGCCGGAGGAGACGGGCCGGCCTGATGCATCGCGCAGGCTCCATGAGAGCATCTGCGTACCCGCAGGTGTGTAGCTGTCGCGAAGGGTGGCGACCCTTCGGCCGGAGAGGTCAAGGACCTCCGCGGTGACGTGCCCGGGTGCTCCGATCGAGAAACTGAGACTCGCGCCGGAGCTCGCGGGATTGGGGGAGACCGGAGCAGCGAGAGCGAGCGTCGGACGCGGAGCGTCTGCAACGCCGGTCTCGGGGCTGATGGTGATGGTGGTCACGCTCATAGATGGAAGCACAATATTGACGTAGTACGTCGCGATGTTCCCCTCAACGATCGAGTGGGTTATGGTCCCTTCGTCCACTTCGTAGGGCATCGAGGAGGTTGGGACGTGGAACTTCACACGCCCGTACTCAAACACCTCGGACTGCCAGTTTGTAACCGTGGCAACGACTTCGGTCTCGGTGCCGTCGTTCGGCACGTCAAACATCATTCTGAGGTTCTGTCCGCTCGAGCCTGCATTGATGTGGTCTGAGGGTGTGACGATGTCATCCTCCACCCGGATGAGGCGCATGGCGCGAGACCCGTCGCACACATTGTCGGTGGAAATGTCGAACGGTGTAGTGCCGGTGGAGCCGGACGATGAGTGTATGTGCCCCCAGAGCGCGCCGTCGACGCCCAGGTTTCCCAGGTTCAGCTGATTCTGGAAATCCATGTGGTAGAAGAGTACGACGGCCTTGACCGGATGTACGAGGCTCAGGTGGTCGGAGAGCCAGGTGAGCTGGCGGTCTGTAAAACTGTCGGTTCCATAGGTGGGGCGGCGCCAGCGGTCGTAGTTATTGTAGGACTCGATTCCAACCAGGTGCGCACCGCCGTAGTCGAACGCGTAGTTCTGCGTGTGGATGTCGTCACCCGAAGGCGGATCGTTGAGGTAGCGCCAGCCGAAGAACTTCCACCAGTTCCGTCGCGCCGTTCCGTCGGAGGGAGGGCTATCATCCCAGCCACCGATGTCGTGATTCCCCGCAATGAGGTAGACGGGAACGTCCAGCTCCTTCAGGATGCGCTTCGTTCGCGTGAAGTACCGCTTGTCGAGAAACTCCTCCAACTCGCCTTCGTTAATGACGTCGCCGGTCAGGAGTACAAACGCCGGATTGATGATGTTGATGTCATCGATCACGGCCCGGAAATCGTCCATCTCGGTCGTGTCCGTATCCGCGCCACTCTGGTAGTAGTAGAGGTGGGTGGGGAGGTGAGTGTCCGCGATGTGAATGAAGTAGAAGTCGTTCGAAAGCGCGTCCTCGACCATGACAGAGTGCGCGGTCACATCGTCGATGCCGCCGTTCGCCTGGACGTGCAGGTCGTAGAGTTCCTCAGGTGTGCCGAACGGGACGGTGGCCGTCATGAACCAGCGCTCGTACGATGACTCGTAGGATACGGAACTCAGAGCGAGCGAGTAGGAGAGTGTGCCGCGCTCAAGTGTCGCCGTCCAGCCCGTCGTCGAGGAGGAGGCCTTGGCTTCGATCGTGAAGCTCTGGCCGTCGGCGACGATTCTCGGCACCGACAGGATGGGTCGCATCACAACCGTGAGCGTGTCACCGATGGCTCGTGTCCCAGGCAGGGCGGTTGGCTGTGCGGAAGCACTGACGGGTCCCATGACCACCAGAGCGGTCAGCAGGAGCAGTGTTGCCGTGGCAAGTGCGTTTTGGGGCATGACTCCTCCTAGGATCCCTTATCATAGACCTCTAGCACGATTGTACCATGGATGGATGCTCTTGACCAGATTGCAGTTCTGTGACTCATCCGGTGTTGTGGGTCTGTTTCAACCAGGCAGGGGTCCGCGTGTCGAACGGAGCGACGGCCAGACCACTGTGGGAGCAAGGCGACAGGTGTCCATCCCCAACATCACGTGCGAACAGTGCATACCGAAGGAGGATCTCGCATGACGTCACTCACGATAGCTTTCATCACCGCGATGCTGCTCGTAGTCCCGGTCAGCGCTCAGGAGCTGGGATACGTTGACATCCCTGAGATGCCGGGTGGAATCGAGGGCGAGCGATTCTCGTACAGCAACACCGGCATGCTTCTCCTTGGTGTCGTCATCGAGAGCGTGACCGGGGGAAGCTACTTCGACCACATTCGTGCGAACATCTACGACCCGGCCGGTATGACCCGCACGGACTGCTACGAGATGGACTGCCCGGCGGACGACCTGGCCATGAGGTACTATCAGGACCCGGAGAGCGAGTGGGGTTGGCGCAATAACCTCTATGAGCACACGATCAAGGGCGGTCCCGCGGGAGGCGGGTTCTCGACGGCGCCCGACATGCACCGGTTCGCAATGGCACTTCTCGCGGGCGAACTCGTGGGCGAGGAATCCCTGGAAGCGATGTGGACCGAGCAGTCGGAAGTACCGTACGGGTATGGATTCTCAGTCAGCGGCTCGCCGGCCGGCAAGATCGTTGGCCACGGAGGTGGCTTCATCGGGATCAATGCGAACCTCGACATCCTTATTGAGAGCGGCTACGTTGCCGTCGTCCTTGCCAACTACGGTGGCGCGGCAGCGCCCGTGAGCACACGGATCCGTGAACTCGCGGGGAGGATAGGCCGGGAGTAGGGGATGGGGTCAGTGTCTCCATAAACGCCGGCAAGGTCCGGTGTGTCTTATCTTGCGAGCCATATTATCCCCCCAATCGCTCACTTGGCGTACACACCGCACCGGCGGACCCTCGCTCGACGGGGTGAGCCGTCGGACCAACACCCAGGAGACATGATGAACCGGACTGATCAAGTGCTGCTCGGGGCGGCGCTCGTGTGCGTCGTCGCACTCGTTCCCCTCCAGAGCTTCGCGATTGAGCGAGAGATCAAGATCCCTGAGCGGATTCCGCTCGTCACGACGCCCATCGTCATTGATGGCGTCATCGACGAGGACGCGTGGGCGGGCGCTCTTGTGATGGGTGTCAACAACGAGGTGAGGCCTGGCAACAACATCCCGGCACCTGTCAGAACCGACATGCTCCTGGCGTACGACGAGGACAACTTCTACGTGGCGTTTAGGGCGTTCGACCCGGACCCGGCGCAGATCTACGCCCACCTCTGCGATCACGATCACATGTGGAGCGACGAGTGGGTCGTCGTCGGCATCGATACATACAACGACCAGCGTGGCGGCTATGAGTTCGCCTGCAACCCGCTCGGCATCCAGGGCGATACGGCAAGCGGCGTTCACGGTGAGGGCAATGCGTGGGATGCCATCTGGAACTCAGCCGGACAGATATTCGACTGGGGTACAGCGTCGAGATGGCCATCCCGTTCAAGGCGATCCGTTTCCAGTCGATCGACGGTGACCAGGTCTGGGGCGTAGACGCCGTTCGCAGCTATCCCCGCGACGTGAGGCACCACATCAGCCTTTACCCGCGGAACCGCGACGACAACTGCTACCGCTGTCAGATGGACAAGCTCATCGGGTTCGCGGGTGCGGCGTCAGGCAGGAACATCGAGATCGATCCGACCATCTCGGCTGTTGGCACGCAGCTCCGTCAGGGTTTTCCTGACGGCGATTTCGGCGAGGTCGATGACAAGTACGAGGCCGGCGTCACGGCGCGGTGGGGGATCACGCCAAACGTGATGTTCGCCGGGACCGTCAATCCCGACTTCTCGCAGGTCGAGGCCGACGCCTTCCAGCTGGATGTGAACACGCAGTACGCGCTCTACTACGAGGAGAAGCGACCGTTCTTCCTTGAGAGCGCGGGGGTCTTCGGCAGCTTCTACTCCCGGTCGGTGGCGGAGCCGCTCTGGGGCGCAAAGCTCACAGGCAAGACGGGAAGCAACGCCTTCGGCGTCCTCGTCGCCCGGGACGAGATCACGAACATCGTTGCATCGGGCAGTCGGCACTCAAGCTCGCATCAGCTGGATCTCGAGTCGACGGCCACCGTCGTCCGCTACCAGCGCGACATCGGTGACATGTCGACGGTGAACGTCTACTACAACGGGCGTGAGGCGGACGGTTATCACAACCGTGTCGCCGGGCTTGACGCGCGTTTCTGGCTAACCGAGACCTTGAACCTCGGTGTGGAGGGAGGGGTGTCGTACACGCTCTATCCGGAGAGCGTCACGAGTGGCACGGACCTTCCCAGCGGGGAGTTCAACGACACAGGGTACGAGATACGTGTCGGCAACTTCACGAGCGGACTTGACGTCTACGCGAACTACTCCAACACCGGCGACGGCGTGCAGACCGACCTCGCGTTCATGCCGCGTGTCGGCTACGAGCACTTGGAGGCCGGCGCAGGCCACACATGGCAGCGCGGGTCGGGAAGCTGGTGGACGTCCTTGAATCTTGGCAGTGGATACACCTATGAGGCCTACCAGGACGGCACGCCGCGGGCTCGCGGGTACAACCTGTGGATAAACTATGACGGCCCGAAGCAGGCCGATGCAAACATCTACGGCTGGGTTGGCAAGCGTGAGTACGCCGGTGAGGACTTCGATACATGGAGTGTGCAGGGCGACGCCAGTCTCTGGCCGAACGGTTCGCTCCTCCTCGCGATGAACGCGGAGTACGGTGAGTCGATCGACTATGCGAACGCGCAGACTGGGCGAGAGCTGACCCTCAGGCCGTATGTCGAATTCAAGCTCGGGCGTGGTCTCTCGGCGAGTGTGGGGCACACGTACGAGCAGTTCGATGTTGACGACGGCAGGCTCTATGCGGCCAACGTCACGTTCCTGAGAACCGTCTACCAGTTCACGCGCAGAGCGTTCGTCCGCGCGATCGTGCAGTCGGAGGCGTACGACTACGAGTCCGACAACTACCCCGACGATCACCCGCACGCGGTCGACTCGGAGGAACGCACACTGGCGGCACAGCTTCTCTTCTCGTACAAGATCAATCCCCAGACCGTCTTCTTCCTCGGCTACTCGGACGGTCACTTCGGGAATCAGGATATAGAGCTCACTCAATACGAGCGGACGTTCTTCGCGAAAATCGGTTATGCGTGGGTAATGTAGCAGCGGACACCACCTCACATGCTCGCATCTTGACTCATAGTCGGGATTGTGTTACAATCATTCACCTAGCGTAGGGGTCTGCTCTGCCCAATCGGATCAGTTGTAGAGCGATCTGACACTACAGATGTCGGTCGACAATGTGGCGCGTGAGCGCCCGCTATCCGAGGAGGTAGGGCAGTGTCCAGACAGACGCTTCTCGTTGTACTACTACTCGCCGTTCTCACCTTCACTGCCCATGCGGCAGACAAGGTCGTCCTCTACGAGCATTTCACAGCCAGCTGGTGAAGCAGCTGTCCAGCCGCCGCAGTTGCGGTGGATAATTGGCAGCGGGGACACACGAACGAAGAGATCACGCTTGTGCAGTTCAACTTCGGAGACGCGTACTGGGATCCGCGCGGCGACTACTACGGCATCGTGAGCATGCCGACCATCGGGGGCGACGGACTCTCCGATGTCTGGCCGACATCGTGGCTGGAGGATGACTATCAGGCGCACGCCGCCGGAACCTCACCTCTCAGGATCTCTCTCACAGAGAACGGCGTGGGCGATTTCACGGCCCACATCGTGGCCGAGTCGGCTGTGACCGGCGCCAGGTTCGCGATGGTTGCCGTGGAAGACAGCTACGTCTCGGCGTACGGCGGCGGGACATCGCACCTTGTCCATCATGTGAAGTTGTTCCTCACCGCCGTCACCGGGGATGCATTCGAACTGGCGGCAGGGGAGAGTCTGGACATCAACAAGACGTTCGCGATTGACCCATCGTGGAACTACGAGGACATGGGTGTCGCCTGCTGGGTGCAGAAGTCCGGAGGGACGGACCCGAGTCCGGCGCCTCTCAGCCTTCCGATCAGGAACCAGGTTCTTCAGTCGGCCTACATCGACGCGACGGCCACATCGGTGGCCGGCCCGCATGGTGAGGCCCGGATGGCCCTCCTGGCGCCGAGCCCGAATCCGTTTTCCGATGAGTCGCAGGTCTCGTTCGTCCTGCCTGAGACGGGCACGGCGTCACTCGAGGTCTTCGACGTCACGGGGCGTCGCGTAGCAGTCCTCGTCGACGCGGTTCTCCCCGCGGGAATCCACCGTGCTTCCTGGGATGGTCGTGACTCCGGCGGTACCGACTGCTCGACTGGAATCTACTTCGCGCGGCTTGTGTACCAGGGTTCGGAGACCGCGTACCAGAAGGTAGCGAAGATGCACTAGGCTGCGAGTCTCTCAGCCGTTTCGTCCGCGAGCTTCATGAGGTCATCGCGCTCTTTCGATGCGCCAGGCCCGCTGACGCCGCAACCGCGGATGAGAGTGCTCTCGGCGAAGCCGTAGTAGCTGAAGAAGTCCCGGAATTTCGGGAAGATGTCATCGAAGGCGTCCTCAGCATCTGCCGCCTGGGTCAGGACGAAGACTAGTTTCTTCCCTGGCTCAAGGCGGCTTGCTGTTTTGGATACGAGGAAGTCGGGGCCGAGATATGAGTACGTGCGGTCGATGAAGCACTTGAGCTGGCCCGATACGCTCCCGTAGTAGACCGGCGAGGCCATGACCAGCACGTCGCACTCCCTGATTGAATCGAGCACGGGCTCGAGATCATCCTTCTCCACGCATCTGTCCAGTGTGCTCTTGCACGCGTTGCATCCCTGACATCCCCTGTAGTTCAGATCGTTCAGCAGGAACGTCTGGACCTCGGCGCCGAGTTCCTGAGCCTTCCCACAGAACCGCTTCGCCAACGTCGCGCTGTTTCCATTCGCCTTGGCGCTTCCGAGCACGCACGTGATCTTCATCTGTTCCTCCTATGCATGATTATCGCTTGGGTCCTGGGGCGGGGTCGCACGACCGAAACCGTTGTTTCCGGGCAGCGGCACTGTCGAGATGACTCGACGGAACTTGCCGAGAGGGGAGAGGGGAATCTCATCGACGCGCTCGAGCGTGATCCTCACGCCATTGCCGAGTCGCTTCGTGAGATAGTCCATCAGAAGCGCAACCTCTGCTGCGATTAGAGGATGGTCTGTCTCGAGTTTGATGTGGATAGCGGAGGGCTCACTCTGAAGAACCTGCGCCTTTCGGATTCCTGTTATGCAGCCGTACCCGCTCAAGAGGAAGAGCGGAGGCAACAGCCGTCCATCGGGAAGGACGAGTATGTCCTCCTCCCTCGTGGTGAGATCCTCGAACAGAGGGTGGCTGCGCCCACACGAGCACGGCGTCTCTGAGATCGTGCCGATGTCGCCACACGCGTATCTGATGAGGGGTGTCGCCCGATTGTGGAGGCTCGTAGCCACGATCCTCCCGGAGTCTCCGCTCGGAAGCCGTTGACCGTCTCCGTCTACGATCTCCGTAACCCCGTACTCCTCGAAGATGTGGAGTCCGTCGTGTTGCTCGCACTCCGCCGCGAAGAGAGTCCGCTCGGCTGACCCATACGCATCAAATGTCTCGCACTGGAAGCGCTCCTCGATGAAGCTGCGCACGGGTGGCAACAACGGTTCGCCGGTAAGCGTCACAACTCTGAAGCTCAGATCCTCACCTGCGTCTTTCAGGAGCCTCGCGAGAATGTAGGCGGATGACGGATAGGCCTCAAGCACGGCTATGCGTCTTCGCCTGAGTTCCCGTGCATAGGAACTGATGTTGTCTGGGCGCAGGTGCAGAGTGGATAGAAGGAGCTGCCTTCGTGCACTGTTGTATCGCCAGAACGGCGGCTTCGTCTGCGTAAGCGGCACAGTCGGCCGTCCCATCAGTGTGGCAAACGGCTCGCGGGGACCTATGCCCGCCCACTGGTGGAAGCGGTGCATGCACGCATTGTTGAAGACCTCAACACCTCGGTCCCAGAAGATAGTGATGGGGGCGCCCGTCGTTCCCGACGTCGCCACCTGTCGAAGGGACCTGCCCTTGACGGTTGATGAGAGCATGCGTTCGCCGTGCTCCCGTATGTCCTCCCTCGTGAGCACGGGGAGCTTCGTGAGGTCATCCATTGTCTCAACGTCGGAGGGCCTGAGATGTAGCGAGTCCATCAGCTCCCGGTAGTATGGCACCGTCTCGTACGCGTAGAGAATGAGTCCCTTGAGCTTCTCATCCTGCCATTCACGGAGCCGCGTCAGATCATAGCGCTCGGTCTCCTTGAGCACGCGCTTCGCGGCCTCAAGATCGGGCCCGCTTCGGCGCCTGAGCACTTGCCAGCCGTACACGGAGACGAGTGCGTTCTGAAGTGGGAGTGGGATGCGCGCGTAAAGACGCTCGTTGTGGAGCTTCATGGTCCGTCCGATCCTCGTCGGTAGAGCGTCTTGATAGGTTCCCAGCTAGTACCTTCAACCGGGCAGTCGCAGTTGCGGCATCCACCGTCGGGAGCCGGATTGCAGGCGTCCAGGCAGCGTCGTCGCAGACTTCAGGGAACCTATCAATCATGTTGGTGTTTGTCAAGTGGCACGACTCCTAGAGCGACATGAGGGCCGAGCCGACCGCGGCATTTCCTGCCGGCTGCGCCCCTTCTGTCTTGAAGACCGGGCCTCTCTCCGGTATCCTGCGAGTTGCTGGGTGACTTCTTGAGATCTTGCGGTCACCCTGCTGGCACCTGCAGGCAGTGTTTCCATCGGTGCGTATGCGTTCACGTGAACTCGGGGGAATCGATGCTGGATCTAAGAGCGCTTGAGAGCGCCCGGAGTGCGGAGGACGCCGTGAGGCTCTTCTCTGAAGCCGACGGAAGATGCCTCTACATCGCAGGTGGGACGATAGTCGTTCACAAGAAAGGCCCCCAGGCGGATCTGCTCGTTGATCTGACCACCGCAGGCCTGGACTACATCAGAACGACCGAAGATGGCTCCATTCGGATAGGAGCTGCGACCAGGATCGCGGACCTCAAGCGCTCCGAGACGGTAGCGGGGGTGGGAGATGGTGTGCTTGCAGAAGCCGCTTCGAGCGTCGCGAACCATACCATACGCAATCTTGCCACGATCGGTGGGAACATCGTCTCGTGGCATTTCCCCACCGACCTCCCGGCACCGCTTCTCGTGCTCGACGCGGGGCTAACGCTGTTTGGGCCTGAGGGGGAGCGGGAGCTCACATTGAGCGACTTCTTCGCGCGCAGGAGAGAGGTTTTCAAGAGCGGTGACCTGGTGGCAGAGATCCGCATTCCATCAAGCCCGGGCTTAAGCGCCGCGTTTGAGAAGGTAGGCAGGAAGCGGCTGGATGTATCAATCGTCAATGCGGCTGCCGCCCTGGCAATGGACGGGGACACCATCACGTTCGCCCGAATAGCCACGAATGGTCTCGGAGGCCCGCCATCAAGGGCGACGGATGCCGAGGCGTTTCTTGCGGGGACGAGTGCGAGCGACGGGAGTATCCGCGAAGCCGCACGGCTGGCGGTCGCTTCCCTTGGGGCCAGAGATGATCACAGGGCGTCGGCCGACTACAGGTTCAAGATCGCGGAGGTCGCGATCAGGCGGGCGCTCGAGCGTGCGACCGGCGTGACACGAAGCGCGGAGATCCAATGAAGATAAGACTCACGATAAACGGAGAAGAAAGAACGCTTCGGATCGAGCCTGGCGACATCCTTCTGGACACGCTGAGGCAGCACGGCTACATGGGCGTCAAGGCCGGCTGCCGTTCCGGCAACTGCGGAACCTGCACCGTGCTTCTCGATGGTCGACCGGTTCCCTCGTGCACCGTTCTAGCGGCTCGAGTTGACGGTTGTGAGGTGATGACCATCGAGGGTCTGGGAGATCCTTCGTCACCGCATCCACTTCAGTCCGAGTTCCTGAAGAGGGGCTCCGCGCAATGCGCCTACTGCATGCAGGGCATGCTCCTTTCCGGGAAGGCGCTTCTGGACGAGAATCCGGATCCGACGGAGGGCGAGATACGGGAGGGGCTCACGGGCAATCTCTGCAGGTGCACGGGCTACGTGAAGGCTGTCGAGGCGATCGAGGCGGTGGCTGGGCACTCGGGTGATGCCGGCTCGGTTGAGGCAATCGACCCTGCCGATGCGGATAAGATCGCGGTCGGTCACAGGGTAGAGAAGGTCGAGGGGATAGGCCTTCTGTCCGGACGGGCGCGCTACACCGACGACTTCGTGCAAGCCGGAATGCTCTATGGTCGAATCAAGCCGAGCCCTCACGCACACGCTCGCCTGAAGTCGATCGATGTATCGAAGGCGCTTGCGCTGGATGGTGTCGAGTCCGTTCTCACCTACAAGGATGTTCCCAGGGTGATGTTCTCCACGGCCGGGCAGAACTGCCCGGAGCCATCACCGTACGACGCCGTCATGCTGGATGAGAAGGTCCGCTACGTGGGCGATCGTGTGGCTGTCGTCGCAGCGACGACACCCGAGCTTGCCAGGAAGGCATGCGATCTCATCGATGTCGAGTACGAGGTACTTGATGCGATTCTCGATCCCCGCCAGGCGATGGAGCCCGGCGCACCGGTCATTCACGATGAGACGGATGCGACCGGAATTGAGGATGCTTCCCGAAACCTCGCCGGACGAGTCGAGGCGGAGGTGGGGGACGTTGAGGAAGGACTTGCTCAGGCCGACCGCGTCTTCGAGAACGAGTACGATGTCCAGTACGTCCAGGGGACGCCGACTGAGCCTCACATCACGATGTCGTACCTCGACGAGAAGGACCGCCTCGTTGTTGTGACGAGCACGCAGGTGCCCTTCCACGCACGTCGGATAGTAGCTCGCGTCAATGAGATACCCCTTCACCGTGTGCGCGTCATCAAGCCACGCATCGGAGGCGCCTTCGGGGCGAAGCAGGAGGTGGTGCTTGAGGACGTCTGTTCCGCTCTGACCCTCGCGACAGGCAAGCCTGTGAAGATGCGGCTCGACAGGGACGAGGAACTCGCCGCCAGCAGAACGCGACACCCGCAGAGCATTCGTGTTCGGACCGGCGTGATGAACGACGGGACGCTTTCGGCGATAGAGATGACGGCTCTTGTGAACACGGGTGCTTACGGCTCTCACTCGACCACCGTTCCATCCAACACCGGGAGCAAGAGCATCCCGCTCTACCGCGCCCCGAACCTCAAGTTCGTTGCCGAGGCAGTCTACACGAACCTGCCGATTGCCGGCGCGCTCAGAGGCTATGGAGCGCCGCAGGGCTACTTCGCAATGGACATGCACATGGAAGAGGTCGCGATCGCTCTCGGAAGGGACTCCGTCGAGTTCCGGCTCTCGAACGCCATACGCAAGGGTGACTACGATCCGATCGCCGAAAAACTGGGTGAGGGCAAGTCCGGTTTCAGGCGCCTCATACGCACGAACGGTCTTGTCGAGTGCTGGGACCGTGTGAAGGAAACGTGCGGGTGGGACGACTGGCAGGCATCGCTCCAAGAGGGTAGGACATGGCGACCTGGTTCCAGGCCGTGGACCCGGCGCGCGAAGGGAGTCTCCTTTGCGATGCACGGAAGCGGGATCCCCGGCGATGACATGGGTGCCGCGACGATCAAGTCAAACGAGGATGGATCGTTCAACCTGCTCGTCGGAGCGACCGATCTGGGGACCGGGAGCGACACGATCCTCTCCCAGATTGCGGCCGAGGTTCTCGGTGTGACGACCGACAAGGTCGTGGTCTACTCGTCGGATACGGACAGGACGCCGTTCGACGTTGGAGCATACGCATCGAGCACCACGTACGTAACCGGTCAGGCCGTCATCAAGGCCGCTGAACACGTACGGGACCGGCTCCTCTACCATGCGTCGAAGGTCCTTGGTGAGGACGCGGGCAGTCTGGAGTGCATTGCGGGGGTCGTCAGGGCGCGATCCGGGAAGAGTGTGCCCTTGGCCGAGGTTACATCGACGGCAATGTACGGGGAAGAGAAGGAGCAGATCGCATTCACAGCATCGAACATGACCTTCGAGTGCCCGCCGCCGTTCGCAGCGGCATGCACGGAGCTTGAGGTCGACATGGAGACCGGTCGAATCGATGTTCTTGATTTCACCTGCGCCATCGATCTCGGCGCTGCCATCAACCCGACACTGTCGGAGGGGCAGATCGAAGGTGGTGTCGTGATGGGTCTCGGATATGCGCTCTCTGAGGAGATGCTGTTCGACAAGCGGGGCAGGATGCGAAACGCTGATCTCCTCGACTACAAGATTTTCTCATCGATAGACACACCGAGGGTCAAGGCGATCCTGGTCCGCACGGATGAACCGACCGGACCGTTCGGAGCCAAGAGCGTCTCGGAGATCCCCGTCGACGTCGTGGCCCCTGCGATAGGAAACGCACTCTACGGCGCCATCGGTGTGAGGCTCAGGAGCATTCCATTCACGCCGGAGCGCGTGCTCAAGGCGATAGGGACTCTCGAACGCTAGAGCCCGGTACCCGGGAAACATGGCGCCGGACGCATCGGCGACGCGGAGGCCAAGTGATTCTCTTCAAGCACATCTACCACCTGGCAACGATGAACGATGCCCGCGACAGGCTCGTGGGGGCAGACGTTCTGGTTGATGGGAAGCGTATCGTCGCCGTCGGTCACGACCTTAAGGCTCCGGAAGACGCCCGCATCATCGACTGCTCGACGAAGCTCATGATCCCCGGGCTCGTCAATCTCCACCATCATTTCAACCAGACGCTTCAGCGCAACATGCCCACCACACAGAACGTGAAGCTCTTCGACTGGCTTCACACTCTCTACGATGTCTGGAGTCATCTCGATGCGAGGACGGTCCGCGCCGGAACACGGCTGGCCTGTGCCGAACTCCTGCTCACGGGCTGCACGATGACAAGCGACCAGATGTATGTCTTTCCCGAGGGGAGTGATGACGATCTCATAAGCGTCGAGATAGAGGCTGCGGCCGAACTCGGCATCCGTTTCCACCCAACGAGGGGCAGCATGTCCCGCGGGCGTTCCGCAGGAGGGCTTCCTCCCGACAGCGTTGTCCAGACGAGCCAGGAGATCCTCAGGGACTCGGAACGGCTCATCAGCCTCCACCACGATCCGGATCCGTTCTCAATGGTGAGGATCGCGCTCTCTCCATGCTCACCGTTCTCTGTCGATGAGGAGCTCATGCGGGAGACGGCGTCACTCGCGCGCGAGCACGGCGTGCTCATGCATACGCACCTCGCGGAGACCGAGGACGAGAATGAGTACTGCGTAGCCGAGTATGGAGTCCGGCCGCTCGGACTGATGGAGCGTATCGGATGGCTGGGAGAGGACGTGTGGCTGGCGCATGGCGTGCACTTCAGTGATGCTGAACTGGATCGTCTTGCCGAGACCGGAACCGGCATCGCCCACTGCCCGACCTCCAATATGCGTCTCTCTTCCGGAGTCGCCTCTATTCCCAAGATGCTCGATCGTGGCGTGCGTGTCGGCCTGGCGGTTGACGGAAGTGCCAGCAACGATACATCTGACATGCTCGGGGAACTCAGGAACTGCCTGCTCGTGAATCTGCTGACATGGGGACCGAACGCGATTACGGCGGAGGACGTCGTGTGGATAGCGACACGGGGAGGATCACAGATTCTGGGGCGTGAGGAGACGGGGTCGATCGAGGAGGGCAAGGCCGCGGACCTGGTGCTCTTCGATATGAGCAGCCTCGGGTACTCCGGTGCGCTGTCTGATCCTCTGGCGGCCATCACGTATTCTGGGTTTGAACACCGAGCCGACTACACCATCGTCAACGGCGAGATCGTCGTCGAGGACGGCCGGCTCGTTCGGGGTGATGAAGCTTCAATTGCCGCAGAAGGCAACGACGCCTCCTTCGCGATGTTCGAGGCGGCTGGGATTGAGACCCCCTGGGGGCGTCCACGTAGTTGACGGCACCGCCCATCCGGACATACTCGCTAACTCACGGAAGGCCCACTCAGTGGGCCTTTTCGCGTTTCTGGTCCGGCAGGACCGGCTCCTGCTCATGAGAGCCGTTGTCCGTCGACCGCGCTTCGGCGGGCACAAGTCCAACGGCGGCAGGCTGCGCTCTCACGCTCCCTGCGATGCGGACGTAGGGGCGCGCCGCCGGGTGGACGTGACTCTAGGCGAGAGACCCTTGGGTCTCATGTGGGGGGAGGTGGTGTGGTGAGGGGAAAGACTGCTCTAACGTGCACGGTGGTGAAAGAACGGCGTGCTCGGCCTTTCGGTATCGTCGGAATGATCCTGGTCGCCTTGGTGTGCCTCGTGGCTTCGCAGGCCGGGGCGCTGCAGGTGTGGGATCGCGTCGTGTTCACCGAGATCTACTACTACGTTCCGGGCTTCGATGCCCACAATGAATACATCGAGCTGATGAACGCCGGCGGAACCGTCGCATTCCTGGATGGGGCCATCATAACCGACGAGGGCAGTGATGGAATGCCGGAGCCCGTCTATCGCTTCCCGGGGGTCCATGGGGGCATGGAGCATCCAATCTGGCCCGGTGAGAGAATCGTGATCGCGCGAGACGCGATCCCGGGTGAGCTCACCCCGGATCTGTCCGATGCCGACTGGGAGTTCGTGCATCCGGCGGACGACAATGACAACCCGGATGTCCCGAACCTGATCCTCTGCGGAGGCTACGACACCGACATCGCTCTGGCGAACGGGGGGGATGGGATCCTTCTCGCAACCGGCACGGATATCGTGGCAGCCATCGATTGCTGGACCATCGTGGACGGCGTGAACTGGGGTGAGGTTCCGGACCCCGTGCCCATTGGCTACGGCGTGTGCGTCGATCCTGAACCGGCGCCGGGAGTGCCACAGGGCAACTGTCTGGGGCGGTGTATAGGGGGCGTGGACAACAACGGGAGCAGCGCCGACGACTGGTTCATGATGATCCCAAGTCCAGGGGAACCGGCCATTCCGTCGGATCCAATGGATTGCGTCTCGCCCGTGGATGCGTCATCATGGGGGCTGATAAAGGCACTCTACAGGCCCGATCAGGAGTAGAGGGGCACTTCGATCAGCCTCTCAGGGCTCGCCCATATCACATAGAATGCCCGTGGCCGGACAGGTCGCGGGCATTCCTGCGTGCTGGGGGGCGTCTTGGCAGCAGTCCCCAACTGGTGCACTACCGCCCCTGGGACAATCTTGACGCCGAGTCATGCGTCTGCTATAGTGGCTGTAGCAATGCTATCTACAATCCACGCTCAGCAGAGAGAAGGCTCTCAATAGAGCACGCACGCGGCGGTCGTCATCTCCTCATTCCTTTCCCTCCTGCTCCTAGTAGCGTTACCACTGCCGGCCATCTCCAGCGTCGATTGTGGGCCGGAGGTCATCATCGGTGGCGTCGACGCTTACAATGACTACGGCGTCCAGATCGATGTCGACTCCGAGGGTCGTGCATGGGCAGTCTGGGCAGGATATGACCCTGTTGATGGTGACGAGGAGATCATGTTCAGCATCAATGACGGGGGAGCCTGGTCGGAGCCGGATACTCTTCATGGACACAACTCGAGTGCGGATCGCTTCCCAGTCATCTCTATCGGGGCCGACGATGTGCCGTGGGTTGTGTGGTACCGGGCTCAGTCCAACGGCGAGCGGCTCTGGCACTCGCACTGGGGCGATGGCGACTGGACGACGCCCGAGATCCTGCGTGCAGATGCCGGTCGCTACGATGACTACGACCTCTGTGCGGCCACCTCGGACGATGTCTGGATGGCCACGGACACATATGTGTCAGGCATCGACCGCCGGGTCATGCTCGTGTACCACTGGGATGGGTCCTCATGGTCTGAGCCGTGGCAGCTGAGTCTCCCGGAACACGGCTGCTACTTCCCGGACTTCGCATTGGATCCCGCGAGCGACCCATGGTTGACCTGGACGGGTGTGACGACCGAGAGCGCTCTTCAGCCAGTCGTGTGCAGCCGTTGGATCGGAGACGCTTGGAGCGAGCCGGACACCGTGAACGGTGATTTGCACAACAGCGTTCAAAGCCAGATCGTGTTTGACGGTGATACTCCGATGGTTCTGTGGAACGGCGATCTGGCCGCGAACGTAGACATCGAGTACAGCCGATTCGAGAACGGCGTCTGGACACCCGCTGCGCTTGTCAATCTCCCCGATTCCACAAGTGCGGACCGCGACTATCTCGGCACCTGCGAATCGGGATCCAGTGGCGAGATCGCCGTGGTATGGTCGGCCGGCAATGTGAACCACGTATTCAGCTGGGACATCCGGGTCTCCTGGTGGACGGGTTCCGGCTGGACCCCTGAGCGCGAGCTGAGCGAGGATCTACCGCAGAAAATCGATACGAACCCGGACATGGCACTCGCCGATGACGGAGCCCTCTGGTCGGCCTGGGTCTGCTACGAGGAGATTGCCTACCCTTGGGATCAGGACATCAGGGCAACTTCGTGTGTTCTAACGACTCCCGTTGACTTCGGGCCGCTCAGCGTGGAGCTGAGCGGGTCTGACGCGAGTATCTCATGGTACGCAGCCGGAGACGCCGCGGGTGGCCCCTTCTTCGTCGGGCGAGCTACGACACGAGACCCAGCCACACTTCCTATGAGCCCCCCGGACAGCGCAGCCCAGCTAAACTCCGATGGTATCGTAACCGCTCCTCTTGAGTGGCAGGACGAAGACCTGCCGGATGGAACACTCACGCTCTACTGGGTGGAGTGGCGTCGCCCTCATGGCTCTGTCTTCATTGGTCCTGTACTCGTTGCTACGGACTCCGCCGTGTCGGATCTGCCTGCTCGGTTGCTGTCGACAACGCCTAACCCCACGCGAGTCGGGGCATCGTTCCACATCAAGCAGTTCTCACCAGGTAGCGCGGAGCTTGTTCTCTACACCGTCGGCGGCCGAGAGCTCAGGAGGCTACGCACACCGCTTCGACAAGCCTCGCGCGCGCAGCCTTTAGATGTGCATCTCTACTGGGACGGGACCGACACGTCCGGCACCCGTGTGGCCAGCGGGGTCTACGTCGCCCAGCTGCTTCTCAATGGCGAGGCAGTGGTCGGCCAGAGGGGAGGTGTAACGCTGGTT
This sequence comes from uncultured bacterium, assembly GCA_964521425.1. Taxonomy (GTDB): domain Bacteria; phylum Joyebacterota; class Joyebacteria; order Joyebacterales; family Joyebacteraceae; genus Joyebacterum. Next base: position 181,689 of record CAZFRO010000001.1, read on the forward strand.
AGATAGGAGGCGGAATGCACGAGTGTCCATCTATGCCGCCTCTCCTCACTCTCGGAATTCCTCCCGTACAATCCCCACAGGCCTACCTGCGCCCCGCGCAGGCGTACCTGCCCTGCGCAGGCGTTGACCACGTGCCCGGCATCGCGGTACAATCCTCCCAAGCAAATCTACTGTTCCGCCGTACCAGGCGGGAGCCCCACGGATCTCGGAGGAGAAGGTTGGTTGTCGGAGTTGGAATCGACATCGTTTATCTCAAGACCTTCCGCGCTCGTCTGAGTGACGAACTCGTGGATGAGCTCTTCCTGCCTTCGGAGATCGAGTACTGCAGGTCGCAGGCTCGGTCGTGGGAGGCGTTCGGCGCTCGTCTTGCCGCGAAAGAAGCGCTCTTCAAGGCTCTGGGAGCCGGCTTGGCGCAGGGGATCCGCTGGAAAGACGTTGAGATCTTAAGAGAACCATCGGGCGAGCCGCAACTGAGCCTCAAGGGCACGGTTCTCGATACGGCCATAGACAGGGGAGCCGGCCGGTGGCTCCTGTCGCTCACTCACAGTCGAGAGAGTGCCGCCGCCGTTGTTGTACTTGACTCGCATCCCGCCAAGGTGGAGTAGCCACCAGGGGCGACAGACGACAACGCACCATCCGGAGTGGAAGCACGCCGCCCTACGTCCGACGTGAAAGGAGTTGTCTTGAGCAACATTGGATCTTACGAAGAGAGACTGAAGGACTTCGACTGGGGAATAGCGAAAGAGGTTCTGGGTTGGGAGGATGGTGAACTCCTCAACATAGGACACATCTGCTCAGACAGGGTATGTGCGCGGGGGCAGGCCGACAAGGTCGCCCTCATCTGGGAGGGCTTCGGGGGCAAGAAGCGCACCTACACTTTCGACGACCTCAGAGTCTACTCGAACGGATTCGCGAAGTTCCTCACTGACCGTGGGCTCAAGCCCGGTGACCGCATCTGCATCTTCATGGACAAGATCCCAAGTCTCTACTTCTCATTCCTTGGCGTCCTGAAGATGGGCGGCATCGCGCAGCCCCTCTTCTCCGCGTTTGGCGACGAATCGCTCGAGGTCCGTCTGGAGAGCGCGGGCACGGCGGCGATACTCACAACCAGGAAACACGTCAAGAAGGTCCGCAAGATCCTGGACAAGCTACCGGAACTCAAACACGTTATCGTCGTAGAGGGCGATGAGTCGAAGCTGAAGGGTGAAGAGGTGTTCTTCGATGTGGAGGCCGCGCCCCGAGTCGAGGAGTTCGAATCGTACGCCGCAACCCCGGAGACACCTTCCGTGCTGCACTACACGTCGGGAACGACGGGTCAGCCGAAGGGCGCGCAGCATGTCCACAGCTCGATCTGGGGGCAGGTGTTGACGACTTCCTGGGTCCTGGACCTGAGGGAGGACGACATCTACTGGTGCACGGCCGACCCCGGCTGGGTGACCGGTACAAGCTACGGCATCATCGGGCCGTGGTCGCTCGGTGTCACGCAGTGCGTGCTTGATTCCGGCTTCACGTGCGTGCGCTGGTACGAGTTCATCCAGGACAACCGCGTCACCGTGTGGTACTCGGCTCCTACGGCAATTCGCTCACTCATGCGGGACGGCGCTGAGCCGGTCAAGGCGCACGATCTCTCCTCGCTCAGGCATCTCGCCTCCGTGGGTGAGCCGCTCAACGCTGAGGCTGTCATCTGGAGCGAGGAGGTATATGGACTCCCATTCCTGGATACGTTCTGGCAGACGGAGACGGGTGCGATGATGATCTCGAACTACCCGGACATGCCCATCAAGCCCGGATCGATGGGGAAGCCGTTCCCCGGTATCGAGGCGGCCGTGCTGGATCTCAAGACGCACGAGCCCATCAAGGAGCCCGGGACGGTCGGACTGATAGCGTTTCGCCCAGGCTGGCCAGCGATGTTCCGCGCGTACCGGAACAAGCCGGACATCTACCGGAGCAAGTTCGCAGGGGCTCCCGAGAACGCCACACCCGATGAGCTTCGGACCAACACCGATCTCTGGTACGTCTCCGGCGACAGGGCGAGCATCGATGCCGACGGGTACTACTGGTTCGTCGGACGCGACGATGATGTCATCAACACGGGCGGACACTTGGTCGGTCCCTTCGAAATCGAGTCAGCGCTTGTCGAGCACGAGGCGATCGCGGAGGCCGCAGCCATCGGCAAGCCGGACGAGGTGAACATGGAGGTCGTCAAAGCCTTCGTATCCCTCAAGCCGGGGTTTGAACCGTCCGGTGATCTCGAGCTATCGATCATGAACTTCATCAGGAAGAAGCTGTCTCCTCTGGCCATGCCTCAGGAGATAGAGTACATGGAGAAGCTCCCGAAGACCCGCTCCGGGAAGATTCTGAGACGTTATCTCAGGGCGCTTGAGTGGGGCGAGGACGTTGGAGATCTCTCGACACTTGAGGATGACTAGAACCGCAGCGACTGCCGGTAGGGGCATGGTCGCGAGGTGGAAGTGATCGCAAGGGCGTTCACGGAGGAAAGGAAGACCAATGGACGAGATGAAAGGCGTTGTGCTGGAGTACATCATCGACGAGTACGTCGATGAGGACGATGATATGGACGTTGGCTTCGATACGGCGCTCATCTCATCCGGCATCGTGGACAGCTTCTCCATGGTGTCGCTCAAGGTCTTCCTTGAGAAGAAGTACAACATCAAGCTTTCGGACGGCGAGGCTACGCCGGAGGCGTTCGACACCGTCACTTCCATAGTGGAACTCGTGAACAAGCATCTGGGTTGATCTGGAGGCGGGCATGGCGTATTCCGACAAGACGCGACAGGCGTTCGTTGACGACATAGGGGAGATCAAGAACAAGGGGATCTTCAAGGAGAAGCGCTTCATCTGCTCGCCGCAGGGCGCAGCGATCAGTGTCGAGTATCCTGAAGGGTCTCCGCGGGAGGAAGTCCTCAACTTCTGCGCGAACAACTACCTCGGTCTCTCAAGTCACGCGGACGTGATAAAGGCCGCCCACGAGGGTCTTGACTCACGCGGTTACGGCATGAGTTCGGTGCGGTTCATCTGCGGCACGCAGGACATCCACAGGGATCTCCAGGACAAGATGTCGGGTTTCCTTGGAATGGAGGACACCCTTCTCTTCCCGTCGTGCATGGACGCAAATGCGGGAGTCTTCGAGGCCATTCTTGAGCCGGAGGATGTGATCATCGCCGACAGGCTGATCCACGCCTCGCTCGTCGATGGCATCAGGCTCTGCTCCGCCCAGTACGACACGTTCAAGCACATGAACATGAAGCACCTTGAGAAGAAACTGGAACTCCATCAGGACAAGCGGCACAGGCTCATCGTCACGGACGGTGTCTTCTCGATGGATGGAGATCTCTGCCCACTCGATGAACTGTGCGAGCTCGCGGAGAAGTACGACGCGATGGTGCTCGTCGACGAGTCCCATGCCAGCGGGTTCATCGGCAGAACGGGACGCGGCACGCACGAGCACTTCGACGTGATGGACAAGGTCGATATCATCACCACGACGTTCGGCAAGGCCCTTGGCGGCGCCTCCGGTGGTTGTGTCTCCGGCAGGAAGGAACTCGTTGAGCTCTGTCGCCAGAAGGCACGGCCGTACCTCTTCTCCAACTCCATGGCACCACCCATCGTTGCCGCATCCATAAAGGTCATCGAGGTGCTGTCGAAGACAACGGAGCGTCGGGACAAGCTGGAGGAGAACACGCAGCGTTTCAGGGAGGGAATGACGGCGGCCGGTCTGAACATCCGACCCGGTGTGACGCCCATCGTTCCAGTGATGCTCTACAACGCGAAGCTCGCGAACGACATGGCGAGGGACATGTACGCCGAGGGGATCTACGTGATCGGTTTCTTCTTCCCGGTTGTCGCTGCAGGTGCTGCGCGGATTCGTGTTCAGCTCTCCGCTGCGCACGAGTTCGAGCACATCGACAAGTGCGTCGCTGCCTTCGCGAAGGTGGGAGAGAAGTACGGCATCATCGGGATGGACAAGAAGGCGATCGTCGACAAATACGGCATGTAGGGGAGGAACATGAAGAACGATCTTGCGAACCCGGCCCCCTTGGGTCTCATGGGGTTCGGAATGACCACGGTTCTCCTGAACATCCACAATGCAGGCTTCTTCGGCCAGGACATCATGATCCTAGCGATGGGCATCTTCTACGGGGGACTGGCACAGCTGGTCGCCGGCATCATGGAGTTCAGGAAGGGCAACACCTTCGGGGTGACCGCGTTCACGAGCTACGGTCTGTTCTGGATGACGCTCGTGTTCATTCTCCTGGGCAAGGAGCACGCCTGGTTCGCGTTCGATTCGGTCTTCTTCGGATGGTATCTCTTCATGTGGGGGGTCTTCACCGTCTACATGTGGTTTGCCACGTGGGGCAAGAACAGGGCGATCCAGTTCGTGTTCCTGAGTCTCACGATTCTCTTCTGGCTTCTGGCGATAGGACACTGGTTCCGCATGCCCGCGTGGTTCGGCGTTCTGACGGGCTTCGAGGGAATCATCTGCGGGTTCTCAGCCATCTATCTCGCTGCCGCCGAGGTGCTCGAGGAGTCGCACGGGCGCTCGGTGCTCCCGACAGGGAAGATGGGGGGCTAGCTGTAGAGCTTGCCCTCGCTGTGCCGCCTCGTGAGCGTTCTCAGCATGTCGGACGTCATAGCTTCGAGGTCGTAATCCGGGTCCCATCCCCATTCGCACCTCGCCGCTGAGTCATCGATCGATGCAGGCCATGAGTCCGCGATGGCCTGCCGGTAGTCCGGCTCGTAGGTGATCTCGAATTCCGGGATGTGCCGGCGGATGGAATCGGCCAGCTCCTGAACACTGAAACTCATCGAAGCCATATTGAAGTCACCGTGATGCTCGAGTCGACCGAGATCGGCTTCCATGAGATCGATCGTACCCTTGATGCAGTCCGGCATGTACATCATCGGCAGCCTCGTGTCAGCCTTGACGAAGCACGTGTACCGCTTCTCCTCGACAGCTTTGTAGTATATGTCGACGGCGTAGTCCGTCGTCCCTCCACCGGGAAGGGTCTCTGCTGAGATGATCCCTGGGTACCGGAGCCCTCTCGCGTCGACGCCGAACCGGCGCACGTAGTAGTCGCAGAGAAGCTCCCCGGTGACCTTGGTGACTCCGTAGATCGTCGTTGGCTTGAGCACCGTCTCCTGTGGTGTGTTCTCGTGTGGGCACCCGTCGCCGAACACGGCTATGGAACTCGGGCACAGCACCTGAGTCAGTTCGGATTCACGCGCGATCTCGAGCGCGTTCAGGAGTCCGGTGACATTGACGTTCCACGCCCTCAAGGGATGCTTCTCACCGGTGGCGGACAGAACCGCAGCGAGATGGACTACCGTATCGATTCGCTGCGTATCGACGACATCCTTGAATGCGGCACGATCCGTCACATCCAGATGCAGGTATGGTCCTGTATCCCCGCTCCCCCCGGAACTCGCATCCTTGATGTCGCTGGCTATGCAGTTGTCGTCGCCGTAACGTCTTCGGAGTTCCCGTGTTAGTTCGGATCCGATCTGTCCCTCGGATCCCGTGACCAGTATCCGCTCGATCCGCTTCTCAGCCAACAGAGCCGTCCTTCCTGGTTGTTTCTGTCATGCAGGAGGTGTCTTTGACCACTGCAACGATAGCAGATTCCCGACAGGAAGGCGACTCTCCCTCAAGAGGTAGCGATATGGAGAAGCAGCTTCGCACGGGGGGCAACTAGAGCTATAATCACTCAGTAGGCGCATCCAGGCCGCTGAGAGTCTCGGGGACCGGGGTGCTGATCCGGCGCTCAACGGGCGCTGCCCAAGAGGAGGAGAGATGCACCAAACGAAGTGGGAAGGTCTCCTCGACAAGATCGAGAAGCTCTTCGGGTTCATCGACCACACGTTCGAGGAGTTCCCGGAGCGGGGGAAGACCATAGAGACTGCCATCTTTGACGGGGCGTCCGGCAAGATGATGCTTGAGAGAACCGTCAAGCCTCTTCTTCTCGAGCGCAAGGTCTCTTTTTCAAAGCGCGTTGGCTCTGACGCCGAGTTCGAGAACATCTACTCCGAAGACGAGTTCGTGGATACCGTGCGCTGCTACAAGTGGAACAAACTCGCCAATGAGTGGAAGCAGGTCGACATCGCTGACCTCGGACGGTAGGGCACAGGGCTCCGGACGACGAGGCGTATGACGAGGCCTCCACAGACCGCCTGCTCGCCATTTGCACTCATTTTGGCCGCATGCTGTTTAGTTATTGCACAGTTCAGTGTTAAACCCTCGCTTTCTCGATCCACAGCACGTCCCGAAGGCTCTTCCGCCCCTACGTGCACCGGTCCTTCCGGTCGCGTTCATGGCCGCTCAGGTCGGATGTCCCCAGCCACAGGGGTCAGCGGCTGCCACTCATCTCATCACTGGTACGCTCCTTGCTCTATTGCAGCTCCGTTGAGGAGCGCGCGTGTCTCCCTCTGGGGGGAGGGCGCGGGACGATAGGCACCTATCCGTGCCATGTGTGTGCTGCACAGCGTACGCACGACACAATGCACGCAACACAGCAAGAGTGGGGGGGACGAGGTTTGGGGGACGTGAAGGGCAGGATCCTCATAGTCGACGATGAGCCGAGCATCATGGAACTCGTGAAGCTCAAGCTGACCGACGATGGATACGATTGTGACCTCGCCGAGAACGCGGAGTCCGCTCTCGGCATGCTCTCACGAACTGCATACGATGGGGTTCTCTCCGATGTGAACATGCCGGGCATAAGCGGCATCGAGATGCTCCGTCGCATCAGGCTGACTGACGAGGACGTTGCCGTCGTGATCATGACTGGAGCGCCGGATCTCGCCTCGGCCGTCGAAGCTATGAAGCTTGGCGCGCACGACCATCTCTCGAAGCCTCTCAACCTCGAGATGCTCACGCTGACGGTAGACAGGGCCGTTGAGAAGAAACGCCTCATCGTCCAGAACCGAGAGTACCAGAGAAACCTGGAGTCCATGGTTCATGAACGGACGAAGCAGCTGAACGATGCGAACGGCAACCTGAGAAGCCTGTTCATTGGAAGCATCAAGGCCCTCGCCCAGGCGCTTGAGGCCAAGGATGAGTACACACAGGGCCATTCGGCCAGGGTGGCCGAGGAGTCCGTCCGCATCGCAACGTATCTGTCCCTGTCTGAAGAAGAGATACGGAGCATATGGATCGCCGGCTTCCTTCACGACATCGGCAAGATCGGCGTGAAGGAGAGTGTCCTGAACAAGCCGGGGAAACTCGATGCCATGGAATGGGAATCCGTCAAGGAGCATCCGGTCCTGGCGGCCAGAATCCTCGATCCGATTGATGAACTCCGGGACGTCATCAAGATGGTGAAGCACCATCACGAGCGGTTCGATGGCGGCGGCTACCCAGACGGGCTCGCAGGCTCAAGTATTCCACTTGGCGCCAGAATCCTGTCCGTGGCGGACGCGTATGATGCGCTTACGTCGAATCGCCCGTACCGGGAACCGATGACGCCCGAAGAGGCCATTCAAATCTTCAAGGATGGCGCCGGAACGCAGTTCGACCCGGTCATAGTCGAGGCGTTCGTGTCCGGCACCGACAAACGGGAATCCGGTGAAAGCGTGCTGTATCCGATCTTCGGCTCGGTGCCCTTGCATGATGCGAAGCGTCCTCATCTGCAGAGCGAGCAGGATTCATAAATGGCGTGGCCGGAGCCTGTCCACGACACACGGGATGGTCTCTAACGTATTAACCCACCGTAGGTTGCGTTCAATCACCACATTATCAGGTAGTCAAGGTGGACTGGCATAGGCCTTGCAATCCTATACATACTGCAGGCGCTCATGTGGCGTCGTGTTAGGGCCAATTGAAGGGACTTGCAAGTGATGCATGCCGACTCAGACGTACGGACTGAGCTGGATCTCTCCACCTACGAGGTTGACTCGCATGTGGCCCAGCTCGTTCCGCGCGAGATGGCAAGACGCTTTCACCTCATCGCAGTAGCGCGAGAGGACGGCGCCCTTCTTGTTGCGATGGACGATCCGTTGGACGTCATCGCAACCGACACCGTCGCCGCGAACACCGGCTACGATGTCCGGCCCGTCAAGGCCGACGCAGACATGATCCTGGCTGCGATCGAGAAGTTCTACGGCGACGAGATCGACATCGAGAAGTCGATTCAGAGCATCGTTGAGGTTGAGGTTGAGACCAGCATGTCCATCGGTGGAGAAGCAGAGCAGCTCTCCATCGAGCCGAACGACGCTCCCGTCATCAGGCTCGTGAACCTCATCCTGCTTCAGGCGATTCAGGAGGGGGCGAGCGACATCCACATTGAGCCGCGCGACAAGGACCTCGCCGTGCGCCTCAGGGTCGACGGCCTGCTTCGGGAGATACTGCCACCTCCGAAGAAGATGCAGTGGGCGATTACCTCCCGGATCAAGATTCTCGCCGGACTCAATATCGCCGAGCGTCGGCTTCCGCAGGACGGCAGCTGCAGGGTGAGAATAATGGGTCGCGAGGTTGACATCCGCGTCTCCATGATCCCCACGAGCCACGGCGAGAAGGTCGTTATGCGGATCCTGGACAAGACGAATCTGAAGACCGATCTGAGCGAACTCGGATTCGATGAGGCATCACTCAAGCTCATCAAGGATGCGATCGGTGCACCGCACGGGATGGTTCTGCTGACCGGCCCGACAGGAAGCGGCAAGACAACCACGCTCTACTCGGCGCTCTCATACATCAACTCGCCGGACAAGAACATCATGACGGTGGAGGATCCTGTCGAGTACGAGCTGGAGGGAGTCAATCAGGTTCAGGCGAAGCCGACGATCGGGCTGGACTTCTCCACGGCTCTCAGGTCGTTCCTCCGTCAGGATCCGGACGTGATCCTCGTCGGTGAGATCCGAGACCTGGAGACGGCCTCGATCGCCATCAAAGCCGCACAGACGGGTCATCTGGTCTTCAGCACCCTCCACACCAACGATGCCACCTCTACGATAGATCGACTCCTCAACATGGGAGCCGAGCCGTACTTGATCTGTACATCGCTGAATCTTGTGATCGCTCAGCGACTCGTCAGGAAGATCTGTCAGGAATGCTGCGAGGAATACCTTCCGGAGCCGCTGCTCCTTGAGAGGTTCCAGGAGGCCTTGCCCGAGGTGACAGATGTGGTCTTCAAGCGGGGCGCTGGTTGCGCCACATGCTCAGGCTCAGGCTATAGAGGAAGAATGGCTCTGTATGAATTGTTTCCGGTAACACGCGCCGTCAGGGAGCTTGTCCTGTCAGGAAAGACCGGCGAGTCAGTGAGAGATTTGGCCATCGCTGACGGGATGAAACCGCTTCTCGCAAACGGTATGGAGAAGGTCCGTGAAGGCTCGACGACCATAGACGAGGTGCTCTCGGTCGCGAGCGGCTAGGGGAATAAGATGTTGGACAGCGGTCTGAGTGAATCAATTGTAGTGCTCCTCCGGGAGATGGTATCCCGTCGAGCGTCAGATCTTCATCTCACTACGGGCGTGCCGCCCTCGTTCAGGGTCGACGGCAGGCTGGAGCCTCTCGATGCACCACGGCTGACTCCCGATGAGACACGAGAGCTATCCTACGGGATGCTTGATGCAAAGAGAATCGCGCGTCTGGAAACTGAGAAGGGGCTCGATACGTCCTTCAGCGTGGAGGAACTCGGACGCTTCAGGTTGAACGTGTTCTTCCAGCGTGGAACCGTAGCCGCCGCCGTACGTCACCTGCCTTGGGAGATCCCGTCCATGCAGGAGCTTGGCGTCCCGCAGGTGATGCAGGAGTTCTGCGAGAAGCTTCACGGGCTGGTTCTTGTGAGTGGGCCGACCGGCTCAGGCAAGTCTACAACACTGGCTTCGATGATCGACTTCATCAACGCCACCAAGGCGGTTCACATTCTCTCGATCGAGGATCCGATCGAGTACCTGCACAGACACAAGCAGAGCATCGTGAACCAACGAGAGCTCGATCGGGATACACGGTCCTTCCCAGAGGCCGTCCGGCAGGTGCTGCGACAGGATCCGGATGTGATCTGCATAGGTGAGATCAGAGACCTCGACACGGTCCGCACGGCGCTGACGCTTGCAGAGACCGGCCACCTTGTGCTGACGACAGTCCACACGAGTGAAGCACCCCAGGCGATAAGCAGAATTGTCGACATCTTCCCCTCGCACGAACAGCAGGGTGTACGGACGCAGCTGTCGCTCTGTCTGGAGGGCGTACTCGTCCAGCAGCTCTTGCCGGATGCGAGTGGAACCGGTCGGCAGCTTGCGACTGAGATGATGGTGGCGACGGCGGCAGTGAGGAACCTGATCAGGGAGAACAACCTCCAGCAGCTCAGATCCACGATAGAGACTGGATCGAAGGACGGTATGCACAGTCTCAATTCATCGCTCCTGAGGCTTACGGAAGAGGGGAGTCTGTCACCGGAAACGGCGCTTGTCTCCTCGAACGATATCAAGGGAATGATCAGAGAACTTGGGAAGCTGAGAGTCAGCACACCCGCTCCCGGGCAGAGATCGGCCAACTAGAGCCGCCGACAAGCGGGCTGTCTAGACAGGTCGCCAAGGCAGAGGGAAACGCACGATGTCCGAATTCACATTTACCGCCAAGGATGTCAAAGGCAGGACCGTGCAGGGCACTCGGAGCGCCGAGACCGAGATGGGCCTCGTATCTCTCCTCAGGAAGGAGAACCTTGTCGTCACCTCCGTTGCGCCACTCGTGACCACGAAGAAGACGAGTCGCAAGAGCGCTGGCAAGAAGGTGAAGACGAAGGACAAGGCCGTCCTCTGCCGTCAGCTTTCGGCAATGCTGGACGCCGGTCTGCCGGTGCTTGAGAGCCTCGACGGAATTGCCGACCAGATCGACAACCAGACGCTGGCCGGCATACTCAAGGAGGTAGCGATAGACATCGAGGCAGGATCGACGCTTTCCCAGGGAGTCGCGAAGCACGGGAAGGTATTCTCGACCCTCTTCGTGTCCATGGTGAGATCCGGCGAGGAGTCGGGTTCACTGCCGGCCGTGCTTGCACGTCTGGCCAGCTACCTTGAGGCGAGAGATGCCCTTACAAGGAAGATCATCTCGGCGTCAACCTACCCGGTATTCATCGCCGTCTTCTTCCTGTTCGCCGTCATAGCCATCATGTTCTTCCTGATTCCAAAATTCGAGGTCATCTTCGCTGACTTCGACATGACGCTGCCGCCGCTCACTACTGCGCTCATCACGATATCACGCTTCCTCGGGCAGAACATCATTGCGGAACTCCTGGTCATCGGCATCGGCACCTTCCTCTTCCTCAAGTGGAAGAAGACGCCGTCTGGCAGGCTCAAGTTCGACGGGATCATTCTCAAGCTTCCAATGTTCGGGAAGCTCATCCAGAAGGCGTCGGTTGCCAGGTTCAGCAGAACACTCGGGACGCTCATGGAGAACGGAGTGACAGTCGTCAACGCACTCAACATCGTCTCCGAGACGTCCGGCAACACCGTCGTGAAGAAGGCAATCGAGAGAGTGAGTGACGGAGTCATCAACGGGTCGACGATCTCAGAGAAGCTCGCGGAATCCCCGGTCTTTCCGAAGATGGTCGTCAGCATGGTCTCAGCAGGAGAGCGATCGGGCAATCTGCCCGACATGCTCGAGAGAGTGTCCGATTTCTACACGGACGAGGTCGATACTGCAATCAGCGGACTGACAGCAATGATAGAGCCGGCCCTCATCGTTGGGCTCGGCGGCATCGTGACAGTTGTGGTGCTGGCGATCTACCTGCCTATTTTCCAGATGGCAACTGGGATACAGTAGGTCGAGTCAACAGGGGAACCAAACTAGCAGGAGAGGAGGTGAAAAAGATGCTACGCAAGAATCAGGGGGGTTTCACCCTCGTCGAGCTGATGATTGTGGTCATTATCGTAGGGATCCTGGCCGCTGTAGCTATCCCGATGTACCAGGGAGCTACTGAGCGTGCCAAGGCCTCAGAGGCCGTAGCGGCCCTGGGCACGATCCGTGGCGCCATGCGTGTGTACTTCGCGGAACACGGTACGTACGTGAACGCCAATTTCACGGACAACGATCTGGTGACCAACGGCAGTGTGTTGGACGTCACAGACAACGATCTGATGGGACACTACTTCAGTTCAGCGTGCTACACGTTCGACGGTGATGCGGCTGCGGCTGCTTTCAGTATCGAGTGCGACGGCGCGAACAGCGCTGCTACGCAGGCGAGCGAAGTTTCGGGCATCGTTCGGTCGATCGACCAGAACGGCTCGATAACCAACTCGTAGTGGAGATGCACGATCCGGGGGCGACACCTGTTGTGGCGTCGCCCCCGGGGGACATCCAACAAGGAGGGGAACTGAGGCTTCTGCTATCGAGTATGCACCGGGACACCCTACAGAGCGTCAGAGCCGGAGAACAGGTTTCTCTGGGTTACTCTCGGCCCAAGCGGGTGTCCGACGAAAAGGAGGTTACGGGCATGCGAAAGAGACACGAGCGGGGTTTCACGCTTGTCGAGCTCATGATTGTCGTGATGATCGTGGGCGTGCTCGCTGCGGTGGCGATTCCGATGTATCAAGTCGTACCCGAACGCTCGATGGGCACCGAAGCCACTGCTGCTCTCGGCCTGGTCAAGAATGCCATGCGCGCCTATTACGCGGAGCACGGTTCCTATGCGAACGCGAGTTTCGCCGACGGCGCCTTGGTGACTGCAGGCGGTGTGCTGGGTGTGAGTCCGAACGATCTTGAGGGAAGGTACTTCAGTGAGGATTGCTACACGTTTGACGGCGCGTCGGCGGCGAACGCGTTCACTATCAAGTGCGACGGGTCACTGAGTACGGCGATGTGCGCGAGTGACGTGTCAGGTGTGACGAAGACGATCAATCAGAATGGAGACATAACGAGCAACTAGCAGCGGTTCAGACGAAGATCGGGAAGGGCTGCTACGGGGTGCAATGCCGGGGGGAATTCTGACGGTGTTCTCGCATGATACAAGGACGCTCGTAGGCCTGGACATAGGATCCACATCCGTCAAATTGGTGGAGCTCTCGGGTCATTCGGGGGCTTTCCATTTGAAGAACCTGGCGCTCGCCGCGATCGAACCGCCTGGGGATGAGGCGTCGATCTCCGTGGCCGTTCGCTCGGTCAGAGATGCGTGCGGAGAAGGTGGATTGAGGGCTGTTGCGTCCGTGAGTGGGCCGCACGTGGCGGTGAGGGGTTTTCACTTCCCGAGGATGGCGGAGAAAGAGGTAAAGGGAGCAGTCTGGTACGAGGGTGGACAGGTGATAGCCTTCGATATCGCCGACTCGTACGTGGATTACACGGTCGTGAAGGCTGCCACCGAGAACCGTCCCTCTGACGTGCTCTTCGTCGCGGCGATGAGAGCAGAGGTTGATTCGAAGATGCAGCTCATGAAGAACTGCGGCTTCGACCCCAGGAGTATCGGCGTCGACGCGCTCGTGCTTCTGGAGGCGCTTCTGGCTGTACAGGAACAGCACTCCGCTACGCTCGCCATTGTGGACATAGGCGCCAAGGTGACGAGCATAGGCATAGCGCGAGCAGGCGGGGTCCCCTTCACGAGGGACGTGGAGGTCGCCGGTGATACTTACACGAAGGCCATCGGGGGATTACTCGGTCTGGACCTGAAGGAAGCTGAGAAGGCCAAAATGACAGAGACAACCACGAACCCGGCAGTGCTGCGTGCCACGGACGCCACTACGCAGCACTTGGCGGAGGAAGTATCCAGGTCGATAGCATACTACAAGAGCAGGGATGGTGGGAGCGAGGTGGATCGCATCTACGTGTGTGGTGGAGGGTCGGGTTTCCCCGGTATCCTGAAGGCTCTTGAGGACGCCACCGGCATCCATGCTCTGAAGTGGAGTCCTCTCGAATCGATCGAGATTGACGAGAACCGCTTTGACAGGGCCACCGTGAACCACTTGGCGCCGTTCGTGTCTCTGGCCGCTGCGTTGGCCATGGGGGAGGATGTTCACTAGCTCGATGTATGACATAAATCTCATACGCGACAACGTCGTACCTGATCAGAGGAAGAGGGTCATCTTCTCCCTCGTGTCCTTCTCCGCGCTGCTCTGCGTGCTGACTGTCCTGGCCGTTGTCTTCTTCTCGACGGCCAACTTCAGGATGATTGATGTCTACGCGCATGAGATTGACAATCTGGAAGGAGACTTGACCGCGCTCTATCCCGGAACGCCGACCCTGGACGAACTCGCCTCGATCATGCGGCGAATCAAACCCGACCTCAAGGAGATCAGTGGAGCCATCAGCTCGCGGACTGAACTCACGTACATCTGGGAGGCCGTGGCAGGGGCAGTTCAGGACGACGTTTGGTTGACTCACGTGGGCCTCAAGATTCCGCGCGATGAGGGGCGAAAGACCTCCGGCTTCAGAGGCATAGTTGTCGAAGGGCACGCCCTTTCGTCTGGGGGTACGAGTAGCGAGGAGGCGATTCAGAGCTTCGCGACCAGACTTGAGGAAGATCCGGAACTCAAGAGCCACATATCAGAGGTCAAATTTGCCGAGACCGGCAAGTCGAAGATAGATGGGCACTCGGTGATCGGGTTTGAGATCACGTGTTTGTTCAAGTAGCCGCGAAGGAATCGCACGATCTGATGATCAGTGAGTCGAGGGGGCTCAAGGATCACGGTCGGTGGGGGTAGATGTTGAAGCTGCCGTTCAGTCGCAAGAAGGCCGATGAGAGGCCTGAACAGGAAGAGCTGCCGTCGGAAGAGGGCGCGTCGGAAGACCTCGCAGCAGAGGTGTCTTCTTCGGGGACGGTTCGTGTTCTTTTCAAGCGCGGCCACTCGATCATCCGATCTCCGTGGTCGATCTGGAAGATCGCCGCGGTGGCGATTCTGGTCTATATCGCTGCTGCGAACATCTCGTATTTCGTTGTTCTGAAGCCGGTCTGGGTGAGGCTGGAGACTCTGAAGGAGAAGAAAGACATCATCCAGGATTTCTTCATTGTGCGTGAGTCGAGCACCGCAGTTGCCGGGTTCAAGGACGCACTCATGCATGGCGATCAGCGAATGACCGTGATCGCTGTGCTGGAGGAGATGGGAGAGGATGCGGGGCTCAGGTTCAGGGGAGAGCCCGTGCTGCTCGCGGGGGCGAGCCTGTCGAAACGCGTGACTGAGTACCCAATCGAGATCTCGCTTGTGGGGTCCTTCCACGAACTTGGGCAGTTCATCGCCGCAATTGAGAGTTCGGAGAGGTATCTGATCGTGAGGTCGGTCGAGATAGATGGTCCGGAGAGTGGAACAGGGGACGCCGCAGTCCGGATTGTCGTGGGCGCGGTTTCCTGGGAGGGTTGAGCGCCGTGAAGATGAGTGAACTGACGGCTGATAAGAAGAAACAGCTTGTGGTAGGCCTCCTGGCTCTCGTTCTTGTGGTTGTCGTCGTGGTCAGAGTACTCCCGGGTGGAGCGACGGAGTCAGCTGCTGCTGCTGCCGATTCCGGCAGCAGCAGTCTTCTCGACAAGGACCCCGGCCTCTTGCTCTCGGTTGCTTCCATAGCAAAGGCCAGAGCTCAGAAGATATACGGCGGGATAGACCTTCGCGACCCTATGGAGCCATTGCTGAGAGCCATATCCAGACCGAGCGGTCCTACTAAGCAGGCATCACAGGCCCCCGCACCCATTGAGCTCCCATTCATGACTCTCTATGGTGTCATATGGGATCCCGACAACCCGATAGCGATGATAGATGGACTGGATCTGCGCGTTGGAGACAAGATAAAGGGAGCGCGCATCGTGGGAATCGAATTCGACCGTGTGCTACTGACCTACAGGTCGAAGTCCTTCGAACTCGCCGTTGAATAGTGTACGAGCACTAACAGGAGCTATCTGTATTCACCGTCGACTGAGGAGGTTGGGAAATATGTTCAGCAGGTTGAATCCACCACGTTGCCGGAGTGTGGTACTACTCTTGGTGATCGTCGCAGTGCTTCTTGCGACGACGAGCTTCGCGTGGTCTCAGACAAGCGCAAACGAGGCGATTGTCAGAAGCCAGCGGATATCGCTTAACCTTCAGAACGTTACCCTGGGAAGCGTACTCAAGGTGATGACCCAGAAATCGGGCATCAACTTCCTGATCGGTTCGGAACTCGTTGGACAAAACATCAATGTCTATCTCGAGGACGTTCTGGTTGAGGATGCTCTTGCGGCGATCCTGCGGGCAAACGGTCTGTGGTACACACGACAGAAGGGAACCAATATCTACGTCATCATGTCGTCGCCGGAAGGTCCGCCCGTGGCGACGATGACGGAGGTTTTCAGAACCAACTACGCGAACGCGGTCGAGTTGGGCGAAACCATCCAGGAGGTTCTTACCGATCTCGGCAGTGTCGTCGTCGATGAGAGAACCAGCTCGCTTGTCGTCTCGGACATCCCCGAGAACATGGCGACCTTCAGAGCTCTGGTTCAGGAACTGGACACGCCGACCGGCCAGGTTCTCATCGAGGCCAAGATTGTCGAGTTCTCAGGGGATTCATCGCATGAACTTGGCATCTCCTGGGACGCCAGCAACCCGATGGACGACGGGTCAGGCGCTTCGTACAACACGACCTTCAACAACACCTCGGATACGGAAGGTCTGTTCGAGCTTTCGATCGGCAAGTTCGCCTCTTTCAGCGATCTCAAGGATGTCACCGCCATGATATCGGCCATGCAGAAGGAAGGACGAGCACACGTCCTCGCAAGGCCTCAGATCCTGACGTTGGACAACAGAGAGGCTGTCGTAGAGATCGTTCGCAACATGGCTCTGGCTCGGAAGGTCACGTATCGCGAGGGCGGGCAGGAGTCGACCGTCGAACCGATCTTCGGGCAGGTCGGCGTCAGCCTGATGGTGACACCTCACGTGAACAGCGAGAACATCGTCACCCTGGAAGTCGAGCCGATGGTCAGCTCTGCACAGCGCTCGGCCTACTTCCCCGACGATGCTGTTGACACGAAGCACAGGACGGCCCGGACGACCGTTATGATACCTGATGGCAAGACGGTCGTCATCGGTGGCCTTCTCAGAACAGACGTAGTCGACACCGATTTCAAGGTGCCGCTTCTGGGCGACATTCCACTTCTGGGGCTACTCTTCAGGAAGAGCATCAGGACGGAGACGGACACGGAGATAGTCATCTTCCTGACGCCGAGAATCCTGAGCGGAGAGGCCCTCGAGCGCTACAGCGAGCGACGCGAGAGTGAAATCGATGCAATGACGGAGGATTGGTAGTGTTGATGGCGGTGAGCCTGTTCGCAATGGGAGCTATTCTTGGTAGCTTTCTCAATGTGATCATATATCGACTCCCCAGAGGAGAGTCGATCGTGAGGCCGCCGTCTGCCTGCCCCGAGTGTGGTCGCAGGATCACGCCGCGGGACAACGTTCCCATTGTGAGCTACCTGATACTGCGAGGGAGGTGTCGCCACTGCAAGGCGGTCATCTCCTCGCGGTATCCTGTGGTTGAACTGCTGGCCGGACTCGTGCCAGTGCTTCTGCTGTGGCGCTACGGCTTGGGCCGGGAGGCGCTGGTCCTGTGTGTGCTCAGCTACGTTCTGATCGTCGTCTCATTCATTGACCTTGATCTGAGAATCATACCCGATCGCGTCACGCTTCCGGGGATCGCGGTGGGGCTCATCCTGGCGCCGTATCTCGGTCTGACGACGTTCGGTGGATCTCTCCTGGGAGCGGTAGTGGGCGGTGGCGCGCTCTACCTCATTGCCATTGCCGGCACGGCTGCCTTCGGCAAGGAGAGCATGGGTGGGGGAGATATCAAGCTTGCTGCAATGCTTGGCGCCTTCCTGGGCTGGCAGGCGGTGCTTCTGCTGCTCTTCGTCGCTTTCCTGAGCGGCGCCGTGGCCGGAGTCATCCTTCTTGCGGTCCGGGGCAAGGACTGCGAGCACGCGATACCCTTTGGTCCATTCATCGCATTCGGTACTCTGCTCGCCGTCGTCTGGGGCGATGCTCTACTTGCCTGGTACGCGGCCATCACACACTTCGCCTGATACATCAGCCACGTTGAGATCCTCCACCACGTGAATGCACGTTGATCCTCCGCCACGTGAATGCACGTTGATCCTTCGCCATGTGAATACATGTTGATCCTCCGCCACGTGAATGTGGCAGCCGGCCGGCGCCGAGTCCCCGGTGGTTTCCGCGCCTCGTCCCAGCTCACGACGCTGCTTCGCACGCCTACATTCGCTCCCTAACATTCGCATCCGACAATAGGCAAGACGAAGCCCCGGTGGTGACACCGGGGCAACACAATCGTCTTGGAGGATTGTCCTCTTGGTGGGCGGCTCAGTTACAGGCTACCTGTCTCCATCCCAGCTGCGTGTAGCTTCCGGTGAGGAGATAGCCCGGAGGCGGCGTATCGCGGAGCCGCCAGTCATAGCGGTAGTCCTTTGCATACCCCGTGAGAATGATGACAGTGTCACCGGAGATCACCCCTGTTCCGACCGGGCCCCTGTACTGCTGCACGATTCCACCTCGTACGGACAGAGTGCCGCGCGGCGAACCCGTGTGGTAGTTGTCTGCCTTGAAATCGGACAGTGCGATCATGTGACCGTGAACGATGCAGTCGTCCTGGTTCGCCTCATTGTTGTCGAGGAGGATGCTACTTCCCGAGATGATACCGAGCATATCATTGCAGTCCTCATCGAGGTCAATGCCGTCACTGCCGCGGTATGTCACGTTATCCGAGATGGTGATATTGCCGTTGCTCACTATCGTGAGACGCCCATCAAGCACTCCCGACATTGACGAGATCCCGCCGTTTACGTAGATGACTCCGTTGAAGCCCCCGCCGTCGAGATCCACGTCGTGCCAGCTCTTCCCGGACTTGCGGTAGCTGACGTACCCGTACATCGGGTCTCCTGAGACGTCATCGTCTCGTGCGAACTCCACCTCGTAGTTGCCGCTAACAAAGACTCCGCCGCTCTGTGCCACAGACTTCATCTCGTTCAGGTTGTTCGGAAGCTCGATCTCCGAAGCGCCAAGCACGTAGCCATCTCCAAACGTCGGTTCATCGTGCGGCGCGTTGGTCGGATCGGCGGATTCTATGTGGTTGTAGCGGTCACCGTTGTAGTACTGGAAGCTCGGGTCGTGATTCGGGTTGTTGTCGTCCGGTCCGCCGTATGCGCTTGTGACTTCGCCGTCGAACACTGGGTCGCCCATGATGTTCAGTTGGTCGTTCGTGTGAAGGGGGCCCTCTATCTCGTCGAAGCTGCAGAACCAGATGGACCTCCCCGTGCCGGGCTCGTGCTCGGCGTCTGTGTAGTAGAGGAAGTCCGCGAATGACTGCGGGACGAGATCGGTTTCAATGACCGTTACGCGGCCGTCTACCGTGCCAGTCGAGCGGAGCGTGAACGCAGGCCGAGTCGGGGTGGAATGCACCGAGTCGGCGTAGATCGTCACCATGTAAACGCCCGCATCGAGTGTCTCGGGCTCCTCTCCAAATGGGCAGTCCCCGTCTGTCGGATACGTGTCCTGAGCATCGATCCAGGACCGCCCTCGCTGGAGGCCGGACTCCGCCAGATAGAAGGCCTGCGCAGTCTCGACATCCCGATTGGCGAGTCTGGCGTCCAGACTGGAGAACTCCATTATCCCCATTGTCATGATGAGAACCACCATCACAATGATCATCACGGGTATGAGCGCCCCACCGTGCTCTTCCCTCAGTTTAGATTTGATAGTCATATGTGCGTCCTCTCAAGCCTCGTCTGCCCCCACTAGGGCGGTTGGTGCCGCCTGCACCCTAGCGGCCGATCATGAATGTGACAGCTACGGAGTTCCTCGGAGCTCCGCTTGGCCATTCCAGCTGAACGATGATGTTCTTGGCGTAGACCCGATCGCCCGGGCTTGTCCAGTCGATGTCCTGCACGGTCCAGGTCATGGATCCCAGCACGTCGTCCGATGCGTCACTGTTTCCGCGCGTATTGAGCACGATCGAAGGATCCGTGGGGTGGGTTCCGCTCACTACGCTGACGCTTGCGATGTCACTGTCGTCTCCAGTTGAGCCATAGCCCGCATCCAGAAGCTGCTCGATCTTGCGCTCGATGAGTCTCAGAGCCATCCTCTCTTCGCCCCGTCGAGCCGCCATCATCCGTCCGCCCAGGAGACCGTCGAAGACGGGCACGATCACTATACCGATGATGATGACCGAGATGAGGACCTCAACGATTGTTGACCCGGCCCTGTTCGACCCGAGCCTCAAGAGCCGTCTGATCCTGTCGAAGACCCGCGCTTTCGCGCCGGACCGGCCGGCCGCGGCTCCTGGATCTGCTGTGTCGTGTGTCGCTCTCACAGCCTTAGCTCTCCTCTCAGGTTCCTGTTGTACGTGCTAGTTTCGGCAGACCGCGCTCGATGAGTAGAGCACGGCATTGTCGTCCACCGCGCGCCCCACCGTACCAGCGTCATCGCGTATCCAGAGATCGACGTTGACCGTGTGCTGCCCTGAGACGCTGAATCGAAGCGAGTCGACGCGATCGGTTATCGTGCCTCCATTGATATCGCGGAGGCATTGGTTTCCATCCACATAGAAGTGGGCGATCATGCTGTCGCCTGAGACCGCTGCGAAGTAGACAGAGAGTGTCTCTCCAGACGCGCTTGCTGTGACAGAGCTGCCCGGACGGACCTGCTTGATCATCTGCTCCATGGCCAGGGATCCCTCGCGCTGTACATCAACGAGAGAAGCTGTCCCAGTCCATGCCTTGATGCCCACGGAGTAGAGGGCCGTCGCGGCGGCGATCGCGACAACGGACAGGAAGACGGCGATGAGGAGCTCAGTGAGCGCGAAGCCGCTCGAGCGGGCCGACTCGGGTCGCCGCGTGTTGGGGCGCGGTCGGCTCGATATCCTATCGTGGGTTCGCATCACGCCTGCACCTCCTTCCAGGTGAGGCGCTTGTAGCTGCCGGTCTGGAAGAAGCCAGGAGGCGGCATGTAGTACAAGCGGTCATCGTAGTGGTAGTCCTTGCTGTACCCAGTGACCACGACAACTTCCTCTCCATTGAGGTAGCCGGTTCCCACCGGTCCTCGGAACTCCTGGATGATGCCGCCGTGCACTGTCAGCGTGCCGCGAGGATCTCCGACGTTGTATCCGTCGACGCGGAAGGACTGGTTGAGGGCCATTAGCGCGGCGTGGACAATCAAGTCATCCTGATTGGCTGCGTTGTTCTCGATGATGACATCGGATCCGGAGACAAGTCCGATGATGTCGCTTCCGTCGGGGAGGGGACCGTTCTCATCGCTATCCCGGTACGTGATGTCATCGACAATGTAGAGATTGCTGCTTGTGGCGATCGTCAGGCGGCCATCTAGCACACCAGAGATGTTGGCGCTCCCGTTGACGTAGATCATGCCATTGATGTCAGTGAGATCGATATCCGTCCAGTCTGAGTTGTTCTTCTTGTAGCTGACGAAGCCATACATGGGCAGGCCCGTCTCGGGGTCAGTGCGGCTCATAACGATGTCGTAGTTGCCGGCAATGGTGACCAGGTAGACGCCGCCTGCCTCGGCGAGGTCCTTCAAGGTCTTCAGGACATCGGGGATCTCGATCATGGAGCCGCCAAGCTCGTATCCGTCCGTGAACGTCGGGTTGTCGAAGGGAGCGTTGGAGGGTTCGGCTGATTCGATGTGGTTGTGCTCGTCCCCGTTGTAGTAGAGAAACGAAGGATCGTGAGTCTGGTTGTTGTCATCCGCTCCGCCCCAACCGCTCGTGACGTCGCCACCAAAGGTGGGGTTGCCGAAGATAGCGATCTGGTCGTTCGTGTGAAGCGGGCCATCGATGACATCACTGCTGATGAACCAGCAGGGGTTGCCGCCGCCGGGCTCGTGTTCGAGGGTCGTGAAGTAGAGGAAGTCGGCGAAGGACTGAGGTACGAAGACGACTTCGATGATCCGTGTGTGGTTCCCGCAGATGCCCGTGGATGTTACGGCGAACGCCGGTCGAGTGGGTGACGAGTGGGTACTGTCGGGGGCGATAGTGACTGCGTATCTACCTGCGCCGACGTCAATCAGGCCCTCGCCAAACGGGTGCGTGACAATCGCGGGGAATGCATCCTGCGCCTCCAACCACGCCTCGGCGGTCCCGATGCCGGACTCAGCCGCATAGAAGGCCGCTGAGACATGGGCGTCCCTGATCGATAGGACCGCATCCTGGCTGGCAAGGGAGACGATCGTGTAGACGATTATGAGGACTACGATTGTGATGAGCAGGGTTACCGGCAGAGCTGCCGCTCGCTCGGTTCTGAGTGTTCTAAATGCGTATCTCATGGCGACTCTCCCTGTGGCTTACTCACTACGTATGCAGAGTGGCTACCGCAATACGTCGTGAGTACAACTTCTACGAACCCAAGTTGCACAAGTTGTGCCATATTGCAAGTATAAGAGAGGCCGCACAAGGGAGGTCTGTGTGTCGTGGGTGCTATGGTGGCTATAAAGGCAGTATAGTGTTGCACAGGGTCCGGCGGCTACGAGGTTGAGGGTCCGCGTTGCTGCCGCTGGGACGGTGGTTGCAGGATGCTACCACCCGGATGCTACCAGCCTGTGTTGGCTGCCAGCGTGGCGATTGAGATGGACTCTGCCGGCTCGTCTCCGACATTCTCGAACTCAAACCCCTTCGTGAGCGAGAACTGAATAGTGTCACCCTCTCGTAGGACGGTTGAGGAACCCGCGGCCTCGAAACGGAGCATGCCGGAAGCGCAGAGCACGACTATCTCGCCAAGGGCGGGTGGGCGGCCGGTGGTCACGCCGGGCTTGGTGATATCCCTGAAGATACGGGTCATGCTCCAGGGCACGGTTCTCGTCACAGCTTCAGCCGCGATGACCTGTCCATGAGGATCGCAGAAATATATCTTCGTCCTCTCGGTTCTGCGCGTGAGGACCGAGAGGGAGTGCGTCGTTTCCTCTACGAAGTGGGCCGGTCGCTCTCCCAGGGCCTTTGAGATGCGCTCGAGCGCGCCTATGGTGGGTGACGTCCTGCCACGCTCTATCTCGGATATGTGCGTGGCCGACATCCCGGAGCGCACGGCCACCTCCTTGAGCGTCATGTCCTGCCTGAAACGGGCCAGCTTGATCCGGCGTCCAACTTCTTCCTTCGTGGGCATGCTGCTGTCTCCTGTGATATGCAGATCTTCAGATCTGCACGAGAGTCGGGGATACCAGGAAAGCGACTGTTAAATCTGGAGCAGGATCGGAGACGCGAAGACGGCCACCCCCTCATGGTCCTCATCACCCAGGATCTCGGCGTCGTAGCCGTCATCGGATCTGAACTGGATGGTGTCGCCCTCTCTCAGAACAACGGTTTCGTCACCGATAGTGAGTCTGTACATCCCCTTGAGGCAGACCATCACGGCTTCGCCTATCCGGGGCTGCATTGAGAGGGTCTCGCCTGGAGAAAGGGTCCGTGTGAAAACCTGCATGATCCCACCAGGTATGCCGGCGCTGGCGATCTGGAACCGATCCGGCTTGCCTGTGGCATCCGTCAGGAACAGATCGCATCTGTCTTCGGCTCTCGTAAATGCGACACAAGGCAGTGACTCGTCCGTCACGAAGACCGAGGGGTTGTCGCCAAGCGCGTTCGCGATTCGCTGGAGAGCGCCGATTGTCGGCGATGTCTTCCCACGCTCTACTTCTGAGATGTGGGTGGCTGACATCCCGCAGCGACGAGCCACATCCTTGAGCGTAAATCCTCTCCGAAAGCGAGCGAGGCGCAGTCTACGTCCCAGTTCCTTCTTGCTCGGCATCTCAAGTCTCCATCGTTCAGCTCGTGCACCATGGCCCGAGGCTTTGAGAGTGGCGCCTCGATGTTCGCATGTAGAGTTGCCAATCCCAACCACAACCGTTGAACAAACGAATTTCACGAAAAGGTATCATGATACAGGAATACGGTCAAGTCGAAAGAACGACCGCAATTCCGGCGCCGCCGGTCCGCTCTTGTTCCCTCTTTGGGCCTTCAGTCTGGTGCTTGACACTGGGCGATGGTGCTGCTAATCTCAGGTGTTTCGCTCAGTCGGCATGAAGGTGTTTTCGTCTTCCACACGGGGCTTCTTCCGGGAGGGGACACATGGTCAGCAATCTTCAGGGGCTCTTCTCAACAAACGCACGAGGGATGAAGAAATCTGTCATCCGCGAGCTTCTCAAGCTCACTCGGAGACCTGAGGTCATCTCATTCGCCGGAGGTCTGCCCGATCCGGACGCTTTCCCCATAAAGGAAGTGGGGGAGGTTGTGCTCGACGTCCTTGAGCGTGAGGGCAGGACGGCACTGCAGTACAGCCCGACTGAGGGCGATCCGAAGCTCAAGGATGAACTTATCGCCTACCACGAGCAGGAGAACGGCATCAAGCTCAACCCGGACAACATCCTCGTCACGGTCGCCTCCCAGCAGGCGTTGGATCTTGTCGGGAAGTGCTTCATCGACAACGGTGACCCGGTCATAGTCGGGCAGCCGACGTATGTCGGGGGCCTGAGCGCCTTCCACAATTACGGCGCGCACATGATCGGAGTTCCGCTGGATGAAGGCGGAATGCGGATGGACCTTCTCGAACTCGAACTCAAGAAACTGAAGCAGAAGGGGCTGAGACCGAAGTTCATCTACGTGATTCCCGACTTCCAGAACCCGGCCGGTCTCACGATGAAGGAGGAGCGTCGGAAGGAGCTTCTGAAGCTCGCTTACGAATACGATTCGCTCGTCGTGGAGGACAGCCCGTACCGAGAGCTGCGCTATGAGGGCGAGAGTGTCAAGACGATCTACGCCCTTGACGGGAAGGGACAGGTGCTCGGGCTTCACACATTCTCGAAGATCCTGTTCCCCGGCATGAGATTGGGGTGGGTGATCGGAGATGAGGCGGTGATCGAGAAGCTCGTGACGGCGAAACAGGCGACCGATCTGTGCACGCCGGCTTTCACTCAAGCGATCGTGGCTGAGTTCATGAGCAGGAACCTCCTCAGCAAGGTGGTCGAGAACGTCAAGAGCATCTACTCAGAGAAGATGGCGGTGATGCTCAAGGCACTCGATGACTACATGCCCGATCTCGCCGGTCTCAAGTGGACGCGGCCTGAGGGCGGGCTTTTCCTCTGGGTAACGCTACCTGCACACATGAACTCCGAGGAGCTGTTCTACGAGGCGATCGAGAACAACGTGGCGTTTGTCATTGGCTCGGCGTTCGACTGTACCGGCGAGGAGAAGAACACGATGCGACTCAACTTCTCCTTCCCATCGAAGGAGAACATCGTCGAGGGAATCAAGCGCCTTGCCAAGGTCATTGAGGAATCAGATCGAACCCGCAGGAAGTCACACGGCGTCATTGCCACGCCGTAGACATGCGGCGGGGAACGCGATTGCCGCGTCACAGGCATGCGCGGCGGGAAATGTGGTTGCCGCGTTCTTCCTCGCGGTAGTACGATTCTGGACTCGGTGAGATTAGTTGATGTAGAAGGGCACAACACGGTCGTGGTGACCGACAGAACCAGGAGAGGAATGCATGGCGAACATGGACAAGACCGCTGATCTGGCAGGACCCGGAATCAGCACGTACGAAGAGGTGGCGAAGATCCTTCCCGATGGTTATGAGCCGATTCTCCCTCCGATGGAGCGCATGAAGGCGCTCTACGAGATCAAGCGGTACATTGAGGACGGCCTTGCCAAGGAGCTGAATCTGCAGCTCGTGCAGGTTCCGCTCATCGTCGAGAAGAGCAGCGGCGTCAACGATGATCTGGATCGCGACGGGTCGCGTACACCGGTTGATTTCCCGTGCGGTCTCGGGCTTGAGAAGCGGATCGAGGCGCAGGTTGTTCAGGCTGCCACGAAGTGGAAGCGCCCGGCCTTGAAGCAGTTCGGCTGCGCGGTGGGTGAGGGGATCAACACCGACATGCGTGCCGTGCGTAAGGACTACTTCCTCGACCACGACCACAGCTCCTACGTGGACCAGTGGGACTGGGAGAAGGTCATCACCGACAAGGACCGCAACCTCGAGTATCTTAAGGACACCGTCCGCAAGATATGGAAGGTCCTCCGCGGTGCGGGGATGCACGCGCAGGAGCTCTTCCCGGAGCTTAAGACCGACAAGTACCCGGACTTCCCCGAGGAGCTTGAGTTCTTCCACGCTGAAGAGATTCTGGAAATGTATCCGGACCTTCCGAGGAAGCAGCGTGAGACGAGGCTCATCATGGAGCATCCGGCGGTCTTCATCATTGGTATCGGCTGGGTTCTCAAGGATGGGTACCCGCACGAGATGCGCGCGGCGGATTACGATGACTGGGTCACGCCGACTGTCTCCGAGAAGGGCGAGCCGATGCACGGGCTGAACGGCGACATCCTCGTGTGGAACCCGGTCACGAAGCGGCGTCACGAGCTCACATCGATGGGCATCCGTGTGACCAAGGATACGCTCAAGCAGCAGCTCGAGCTCACAGGTCAGATGGACTTCATGGACCGGCCGTACCACCAGGCCATCATGAACGATGAGATCCCGCTCTCGATAGGTGGTGGTATCGGGCAGGCGAGGACCTACATGTACTTCCTTCGCACGGCGCATCTCGGTGAGGTGACGGTCTCGATCTGGCCTGAGAAGCTCAAGGAGATCTGTGCCGCGAAGAACATAATCGTTCTGGAGTAGTCTCTAGTTGTGATGACGGAATCGCTGTACCCTGGGACAAAAGGGGCCGTTTGTGGGAAAGCACCGCAGATGGCCCCTTGTCTTACAGCACGGAGCTCGGGGTTTGGTGGAGGCGCGATCTGTGCTATGCTCCTAGGGTTCTGGGCGGTTCTGTCCGTCGAGCGAGGAGATGCGACATGTCGGGAGTCCTGAGAGTGCTGGCCGTTAACCCGGGCGGCATGACCACCAAGATCGCCGTCTACGAAGAGAACTCGCGCGTCTATGAGGCGACCGTTGACCACTCACGCGAGGAGCTTTCGGAGTTCGACAGCATTCCCGACCAGCTCGACTACCGGAAGACCGCGATCGAGGCTGCTCTCAGGAGCGGAGGTTACCACGACAAGCCGTTTCACGCTGTCGTCGGCAGGGGAGGTCTCTTCAAGTCGATCCCAAGTGGAACCTACGTTGTTAATGAGGAAATGCTTGAGGATGCGCGGACCGGGTACGCAGGGCAGCATGCAAGCAATCTCGGTGCGCTTCTGGCCGAGGCGCTCAGACGGGATCTCGGCGGCAGGGCATTCGTCGTCGACCCGGTCTGTGTGGATGAGTTTGAGCCTCTTGCCAGGTACTCAGGGCACCCCGAGATCAAGCGCAAGAGCCTCCTGCATGCGCTCAACATCAAGGCCACGGCCAAGAAGGCGGCCGCGAGGCTGGAACGCCGCATCGACGACGTCAACATGATCGTGGCCCACCT
The DNA here is from genome assembly GCA_964521425.1 of uncultured bacterium. Classification (GTDB taxonomy): domain Bacteria; phylum Joyebacterota; class Joyebacteria; order Joyebacterales; family Joyebacteraceae; genus Joyebacterum. The sequence goes on from CAZFRO010000001.1 coordinate 209,013, forward strand.
GGGAAGCGGGATCTCAATCGCGCCTCTCAGGAAAGGGAAGATGGTGGATGTAAACAACGCTCTCTCCGGGGGACCCTTCTCACCGGAGCGCACGGGTGCGCTGCCCCTGATAGAGATGTTCGATTTCATGATCGAAAAGGGATACGACCCCGGGAGGATGAAGAAGTTCATCGCGAAGGAGGGCGGGCTTCTGGCGTATCTGGGCACAAACGACTTCCGTGAGATCGAGAAGCGCGTGGAGGGCGGCGACCTGGACGCGCGGGAGACCGTCGAGGCGATGGTCTACCAGATGGGCAAGGAAATCTGCGCGATGGCCGCCGTGCTGTCCGGTGACGTCGACACGATCGTGCTGACCGGGGCAATCGCCAATTCAGAGCTCCTGGTCGGCATTCTCAAGGAGCGCGTCTCCTTCGTGGCCGACGTACTGGTCTTGCCAGGTGAGAACGAGCTGGAGTCGCTGGCCGAGGGTGCGCTCGAAGTACTGCGAGAAGAAGCGCCCCCGAGGGTCTACCCCACGGGTAGCGCGATAGCGGGAGAGGGCAACGTCTGCTGGTAGTGCCGGAGTACGCGATGACGAACGACTACAAATCTCTCTAGGCATTCTTAGGATCAAGTTGGCGAAAGGAGTACGCATGGGTGGAGTGCAACCACCGAAGAGCTTCGACGAACTCAGAGCAAGGGCGCTCGAGTACGGGAAGAAGCGCGGGAAAGCCCGGCTCGGTCTGGCCGCGGCGTGGGACGAATGCGCGCTCGAGGCGGCGCACGACGCATGGAAGCTCGAACTTGTCGACCCGGTTCTTGTAGGCGACCCGGATCTCATTCAGGCGGCGGCCAAGGGCGCCGGTCTGGACATATCGTCGTGGCGCATCGTCAAGGCGGACGGACCTGTTGAATCAGCCTGGAGAGCCGTGGAACTCGTGCGTCAGGGTGAAGTCGACTTCCTCATGAAGGGCAAGATGAACACCGCCGTGCTCATGAGGGCCGTTCTGGACAGGGAGACGGGGATCCGTGACGGCGGACTCATGAGTCATATCGCCATAGTCTGGACCCCGACCTTCGGTCGCCTGCTCTGTATGTCCGACGGGGGCATAGTGCTGGCTCCGTCACTGGAGGAGAAGGCAGATATCATCAGAAACGCCGTCGATGCCATGCACAAGCTCGGATGGGAGTGCCCGAATGTGGCCGTTGTCGGCGCTCTCGAGCTCGTCAATCCGAAGATGCCGCATACGATTGATGCCGCTGCGCTTGCAAAGATGAACGACCGGGGACAGATTACCGGTTGCATCGTTGACGGTCCGTTCGGGTTCGACAACGCCATCAGCGAGGACGCTGCCAGGACGAAGGGCCTCAGGAGCCCGATCGCCGGGAAGGCGGATCTCGTCACGTTCGCAGACATAGACGTCGGGAACGTGTTTTACAAGGCTCTCTACTTCATGACGGAGGGCGTTCAGAATGCGGGCGTCCTGATCGGGTCTCATGTTCCGATTGTGCTGCCGTCGAGAGCGGACGGTCTTGACACAAAGCGGAATTCGATCATTGTCGCAACCGTCATAGGGCACGCCTCCGCGGAGTAATGCACGGAGGTCTGTGGCGAGCGAGAGTGGCGGAACTGGCAGACGCGCTGGATTTAGGTTCCAGTAGGGAAACCTGTGGGGGTTCGAGTCCCCCCTCTCGCACCACATGTCAAGGATACGGTCTCTCTTGGTTCTGTAGGCGTAGTTTATGCAGCCATTCATACAAAGGAGCAGTCGTTGCTGGTTCGCGTAGAAGAACTCGACGGGTGGAAGAGGAAGCTTGTAATCGTCCTGCCCGAGGAGGACATCGCAAAGAAGGTGAGCGAACTCTATTCAGATCTCTCGAAGCGTGCTGAGGTACCGGGTTTCAGGAAGGGGAAGGCCCCTCGCAAGATGCTTGAGGGGCTTCACGGTGACGCCGTGAGGGTCGAGGCGCTCGAGACACTGATGAGCGAGGCGTATGTAAGTGCGATCAGGGAGTCGGGACTCAAGCCCATCTGTGATCCGACCGTTGAGGGTCTGGACAGCGAACTGGCGGACGGTGAGCATACGTTCGCCGCAGTCGTGGAAGTGCAGCCGGAGATAGAGGTCTCCGACTACAGCGGTTTCGAGTTCACCGAGCGCATACCGAACATCGCCGACGAGGATGTGGCACGCGCCCTCGATGAGCTAAGGGAACAGCGGGCAGAGCTTGTGACGGCAGGGCGTCCCTCGGGCGCCGGCGACTTCGTCGTCATTGACTACGTTCGCCTGGACGACCACGGGAACGCCATCGAGGAATCGAAGCAGGTCGACTTCCCGTATGAGGTTGGCAGGGAAGGTGTTGTAAAGGAACTCGAGGAGGCCCTCACAGGTGCGAGTCCCGGCGACGAGAAGAAGGTCACCGTTAAGTACCCTGATGACTACGGGAACGAGAACCTGAACGGGCAGACTCTTCTGTTCGACGTCACCGTCAAGGAGGTCAAGGAGAAGAAGCTCCCGGCTCTTGACGATGCGTTCGCCCGGACGCTTGGGAAATTCGAGACGCTTCTTGATCTCAGAGTTCAGGTGCGGAACAGCCTGGAGGCGGAGGCCAAGGCGGCGGCACGGCGGAAGCTCGACGAGGATGTGGTCAACAAGCTCGTCATGGAGAATCCGTTCGAGCTGCCTGAGTGCCTCGTCCAGAATCGTCTCGAGCGCATGTACAAGCGTATGACCGATGGCCGCGAGGAGACCGATCTGCCGGATCGCGACGAGTTCGATCGCGCGTACCGCGAGGTCGTGGAGCGGCAGATCAAGTCCGGCATCCTGCTCGCCAAGATAGCTGAGACAAACGGCGTCAAGGTGAGTGAGGATGATATCAAGACACGCGTTGGTCTTGTGGCAGCGCATCAAGGCCGCGAGGTCGAGAGTTTCCACGAGGACCTCAAGGGGACGGATCTTCTGTCGCAGATAGAAGACGAGCTGTGGCTCGAGAAGGTCCACACGGTTCTCACGAGCGGTGTTACAGTCAAGACTGAGATGATAGATCTGCCGAGCGCGCCCGCCGAGAAGGTCGTGAGCAAGGCTGACGACGAGGGCTAGAGGAGACGAGCTTCACACACGCGATACCACTGGAGGACGCCACACAATGGGACTTACACCCTTTGTCATAGAGCAGACCAGGGCGGGAGAGCGTTCGTACGATATCTTCTCGCGACTGCTCAAGGACTACATCATCTTCATTGGCGTGCCGATAGACGACAGGGTCGCCAACATCGTCATAGCGCAGCTCCTGTTCCTCGAGGCGCAGGATGCGGAGCGGGACATCTACATCTACATCAACAGTCCCGGTGGTCACATAGCCGCAGGGCTCGCGATCTATGACACGATCCAGTACATCAGATCCGACGTGCACACGATCTGTATGGGGCAGGCGGCCAGCATGGCGGCCGTGCTCCTCGCGGCCGGGAAGAAGGGCAAGCGGTCGGCACTGCCGCACGCACGCATCATGATTCACCAGCCCATGGGTGGAAGTCAGGGGCAGGCGAGCGACATCGAGATCTACGCGAAGGAGATCGTCCGGATGCGCGCGGAGCTGACCGACATCCTCGCGACGCATACCGGCCAGAACAAGAAGAAGATACTCTCCGATTCCGACAGGAACTTTTTCATGTCGGCCGAAGAGGCTCTGAAGTACGGGATTATCGACGAAGTGATTACGAGGAAGCACGAGCCCCCCGCGAAGCCGTCGCTGCCATAGCGAGGCCGATTGCGGTAGGAAACCGTGCCCCCGGAGCTGGTACATCAGTTGCGGGACACGACCGTCCAGACTATGTTATGGACCGAGTGGCAGTGGTATTACGTGTGTTTCCCGCCTCGCGTGTCCTAAGGGGCAGACTGCCGGACTCCCAATCACACGATGATCGGGGGAACGGACAACGGGAGATGAGATGCTACGAATAGTCCATGATGATGAGACCATCGAGTTCAGCGAGAAGCTGCCGATTGTCCCGCTTCGGGACCTCGTCCTGTTCCCGCGCATGATTGTGCCTCTTCTCGTCGGACGTCCGCGTTCTGTGTCCGCTCTCGAAGAAGTCATGCACGGTGACAAGATAATGTTCGTCGTGACACAGCGCGAAGCCGAGAAGCAGGAACCTGCGTCGGACGACCTCTACCGCACGGGAACGGTCGTTCGCGTTCTCCAGCTTCTGCGGCTGCCGGACGGAACGATGAAGGTCCTGGTCGAGGGACTCGGACGCGCCACCGTCAGACGGTTCATTCGTGGCGAGAGCTTCATCCAGGCGCGTGTTGAACTCATTGATGAAACGGTCGAGCGCACCGTGGAGATTGAGGCGTTGATGCGAAGCGTCTCGAGCCAGTTCGAGGAATACGTCCAGCTTGCGAGGAAGATACCGCAGGAGGTGCTGGCATCGGTTCTCGGCATGGAGGACATTGCACGCTTCGCCGATACGGTCGCGACACATCTCGCGGGACAGATCGAGGACAAGCAGCAGATTCTCGAGGCCTCCGATGTGACAACCAGGCTTCGGATTCTGGCGAGAGCGCTTTCGGGTGAGCTCGAGATCCTGCGGCTGGAGCGCAAGATCGAGAACCAGGTTCGCGAGCAGCTTCAGAAGAGCCAGAAGGAGTTCTACCTTCACCAGCAGATGAAGGCGATCCAGGAGGAGTTGGGGCAGGAGGGTGAGGGCGCGCCTGAGGTTGCTGAGCTTGCGAAGTCGATCGAAGAAGCCAACATGAGCGAGGAGGCGGAGAAGAAGGCCCTCTCCGAACTCGATCGCCTTAAGAAGATGTCACCGATGTCGCCCGAGGCGACTGTTGTCCGGACCTACATCGAATGGATGACGATGGTCCCGTGGGACAAGCGTACCACTGACCGTGAGGATATCGGGGAGGTCGAGGATATCCTCGAGGAGGATCACTACGGCCTCAAGAAGCCGAAGGAACGGATCCTCGAGTACCTGGCGGTGCTCAAGCTCACGGAGAAGGTGAAGGGACCCATCCTGTGTCTGGTCGGTCCTCCCGGCGTCGGCAAGACCTCGCTCGGGAAGTCGGTCGCCAGGGCGCTCGATCGCAAGTTCGTGCGCATATCGCTCGGCGGAGTGAGGGATGAGGCGGAGATAAGGGGGCACAGACGGACCTACATCGGTTCGATGCCCGGCCGCATCATTCAGGGACTCAGGAAGGCGGGTTCGAAGAACCCCATCTTCCTTCTGGATGAGATAGACAAGATGAGTTCCGATTTCCGGGGTGACCCGGCGTCGGCGCTCCTCGAGGTGCTCGATCCAGAGCAGAACTGCGCGTTCAACGATCACTATCTCGACGTGGACTTCGATCTCTCAGAGGTGATGTTCATCACGACGGCGAACGTGCTGCATACGATCCCGCCGGCTCTTGAGGATAGGATGGAGACGATCCGCCTGCCCGGGTACCTGGCTCAGGAGAAGATTCAGATTGCCAGGAAGTTCCTGGTTCCCAAGCAGGTCAAGGCGAACGGGCTCACCGACGTCGGCGTGACATTCTCCGATGCAGCACTCACGAAGCTGATCGAGGACTATACGCGGGAGTCGGGTGTTCGGAACCTCGAGCGTGAGATAGCGAACATCTGTCGGAAGATTGCCAGAGAGCATGCGGCAAAGAAGAAGGTCACTCACAGAGTGACGCCTGCTGCAGTGCGCCGGTTCCTTGGCATGGCGAGATTCCTGTCGCAGGAGGTTGAGACCGAGTCCCGTATCGGAGTGGCGACCGGTCTGGCCTGGACGAGCGTCGGTGGTGAGATACTGACGATCGAGGTCCTTACCATGAAGGGCGACGGCCATCTCACGTTGACCGGCAAGCTGGGAGAGGTCATGCAGGAGTCGGCCAAGGCCGCGCTCTCGTATGCGAAGGCTCACGCTTCTGAGCTTGGTATCGACGAAGACATGCTGGCAAACACAGACATACACATCCACGTTCCCGAGGGCGCCATTCCGAAGGACGGACCGTCCGCCGGTGGAGCGATGGCCACGGCACTGGTTTCCGCGCTCACGGGGCGGCCGACTCGGCCGGACGTTGCGATGACGGGCGAGATAACGCTCTCCGGGAAAATGTTGCCGATCGGTGGCCTGAACGAGAAATCGGTCGCAGCGCACCGTGCCAAGATCAAGACACTGGTCATCCCTGCCAGGAACGAGAAGGACATGGCAGAGCTGCCGAAAGAGGTCAGGCGCGATCTCGACATCAAGCTTGTCAGCAGCATCGATCAGGTGTTTGAAATCGCATTCGAGGACTGGGAAAAGGCCGAGGCTAAATCGGAAGAGGCCAAGGGCGAACAGCGCCCCAAGCCCCCGATGACCCCGGCGCCGCACTAGCATTATCGGCTGAATCGGGTAGGGGGCCTCGCCAAAGCGGGGCCCTCTTCTCGTTTGCTACGCGACAGACGTGCCCCACTCGGGGGCGTCGGGAGAGGCAACATGGTAGTGAAGAGCGCCGAGTTCCTTCTGGGCGCGGCGAGCATCAAGCAGCTTCCGAAGGACGGGCTGCCCGAGATAGCGTTGGCCGGGCGGTCGAACGTTGGGAAGTCATCGCTCCTGAACAAGCTCACCGGCAGGAGAAACCTGGCGAGGATCTCGGGAACACCGGGCAAGACCAGGGAACTCAATCTCTACCGGATCGACAATGGGCTCGTCATCGTGGACCTCCCCGGGTACGGGTTCGCGAAGGTCCCTGACAGCGTGAGACGGAAGTGGGGAGTGCTGATAGAGTCCTATCTGAACGAGCGTCAGGAGCTGTCGGGCATTGTGCATCTCGTGGATGCTCGTCACACTCCCACCAAGGGCGACGTGCAGATGCACGATTGGATCAAGTACGCTCGCGTCCCGACGTTGATTGCGATCACCAAGACTGATAAGATATCCAGGGGCAAACGAGCGGGCGCGCTGAAGGTAGTGCGTGAGACGCTCGAACCCGACGCTGAGACCTCCATCGTCTTCTTCTCCGCCGAAACTGGGGAGGGAATGAAAGAGGTCTGGAGCTGGATCCGTGAGGCCACAGGCACGAGAAGGGCCTGAGGTCCGGGGCTCATGAGAGCCCTACTTCACAATGGAGGATGTCGATGAAGTCAAAGCTCTTCACGCCGGGTCCCACGAAGATCCCAGGAGCCGTCCTGAGTTCGGTCGGCAAGCAGGTCCTGCATCACAGGACACCCGAGTTCTCCGTCAAGGTCAGACACGTGCAGGATGAGCTTGGGCGACTCCTGAGAACACGAAACGACGTTCTGCTCTTCACATGCTCCGGCACGGCAATGATGGAAGCGGCAGTCGCCAACCTGCTCTCCCGCGGCGACAAGGTCATCTGTCTTCTGAACGGCGTGTTCGGTGAGCGGTGGCGTGATATCTGTAACGTCTACGGTGTGGATGTCATCGAGTACGCGGTCGAGTGGGGACAGAGCAACGACCCAGCCAGAGTGGGGGAGTTGCTGGAACAGAATCCCGACGCCAAGGCCGTGCTCATCATCCACAGTGAGACTTCGACAGGTGCGCTCAATGACGTCAAGGCGATAGCGAAGGTCGCCGAGGGGCACGACGCCATCACGGTCGTGGATGCTACGTCGAGCGTTGGTGTTCACGAGATCCGCATGGATGAGTGGGGCGTGGATGTGCTCGTGGCCGGAACGCAGAAGGCGCTCATGACTCCTCCCGGGCTCTCGTTTGTGGCGATCAACGGGAACGGATGGGGGTGCGTGACGAAATCCGACCTGCCTACGTTCTACTTCGATTTCACGAAGACCTGGAAGAGGCTCCAGTCGAAGGGGCAGACGCCCTTCACACCTGCAGTCTCGCTGATCTATGGGCTTGAGACCGCTCTTCAGATGATGGATGACGAAGGCTGGGATGAGATCTACGACCGTCATCGGGTGATGGGAGAGGCGACGAGGGCGGCCGTGAAGGCGCTCGGTTTCGGCATCCTGCCCGATACCCCCGTCAACGGAGTCACGGTCTGTGTCTGTCCGGAAGGCATCAATGGGAACAAGCTCGTGAGAACGATGGACGACGACTTCGATGTTCGCGTTGCCGGTGGACAGCTGGGACTCTCAGGCAAGGTCTTCCGCATCGGCCACATGGGCGGAATCCGCGAGCGCGATCTGCCGATGGTCATCAGTGCGCTGGAGCTGGCGCTCGCGAAGCTCGGCCATGAGGTTGAGATCGGCAGAGGACTCGCGGCTCTTCAGGATGCGCTGCGCGCGTAGCGGGTAGCCGCACGTGGCGAGTCTTCGCGGCGACGCATGGAGGCGCGGTGCGTGTTCGAATGGGCCGTTAGCTCAGTAGGTAGAGCACCTGCCTTTTAAGCAGGGAGTCGCTGGTTCGAGCCCAGCACGGCCTACCACAGAAACAGGGTCGCATGGATGTCTGCACCGGCAGGCGCCCAGCGGCGACAGACATAGCGTCCCCATCGTCTAGGGGTCAGGACACCGCCCTTTCACGGCGGCAACACGGGTTCGATTCCCGTTGGGGACGCCAAACCACAGAGAGCCCGGCCTCATGGTCGGGCTCTCTCAAATGCACGTCAGCTCGTCTTCTCGAATCTCACCTCACGCTGCATGTTCATCACCTGATTGCCGGCGTCGCCCATGGGGATTTCGAGCACCACATCCTCGTTGAGTGTAAGGCACTCGATCTCCCAATCGTCGAGCGAGACCCAGATCTGTCCCCAGTAGCACGAGCGGCCCCTGATGGGGGAGGCGTCGACCGGATTCGAGAAGGACTGGAAGAGAACGACGGGCGCACGCCTCTCATGCTAGCCTTCATTCCCGCACTTCTGCCCTTCGATGATCTGTTCCAGCTGCTCGAGGTATGCCACGAAGGCTGCCCGCCCCGCGCGTGTCATCGCGCACGTCGTGTGCGGCTTCTTGCCCCGGAACTCTTTTCTGACAGCGATGTATCCCGCCTTCTCGAGCTTGCTCAGATGCGTGCTCAGATTGCCATCCGTCGTTCCCGTCGCCTCGCGGAGGAACACGAAGTCGGCGTCTTCGACATTCGCGAGGACCGACAGGATGGCGAGGCGAACCGGGGCGTGGACCAGAGGGTCCAGCGATGTGGCGGTGTGCTCATGACTCATCGTTATCACGCTGCCGTCTGTAGTTGCGGTTGAGGACTACGCCGGGGAGGACCCATCCCAGGAGAATCACCGCGGCCATCACGTACGCCCGGTCTCCTCCGTGAAGCTGCGACATCACTATTGCACCGCCCCACCATGCCAGGCTGCTCCATGTGACCACCCTTGCCTCGAAGATGACACCGGATGAGAAGACACCGATCCCAACGACGAGAGAGACCAGTACCGGTACGAGCTCCCACGGGATGGCATGAAGATGGGGGAGGAGGAAGACGATCATGAGCGCCACCATACCGCAGGCGAGCCACACGCCGGAGTAGACCGTCCCGGGGTACGAGCGGGCTCTTGCAGCCCTCCGCCTGCGCGCGATCAGGACGTACCCGAGCACGCCGTTACTGAGTGCCGTCACTGCAAGCACGGGGATGATCAGGTGCCCGAGCAGGGCCCCCTCGAGCGCACGGATGACCAGAGCCGCGATCGCGGACAGCACGCCCATCCAGATGAAGAAGTGTCCCGATTCAGCCGTCTCGTGGCGGCTTTGCTCTATCATTGAGCGGATGATACCCAACTGCTCCTGAATGCTTGCATCGCTCACAGTTCGCCTCCCAGTTCAGTGACAAAGTAATTTGCAACACAAAGCAAGTATATCCAGAGGGCCTCCCACTGTCAAGCGCTAATCTAGCAGAGGCCGGGCAAGGACCGATTCACTACTAGGCCGGCCGCGAATCGCGGCGATCGCCCGTGAGTCCAAACAACGTAGACAGAGACCAATCTCAGCTTGGAGTGGACTATGCGAAGGCGAATAGCGATAATCACCCTGGTTGCCGTGCCGCTTCTCTTCGCACTCGCTTTGGGGGAACAGGAGATGAACAGTAGCAATAGGAAGCACCGCGAACTCACGCCCGAGGAAGAGGCAGTGATTGTAGACAAGGGGACCGAGGCGCCTTTCAGCGGGGAGTACAACGAGCATTCTGAGAAGGGTACCTATCACTGCAAACGCTGCGACGCTTCACTCTATCGATCGAGCGACAAGTTCGCTTCATCCTGTGGATGGCCGAGCTTCGATGACGAGATCGAAGGCGCGATGAGGCGTGAGACCGACGCGGACGGGGTGAGGACGGAGATCATGTGCGCCAACTGCGGCGGGCACCTGGGTCACGTGTTTGAGAGGGAGAGGCTGACGGGCAAGAACGTCAGGCACTGCGTGAATTCGATCTCCATTGTGTTCGTGCCGGACGAGGATGCCATCGACACAGCACGCGCCCACTTCGCCGGCGGGTGCTTCTGGGGCGTGGAGCATCTCTTCGCGGGCAAGAAAGGTGTGGTCTCGGCGGTCTCCGGCTACATGGGGGGATCGAGGGAAGAGCCCACATATGAGCAAGTGGTCTCCGGCAGGACCGGCCACCTGGAGACCGTTCTGGTGGAGTACGATCCCCAGAAGGTCACCTACGAGGAACTCGCCCGCTTCTTCTTTGAGATCCACGATCCGACGCAGGAGAACCGTCAGGGTCCCGACGTCGGTGAACAGTATACGTCCGCCGTCTTCTACGGCAGCGATGAGGAGAAGGAGACTGCCGAGAGGCTGATCGACATCCTCAGGGGCAAGGGCTACGATGTCGTGACCGATGTGCTCCCCGCGGGCACGTTCTGGAAGGCGGAAGGCAACCACCAGGACTACTACGAACGAAAGGGGCAGCAGCCCTACTGCCACGTCTACAAACCGAAGTTCTGACCTCGCGTAGGGGAGGCTGCGGGCCCTTCCGCACTCTTGCATGCTTGCTCAACGCGGTTATCTGTGGTAACATGAGGGAACGTCACCTTTCTGACATCACCTGGAGCCACCACCCAAGCAGGAGGTACGGCATGCCGCGTCGGCAGAGTCTCAGAAGGGTCCTCGCGACAGGGTTTCTGACTGTTGCTGCGGTCCTCCTACTCACACTGACCGCGACTGGCAGGGACGGTCCTGTCCTTACGTCCGACGACTTCTTCCACGACATCGGGGACTACTATCGCTCCTGGAGCAACGATCTGAACGTCTCCGTCTCAGGTCTCCTGGGTTCTGCCGGTGGTCCGCAGACGTGGGACTTCACCAGCGGTCCCACCGACGAGATCAAGCGCTTCGACTACGTCCTCACCGATGACGGCGACGATCCCGGGGCGGGCTTCTACGCCGCCGATCACTTCCCCGACGCCGACTTCGCCCAGAGAATGACCGAGGAGATCGGTAGCGACCAGGCCTGGATGTATCTCGATCAGGTCGCCTCCGTGGGGAGGACGAACTACGGCTACTACTGGCCCGACGGGAACAGCGAGACCAACGATTGGAGCGTCTTCACGCCGTCCATCCTCGATTTCCCTGATCCGCTCGAGTGGGGCGACTCGTGGCTTCTGCAGACGTCCTACCAGTTTCAGATGTACGACTCGGGGGTCCTCGACGTCAGGGTCGATGTCACGATCGACGCGGACGTGGACGCCTGGGGAACCGTTCTCCTTCCCAGCCTCGGTCCCGTGGAGGCACTCAGAGTCAACACGGAGCAGACGAGCGCGATATACGTCTGGCTCGCTGAGCAGTGGATCCCGATAGGCACGCAGTACACGCGCATCTACGACTGGGTTGGCGTGGGTTCGGACATCATCGTCGAGATCGGATCCGTGGTCTCAGAGACCAGCATGCCGCCCGATGACTTCACGATCGCGTCGAACCTCGTTCGCCAGTTTGAGAACAGTAACCCGACCGCGCTCCCTGTGATTGCCGATATCCCCGACACGACGCTCCTCGCGACGTATGTTGAGTTCACGTACGACGTGGAGGCGAGTGGTATTCCCGACCCCACGTTCTCGCTGCTTACTGCACCCGACGGCATGACGATCGACGGGGTGACCGGGCTGATCGAGTGGACGCCGACGAGCGCACAGGTCGGACGGGACACTGTTGTGGTTCAGGCCGACAACATCGAGGGGACGGACACGGAGACGTTCGTTGCCACGATCGTCAACCTGAACGAGCCGCACTCGCTGGCATCCACGCGGGGAGATCGCTGCGCTGAGATGAGAAGTGAGCTGGAGGGATTCGAGGAGGGCCTCGTCATCTACACGCACGAGGAGTTCGGCATCACCATGGACGAAGAGACGCTCAAGAAGCTCGAGTCTCTTGGGTACATCAACTAGCTTAATGCCGGTTCCCTCGGTCTTCGGAGGAGTTCTCTTGGCAGCACACACCAACTCAGCGCGAGAGAGCGAACTACCGCGCGGTCTCGAGTCGTTCCTCAAGCAGTGTCCGGAGTATGGAGAGACATCCGCGATCGATGAACTCCGGGCCACAGAGTTCGCACGACTGGACAGACTCGGCCATGTCTACCTCGACTACACCGGGGGTGGGCTCTACGGCGAGTCTCAAGTGAGGCAGCAGTCCGAGTTTCTGCTCGGCAATGTTCTGGGCAATCCGCACTCCTCAAACCCGACATCGTCGGTATCCACCAAGCTGATTGAGCGCTGCCGCAACCGCGTGCTCAGCTTCTTCAAGGCTTCACCAGACGAGTACGTGGTTATCTTCACCGCCAACGCCAGCCACGCGCTGAAGCTCGTGGGGGAGGCCTACCCGTTCTCCGATGGAGACGAGCTTCTCCTCAGTTTCGACAATCACAACTCGGCGAACGGGATCCGTGAGTTTAGCCGGGCTGATCTCGCGACCACGCGCTATCTTCCGGTTGTGCCACCGGACCTGTGCATCTCCGAGGATATCGTCGAACGAGCTCTCGACGAAGGCGCCGAGGCGAATAACAAGCTCTTCGTCTATCCCGCTCAGTCCAACTTCTCAGGTGTTCAGCATCCCCTTAGCTGGATCGAAATCGCGCAGTCGAAGGGGTGGGATGTCTTCCTCGATGCGGCGGCGTTTGTCCCCACGAACACCCTCGATCTCCGTCGCTACCACCCGGACTATGTCTGTGTGTCGTTCTACAAGATGTTCGGCTATCCAACCGGTGTCGGTGTTCTCATCGCGCGACGCGGAGCGCTGGGGAAGCTTCACCGTCCATGGTTTTCGGGAGGGACGATCACCGTGGTCTCCGTGCAGGCCGACCAGCATTTCATGGCAACGGGGGAGGCGAGGTTTGAGGACGGCACACCGAACTACGTGTGTCTCCCGGCTGTGGAGCGGGGTCTCGACTTCATCGAATCGATCGGCATCGAGACCATACACCGGCGAGTGACGTGCCTTACCGCCTGGCTTCTTGAGCGAATGGTTGCGCTCAGGCACGGGACCGGTTGTCCCGTGGCCAAGATCTACGGTCCTGAGAATATGGAATGCCGCGGCGCCACCGTCGCCTTCAACGTGTACGATGCAGAGGGCGCCACCGTAGATCATCTGGCAGTTGAGGAACGTGCGAACGAGTGGGGGATATCACTCCGCACAGGTTGCTTCTGCAACCCCGGAGCGGGGGAGATGGCGCTCGGTCTCGAGAAGGAAGAGATAGCAGCGTGCTTCACTGATGCCGATGCGAGGGTCACGCTGAACGAGTTCCGTCAGTGCATCGACAGCAAAGACACCGGAGCCGTGCGCATATCCCTGGGTATCGCCACGAACTACCAGGACGTGGGCACGTTCCTGAGCTTCCTCGAGACCTTCAGGGAGAGCTAGCGCGCTCCCACGATGCGTTCCCCATAGCGAGTCTGCGCGCTTCCGCTACTTCAAGAGGCTGACCTTCCTTGCGACCGCCTCTCCATTCGCTTCGATCCTGACGAAGTACGTACCGCTCGAAACCACCAGCCCCTCATCATTCCGTCCATCCCAGTGCGTCTCATGCTGACCGGCGTTCCTGTAGCTGGACTCGAGCGTCTGCACGCATCTTCCGGCCAGATCATGGACCGTGATTGAGACACTCGCCGGCTGAGACAGCTGGTATACCACCGTCGTACTCGGGTTGAACGGGTTTGGGAAGCTCGCGAACTCGGCGATGGTCTTCGCTTCGGCGACCACATCACCTACGCCGGTCACATCATCCAGGTCGATCGAGTGCATCGAACGCCCGTGAGTTCCCGCGACGAGTGTTCTCGTTGGCTGGTGGATCTTGAGGTCGAAGATGGGCGCCGGAGGGAGTCCTGTTCCGAGCACGTCCCAGTTCGCGCCCAGGTCTCTCGTGAAGTAGCAGCCGACGTCCGTGCCGACGTAGATCACGGATGGCAGGTCCGGATCGACGGCGACCACGTTGAACGGGGCGTCCGGGAGGTTCCCGCTGATGTCCGTCCACGTCGCGCCTGAATCGTCCGTCCTGTAGAGATGGGCGATCTCCTCATCCCATCTCAATCCGGAGAAGGTCACGTAGGCGACCGATGCGTCGCTATGATCGACGGCGACACGCGTGACCCAGCGATTCGGTAGCGATGACGAGACATTCGACCAGCTCCCTCCGCCGTTCTCGGTGACCCAGACGTTCGAGTCGTCGGTTCCCACGTAGATGACGTCCGGGTTGCTTGGGGAGACTGCGATCGTCGTGATCGTGCCGTAGCTACCCTGGTCTCCGTTCGTGAGGTCGGTGCTGATCGCGTTCCACCATGCGGCGCCGTCGGTTGTGCGCCAGAGCCTGTAGGTCCCGAAGTAGAGCGTCTGAGGGTCGGAGGGGTCCATCACCATAGGCGACGACCAGTTTCTACGATCGTAGTCATCAACACCGCTGAGCGCCCAGTACCAGTAGTTGCCGAAGTCCGTGGATTTGTAGGCGTTGCCCCACTGGTACTCGCAGTAGATCGTGTTCGGGTCCGTCGGATCCACGATCGTGTAGAATCCGTCTCCGCCGAAGATCCTCTCCCAATCGTCGGTCGCGCCCGTGGGGGTCCTGAGCGTGCCGTTGTCCTGCGTTCCACCGTAGAGCCGCTCCGGATGCTGATAGTCGATCCCGATCGCGTAGAACTGGTTGGTCGGTTGATCGTAGAGCTTCGTCCAGGAGTTTCCGCTGTTCGTCGAGAAGTAGATGCCCCCGTCGTTGCCCTCGAATATCCTCGTGGCGTCGGTTGGGTCGAACTCCAGGGCGTGATGGTCGACGTGGTTGCTGGAACCTACCTCCGACCAGCTTGCGCCTCCGTTCTGAGACCTGTAGAAGGGAACGCCGAGTGCGAATACGCGGTCTGGATCGCTTGGATCGACACGCACCTGGCCGAAGTACCAGCCGAAGGAACTCGTCAGACCGGACAGTGCGCCGTCGTTCGTCTGCGTCCAGGTATCGCCGCCGTCCGTGCTCTTGAAGAGACCGTCGAAGTAGCCCGGGTCATCGACATAGATGGCATAGATGACGCTCGGGTCGGACTCACACACTGAAATGCCGATGCGGCCGACTCCGGAGCCCGAGGGCAGCCCGCTCGTGAGTTCGGACCACGTGTCGCCGCCGTCGATGGAGCGGTAGATGCCGCTCGACGGCCCACCGGATCTCCTGTACGTGCGTCTTCTGACACGCTCCCACATGGCGACATAGACCGTATCCGGATGATCTGGGTTGATGGCCAGGTCTATTGCCGCAGTCGAATCCGTGAGCGCGAAGACCTGCGTCCATGAGCCACCCGCATCCGCCGACCGGTAGACGCCACGGTCCGGATTGGTTCCGAAGAGCGTCCCCGTCGCTGCTACCCATATGCGGTCAGTGTTCTTCGGGTCGATCACGATGCGGCCGGTGTAGCGTGTCTCCTCGAGGCCGAGATGACTCCAGGTGGACCCGGCATCCGTCGACTTGAAGAGCCCGGCGCCGAACCAGCTTGAGCTGGAGGCGTTTGCCTCCCCAGTGCCCACGTAGATGATGTCCGGATCATCGGGGTCGACGGCGATGTCACCTATGGTAAGGACCGGCTGATCATCGAAGATCGGGTCCCAGGAGCTTCCGCCGTCGGTGGTCTTGAAGAGCCCACCACTTGCCATTGCCGCATAGATGATGTCGGGGTTGGTCGGGTCGAAGGCGAGGTCAGTGAGACGAGCCCCAATGTTGCTTGGCCCGCGCTCCTGCCACGACGCGCGGTCCGAACGCATCGCCGAGAGCCTCAGGGCATGTCCGTCGGCCAGCGCCTCGGCCATCTGCTCGTGGTTGATCTCCTCATAGGGGTATGCCCGCTGAGCGAATGCCCAGTCGTTCGGGAAGGTCCCCGGCTCGTAGAGCTTTCCCTCTGCCGCCATCTCGGCCTTGAGCGATGCCTTCTCGGCTGCGATTCGAGATGCAACCTCCTCAGTCGTCATGAGCTCCGCGGTGCGCGTGTCATGCACCGCCCAGAGCACCACGATCAGCGCAAGGGCGAGAAGCACGGGGAAGAAGACTCGTCGTCTTGTCATGCTCTGAAACCTCCTGCCAGCGTGTTGCATCTCAAGTCGGAAAGTTCATATCTTATCTAATCATAGCAAGTTTCGTGAAAGACAACGACACAGGAGTTGCCCACAGGTACGATGATGATGCTGAATACACCGTAACGCGACAAGTGTGCACAAGTTATGAGCCTTGAACCGATGGCCTGATTGTGATAATATAGTGAAATACGTGCGAATGGCCGTACGGATGAGAGCTGACTGCGAGTCGCATGTGACGGGCCCGCAAGCAGGCCAAATGCGACGGGCCTCAAGATGAAAGGAAAGAGGATGAGACACCCAGTGGCAGCCCTGCTGCTCCTAGTATGTCTTGCACTCCCGGTGGGGGCATCGAGTCTGCACCTCCTGGAAAACGGTGACATCGAGCAGCCTCTCACAACTGGTTGGGATCAGAACATCGCCGGCTCCTACCTCTACATTCAGCGTAGCACGGCGTTCGATGCCGATCCGGACTACGAAGTGAAGGTCTCGAGCAACAACGGCCACGGCAACGCGAAGCTCTGGCAGTCGATCATCATTCCAAACACCGACGTGCAGTTCTCCGCCAAGCTCTCCTCGGCCGCGGTCGATGGGGGCGGCGCGTGGTGTGCCGCGGGTCTCATTCTGACCTATCTTGATGTCAGCGGTGCGCCGCTCGGCAAGACGGCGCTGGCCGCGACGAGCAGCATCTGTCCGTGGGCCGCGAGTTCGACCTTCCACATCATCGATACGAATGGTGGGTGGGCGGACTACGGCTTCACCCTGTCCGATGAACTCCTCAACCTTCCGGGGATCAACGCTGACGATGTCCACGAGCTGGAGGTGGCGCTGCTCGTCTCCGCCGCCAACTGCTGAGGCGGCATTGCTCAGGCGGAGGTCTCCGCCGATGACATCAAGTTCGTCTTCACGAGTGCAACGCCCTACGTTGTCTACTTCGATCAGTTGATTTCAGACCCAAGCGGCAACGGCAACGGCTATCTGGATGCTGGTGAGACCGTCGATCTCGAGATCACGATGAGGAACTACGGCGAGCCGGCAAGCGGTGTTACTGCCGTTCTCGGTTCGAGCGATCCTTATGTCACCATACTCCAGGCAGGCGCATCGTACGGGGACATGGCGACAGGAGCGACGGCTGTGAACACGGCCGAGCCGTTCGTAGTTGTGGCCTCAGCGGGCACGCCACCTGGTCACCTCGCTCAGTTCACGATCACGGCCACCTACGCGGATGGCGATGTCATAAGCGGCTTCGCGATCCCGGTCGGCAAGTACCACTACCTCGTCTGGGATCCGACCGCCGATACATCGAGCGGCCCCGGTATACACACCACGCTCGCCGGGTTGGGTTTCAGCGGCGTCTATGTGGAGCAGCTACCCGTGGATGATCTGGATCGATATCAGACCGTCTGGATCTCTGTCGGTATCTACTCGAGTAACTACGTCATCGGTCAGGACTCGCAGGAGGCGCTTGCGATCGTCGACTATCTGAACAGCGGCGGGTGCGCATACCTGGAGGCCGGCGACTGCTGGAACTACGATACGACCATCGGTGGGCACAACTTCAATGGCATGTTCGGCCTCACGGCGCCGCAGGATGGCACCAACGACTGTGGACCGGTAACTGGCAAGGCCGGCACGTTCACCGAGGGGATGTACTTCGCCTACACTGGGGAGAACAACTGGATCGATCATCTGTCTCCCGCAGCCGGGGGCGCGACGCTCGTTCTGGAGAACGGCAGTCCTATCTACGGTCTCGCCATCGCGTATGACTCGGGGACCTACAAGACAGTGGGAGCATCGTTCGAGTTTGCCGGCCTCAGAAACGGTGTCATGCCGTCCACGAAGGCACACCTCGCGCTCACGATCATGGACTTCTTCCTGCCGATCCCGTCCGGCGTGGATGACGACGTCGTGGCGGATGAGACCGTCCGTCTCGCGGCACGACCGAACCCCTTCAACCCAAACACGACCCTTCAGTTCGTGAATCCGGTTGATGGCAGGGTGCATCTGGACATCTACGATGTCTCCGGTCGGCTCGTGCGAGTCCTCGCGGATGAAGTGATGCCTGCCGGGGAGCGCGCATTCGCCTGGAACGGTCTGGACGAGTCGGGCAGGTCGGTCGCCAGCGGCGTGTACTTCGCACGCGTGACGGGGGAAGACTTCTCAAGCAGCAGCAAACTCGTCCTGCTGAAGTAGAGGCGCGCGAGAAGCTGGGACTGATTCTCTGAGACAGGTTGTATTGCGACAACGGGGCCATCCCAAGTGGGGTGGCCCCGCTCTGCACGCTACTCGCTGTGCGGCTCCGGTCTCCCGGCGGATCTCAGTCGTTCCTTCTTCCGTTCCGTCTGCAGGAATTCCCGGTATGTGTCGCATCGGCCAACGAGCTCATCGTGCGTTCCACTATCCACGAGATGCCCGTCGTCGAGGACAACAATGGAGTCGGCCCGCCTGATCGTGGTGAGCCTGTGAGAGACAACGAAGCAGAGGCTGTCCCTGTACTCATTGTCAAGACGTGTCCAGAAGCGGTCCTCGTTGCGTGCATCCAGGGCGGCCGTGCAGTCATCCAGGAGCAGGACACCAGGTCGTCCCGCAAGCACTCTTGCGATCGCAATGCGTTGTTTCTGACCACCGGATACAAGTTCGCCCTTCTGTCCGACGACCGTTTCGATGCCTGCGGGAAGGCTCTTGATGTCGGAGTCCATCTGAGCCATCGACAGGCAATGCTCCGCCCACTCCCGCGGTGAGGGTGCGTCCAGTGGACCGTCCTCCGGAGGCGTTCGCCCGAAGGAGACATTCTCCTCGATCGACTGTGAGAAGAGGAGAGCCTCCTGCGGCACGTAGCCGATCTCAAGACGGTACGTGTCCCAGTCCCAGTCACCGAGTGGACGCCCGTTGATGAGGACGCGTCCCTCGTCCGGGCTGATGACACCGGCGAGGAGCTTGAGCATTGTCGACTTGCCGCTCGCGACCGGTCCCACGACAGCGATTCGCTGCCCCTTTGATGCGCGGAGACTGACATTGCTGAGGATCCGGCGGGAGCGATCGTACGCGAAGGAGACATCCTCAAACACTATCTCGTGAATGTCCTCGAGCTGCGCGCCGGAGGGGCGTTGTTCCGTCACGGGGAATGCACGAATCTCCTCCACACGATCGATCGATACGAACGCCTGCTGACCCGTCATGAAAAGGAAGGGTATGTCCATCATCGGACCAGTGAGTATGTCGAGATAGACGTAGAACGCGAAGAGCGTCCCGACCGTAAGTTCCCCACTCATAACCAGGAAGCCGCCGTAGACGATGACCACCATCTGACCGAGCCTGGTGGCGAACGTGTCGAGTGAGAACAGAACAACCTGCAGCTTCACGAGTCCCATGAGGATCTCAACGCGCTCCTTCAGTATCACCGAGAGCCGTCTGCTCTGTGCATCCTCGGCGCTGAACGCCTTGACGATGCGGATTCCCGAGAAGACCGACTCAAGCATGTTGTTGGTCGTGGAGACGTACTTCTGCGACTCCTCCATGTAGTGGCTCATCCTGTGTCGAAGCGTGTAGAAGATCCACATCATGATGGGGAGGGGGATCACGGAGAGACCCGTGAGCTTTGGGCTCATGACGAGCATGGCTCCAAGGCAGAAGATGAGTTTCGAGCTCGACTCGACCGCGCGGAAGATGCCCGAGCAGGCGAACCACGAGACCTTCGGCCACTCGGCGATATCGTCAGTCAGGCGCGTGACCACGTCTCCGGTGCGGAATCTACTACCGAAGTGGTAGTCCTTCGTCATGAGCTGGCCGAACACGTCGTCGCGTATGTCACGCTCGAGCCGTGCGTTGACCATGGCGCGGGTGGCGGGATAGAGGCGCGAGATGAAGTGTCCTATCAGAATGGCGCCGAGGATGATCATGATTCCGCGAATGCTCGCATCTGCTGTGCCGGACTCGAAGATGCCGGAGACCCGGTCAATGACGGTTCTGAAGACGAGCGGATACGCTACCGTCACGGCAGTCGACAGGAGTGTGAATGCAGCCATGAAGACGAGAAGGTATTTGTGTGGGCGCCAGTAGCCCCACATCCACAGGATGTGCTCCTTCAGACTGAGCTTCGGAGCACTATCCGTGCCGTCTGTCTGGCGTTTCTCGGTGGTCTCGCTCATTCTGTCGCCTGTGCTGCGAATTGGAGATCGAAGAGGTCCCTGTACATTCCGTCGTGCGCGTACAGCTCGTCGTGATTGCCCTCTTCTATCAGCTGTCCCTCGTGCAGAACCAGTATCCGGTCCGCACCCGTGACCGTTGAGAGCCGGTGGGCCACGATCAGCGACGTGCGTCCCGCAAGCAGACTATCGAGAGCATCCTGAAGCCTGCCCTCCGTCACGGGGTCGACCGACGATGTCGCCTCGTCGAGCACGAGGATATCCGGATTGTCGACGATCGCCCGCGCGAAGCAGAGGAGCTGCCGCTCACCCATCGAGAGGTTGGCTCCTCCTTCGGTGAGTTCCGTGTTGTAGCCGTCCGGGAGCCGCTCGACCATTCTGCCCGCCTGCACGATCTCTAACGCCCGGGCGATCGCGTCGTTCGGGATCTCTTCCCGGAGGACCTTCAGGTTGTCCGTGAGATTCCCTGGAAAGAGATGTATGTCCTGGAGGACGAGGCCGATCCTGCGTCTCCACTCCTTCTGCCTGAACATGCGGATGTCTACGCCGTCGAGCGTGATCTTGCCCTCAGTCGGCTCGTAGAGTCTCAGAAGTAGATTCGTGACTGTAGTCTTGCCCCCTCCGGAGAGCCCCACAAGCGCAACCCTCTCTCCGTGCCGGACATCGAAGCTCACATTGTCGAGTGCCCTGGCACCTCCGTCGTACTGGAACGTGACGTTTTCAAAGGCCAGCACCTTCCAGTCCGCTGGGATATCCTCGACGGCGTCCTTCCAGTCAGGTGTGCGGGATGGCGTGTCGAGTATCGCGAAGACCCGATCCGCCGAAGCGAATGCTCGCTGGATGAAATCAAGCTGCTCCGAGAATGTCACGAGCGGCCAGAAGAGACGTCTTGTGTACTCGATGAAGAGCACGAGTGTTCCAACCGTCATCGCCACACCGAACGTGTGTCGTGCTCCGATGTAGATGATGACCATGACGGCAGCAATCTCCGCCGAAGAGAAGGCGCCCCAGAAGGCGTATTCTCTGAAGTAGATCCGGATCTCCTTCGAGTACTTGTCTCTATTGAGGCGCATGAGGTTCATCTGCGCCGTCTCCGTGTACCCGAAGATCTGCAGTATCGGAATGCTCTGCACGTACTCGGTGAGGAAGGCCGAGATTCGCGCATAGAGTCTCCGGACGGTGCGAAACGCGCGTCGGATGTACTTCAGGAAGAAGTACGTCGCGAAGACCACCGGACTCATCATTATGATGATCGACAGTGTTACGCGAGCGTCAGCGGCGAGCATGACCGTGATCGTCCCACCCAGGAGAACGACATTCCTCAGGAGCGCCAGAGCCACATCGGAGAAGAGGTGTCGCAGACGTTCGATGTCGCTTTCGACCCTTGCCATGAGGACGCCCGGGGAGTTCTTGTCGAAGTAGGCGAGCGAGAGTCCCATCAGGTGCGAGAATGTCTGCTCTCGCAGCTCCGTGATTATTGACAGCCCGATCCTCGAGACGATCACGACCTGTATGTATGCAGCACCCATCCCGAGAGCGTAGAGTGCGACATACAAGAGCCCACGGCGGAGCACTCCGCCGCCATCTCCGGCCGGGATGTCGGTATCGAGAACATGTCGGACGATGAGAGGCCCCGCGAGCTCTGCCGCAGCCGTAATGAGCATCAAGAGAGCCGCTCCCACGAGCCTGCGTCTGTGCGGCTGGAAGAGCGGCAGGATTCTCCGGATCATTGCCCGGAGCGGAAGCCGCTTGGCCTCCTGCTCATCTCCGTGGATATCTTCGTCCCAGTGCATAGCTGATTCGCCAATCCTGCCGGGGCCGAGCCTGAGCCCCGCCTCAGTGGGGCCTGCTCCGTCCCGGATCTCGGGTCAGACGTATGGTTACGAGTGGATTGCGCGATAGTACAGCCCTCAGGAGGAGCATGCAAAGCAATAGCCGCCCGCCGTTGGGGGACTCCTGATCCTTGACCGGCCCCGCCGATTGTGGTATCCTTGATTGGTATCGCTGATTCGCACATCCGTGGTGGAGGGGGAGGAATACCGTGGAGAGGTGGAGGCTCGTACTTCGACAGCTTGCTACGTTGCTCCTGGTCGCGTTCGCGACTTCTGCGAGTTCTGACGTTCACATCTTCACTGAGGATTTCTTCGACACGGAGTTCAGGGATGTCACCGCCACGACCGCGGTCTGGGACACAGCCCTCGGGCGGATAGAGCTCCCGCCTTTCGAGATGGGAATCGTGGGGAACACCGGTCTTGCCGGTCTGGCTCTTCGGGTTGAAGTCGTCAGTGACATTGCATATGTCGCAGCCGACGCGGGTGGGCTCCTTGTCATCGACATCAGCGATCCCACCGATCCCATTGTTATTGGGAGCTACGACACGCCGGGTGATGCAAGGGACGTCGCCGTGGCCGGAGATCTCGTATTCGTGGCCGACCGGCTTGAGGGGCTTCAGATCATAGGCATAGATGATCCCCTGGCTCCTGTATTCGTCGGCGGTTGCGCCATGCCCACGGTGGCTCTTGCCGTGGTGGTGTCCGGCGACTATGCGTACGTCGCAGCAGGTGAGGATGGCCTCCGAGTCGTCGACATCAGCGATCCGACCGCTCCCTTCGTGGCGGGTGCGCTGGAGCTTGCCGGTGAGTCCGTGGACATCACCGTAAGTGGTCGCACCGTCTTCGTGGCCGCAAGAAGTAGCGGGCTCTTCATCATCGACATCAGTGATCCCACGGTTCCTCTGCAGGCAGGGAAACACCTGATGCCTGGGGACGTGTACACCGTGGCCGTGGACGGAGATATCGCCTATGTTGCGGGCTTCAGCGTTGAATGGCCTCCTCCCAGCGAGTCGTTCTTCCAGACCGTTGACATCAGCGTTCATGACAGCGCCTGGGCAATCGGCACGATACTGGGATCCGGACAGCCCAGCAGCATATCCGTCGCAGGTGACCGCGTATATGTTGCCGACTGGGCGGACGGACTCTGTGTCGTAGACGTCAGCGATCTCGCCGCACCGGTTGTCGACGGCGAACTCGGCTCTGCGATGGGGCCACGTGGCGTATCCGTCGTCGGCGCTCACGCATACCTGGCAGATGCGGCAGACGGTCTCAACGTAGTGCGCGTGGGGTCGCCCGTGCCTCCGGGAACGATAGCTTTCATCGATACCCCGGGCGATGCGTTTGGGATCGTGGTGGAAGGAAACTACTGCTTCGTGGGGGATCAGCTCGCTGGTCTTCAGATCATAGATATCACGAACCCGCTTGTCCCGGTACCTGCTTCAGACGTTGATACGCCTGGCAGATCGTATGGCGTGGATGTGGCCGGCAACTACTGCTATGTCGCCGACGGCGGATTCGGCCTGCGCGTGGTCGACGTGACCGATGTTGATGCGCCGGTTGAGGTCGGAAGCTACAACTCTCCTGGATTCGCGTACGATGCTGAGGTGTTCGGGAACATCGTGTTCCTGGCTGACGGGAACGCAGGCGTTGGGACCTACGACGTCACGGACCCCGAGAACCCGTTGCCGGTTGGTCTCTGCGACACACCTGGCACGGCCTACGGCATTGCCGTGGACGGAGACATGATCTACCTGGCTGACCGCTACGGTGGCCTTCAGGTGCTCAATGCGAGCGATCCCGAGACCCTGGAGATAGTCGGGAGTTCCGACGCCCCGCAGGACGCGCGAGGAGTCGAGGTCCGCGGAGACATCGCGTATGTGGCCGATGCCGGCTCGGGGCTCAGGATCATCGACATAAGTGATCCATCCGACCCGGTTCAGATAGCATCACTGAACACCGCTGCCGGCGCCTACGGGATTGCCGTCTGCGGCGACAGGGCATACGTCGCTCTGGGTGTGTGGGGGGTCGAGGCGGTGGACATCTCGGATCCATCGAGTCCATTCTCTGTCGCGCACAGCGATGTGGATGATTGGGCCTACGGCGTGGCGTTGGCGGGTGACCACGCATACATCTCGGACAGCGAGTCCGGGGTGAAGGTGATGGAGGTTCTCCAGCACCGTCTGGAAATCGAACAGAGCTTCGTGATGTCGCTTCCCATCGGGACGACCACCGGCGAGATCACAAGCGTGGAGATAGAGACAACTCAAACAGACTCCATCCGCTGGGAGATGAGCGCCAATGGCGGAGCCGCTTGGGAGGAGGTTGTTTCGGGTGGCAGACCACTCGTATTCCAGACTCCCGGCGACACGATTCTCTGGAGGGCTGAACTCGTCTACATGGACTTCGGAGACCTCCCGTCCTGCAGCGAGCTTGTCGTTACGTGGAGCGCGGATGAGACCGGTGTCGGCGACGATCCTGAGATGCCAAGTTCGTTCGCCCTCTATCAGAACAGACCGAATCCCTTCGGTCCCACAACGAGAATCCAGTACGACGTGCCCGCCGGAGGGGGAGTGGTGACACTTGATATCTTCGACGTGAGAGGGAGACTTGTCAGGAGACTCGAACGTGAGAGCGAATCGCCGGGTCGCAGGGAGGTGGTCTGGGATGGGCGGAACTCGAGTGGAGATCATGTCGCGGCGGGCGTCTACTTCTACAGGCTCGAAGGCTCCGGATTCAGGCAGGAACGGAAGATGATCGTGCTCAGGTGATGCGGCACGAAGCGAGCGAGACAAGAATAGAAGAAGGCCCGACCGGATGGTCGGGCCTTCTCTTCGTTGTTGGCTCCTGCAAGAGAGCTGCAAGCGCACATGCAGCGCCTTGGCCCCCCATGCAAACGTGCTCTATCTGAACATCGCCTTGATGCTGCCCCAGCTCGTCTCCTCGACCGGCACTTCGCCCGTCACCTCGACGTTGTCGACCTCCCAGTACCACTCCCAGTCGTCAGGTGCGGGGTCCCAGTAGTGGAAGCGGATACGGGCGGTCGCACCGGCGTACGCGCCGAGATCGATGATCACATGCTCGCCCGGGAGCGCCTTGAATCCACCATGGTCCTCGTTCCACTGAAGCAGATTGACCCATCCGGCGCCAACGTCGATGTCGGTGTCGGCGAAATCCTCGTTGGCGTAGTTCTGATAGTTCGTGTCGTACACGAGTGTGGCTTCGTCCGGGACAACAAACGTGGGTGTGATGAGTTCTGTGTCGAAGTCGGCCGTGCCGTATGTGTCTGAGTTGACATCGGCGCACATGCCGTCGCCGCCCGTCCAGTTGTCATCGCCCCAGAACACGTTGGTGTCCCAGACCGGACCGTTACCGCCGGTGTTGTCTATGATCGTCCAGCCTGCCGGGATACCGGCATTGAAATCTTCCGTGAAGGCCTGTCCCCACGCCGGAGCCGTCGCGAGTATCAGGACCATCACGATAGCAAGGGATCTCATCTTCCGTCCTCCTCGATTCAGGTCAGGCAACCCGTTGTGTGGAGGTTGCCGCCGACAGTGTGTCCATCACACTGGACCTTCCGGAATCGCCCATCGCCACCTCCACGCTTGTGAACCGCCCCGGTTTCTCCGGAGACCTGGTTATGTGAGTCCTGCCACGATGGCC
>CAZFRO010000002.1:0-192879 GCA_964521425.1 uncultured bacterium
TGGTGCTGCTGCTTCTGGACATGCTCCTGTCGGCCACATTCCTGAGACGATTGCCGTAGAGAGCGAAGAACTGACCTGGGACGATTGCCGTAGAGAGCGAAGAACTGACCTGGGACGATTGCCGTAGAGAGCGAAGAACTGACCTGGGACGACTGCTGTAGAGAGGGATGAACCGTGCGGTTTGCTGTTTCGACTGAGACATTGCTTGTCTGGCTCCTTCTTGTGCCGACTCTCGGCGCCGTCATCATCGCGTGGGTGGCACAGCGGCGACACGCACGCGCTGAGCGTGCGTTCGCTGAGAGCGCACTCTTCGCGAGGCTCGCTCCGGCCGCCTCGAGGACGCTTGTCGGCATGGGGTTCGGTCTCCTGGTGCTCGCGGTGCTGGCCCTGGGAGTCGCGGCGGGGAGGCCGCAGGTCGGAACTCGTGTCGGTGTTGCCAAGAGGCGTGGGGTCGACCTCATGCTGGCCCTCGATGTATCCTCGTCCATGTGGGCAAGGGATCTCAATCCGAATCGCCTGGAGAAGGCGAGGCGTGAGGCGCTCTCGCTCGTTGGGCTCCTGGGTGGCGACCGTGTCGGCCTCATCATCTTCGCAGGTAGCGCGTTCACTCAGTGCCCGTTGACTCTGGACTACGGCGCCGCCTCAATGCTACTTTCTGCCGTGGAGCCGGGTGTGATCTCAACCCCGGGGACGGATCTTGCCGGAGCCATCCGGGAGGCGACGAAGGCGCTTTCGAGCAGGCCCGACCGCTCGAAGGTCCTCGTGGTGTTCACCGACGGGGAGAATCACGATACCGATCCCGTGACGGCGGCGAGAGAAGCGGCGGAGGCCGGTGTTCGCATCTACGCGATCGGTCTGGGTTCAATCTCCGGTGAGCCCATCCCTGTACCACCCGAGGAGGGTGGGGGCTACAAACGCGACCGGTCCGGGCAAGTAGTTATGTCGCGCCTGGACGAGGCGACCCTTATGGACGTTGCATCAGCCGGCGGTGGAAGGTACTTCAGGGCAACGGACGGGGAGCGTGAACTCGCGGCTATTGCAGAGGATCTCTCGAAGATGGAGCAGGGAGATCTTGAATCGACGATGCTTGCGTACTACGAAGAGCGGTTTCAGATTCCGCTCGCGGCTGCGATCGTGTTCATCTCTCTGGCTTCGTTTCTTCCCACACGGAGGAAGACCCGTGGTGAGTAAGAGGAGCAGAAGACAGTGGCTCAGGCTTCACGGACCTCTGCTCCGGCGAGCGGTCATTGTGTGTCTTACGGTCGCTAGCTTTCCGTTTCTGACGGGCTTTGGTGATACGCCGGGCGCGCGCAACAGAAGAGGTAATGCGCACTATCGCGCCGAGGAGTATGATGAGGCACTGTCGGAGTACCGTAGCGGTCAGATCGTGGCGCCCGAGCTTGAGGAGCTGGCCTTCAACTCCGGGAACGCTCTCTATCGAATGGGTGAATTCGACTCGGCGCTCAGGGAGTACCTGAATGCAACGGCGTCCTTTGATGATGAACTGAGTGCCATGTCGTACTACAACGCCGGCAACGCGGAACTCAGTGCTGGTGACCTGGAAGCTGCGCTCGAGTCGTTCAAGCAGTCCCTCAGGAGGAACCCCGGAGATCTCGACGCGAAGTACAACCTCGAGGTCGCGCTTGCGCTGCTCGAGGAACGTGAGAACCAGGAGCAGAGCGACCAGGGACAAGAGGGTGACCAAGGCGACCAGGAGCAGGAGGGCGACCAACAGCAAGAGGGCGACGAGCAGACGGACGATCAGGGCGATCAGGAGCAGGAAGGCGATCAGAGCGAGGAGAAGAACGAGGAACCGGAGGGGGATCAAGAAGAGCAGGACGGAGGCCAATCCGGGGAAGAGAAGGAGCAATCGTCCGATCCGCCACAGGGTGATGGTGAGCAGGATGAGTCCGCTATGTCCGAGGAGGATGCTGAGCGGCTGCTGGACGCGATAGACAGGGGAGAGCGTGAGCTCCAGGCCGAGCTGAGAGCGGCCAGAGCGAGGAAGAGAGAGAAGGTTGACAAGGACTGGTAGACGAAGCTGCACTTCATGGTGGCGATCAGGGTCGCGACAGCTCGCGCTCCTGATCGGCGTCATGGTTCTCCTTGTCCCCGTCATGGCAAGTGCCGCGGATGTCACGGTGACGGCGCGCGTGATCAGTAAACGTGTCTCTCTCAATGAGACGTTCACATTGAGTGTCTTCGTTGAGGGCGCGATGAGTTCCGCCGCGCCGGAGCTTGGTCGGATAGTGGAGCAGTTCACGGTCTACTCGTCCGGCACCTCGAGCAGCATGAGCATTGTGAACGGCCGAAGAACGACCTCCAAGCAATGGAACTACAGCCTGCTTCCGCGAGCACCGGGGTCCTTCGTCCTCGGTCCCGTGGAGGTGGAAGTCGGCGGCGCCATCTACAGCTCGGAACCGATCGAGATAGAGGTTGTCGAAGGGGAGTCGGGTCGAGCGAACGGCGAGATGGAGGTGAGGGAGGCCACAGGCGGCCAGACGGCCGCATCAGGCGATGTCTTCGTGACGATGACGGTTGACAGGGCCAAGGCGTACATGAACGAACAGATCACGCTGTCGTTCAAGTACTACAGAAGAGTGGAGCCGCGCGGTCCGCGGTACGAGAGCCCGGACATGACCGGATTCTGGACTGAGGACCTGCCGCCGCCGGAAGAGTACTTCGAGATGGTCGACGGCAAGCGCTACCGCGTAACCGAGATACGAACTGCGCTCTTCGGTGCCGCGGCCGGGACCGCGACCGTCGGAGAGGCGCGCCTGACCTACCACACCGAGGGAGCCCCCTTCACGTTCTTCAGAACGCAGGGCGAGAAGAAGATCCTCAGCACGAAGCCGATTGGAATCGAGATCCTGCCACTTCCGTCAGACGGGCGTGCCCAGGGATTCAAGGGCGCGGTCGGACAGTACCGGGTGGAGTCCAGGGTGGATGTGCAGGAGGTAGAGGAACTGAAGCCCGTGACACTGCGGGTGACTGTGACCGGAACCGGGAATGCGCGGACGGTCCCGGCGCCTGTGCCGGACGATGTTCCTGGATTCAAGGTGTACGAATCGGGGAGCTCGACCGATATTGCGAAGAAGAATGGGGTCGTTGGCGGCGTCAGAACGTTTGAGTACGTATTCGTGCCGCAGCAGTCGGGAGATCTCACGATCCCTGGTATTGAGCTCAAGTACTTCGATCCAGCCCGCGGTCGATACGATGTCGCACGAACAGATGACATATTGCTCAAGGTCGCACCGCGAACCACGATCGATGAACAGGTGGCCGGGGCAGTGGGAACGGCGATATCGAGAGTCGGTGCGGACATTCGCTACATCAGAGAGCCGGACGGCTCCTTGAGGAGAGCATCCCGGCCCCTGTACTTCCGCCCCGCCTTCCTGCTCCTGCAGCTTCTCCCTCTCCTGTGCCTGGCGATCGTCTGGGTGTGGAAGGACAGGAGGAAGCGGCTCTCACAGGACCGCGGTCTCAAGCGCTTCCTGAAAGCTCCTGTACGGGCGCGTCGAGAGCTCAAGGCAGCGGGTGCTCTGTCCACCGCGGGGGATCACGCGGGGACGTGCTCAGCCGTGGCGCGGCTCACGGTGGATTTCATCGGAGATCGCCTGGGCGTCGCCGCACGAGGAATGAGACTGGGAGAGCTTGGAACGGCTCTTATGGAGGCCGGTGCGGATGTAGCGACGGCTGATCGCGCGATCGCTCTTCTCTCGGCCTGTGATCTGAGTAGATTCGCGGGCGCTCAAGGTTCGCTCACAACGGAAGAAATCCTCGATGAGGCTGACATCCTGATCAGGAGTATCGAGAAGCTCCGGGCAAGGAGGTCGAGATGAGCCTTGCCACCCGATCAGCATCATGGAGGCCACTTCCCTCGCGGGTTAAGGTGACTTCGCTCGTGCTACTTGGGCTCTTGTCCGTGGTGGTCGCACTCGCGCTCTTGACGGGGATAGAGCACGTGCACGCGGCGGAGACTACGGATAGCTCAAGCGCCGGGGAGGCATTCCGTGTTGCGAACACGCTCTACTCGGACGGTGAATTCGCCGAGGCCAGGTTGATCTACGAAGGTGTCGTCGAGGGTGGGTTCGGAGACGCCGATGTCCTCTACAATCTTGGCAATGCCTGCTACAAGTCCGGGGACGTGGGTAACGCTGTCTTGAGCTACGAGCGTGCGCTCAAGGTAGCGCCCGGGCACGCGGATGCGCGGGCCAATCTCGAATTCGTTCGGGGAGGACTCGTCGATCGGCAGGGGCGAGTGCCGACGAGAGGTATTGCCGGCGCTTTCGAACAGACCTGGTCCGAACTCGATCCGGCTATGCTCGTCGCGTTCACGAGTATTCTCTACGTGCTCTTGATCGCCGTCGTTATTGTCGGTGTCGTCCGCGGCGGGATGGCCGGGTGGCCTCTTAGACTGTCGATCGCTCTTGTCGCACTACTCGTCCTCGTGGGAACAGCGGCGGGCACAAAGATCTACCGCCTGCACGCAGTGCACGAGGCCATCATCGTCGTGCGAGAGACGGGGGCAAGGACCGGACCCGGCGAGGAGTTCGTCCTCGAGTTCCGGCTGCACGAAGGTACGAAGGTCAGGCTCTCGGAGGAGCGGGGGAGCTGGACTCGCGTCGCGGTCTCAGGGACAGATCTTATGGGATGGCTGCCCTCCGAGGCGATCAAGGCGATCTGATGTGGAGGGCCGCATTCGAGAAGCCACGACATACCAGTACCAGGAAGGTGACAAGTGAAAAAGCCAGTGAGGGTTGGGGTCGCGGGCGCCACCGGAGCCGTCGGTCTGAAGATGCTGACGGTGATGGACGAGCGCGCATTCCCCGCGGAATCGGTGAGAGCGATGGCCTCCGGTCGTGGAGACGCTCGCACGGTTCCGTTCGGAGGGCAGGATCTCCCGGTGGAGGAGCTTACACCGGATGCTCTTTCGCGGCTGGACATAGTCCTCTTTGCGACGGGGGCCTCCGTCTCCCGTGAATTCGTACCGCTCGCCGTGGCTCGCGGCGCCGTAGCGATAGACAACAGCCGGACGTTCCGAATGGACGAAGACGTTCCTCTGGTGGTTCCTGAGGTGAACGCGGAGGCCGTGAGTAGGCAGACCGGCATCATCGCCAATCCAAACTGCTCGACGATCCAGATGGTGCTTGCTCTGAAACCGCTTCAGGACGCCGTGGGAATCAAACGGGTCGTCGTCTCCACATACCAATCGGTCTCCGGCACCGGGACAGCGGCCATCGATGAACTCACGGATCAGTCACGTTGCGTGCTTGCGGGCGAGCCGACCATCTCGCGGGTCTATCCTCACCAGATCGCGTTCAATTGCATACCTCACATCGACACGGTCGATGGTGACGGCAATACGCGTGAGGAGACCAAGATGGTCCTCGAGACGCGCAGGATTCTCGATCTGCCCGAGCTTCCGGTCACCGCGACATGCGTGCGCGTTCCGGTCTTCCACTCTCACGCGCTGGCGCTCTGTGTTGAGCTTGAGAGCGGGCTCTCTCCCGAGGAGGCCAGACTGGTTCTTGCGCGCTCCCCCGGGATCAGCGTCCTCGACGATGCATCCGACGCGGTCTATCCGACGCAGCTCTCGTCAGCTGGAACCGATGAGACATGGATAGGTCGGATACGACGCGACGAATCCGTCACCAACGGTCTCTGGATGTGGGTAGTCGCCGACAATCTCAGGAAGGGGGCGGCTCTCAACGCGGTTCAGATTGCCGAGCTTCTCCTCGACGGGCCAGGCGGCTGATTCCTCCTGGGACCATCCAGCTGATTTCTCTTGCGGGGCTCCTCTGAAATGGGACTGTTGAACGATCTCACACTGGGCCGGTTCGTGCCTCTCAAGTCGCCCGTTCACAGCCTTGATCCCAGGGTGAAGATGACTGGCGCCCTTGCCCTCCTTGTCATGGTTATCGCGGTAGAGGGGTGGGGCGAGTACGTCATTCTGACGGCTGCCCTGCTCATGGCGGCGGCGGCATCGCGTCTGCCACCGGGCTTCTTCCTGCGGAATATCGCGTCGCTCAAGTGGCTTCTGATCGTAATTCTCGTAATGCACACTCTTCTGACCGACGGCGTGCCGATCGTGTCATCGGTACCCTGGTTGACTCGCGAGGGCCTGGCCATGGGGGGGATCTTCGCCTGGCGCGTGGCGCTCATGGTGACGATCGCGACGCTTGTGACCGCGACAACGTCACCAGTGGATCTTGGCGACGGCCTCGAGAGGCTTCTGAAACCGTTCGAGGTCATCGGTCTCCCGGTTCACGAACTGGCCATGATCTCGGTCATCGCGCTCAGGTTTGTTCCGACCCTCCTCGATGAGGCGGGGAGGATAATGAAGGCGCAGATAGGACGTGGTGCGAGCTTTGAAGGCGGAGCCGTGGCGAGAGCCAAGAGCACGATTCCGATTCTGATACCGCTCTTCGCGAGTGCATTCAGACGGGCGGACGATCTGGCGCTTGCTATGGACGCGCGGTGCTACCGTGGCGCGCTGGGCAGAACCAAGTACGTCGAACTCAAGCTCAAGCGGAGTGATGGGCTGGCCGTTGCCCTTCTGGCGGCAGTGGTGGCGATGACGTTCGCCGTCCCGCGATGGTTCTGACGACTGATGCTTCCGATGACTGATGATTGCGATGATCGGTGTTTCCGACGACAGGTGTTTCTGACGACTGGAGTCATGGAGAGCGACTCGGATGAGTGAACGCAAGGTCAAGCTCACGATCGAATACGACGGCGCTGATTTCTCGGGCTGGCAGGTGCAGCCCGGTGAACGGACCGTTCAAGGGGACCTGGAGACCGCGTTCTCGGGGCTTGCGGGTGTTGATGTGCGCGTGCACGGCGCTGGTCGAACGGATGCCGGGGTTCATGCCATGGGGCAGGTCGCCCACGCGGAGACGGATCTGATACTTCCCGGGGAGGAGCTCAAGGGGGCCCTCAATGCGAGGCTCAATGAGGACGTCTTCATCGTCTCCGTCCAGGATGTCGGCGCCGACTTCAATGCTCGCTTCGATGCGCTGTCGAGATCTTACGTCTATCTTATGGGATTCAGGGAGAGCCCTCTCTGGCGCAGGCGCCGCCTGCTCGTGAGAGGGGCTCTGGACAGGGAGGCCATGGAGGCCGCACTCGAGCCGTTTGACGGGGAGATCGACTGCTCGTCCTTCTGCCTCACCGGGAGCGAGCCCAAGCATCATCGTTGCCGTATCGACGGGATTTCGCTAGAATGGC
This sequence comes from uncultured bacterium, assembly GCA_964521425.1. Lineage (GTDB taxonomy): Bacteria > Joyebacterota > Joyebacteria > Joyebacterales > Joyebacteraceae > Joyebacterum. Next base: position 7,231 of record CAZFRO010000002.1, read on the forward strand.
ACTCTGCACACGGAGGCATGCTGGTACTCAGGATTGAAGCCGACAGGTTTCTGCGCGGTATGGTCCGTTCGATCGCAGGTACGCTGATTGAAGTCGGAAGAGGCAGGATTCCGCCCGACAGCGTAGTTGAGATCCTGGATGCTCGTGATCGCGGCCGCGCGGGTCCCACGGTTCCACCGTGGGGACTCTACCTGGAGCGAATCAAATACAAAGGGGAGGTTAAGGCATGAAGATATTCCTGGACACGGCGAACATTGAAGATATCCGAGATGCAGCCGCATCCGGTCTGGTCGACGGTGTTACGACGAATCCGACTCTGATCTCGCGCGTCGAGGGGAAGTTCGAAGACATCGTACGCGGGATCTGCGAGGTTGTCGACGGTCCCGTCAGCGCTGAAGTGGTGAGTCTGGACAGCGCCGGCATGATCGCGGAGGCCACGAAGCTCGCCAAGATCCACGACAACGTCGTCGTGAAGATCCCGATGACCAAGGAGGGATCAAAGGCGATACGCGAACTGGCCAGTCTGGGGATCCGCACGAACTGCACGCTCGTGTTCTCGGCCAATCAGGCGTTCATCGCAGCCAAGGCCGGCGCCTCCTTCGTCAGCCCGTTCATCGGACGGCTGGACGATGCCGGACAGGTTGGAATGGACCTCGTGCGCGAGGTCCTCACTATCTACGACAACTACTGCTTCGACACCGAGGTGATTGTCGCGAGTGTGAGGCATCCGCTTCACGTCGTCGAATCCCTGATCGCGGGCGCGCACATCGCGACGATCCCGCACGCGATCTTCGAGAAGATGTTCAAGCATCCCCTTACCGACAAGGGAATCGATGCTTTCATGGCTGACTGGGAGAAGGTGAAGGAGCGCTAGGGAGATTCCGGCTGGACTCGAGAGCGACAAGAGCGTTCATTCTCACTCTTCTGTTTCTCCTTGCAGGAGTGACGGCGGGGCTCGTCCTGTCCGTGAGGTCACTGCGGTCGAGTCTAGGCTCCGAACAGGGTCTGGCGGAATCGAGACGCACGGCCATCGTAATGGCCGTCGAGCGCGTCGCACCCGCCACAGTCTCCATTGGCGCAGCAAAGACGTACGTCGTTCAGAGCAACCCTTTTCCGGACGGCGGGATCTTCGAGCGGTTCTTCCGAGGCTACTTCCCCGACAGGGTGTACGAGGGAAGATACGACGTCGGGTCGGGGTTCATCATCGACCCAGACGGCTACGTTCTCACGAACGACCATGTGGTGCGCGGCAGCAGCGGAGTCAAGGTTGTTCTGCGGGATGGTCGGGAGTTTGATGGGACCGTTGTCGGCGCCGATGAGCGCTACGATCTTGCCGTCATAAAGATCGAAGGCTCCGATCTTCCCGCGGCGCTCCTGGGAGACTCGGACGCCGTGCTGATCGGCGAGTGGGTGGTGGCCATCGGCAATCCGTTCGGATACATCCTGAACGACACAGAGCCGACAGTGACCGCTGGAGTGGTAAGCGCCCTTCACAGAGACATCCAACCGTCGGGTGCGACCGCCGTGTACAAGGACATGATCCAGACGGACGCCGCCATCAATCGCGGCAACTCCGGTGGCCCCCTGGTGAACAGCATGGGCGAGGTCATCGGTATCAGCACGTTTACACTGTCCGCGGAAAACGGTGCGTACCTGGGGATGAGTTTCGCAATCCCGATCAACACGGCTCGCCTTCTCGTGGATGAACTCGTTCGCTACGGCAGGGTCAGGGATATCTGGATCGGAATGGGGCTTACGAACGTCACGCCGGCCATCGCGGCCGCTCTCAATCTTGCGAGCGCTGACGGAGCAATCGTGGCCACCGTGGAGCCGGAGAGCCCGGCCGATCGTGCGGGTCTGAGACCAGGGGATGTAATCATCGCTGTGAACGGCACTGCCGTGACGAACGCGGGCGATGTTTGGAGAGCGACAGTCGGCGCGAAGGTCGGCGATGCAATCACTGTTACGATGATACGCGCAGGCCGGAGCCGGGAGTTCGACATCAAGCTCGAGGAGGTTCCTGGTTGAACGTGGTAGTGCCAGCACCCGTTTCGATCATCAAGGTGCTCGGTGTTGCGGACGACGAGCTTCTGCCCAGGCTGGCAGAAGCGGGACTGACTTTCACGGCCGATGAGGCGCGGCGTGTTGCGGACCTGTTGGGTCGTGATCCAACGGTCGTGGAAGCGAATATCTTCAATACGATGTGGAGTGAGCACTGTTCGTACAAGAGCAGCCGCAAAGTGCTGGGGGAGTACCTTCCCACCGAGGGAGTTGGCGTCGTGCTGGGTCCGGGTGAAGATGCCGGGATCGTTCGCCTCGCCACGGTGAATGGGAAGAGCTACTGCATCGCGATCGCCCACGAGAGTCACAACCACCCATCCCAGGTAGTTCCGAATGAGGGCGCCGCCACCGGAATCGGGGGCATCGTGAGAGACGTCTACTGCATGGGGGCGGACGTCATCGGTGTGCTGGACCCTCTACGCTTCGGCGATCCCACGGGGAAGAACGCCGAGCGGACGAAGGAGATCGTGCACGGTGTCGTTGAAGGCATCTGGCAGTATGGCAACGCGCTTGGTGTTCCGAATCTCGGCGGTGACGTCTATTTCGATTCCTCGTTTGACGAGAACTGCCTCGTCAACGTCGTGGCGTTGGGCCTGGTCGTCGAGGACGAGATTATCCGAAGCCGTATTCCGGTGGAGGCGAGAGACACGGATTACGACGTGATACTCGTCGGGAAACCCACGGATCCTTCGGGCTTCGGTGGGGCCACGTTCGCATCGAGAGTTCTGGATGAAGAGCGGGCACTGGACGACAAGTACGCTGTCCAGGTGCCGGATCCGTTCCTCAAGAGAATGCTGGCCGTGGCCACGAGGGACGTTTTGAAGCTCGCCCGGGACAGAGGAGCCGCGATCGGATGCAAGGACCTCGGGGCGGGGGGAATCGCGTGCGCGACATCCGAACTGGGTGCCGCCGCAGGTCTGGGTGTCAGGATCGATCTCTCCAGGGTGATCGTGGCCGAGGACAATCTCAAGCCCGAGGTCATAGCGTGTTCGGAGACCCAGGAGCGCTACAGCTTCGTCGTCCCCAGGGAACTCTCTCCCGAAGTGCTCAGGATCTACAACGAGGTGTTTGACCTACCAGAGATCTGCCATGGATCCGGGGCCTCCGTCATCGGAAAGGTGATACAGGAGGCCAGGTTCATTCTCGAGCATGAAGGTGCAGTCGTCTGTGACGCCAGAACCGAGGAGATCACAGCGGGCATCTGCTACATGCGCGAGTCCCGGCCACGCGAGTTCACACCGAGGGAGTGCGTTCTTCCGGACGGGCTCGATGTCCGCGGAGTGCTTCTCGAGGTTCTGGGGGCGGTCAACGTTGCATCGAGAGAGCATATCTACCGGCACTACGACTCCGAGGTCAAAGGATCCACTGTCGTCCGCCCGGGAGAGGCGGATGCAGGTGTGATCGCACCGATACCAGGCGCCGGTGTTGGAGTGGCCGTGGCGTGTGACGGGAATCCGTTCTACGGAGCCGTGGATTCATACCAGGCTGGTGCAGTGGCTGTCGCGGAATCGGTGAGGAATGTGGCCGCGGTCGGCGCTCACCCGATAGCTCTGACCGACTGCCTGAACTTCGGCAATCCGGAGGTTCCCGAGGTCTTCCACGATTTCGTCGAGGCCGTGCGAGGGATAGGAGACGCGGCCCGGGGTATAGGGCTCAAGGACAGTGGCGAGCCGATTCCCGTGGTCTCGGGGAATGTCAGTTTCTACAACCAGTCCTCGGGGGGAAGCGCCGTGCTGCCGTCTCCCATCGTTTGTTGCGTCGGCCGGTTGGTCGATGTGTCATGCCATCTGACAATGGGGCTCAAAGCGGACGGCAACTCCATCTACCTTCTGGGCAGGCGGACCGCCAGGCTTGGAGCATCAGCCCTTCTGCGGACAGTTGCCGCAGCCTCACCGCGGACAGTCGCCGGCGACCAGGTTGCACCCGTGCCGGAGGTCGATTTCGACGATGAGAGGCGCATGATGGTGGCAGTGACAGATATCGCGGAGAGCGGTCTGGCCGCGTCATGTCACGATATCTCAGACGGAGGGGTCGCTGTGGCCCTGGCTGAGATGGTCCTGTCATCGCCCCAGGATGCTCCTGTCGGCGCCCGCGTGTCCGTACAGAGACTGAGTGCCGCGGAGACCGGAGCGTCAGGTGCTGCGTCAGGAACCACACACGATCTCGAACTCTTGTTCTCCGAGGCTGGAGGGTATCTGCTTGAGGTCGCGATTGCTCACGAGGAGCGTCTGCTGAAGATCCTGGAAGATCGCGGTGTCTGGTACAGCCGGATCGGCACGACCGTGGCGGACGGTGGGCTATCGTTCACCGAAACCGCGGACCGCGACTTCTCACTGAGTGCGGAGGAGCTTGCCCGCCCGTGGACCGACGGGGCAACTGAGGTGATGCGATGATGGAATCGAGGGCGAGAATCGCAGTCATCCGCTTCCCCGGAGTCAACTGCGAGGATGAAACGAAGAGGGCCGTCGAGAGTCAGGGGATGGACTGTGACATCCTGATGTGGAACGGCCCGCGCGAACGTCTGACGGAGTACGATGGGTACATACTTCCGGGCGGGTTCACATATCAGGATCGCGTCCGGGCCGGAGCGATCGCCGCGAAGGATGGAATCGTGGACCTTCTCTTCGACGAGGCAGAGGCCGGGAAGCCTGTCATAGGGATCTGCAATGGCGCGCAGATCCTCCTCGAGTCGGGGATGGTGCCCGGGATCACGCCGGGGAAGGTTGAGATGGGGCTCGCGAGGAACATCATGCCCGACAGGGACGGCTACTATACCCGGTGGACCCACCTCAGGGTCGAATCGGACATCTCGTGCGTGACGTGGGTGATGAAGAGCCACGACGTCACGTCCATCCCGACCGCGCATGCGGAGGGAAGGTTCGTGACGATTCAAGAAGGACTGATCGACCGGCTGTTAGAGAACGGCCAGGTCGTGATGACGTACTCAGGCGTGAAAGGGGAGGCCGAGCCCGCGTTTCCATTGAATCCGAACGGGTCGACGCGCGGAATCGCAGCCGTATCGAACCCATCCGGGAACGTTGTCGCGATGATGCCGCACCCCGAGCGGGCCGCGTGGCTGTCTCAGGTTCCGGAATCTCTGTCTGGGCGCTGGGGCGCCGAGAGGCGCGGCGCTGCCGGCAGCCGCCGTGTTCTGACCGAGCCTGGGCCCGGAGGAGAGATCTTCAAGTCACTGGGTGCGTTCATAGCCGAACGATTGCGCGGGAGGGGCGGGGAAGCATGATAGAGCGAGTCGTTCTTACGGTCGCCCTCAAGGTGACGGACAATGAGACCCTCTCGGCGCTTGAGGCGCTTCAGACGAAGATGGGCATGACCGATTCCATTGTCGGCCTGGCTCGCGAGGTGCAATGGGAACTGGATGTGGAGGCGGACTCACCGGAGTCCGCACTGCGTGTCATTGCTAGAATCGTCGAGCGCACGAACGTGTTCCTGAATCCCAACAAGCACCGAAGCACCATGACAAGCGTGCCTCATGGTTACGACGGGCTGGATGACGACGAGGTTGCCATCCTGGTGACCGACCGCGATGGCGCCGAGTCCATGGCCGCTGTTGCCGCCGCCTCACGAATAGGCATCACGGGACTTAAGAGGGCGAGTCGACGGATCCGCTGGCGTGTGCGCCTTGCTGAGGCGCCGTCACCTGGAGACCCGGGGCTTCTTCCGCTCCTCAAGAGAATCGGCGTCGCATCGGACCGCGGAACAGGCCTGCTGTCGAATCCTCACTCTCAGACCGCGCTCGCGGCGTTCCCCTGGGGCGACGAAAAGCCCTTGGACGCCTAACGGCAGCGTGGTATCTTCACAAGGCTGTGGTAATTTCAAGAACCACATCTAACCCATGAGTCAAGGAGGTTAGGAGTGCCGAGAATAGAGTTCGACGTCGACCGATGCAAAGGTTGCGGTTTCTGCATCGAGGCCTGCCCGCAGAAGATCCTCAGATTCAGGGAGGGCTTCAACAAGATGGGGGTCCACGCTGCTGAGATCTTCGAGCCCGACAAGTGCACCGGGTGCACCTTCTGCGCGATCATGTGTCCGGATCTTGTCATCGAGGTTTTCAAGTAGAGGGTCTCCCGGGAGAATCGTCTCCCCGTAGAGACCTCGCGTTCGGGAGGGGCTTGGCATGAGTGGAAAGGTACTGATGAAGGGCAACGAGGCCATTGGTGAGGCCGCCGTTCAGGCGGGCTGCCAGTGCTACTTCGGTTACCCCATCACGCCGCAGAACGAACTCACGGCCTACATGTCGAAGCGAATGCTCGAAGAGGGCAGGGTCTTCATTCAGAGCGAGAGTGAGATCGCGGCTATCAACATGTGTTTCGGCGCCGCTGCCGTCGGCGTTCGAACGATGACGTCGTCGTCAGGACCGGGTATCAGTCTGAAGCAAGAGGGTATCTCGTACATTGCGGGCGCGGAGCTGCCGCTCTTCTTCGTGAACGTGATGAGGGGTGGTCCGGGTCTTGGCAACATTGCGCCGTCGCAGTCCGATTACTACCAATGCACGAAGGGCGGCGGACACGGTGATTACAGGGTCCTGGTCTATGCCCCGAGCGACGTGCAGGAGCAGTACGACTACACGATGCTCGGCTTTGACATGGCCGACAGGTATCGCATCCCGGTGCTCTTGGCGACGGACGGCATCCTCGGGCAGATGATGGAGCCGCTGGTCCTGAACGATTACAGGGATCCCGGCGACCTCCCATCAAAGGCTGCATGGAGGTTGGGTGATCCAGCTACCAAGGAGCCTCTCTGGACGACGTCGGTCCGTCTCGGTGACGGGGAACTCGAGGAGCACAACCTCAAGCTCCAGGTGAAGTACGACGAGATCGTCGAGAAAGAGGTGCGGTTCGAGGAGACCTCTGTGGATGATGCCGACATCGTCATGATCGCCTACGGAACATCGGCGAGAGTCGCGAAGTCGGCCATGGAGATGGCCCGGGCAGAGGGCATCAAAGTCGGGCTTCACCGTCCGATCACGCTCTGGCCGTTCCCCGACAAGCGTCTACACGAGATCGCCGGTAAGGTCGACAACATGCTCGCGGTCGAGATGAGCCTCGGACAGATGTGGGAGGACGTCCGATTGGCGACCTGCGGCAGGTGCCGCGTTCACCTTCACGGCAGAACGGCAGGCGGCATCCCTGAGGAGGCCGCGATTGTCGATCAGATCAAGAAGATCATGAGCTCGAAGGGTGACGAGATCATCAGGAACTTCTAGGAGGAACGTCTGTGGAACGCATATTCACTATGCCGGAGGCGATGAAGCCCGAACAGACGCTCTATTGTCCGGGTTGCGGGCACGGCATCATACACCGGTTGGTGGCCGAACTCGTTGACGAGTTCGGTATCAGGGACCGCACCATCGGGATCGCACCGGTGGGATGTTCGGTCTTCGCCGATAAGTACTGGAACTTCGATGTCATCTCGGCTGCGCATGGTCGCGCTCCCGCGGTGGCCACTGGGATGAAGCGGGGAAGGCCCGACAGCTTCGTGATCTGCTATCAGGGTGACGGTGATCTCGCGGCGATCGGAACCGCTGAGACCATTCACGCGGCGAATCGCGGCGAGCAGTTCGTGACCGTATTCGTGAACAACGCAATCTACGGCATGACGGGCGGCCAGATGGCGCCGACAACGCTCATCGGGCAGAGATCGATGACGTGCCAGCTCGGACGGGACGCGGAGATCATGGGATATCCGATTCGTGTCTGTGAGCTACTGAAGGACCTGCCGGGCGTCGCTTTCATGGCTCGCGGCTCCGTCGATACACCGAAGAACGTCCTGAAGACCAAGAAGTACCTCAAGAAGGCCTTCAGCAATGTGATCGAAGGCAAGGGCTACAGCTTTGTCGAGATAGTGTCGACCTGCCCGACCAACTGGGGCATGACGCCGGTCAAGGCGCTCGAGTGGCTTCGTGAGAGCATGCTTGAGCACTACGAACTCGGCGTGTTCCGTGACCGCGACGCTGAGGAGTAGGACCGCGGACCGACGGATCGCGGGTCCGGGTGGACCCGCCGCCGGCGACTCGCTCGCGCAAGCATCTGAAGCGGCGGCCATGGCCGACAGGGGAGACTTCGAATGGTAAGCAAGATAAGATGTGCCGGCTTCGGTGGTCAGGGCATCGTCCTCATGGGGAAGCTCTTGGCTCAGGCCGGCATGACGGAGGACAAGCACACTACGTTCTTTCCGCAGTACGGGGCGGCCATGCGTGGAGGAACGGCCAACTGCTCGGTGGTGGTGTCGGATGACGCAATAGCCTCGCCGATGGCACAGGAGCCGGATGTCGTTCTCATCATGAACGGTCCTTCGCTGGATAAGTTTGAGCCGGCCGTCCGCCCCGGTGGCTGGATTTTCTACAACACATCCCTGATCGACCGCGAGGTCGAGCGCGACGATGTGGAGGTCTTCAAGGTTGCGGCGAACGACGTGGCTGATGAAGTCGGAAGCACTCGTTCCGCCAACATGGTGATGCTGGGGGCCTTTGCCGCCAAACTCGGAACCGTCAGCGTCGAGGCGCTTCTCGACTCGCTCGACGTGATGCTCGAGGGCAAGGGTGACAAGATCATGAGTTTGAACAGGGAGGCGATGAAGCGCGGCGCCGCTCTTGCTGAGTAGCAGCGCGTGTCCGGGGCCGATTCGGTCTTCCCAATCTCCCAGGAGCGCCTTCTCGGCGTGCCAGGCAGGTTCTGACGCATGAGCGAATTCTACGAGAAGCTCGAGCGCGAGGTCCTGCCGCTGGTCATGAGGCCCAGTCGTTACATCGGGTCAGAGAGAAACGTCCCCAGGCGTGAGACCGGGGATGTCGATCTCACATTCCTGTTTGCTTTCCCTGATGTGTACGAGATCGGGATGTCGCACCTTGGGATCAAGGTGCTCTACGACATTCTCAATCGAAGGCCTGACACGGTGGCTGAGCGCACTTTCTCACCGTGGACTGACATGGAGACGCTGATGCGGGAGAACGATATCCCGCTCTACTCCATGGAGAGCCACCGGCCGGCGCGCGACTTCGACGTCATCGGCTTCACCCTTCAGTACGAACTCCACTACACGACGATTCTCGCGATGATCGATCTCGCCGGAATTCCCGTGCGGTCGGCTGATCGCGTCGAGGGTGATCCTCTCATTCTTGGAGGTGGTCCGTGCGCATTCAATCCTGAGCCGATGGCTGCGTTTCTGGATCTCGTGGTTGTCGGTGACGGCGAGAGCGCGGTTCTGGATCTGGCCGATTGTCTCATCTCATGCCGCAAGGACGGGCTATCGAGAGACGAGACGCTCGTGCGGGCGGCAGGTGTTCCCGGGATCTACGTTCCCTCACTCTACGAAGCAACCTATGAGAGCGATCGGTACGTGGCGACGCGGCCGGTGAGCCCGGAGGCACCCGAGCGTGTTGCGAGGCGGGTGGAGAGAAGTCTCGATGGATTAGGCCACCCGGCCTGCCCCGTAGTGCCCATCACGGAGATAGCACACGACCGTCTGACCCTCGAGATCATGCGTGGCTGTACGCGGGGCTGTCGTTTCTGTCAGGCGGGCATGGTGACCCGTCCCGTCCGGGAGCGCCCCGTGAACGATCTCGTCTCGCTCGCCGTGGACGGCCTGGCGGCGACTGGATACGATGAAGTATCTCTCATGTCACTCTCCACGTCCGACTACTCGGGACTCGGTGAGCTTGTTGACACACTCAATGAGAAGCTCTTCGATCGTCGCATCAGCATCGCTCTTCCCTCATTGAGAGCGGACAGCTTCGGGCTTGACATCGCCTCAGGGATCGGGAAGGTGCGCCGCTCCGGTCTCACGTTCGCTCCGGAGGCGGGCAGCGAACGACTGCGGGACGTCATCAACAAGAATGAGAGCGAGGAGAGCATCCTGAGGACGGTGGATGTCGCGTTCTCCTCGGGATGGAATCGCATCAAGCTCTATTTCATGATCGGGCTTCCTACTGAGACCACGGACGATATCCGTGCCATAGCTTCACTCGTGCGACGCGTCCGCTCTGTGGCCAGAGCCGCCAACAAGGGAGCGAAGCTCAACGTGTCGATCTCTCCGTTTGTCCCCAAGGTGGGGACACCGTTTCAGTGGGAATCCCAGGACAGCCGGGCCGAGATCCTCGAGAAGGAGGAGCTTCTTCGGCAGCTTCTCAAGATCAAGGGCGTGAAGTACTCCTTGAGGGACCCGGATATCTCCGTTCTGGAGGGAGTCTTCGCCCGCGGGGACAGGCGACTGGGGCACGTCATCGAGGCCGCATTCAGGCTGGGAGCGCGGCTTGAGGGCTGGACGGAACGATTCGACAACAGCATCTGGGAGCGTGCGTTCGAAGAGACAGGAATCGATCCGCACTCGTATGCGAATTCCATCGAGGAAGATGCGCCCCTCTACTGGGATCACATCTCGAACGGTCCATCGAAGGCGTTTCTCCAGTCGGAGCGGAGGAAGGCGCTCAAGGCGATCATCACGCCCGACTGTCGGGAGTCGGGGTGCTTCGATTGCGGCGCCTGTGATGAGGAAGGACGTTCATCGCGGGAAATGCCCGCGAGGCCACAGCCCGCCAGATCGGAATCTGCTGAAGAGAAGCACAGTGTCACGTCCTTCGGCAGGCGGACGAGGAAAGAGCGGGGGATGGGCGGAAGCGGAGAGAGATGGCGCATCCGTTATGCGAAGGAGCGCGAACTCAGGTTCATCTCGCATCTTGACATCGTCCGGGCTGTGACACGTGCCGTTTCCGGTTCAGGACTCGCGATCGCTTTCTCCCGTGGATTCAACCCGCATCCGAAGGTCTCGTTCGGACCGTCGCTTCCTGTTGGCACAACGGGTGAAGCCGAGATCTTCGATATCGAGCTTGCACGCCTGACCACCGCACAGGAGGTGCGTGAACGGCTCTCGCCGGGACTCCCGGCTGGACTTCGCATTGTTTCCATCTCGCCCCTTCAATCGCGAGCCTCTGCATCGTCGGACGCAGCGGCCGCGCGCTACACAATGAGCGATGTCGTGTGTCTGGAAGGTATCGAGACCAAAGAGATTGAAGCGCGGATCGCTGAGCTTCGTCGAACGAGAGAGGTTGAGGTCGACCGGCGTGGCAAGAAGAAGCTTGTCACACCGAGTGACCAGATCATGGAGTTGCGTGTTATCGAGGAGGACCCACTGGTTCTGGGCCTCGTGCTCGCCATGGGACGAAAGGGCGCGATGCAGCCTGCAGATGTGCTTTTCCTCCTGTGTGCTGGAGGAGAGAGGGTGGCGCTGGCCTGCATACACAGGACTGAGCTCCTGAGGAGCCGCATTGTGAACGGCTCCGGTCTTGAGAGCCTCTGAGTTCGCACGCTTGAAGGCCGGGGCTTGAATGACTATAATGAAAGTGGTAGCAGAGAGGTAAACTGCTCATAGACTCTGATATTCGAAGGCTCGGCTGCCTAGCGCAGGCTGAGATAAAGCACCAATGACAGGAGACATGTGCACAAGGAAATAGTAGTCAACGACACGCCTGCCGAGACCAGGATAGCGATCCTGGAGGATCACAAGCTTGTCGAAGTGATGGCGGAGGCTGGAGAGGGCGGGCGGATAGTGGGCGACATCTACAAGGGTCGCGTGGGCGCTGTCCTCCCCGGGATGCAGGCGGCATTCATCGACATCGGGATGGAGAAGAGCGCCTTTCTGCACGTCTCGGACATGCGTGACATGGTTGGGTCGCTCGTGGGCGCGGATGGGCTTGAGGTGGAGGACGGGAAGCGTCCGGATGCGCCAAGCGCGCCGATTCAGGACCTTCTGAAGAAGGGCCAGGAGATCGTCGTTCAAGTCACCAAAGAACCGATCAGCACCAAGGGGCCACGGGTCACGTCGCAGATATCGATCCCGGGGAGATTCATGGTGCTCGTGCCCTATTCGGGAACCGTCGGTGTGTCGAGAAAGATCGAGTCCACCGAGGAGCGGGATCGCCTGAAGGAGATCGCGCGAGAGGTTCGCCCGCCGTGGGGGGGCTTCATCGTTCGCACCGTCGCCGAGGGAGCCAGCAAGCGCCAGATAAAGCGAGACGCCAAGTATCTCACGAAGCTGTGGCGGCGCGTTCACGCGGATGCTGAGAAGGCCGTGGCGCCGTCGCTCGTCCACAGAGAGATGGGTCTCACTGCCGGTCTCGTTCGGGACATATTCTCATCAGATGTTGATCGACTGATAATCGACTCGAGGAAGGGCTATAAGGAGATCGCAGCCTACATCAGGATGGTTGCTCCGGAACTCAAGTCCCGGTTGGAACTCCACAAGGACAGCGCACCCATCTTCGACGATCTCGGCATCGAGACGGAGATCGAGAAGACCTTCCGCCGCAAGGTCTACTTCAAGAAGGGCGGCTACATAGTCATCGACCATACGGAAGCTCTCATCTCGGTCGATGTCAACACCGGACGCTATACGGGGAAGAAGAACCAGGAGGAGACCATCCTCCGGACGAACCTGGAGGCGGCGCGGGAGATCGGCAGGCAGCTCAGGCTCAGGGACATCGGCGGGATAGTCGTCATCGATTTCATTGACATGCAGTCAGAGTCCAACCGGAATAAAGTCGTCCAGGAGCTGAAGAGGATACTGTCCAGAGACCGTGCCCGGAGCAAGGTTTTCCCGATAGGGGAGCTCGGTCTCGTGCGTATGACGAGGCAGCGGGTGCGCCCGACCCTGCTGCATCTCTACAGTGATGCCTGCCCTTGCTGTGACGGCACGGGGAAGGTCCCGTCGCTGGATGCGACCATGCTGGCCATCGAGAGATCGGTCAGGAGGATCGTGACGACGAGAAGGGACAGGAAGCTCGATCTGGAGGTCTCTCCAGAGATCGCAGTCCACATTCTCACGGAGAAGGACAGTCGCCTCCGCCAGCTGGAGCGCGAGACGAACCACCCGATCGAGATCAGAGACAACGATGATTTCGATCGAGAGGAGTTCAGAATTCTCTCCTCGAGAACCGGTAAGGAACTCGTGTCCGAGGTGAGGAACGACTAGCTGGAGGTCAATACCGTGGAGCGTGAACAGCTGCTCGAGGCGATTCTCAATAGCCTCAAGGACCCCGTTCTCTTTGCGCGGCCGGATCATGTGATTACGTACATGAACGACGCGGCCGCCGATCACTACTCCAGGGGGCGGGCGCTTCTGGGACAGTCGCTTCTTGACTGTCACAACGAGCAATCATGCAGGGTGATAGCTCAAGTTCTCGTGCGTTTCGCGGATGGTGAGGACGAGTGCCTGATCTCTGAGAACAAGGAGAGGCGGCTGTACATGCGTGCTGTGAGAGATGCAGATGGCCGTCTCCTTGGGTACTACGAACGTTATTCCTTTTCTACTTGACGTGTATTCCAACATAACGATATGATTCGAATTCAAGGTATAGGTTCTTCAATCGTCAAAGGTCTAAAGCATAGAGGAGGTGCTTGATGTCGGACATTAGTAAGGCGGGCCGTGTGATATCGCGCCTCGAGAGACCAGTCCTCTAGCTGTCCAGATCCCGACGATGCCTTGGGGTTCCCGGACAGACGCTGGGGGCCACCTCTCGGAAGACAGTAGATCCAGCGACATCACGATATAGCGGTCTTCGGCGGAGCCCATAACTCTGCCTACGCCCATACCCACTTGGAACGGATAGGTGGATCCAAGTGGTGACCATTAGTCACATACACGCGCGGCGTCTCACTGCCGCGATGAGGAGCAAGGGAATGTTCAAGATATGAGAATTCAACTATTCGGTCGCTGACTACGAGGCCATGATCTCGCTTGTGAACGCCATCTGGCCCGACGAGCCATCGTCGGTCGAAGGAACGAGGTATTGGGACAGCGCGCGGGACCACAAGTACATGTTCGAGCGCTTCGTTGTGGAGGAGAACGGCGTGATCGTGGGCTACATGTCGTGCGGCGAGTCGTCGTGGAGCCACATTCCGGGCAAGTACTTCATCCAGGTGAGGGTGTCGCCCAAGCGGCAGAGACAGGGGATCGGATCGAGCCTGTACGATCATGCTGCGGGGATTCTAAGCGAACGCGAACTCAAGCCGACGATGCTAACCTCGCACGCACGAGAGGATCAGCCTGACGGAGTCCGCTTTCTCACGTCGCGCGGGTACGAGCAGACGATGCGCGGTGAGGTCTCCTGGCTCACGCTTGCGGATTTCGATGAGGAGCGCTTCACTGGAGCCGAGGAGAAGGTGCTCGACCAAGGTGTTGAGATGAAGACATTCACAGAGCTCGATGGCATCGATCCCAAGCTGCGCGAGAGAATGTGGGAGCTCGACTACGAACTCATGAAGGACGTACCGTCGCCGGATCCCGTCACGAAGGAACCGTTCGAGCAGTTCCTGAAGTGGCTCGATAGCCCTTCGTTTCTGCCGGACGCCTGGTTCATCGCCGTGGACGGTGGGGCGTACGTCGGTATGACCGCGTTCTGGAAGCGGCTGGCCTCTCCCGACAAGTTGGGAACAGGCCTGACGGGTGTCGTGAGAAGTCACAGGCGTAGAGGCATCGCGACCGCACTCAAGGTCCGGGCGATCCACTTCGCGAAGGAGTACGGCGCCCGGGTGATTGAGACCGACAACGAGGAGAACAACCCGGTGTTCGATCTCAACGTGGCTCTCGGGTTCAGGCCGCGACCGGGGTGGTTGATGTTCAAGAAGATGCTGGCGACGGCGACGGAGCCGGAGTCGGAATCTGTGGGCGCAGCCGTCTCAACTGAGTCCAGTGGTGGAACAGACAACTGATTAAGACAATGGAGAAACACATGACACAACTGATACGGGTTTTCGACAGCACGGACGCCGACTACAAGGCGGCCGTGGAGATCAACAACATGCTCTGGCCCGAGTGGCTGCAGAGTGTTGAGGGGATGAAGGCGGACGACGCCACCCGGGATCCTGAGTACTATTTCCAGCGCCTCATGTGGGAGACAAATGGGCAGGTCGTCGCATTCGCATCGGTCGGTGACTCCGCATGGAGCCACAAGCCGGGCAAGTACTTCGTCTACATCCAGGTACGGCCGGATCGCCAGAGGCAGGGCATAGGCTCAGCGTTCTACGATCACATCATGGAACTCCTGGCGAAGTGCGAGACTCGTCCGCAGAAACTCACAACGGATACGCGTGAGGATATGGATGAGTACATCAGATTCCTGACGAAGCGTGGCTTCAAGCAGACGCAGAGGCAGGAGGTGTCGCGACTCGATACCGCCGGCTTCGACTCAGAGGCCTTCGACGCGTACCGGGGACGCGCTGGGTCACACGGCCTGACAATCGTCACGGCGGCTGAGCTATCGAGGACCGACAAAGCGTGGAAGCGTAAGCTCTACGATCTGGTCTGGGAGATCCTGAAGGACGTGCCGACGCCTGACCCGCTCACACGGCGCCCGTATGATCAGTGGGTCAAGCAGTTCGATCACCCTGCATTCTTCCCGGAGTCGTGGTTCATCGCCCTGGATGGGGATGACTACGTGGGTATGACGAGCCTCTGGCTGGCCCTTGCCGACCAGAACCGGCTCTATGTGGGGTTGACCGGGACGCTCAGACCGTACAGACGGAAGGGGATCGCGACTGAACTCAAGGTTCACGCCATTGAGCTTGCCAGAGACAGGAGCGTCAGCTATCTCCTTACCGACAATGAGGAGAACAACCCTATGTACGATCTGAATCTCAAGCTGGGATTTCACCGGATGCCGGCGTGGCTCAGCTTCGCAAACGAATTGAATCAAGAGAACACGGAGACACATACATGAAAGACTCAACAGCAACAATGACAATTCGGCCGTTCGAGCCGAATGATGCCGATTACGAGACAGTGGTCGGGATCTCGAACGCGCTCTGGCCGGATGAGCGCACATCGGTGCGTCAGTTCCGGTACAGGGACGAGAACAGAGATCAGCGGTTTCTGCTCAAGCGTTTCATGGGACAGGTGGATGGAGACGTCGTGGCGATCGGCACATACGGAGAGAGAGCGTGGTGTCACAGCCCGGGCAAGTACTTCATAGAGGTTGAGGTTCACCCCGATCATCAGAGACAGGGATACGGGAGCCGGTTCCACGACTTCCTGGTGGCGGAGCTTGAGCCGAAGGACCCTATCTGCCATGTGGTCTGGACGCGCGAGGACAAACCGGAATGCGTACGGTTCATCACGAGTCGCGGGTACGAGTCCGTGATGCGCTACGCCGTATCCCGCTTGAGCATCGCGGAGTTCGATTTCGAGCGGTACGCCGGTCTCCCCGCACACATGAGTGAGCAGGGAGTGGAGATACTCCGTCTCTCCGAGCTTCCTCAGGTTGACGAGGATTGGAAACGCTCGTACTACGAACTCGAGTGGGAACTCTTCCAGGATGTGCCGTTCACGGATCCTCCGACGAAGGAGACGTTTGAGCACTTCTGCACGCGGTTCGAGAGCCCCGCGTACGACGCGGACGCGCACTGGTTCGCGCGGGACGGTGAACGCTACGTGGGCTACAGCGGCGTCTGGCTCTCCGCGGCTGATCCGAAGAAGCTCTATACGGGTCTCACTGGTGTTGTCAGAACGCATCGCCGCCGCGGAATAGCGACAGCGCTCAAGCTCAAGGGTGTCGAATACGCCCGTGATCGGGGAGTGGAGCAGATCGAGACCGACAACGAGGAGAACAACCCGATGTTCGGACTCAATCTCCAGCTCGGCTTCAAGGCGGTCCCGGCGTGGATCGAGTATATGAAGACGCTGAGGGTTGAACCACCGACAAGCGCGATGTCCACTTGAAACCGTCATCGGAATGCTGTACGAACGACTGAGGATGAAGGAAACGTATGAGCTCATGACAAGGAGCCGTGTACGTGGCAAACGTATTCGTGGTGACGAGCCAGACAATGGGAAGTGGAGACGATGAGCTTGGTACCATGCTCATCGCCTCCTTCTTCCGGAAACTCGCCGGCAGCGAGACGAAGCCGGAGCAGATCATCTTCTACAACGAGGGCGTCAAGTTCCTTGCAGAAGGGTCCGAGGCTCTGGACGGTCTCATCCACCTCGCAGAAGCGGGAGTGGATCTAGTAGCGTGTGGCACGTGCGTTGAGTTCTTCGAGCTTGGCAGCAGACTCAAGGTCGGCCGTGTGGGAACGATGCAGGGCATCGTTGCAGCTCTGTCCGGAAGCGGGTGCGTTATTACCATCTGATGTCGCAGAGGAGGGACCGATGACCGGAATGCCCGCATGTGGTGGTTTCGCCCAACGCGTGCTCATCGTAATAGTCCTCGTTGCGATCGCAGGACTCGCCCTCTTCGTTCTCGGGAGCGCCGCACACGTATTCCTGATGGTCTTCGCCGGGCTCCTCCTGGCAGTTCTTCTGGACGGTGTCGCATCGTTCGTGTCTGAGAGGTCTCCGTTCCCGCGTGGGCTCGTGCTGGGCGCGACCCTTCTGGGGCTCGTCCTCATTGGGGTGGTATCGCTCTGGGGACTGGGGCCGCGCGTGGGTACCCAGCTCTCCGAATTCGTGGATCTCATTCCGAGCGCGATCGCAAGGGTGGAGGGGGCGCTTCGGGAGTACGAGTGGAGTCGGAAGCTACTGACGCTGACCATTGAGCCGAAGGAGTTCCTGGCTCTCGGTGGTGGCGTGCTTCGCCCGATAAAGGGCCTCTTCTCAGGGGTTTTCGCAGGCGTCATCAACATCGTGATCATCCTCGTCGTGGGGATATACGTGGCCGCATCGCCCAGGACGTATGTCGGGGGGATTCTGCGACTTCTTCCTGTGTCGCGACGTGCCAGGGCACGTGAGGTCGTGGCTGCGCTGACGCATGTGATCAGGCGCTGGATGGCGGGGCGGCTGGCCTCAATGCTGGTCGTTGGAGTTCTCACGATAGTGGGGCTTCTTATCGCAGGCATCCCGCTGGCTCTCACGCTGGGTCTCTTCGCGGCGTTGGCCGCGTTTGTCCCGTACGTGGGACCCGCGATAGGAGCGATACCCGCGATACTCGTGGCGCTTACTGATGAACCGGTGAAGGCGCTCTACGTCGTGCTCGTGTTCACTCTTGTCCAGGTTCTCGAGAACTACATCATCACACCACTCATAGATCAGAAGGCTGTGTCGCTGCCGCCCGCACTGCTCATCAGCGCCCAGATACTGATGGGCGTTATGCTCGGAGCGGCGGGCGTGTTTCTGGCAACCCCGCTCGTCGTCGTCATCGTGGTGCTGGTCCAGATGCTCTATGTCCAGGATGTGCTCGGCGATACCATTCGCGTTCTCGGATCGGGGGACGCGTGATGTTTCGGACCTTTCTCTCGGTAGCGAGGAGATCGATCGAGCGCTTCCTGGCGGAACGCGGCACCGAAGCTGCGGCCGGCCTGGGATTCTATGCGGTGTTTTCGCTCTTTCCCTTCCTCCTGCTTCTTGTCGCCGCGGCGAGCACCGCTCTCAAGGACCCGGACATCCAGAGCAGGATTCTCGATGCAGCGCTCAGGCTCATGCCCATATCAGGTGAGTTCGTGGGTCAGAACATCGAGCGCATCATGTCATCGCGGGTGACATTCGGGGTTGTTGGGACCGTCATGCTCACGTGGGCCGCAACGAGCGCCTTCGCGGTATTCTCCCTTAATGTGAACAGAGCCTGGACCCATTTCCGCCCTGTGGCGATTCTGCGCGCGCGTGTCGCTGCCCTGGCCGTCGTGGGGCTTCTGGTCGCAGCGAGCTCACTCGTGATTCTCGGGGGCGGCTCGGCGGCCGGCGCCGTGTCTCGCCTGGCCACGGACTGGGGTCTCGATGGGGCGGCGCTACCGCTCGTTCCTCTTCGACTTCTTGTCCCTGCTGTGGGCTTCATCGCCCTCTTGCTCTTCTACCGTCTGATTCCTGCAGTGAGGGTCCTGTGGCGGGAGGCGGCGATTGGGTCGCTTACAGCCGTCGTGCTCTTGTGGGCGGGGACACGATTCTTCGCGCTCTTCCTGCAGAGCGGCGTCGTGCGTTACAGCGTGATCTACGGTTCACTCGGAGCCCTCATCGCTCTTATGACCTGGATATACATGGCCAGCCTCATCACGATCCTCGGGGCGCACGTCGCCTCAGCAGTTGCGCATTCCACGCGTCTCTCCTCGGAGATAGCCTTGAGCGAGGTCGAGGAGGGGGCCGATGGCACGGAAGGCAGTCCCGGGCCCGATGGCATGGAATGTAGTCCCGCATCCGAGGGGGAGAAGCCATGAGAGTCCTGCGCGACCGATTCCTCGCCGCCATGATCGCCGTCAAACCTCTGCCCGGCTCTCCCGATTACTCCGGTGACGATGAGATGATCATAGAGAGTGCCCTTCGTGATCTGGAGAGCTACAGACGCGTCGGCGTTGACGCCATACTTCTCGAGAACAGCCACGATCTTCCGTATATCAAACCACCGCTCGATCCGCGGGCGATCGACGTCATGACACGAACGGCGATCTCCGTGCGTCGGGAGTTCGAGGGCCCGATCGGAATCCAGATGCTCGAAGCGGCCAACGTGACCGCGCTCGAGATTGCGGAAGAGGCAGATCTGGATTTCATTCGCGTGGAATCGTACGTCTTCGCGCACGTCGGAGGAGCAGGACTGATCGAGGCCTGTGCCGGCGAACTGCTCAGGCGCAGGAAGGCGCTCGGGTGCGAGCATATTGCGGTTCTGGCCGATGTGCACAAGAAGCACTGCTCTCATGCCCTTACACGCGATCTCTCCATCATCGATGAGGTCAAACAGGCCGAGTTCTTCAAGGTGGAGGGGGTCGTGGTCACGGGCGCGATGACGACCGAGCCACCCGATGCCGCCGAGCTGGCACTCGTGTCGGAATCGGCGTCGGTACCGGTCGTGGTCGGATCCGGAATGACGGCAGCGAACATTGCCACGTATCTGCCATTGGCTACCGGGTTCATTGTAGGCTCCACCTTCCGCCGCGACGGGCGTTTCCTGGAGGAACTTGACCCGGCCAGGCTGGATGAGTTCGTGGACACGTTCATGGCGCTCAGGGAGGCGGGCGTTGGTGACGGTCACACCGGTGGAGAGCGGGGGTGACGGTGATCAGGATCACTGAGGATATCTCCATCGACGAATCGGAGATCGCGTTCGAGTTCGTGCGAGCCTCCGGCCCCGGCGGCCAGAACGTCAACAAGCTCGCGACGGCCGTCCAGCTCCGCTTCGACATCCGCGCGTCCGCGACGCTTCCCGATGAGGTGAAGGAGAGACTTGTCACTCTCGGGGGGCAGCGTGTCTCGAAGAGCGGCGTGCTCATCATCGACGCCAGGCGCTTCCGAACGCAGGAGAGGAATCGTCAGGATGCTCTCGACAGATTCGTGGCTCTTGTCAAGAAGGCGACCTTCCGGAAGAAGCGCAGGAGGCCGACGGCTCCATCTCGGGCATCGAAGGAGCGGCGGTTGGACGAGAAGCGACGGAAGTCGCAGACGAAGCGGCTGAGGAAGGACGTGAGCGAGGATTGACCACGCACGAGTAACCCCGCGCCATCGGGATGATCCTGCACCCCTGAGCAACCCCGCATCATCAGTATGATTCCGCGTCCACCGATTCCCACTCAGAAGATCGTCACAAGGGCGACGCCCACCAGCGCGCTCACGACGGCGGCGAGCTTCTGTTTGGTTATGGGTTCCTTCAGGAAGATGGCGGCTATCGGGAGGACAAAGACGGCACTGAGCTGGTTCAGAATGGCAGCGGTTGAGGCTTGGGTGAGTTTCATCCCCGTGAGCCAGACAAGCATCGCGATGTACGCTCCCATGATAGAAGCGGGAATCGTGATTCGCCAGGATCGCGATGGGCGCAAGCTTCGCCAAAGATAGCGGTGTTTCGGAGAAACGACGGCGATCAGAACGAGTGCGGCGATTCCACCCACGAGTCGGACGGTGGTCGCCCAGAGGATGGGGGAGCGGTCGAGGACCGGCTTGGTGAGTACAACGCCGAGCGCCATCAGGGCGAACGAGATCGTTGATACAGTGATCCCCTTTCGCATATCCGCCTGCGAGACACCCCCATTGGGACTGCGAAGCGCCGACAGGACGATCCCGAGGAGAATGAAAGCCGTTCCCGCGAAATCCCCGAACGACAGACGCTCGCCGAGGAAGATGAACGACAGGGCGATGACGAACGGGCTGTATGAGGAGCTGACGACCTGTGAACGGCCGGCCCCAAGCAGATTCAGTCCCTTGAGGAAGAGCGTGTCGGCCACCGTGATCCCGATGACGCCCGCGGCGAGGAGCATGCCGTAGTCGAGAAGCGGCACTGCTCTCACAAACTCCTGTTTGAGGACGAGCAGGGTCAGGAGAAGCAGCAGTGTGGCGACGATGTTCTTGAAGAAGTTGAGTGCAAGAGGTCCGAGGCTGCGTGCGCTCAATCGGAAAAGCACCACTGAGCCGGCCCAAATGACGGCAGCGGCTATCGATAGGAGCTCACCCGGGTGTGATATCCGCAAGTCAGAGGTTCTCCGTTTGGGGCCACATCGATCCGAAAGGCGCCTGGGAGTGGCTCTGGACAGGGGCCAGAGCGAGATGATAGCATACATCCGATGCCTGATGGGTACGACTTGTTACTTGACATCTCAGGCTCAAGCCGTATAGTATAAAGGTTTGTGTAAATGACCATCAGAGCAATTGGCAGATGAAGAAGCAGGAGGATGCGTGGACTACGCAATTGTCAGAACCGGAGGGATCCAGTTCAAGGTCTCCGAGGGAGACAAGATCCGCGTTCCCAGCCTCCATGGCGAGGTTGGCGAGGACGTCAAGATCGGAGATGTTCTGGCTCTCAGCACGAGTGGCGAGCTTACCGTTGGTGTGCCCATGATCGACGGTGCGAGCGTGTCGGCGAAGATCGC
Organism: uncultured bacterium; assembly: GCA_964521425.1. Lineage (GTDB taxonomy): Bacteria > Joyebacterota > Joyebacteria > Joyebacterales > Joyebacteraceae > Joyebacterum. Next base: position 29,076 of record CAZFRO010000002.1, read on the forward strand.
CAGTCATGGTCGTGCCAAGAAGATCATCGTCTACAAGAAGAAGCGCAGGAAGGGCTACCAGCGGAAGAACGGACATCGGCAGGGCTACACCGAACTCAGCATCACGAAGATCGCGGCGTAGCTTCAAGCAGGACGGGCCAGCGTGCCCGGTGACGGAGGATTCCAGGAATGGCACATAAGAAAGGCGTAGGAAGCTCGCGGAACGGCCGCGATTCCAACGCGAAGCGGTTGGGAATCAAGCGCTCCGGCGGCCAGTTCGTAAGAGCCGGGACGATCATTCTCAAGCAGCGTGGGACGAAGTTCTATCCCGGCGTGAACGTCGGCAAGGGAGGGGACGATACCCTCTTTGCTCTTGCGGACGGTCTCGTCACGTTTACGCGCTGGGGCAAGAACAGGAAGCGCGTGAGCGTTCAGTAGTCACGGAACTGCTTGAGCAAGGTGGGCTTCCAGGTGCAACACGAACATGCCGGCCGCGATGAGGGTGGGCAATCGGTGGAAGACGAGGACGGACGAGCGTCCAGCATTCGTTCGTGCGGCGTATGTGATTCCGAAGAGGTGTTCTCTCGGGCTGTAATGACCCCGTGAAGACACCTCTTTGTTGTGCAGAGGAGAGACACAGATGAAAATCAAGTGGTTGGGACAATCGTCGTTCCTGATTGAGTCGAAGGACGGCACTAAGTTGATGACCGATCCTTTTGAATCGGGCTCGTACGACGGCGCAGTCGGGTATGCCCCGATCAAGGACTCGGCCGACATCATCACGGTCAGTCACGATCACGCCGACCACAACGCCGTGGAGGGGATAGCGGGGAATCCCGAGATCATCCGCGGCGGTGAGGATGCGACGATCAAGGGTGTGATGGTCCGGGGCGTCGGGACGTTCCATGACGAGAGCAAGGGACAGGAGCGTGGTCGCAACATCGTCCATATCATCAATGTGGACGGCCTCAGGGTTGGTCATCTCGGGGACCTGGGGCACATGCTCTCGGACGAAGAGGCAGAGGCCGTGGGTCAGTTGGACGTGCTGCTGGCGCCTGTCGGCGGCTACTACACCATAGGTCCGGAGGAAGCCAGAGATGTAGCCGAGAAGCTGGGCGCCCGGATCGTGATACCAATGCACTACAAGACAGAGGACATAGGTTTCCCCATTCAGCCGGTCGATGACTTCCTGAAGCTGATGGAACAGGTGGAGCGAGTCGAGGCGACGAGCGTCGAGGTAGACAAGGACGACCTTCCGAAAGAGCGCAAGGTGATCGTTCTGAACTACCAGTAGCTTCACGCTTCCAGAACAGAGGACCGCGATGACGACGGAGAAGGTGCTGGGAGTCATCCCGTGTCGACTGGAGTCGTCCCGTTTCCCCGGGAAGGCGCTTGCTCCGATTGCCGGTGACCCCCTTATCGTACATGTCCTGAGAAGGCTCTCGGCTGCTCAATCGGTCGATCGCGTCGTTGTGGCGACCGACAGTGATGAAGTGGCGCGTGTCGTGACATCCGCCGGTGGAAGTGTCACGATGGTGAGGGAGAGCTGTTCCACGGGCACCGACCGAGTTGCGCTGGCCGCTTTATCGAGCAGTGCGGAGATCGTCGTAAACCTCCAGGGAGACCAGCCCCTCATTGAACCCGACGACATAGACCGAGTCGTCGCTCTTCTCACGCAGGGCTTTGACATCACGACAATGGCGTATGGCGAGGACGACATCGAGGGCTACAGGAGCCGCGACGTCGTGAAGGTAGTCAGGAGCACCGAAGGGCGCGCCCTCTACTTCTCAAGATCTCCCATCCCGTTCCTGAACATCCCCGAGAGAAGCGACCCGCGAGCCGCGGCAGCCTCTGAAAAGCGATTGTATCTCCATCACGTTGGGATATACTGCTTCCGGCGCCCGGCGCTCGACAGGTTCTCATCTCTTCCCAGAGGAGAGCTTGAGACAAGGGAGAACCTGGAACAGCTCCGCGCGTTGGAGAACGGTATGACGATCGGTGTGGTCGTGAGTGATAAGAAGACACCCAGCGTCGACCGACCATCCGATATCGCCCAGGTAGAACGATTGCTCGAAGCCTGATGAAGGCCAAGTAGAATCGCTCCACTGTGACATGCCTCACCGGGAGAGAGGGGTGCCATGCCCAAGTTCATCTTCATTACAGGTGGAGTCGTTTCCGCGCTCGGGAAGGGGATAGCCTCCGCTTCGATCGGCTATCTTCTGGAGAGCCGCGGAATCAGCGTCACGATGCTCAAGTGTGATCCCTATCTGAACGTGGATCCGGGAACGATGAGCCCCATCCAGCACGGCGAGGTCTTCGTGACCGACGACGGCGCTGAGACGGATCTCGATCTCGGACACTACGAGCGCTTCATCGACAGGGAACTCAGTGAGGCCAACAACATCACGACAGGCCAGATCTACGACACGATCATCAAGAAGGAGAGACGCGGCGACTATCTCGGTGGGACAGTGCAGGTCGTGCCGCATGTCACAAACGAGATCAAGGAGCGCATCCTCAAGCTCGCTCTGGACACGGGCGTCGATGTAGTTATCGCGGAGATCGGCGGCACCGTTGGTGACATCGAGAGCCTTCCATTCCTGGAAGCCATCAGACAGATGCGCCTCGATCTTGGCGCCGACGACACGCTCTTCATACACCTGACCCTTGTTCCATACATCAAGACGGCCGGGGAACTCAAGACCAAGCCGACGCAGCACAGCGTGAGAGCCCTGAGGGACATCGGCATCCAGCCGGACATTCTGATGTGCAGAACCGAGCGCGAACTTGGGCCAGACCTCAAGAAGAAGATAGCCCTCTTCTGCAATGTCCGGATATCAGACGTGATCGATGCCAGGGACGTGCGTTCGATCTACGAAGTCCCGCTTCGCTTTCACGAGGACGGGCTTGACGGCATCGTGATCTCGAAGCTGAGGCTTGAGGCAGGTCCAGCCGACCTGAGTGCGATGGAGACGGTGGTCGAGAGGATCTACAACCCCAAGAAGGACGTCAGAATCGCCGTCTGCGGAAAGTACATCGATCTCAAGGACGCCTACAAGAGCATCAGTGAGGCGTTCCTTCATGCCGGAGCCGAGAACGATGTGCGAGTCGAACTCGCCTGGATCGATGTCGAGGATGTCGAGCGCGCGGGAAGCGCGGACAAGATACTCGAAGGCATGGACGGCATTCTCGTCCCGGGTGGTTTCGGAGAGCGTGGCATAGAGGGGAAGATAGCCTGCGTCGGATACGCGCGTCGACACGGTGTTCCCTATTTCGGGATCTGCCTCGGCATGCACTGCGCAGTCATTGAGTATGCACGCAACGTCTGCGGTCTCGCGGACGCGCACTCGACCGAGTTCGTAGCGGGCACACAGAATCCGGTAATCGACCTTCTGCCCGAGCAGACCGGTGTAGTGAATAAGGGCGGAACGATGCGCCTTGGCGGATGCGATTGCAGGCTCCTGGTCGGATCGCGTGCAAATGAGGCCTACGCCGCGGATGCGGTGCGCGAACGCCACCGCCATCGCTACGAGTACAGTAACGATTACAGGTCGCTTCTCGAATCGAAGGGACTCGTTTCCGCAGGCGTGTACGAGAAGAAGGACCTTGTTGAGATCGTTGAGATCACGGATCACCCGTGGTTCGTTGCCTGCCAGTTCCATCCCGAGTTCAAGTCACGGCCGGGCAGGGCTCACCCGCTCTTTCGCGAATTCGTAGGCGCGGCTCTCAAGCACAGCGGCGGTTGACATTGCATCGCGGATGAAGGAAGAGGAAAAGCAGATGGCCGAGAACCCGATCGCCATCGGTGGAGTGAAGATAGGTAGTGGGCAACCTCTGGCTCTGATAGCAGGGCCGTGCGCGCTCGAGAGCGAGGAGATGGTTCTCCATGTCGCGGAAGCGCTCGTCGGCATCGGTGAACGCCTGGAGATCGGTGTCGTCTTCAAGTCGTCGTATCTCAAGGACAACAGAATGTCCCACGGTTCATACGCAGGACCGGGACTAGATGAGGGATTGACCATTCTGTCGCGCGTGAAGAGAGAGACCGGTCTTGCGCTCATCACGGACATCCACACGGCGGAGGAGGCACGAAGTGCTGCGGATGTCGTGGACGCGCTCCAGATTCCGGCCTTCCTGTGCAGACAGACGAGGCTTCTTCACGCGGCCGCAGAGACAGGCAAGCCCCTGAACGTCAAGAAGGGGCAGTTCATGGCGCCCGAGGATATGGGGAAGGTCGCCGGGAAGGCGGTGGCGGCCGGAAACCCGAGGGTGCTTCTGACGGAACGCGGTGTGTCGTTTGGATATCACAACCTCGTTGTCGATATGCGGGCGGTGCCGATAATGCAGGGTCTCGGGTATCCGGTTGTGTTCGACGCGACGCACAGCGTTCAGCTTCCGGGAGCGGCGGGAGGTGTGTCCGGCGGGCAGCCTGAGTTCGTGCCGGTACTGGCCAGGGCGGCCTGCGCGGCAGGGTGCGACGCGCTCTTTATCGAGACCCACCCGAGCCCGTCCACGGCGCTCTCCGACGCGCAATCGATGATATCTCTGGATGAGTTGCCGCGGATGCTTGAGGATGTGCTGGCCGTGGCACGGGTCATTCGGACCGGATAGGGGGGGCAGGATTGATCACGCTTGAACGTTCCGCTGCAGAGAGAATCCGGGTGCTTGTTCTCGATATCGATGGAGTACTCACAAGACCCGAACTCGTTCTCGGAAAGGACGGAGAGGAGCTCAAGGTCTTCTCGGTGAGGGACGGCGTGGCGATCAAGTTTGCGCAGCACGCGGGAATCGATGTTGCTTTCCTGTCTGCGCGAGCGTCATCGATCGTCGAGCACAGGGCGACGATGCTAGGCGTGACAGAGGTCTACCAGGGAGAGCATGCGAAGCTGTCCCGTGTCCGGAAGATAGCCGAAGAGCATGGGATCGGTCTTGATGCCTTGGCCTATGTTGGGGATGACATCGTTGACATCGAGCCACTGAAGGCTGTCGGAATCGGTGTTGCGGTCGCGGATGCGTGTCCCGATGTCCTCGCGGTCGTCCAGCACGTGACGGAAGCGCTCGGTGGCAGAGGCGCGGTCAGGGAAACGGTAGAGGCGATTCTCAAGACCCGTGGTGACTGGGAGACGATCGTCCAGAGCTACATCACGAACGCGGGTTGACGGCCTGAGCTGCAACACGCGGCGTCGGACGTTCACAGGGCGGCCGCAACCAGTGGCGCATGGAATGGGGAGAACAGTGAGCGGTGTGTCAGAAGAAGTTTGGGACGTTCTCAGAGATCGCCTGGTAGCACACGGGCGCGAGGTGCTGACGATAGAGCGGGACGGAATAGCCCGACTCGCAACTGATCTCGGCTCCGACTTCGCGAAGGCTGCCCTGAAGATCATTGAGACCGAGGGCAGGCTTGTTGTATGCGGGGTCGGCAAGTCCGGCATCGTCGCCCGGAAGATAGCAGCGACGTTTGCGAGCACCGGGACGCCTTCGTTCTTCCTGCATTCGTCAGAGGCCCTGCACGGCGACCTTGGGACCGTGGGCTCCGGCGACATCGTCCTTGCCGTCTCGAAGAGTGGTGAGGGACAGGAACTGCTCGCGATCATGCCGGTCTTCAAAGAGATCGGCGTGCCCATCATCGCGATCACTGGGTCGGTAACATCGACGCTTGCGAGGGGGTCAGACGTCGTTCTCGACGCCTCAGTCGAGAAGGAGGCGTGCCCGATGGACCTCGTGCCGACGGCCAGCACGACCGTGGCTCTGGCTCTGGGTGACGCTCTTGCGATTGTGGTCATGAGGGAGAAGGATGTCGATGCCAATCGGTTTGCGGCTTTTCACCCGGGGGGAGCGTTGGGACGTCGCCTGCTCCTCAGGGTACGCGACGCCATGCATAGCGGCGCAGAGCTTCCGGTGGTCCGTGATACTGCCCTGATGCATGAGGCGATCGTCGAGATTGCGAACAAGCGTCTTGGGATGACGACCATCGTGGATGATGGGGGGCGACTCGCGGGTATCGTATCTGACGGGGACCTCAAGCGGATTCTGATGCAGCGGTCCGATATCCTGGACGTGCCGGTTCAGGAAGTCATGGTCCGGAATCCGAAGACGATCGCAGAGGACACCCTGCTCGCTGAGGCACTTGAGCAGATGGAGACGGCCACCCCAAGCCCGATCACATCTCTCATCGTTCTTGATGACGACGGGTGTCCAAAAGGTGTCATTCACATCCACGACTGCCTCAAAGCAGTCGGATAGCCTCACTCGTTGACCGCAGGGAACCCCTTCTGCTATTCTACATTGCGCTCGACCGACTGGTTCGAGAGAACCGTTGTCGGCATTCAAGCGTGCGGCTTGTGAGCGAGCCCAAACCTGCGTATATTGGGGCAAAGGGATTCGCAGTGCTGCCGCCCAGCGGGGGCTATCCTGCTCCTGAGGGCGCCGGCGGTGATTCAGCTTGTTAGGAGGGGCGTTGTCCAGGAGATATCTGAAGGCCATCCCTGCTCTCCTGTTCGCTGTGCTCGTCACGCTTTCGGGGTGCGATCACGGGGCTCAGAGTGAGACGGGTGGCGGAGGTGTGCTTCCCGACCAGGAGATAAGCAACTTCAAACTGACGCAGACCAGTGACGGACGTGTCATGTGGACACTCTCGGCCACACTGGGGCTCGTGTTCGAAGAGGCGGATCGGGTCGAGACGACTTCTCCCCGGGTCGATTTCTTCGATGAGGACGGAGAGCTCAGATCGACATTGACAGCACGCACGGGTCTTCTGCGGCGGCGCACGAGTGACATGGAGGTGCTGGGAAACGTCGTTGTCAAGTCGGCTGACGGGACCGTGCTCGAGACCGAGAGGCTCCTCTGGTCCGAGCAGAAGGGCAGGATCGAGACCGACAGGGCAGTGCGCGTCACCAAGGACGGTGATGTCATGACAGGTATCGGTGCGGAGGCGGACCCGGACCTCAAGAATCTGCGTATCCTAAGTGATTTCAAGGCCTACGTGCGCTCGGCGTCGGGCGAACTCGAGGAAGAGCACTAGCGAATGAGTGACGAGCGTACTGGAAGACACGAACGAGAGCGTGGTCCGAAGCCTGGCGAACTCAGGGCATCGGGGCTTGTGAAGAGCTACGCGCGTCGCAGGGTCGTAAACGAAGTCGACCTTACGCTCAAGCGGGGAGAGGTAGTCGGTCTCCTTGGGCCGAACGGCGCCGGCAAGACCACGACCTTCCATATGATGGTCGGGCTTCTGAAACCCGATTCCGGCAGCGTCTTCCTTGACGATGAGGACATCACCCGGCTTCCGATGTACAGGCGCGCGACCAGAGGTGTCGGATATCTATCGCAGGAATCATCGATCTTCCGTGGGCTTACTGTTGGACAGAACATAATGGCCATTCTTGAAACACTGGATCTCTCACGGGCAGAGCGGCGAGAGAGGCTCGGCGAGCTACTGGCAGAGCTTGGTGTGGAGGAGCTCAAGAATCAATCGGCAGCGACTCTGTCCGGAGGAGAGAGGCGGAGAGTGGAGATAACGAGAGCCCTCGTTACGAATCCCGCGTTTCTCCTGCTTGACGAGCCGTTCGTTGGAATAGACCCGATCGTCGTTCAGGACATACAGGCGATCATCAGGAGACTGCAGAAGCGCAATATAGGGATTCTGATCACGGACCACAGCGTACGTGAAACGTTGTCCGTAACCGATCGTGCGTATATCATGTATGAGGGGAAGATACTCCTCTCGGGGGGAGCGCAGGAGCTGGCGACCAACGAGGAAGCCAGACGACTCTATCTCGGTGAACGGTTCCAGCTCTAGCCTGGGATCGGCAAGGAGACGAGCATCATGGACATGAAACCAGGCCTTCACCTGAGGATGTCGCAGCAACTGGTCATGACGCCCAGACTGCAGATGGCCCTGAAGATTTTGCAGGTCTCGACGCTGGAGCTGGAGCAGTTCCTGAAGCAGGAGCTGTTGCAGAACCCCCTGCTTGAGGGCCTTGATGAGGACGACGAGACTGAGGGTGAGAGTACGGAGGAGGCGGGGGACGCGGAGAGGTCGGATGAGGATGGGGAGGCGCCGTCAGCTGAGAAGGAGAAGGCGGCCGAGGAACCCGCGAAGACCGAGGAAGATGACAGCACAGGCGAGGATCTGGACTGGGACGACTATCTCGATGACGTCTATGCACACGCGTACGGGCAGAACCTCGAGCGTGAGGAAGACGACCGGCTTGAGCGCGTCCCGGTTGCAGTAGCCACCTTTGAGGATCAGCTGAAACACCAGCTGCACGTCGAGTGCGGCGAGGATGAGCTGATCGGCACGGCCGAGTACATTATTGATGAGCTTGGCCGCGACGGCTACGTGAAGGACACCGTGGAGGGCATTGCCTCCGCGCTGCGTGCCCCACTCTCTCTTGTGGAGCGCGCACTCAAGATGGTCCAGTCGCTGGATCCGGCGGGGATCGCGGCGCGTGACATAAGGGAATGTCTTCTTCTTCAGCTTGAACGCAAGGGAATGAGCGACAGCGTGGCGGCCAGAATCGTCACGACGTGCTTTGAGGAGCTGAAGGCGTGCAAGTACGATCAGATTCGCCGGAAGCTCGGCGTTACCACGGACGAACTCAGGAGCGCTATTGCTGAGATCTCCAAACTTGATCCGAGACCCAGGGTCGACCCCGCGGTTGGTGATCCCGGCTACATAACGCCCGATCTCATCGTGGAAGAGGTCGACGGTGAGTACGTGGTCTACCTGAATGATCAGGATGTGCCGCGTGTTCGGATCAACCCGACTTACCGGCGCATCCTTCGCTCAGGAGGCAGCTCGGAGGAGAAGGAGTTCATCACCAAGAAGCTCAAGGCCGCTCGTTGGATCGTTCAGAGCATCGAGAATCGGCGCCGCACGATGGTCCGCGTCATGGAGAGTATCTCTCGGGCGCAGGCCGGTTTCTTTGAGAAGGGCATCTCAGCCATGAAGCCGCTCACGCTCCAGCAGATCGCCGACGATGTCAGTATGCATGAGTCGACGATCAGCAGGGTGACGAGAGGCAAGTACGTACAGACACCTCGCGGGACATTCGAACTCAAGTACTTCTTCTCAAGCGGCATTCGTACGAGCGACGGAAGTGAGATTGCCTCCAAGGCCGTACAGGATGCGATGCGCGGCATCATGAGCCACGAGGACAAGAAGAGGCCGTTGTCGGATCAGAAGATCGCGGAGGAACTCAAGAGGATGGGGTTCAGGATCTCGAGACGCGCGGTTGCGAAATACAGAGACCAGATGGGTATTCTCCGGGCAGGGCTCCGCAAGGAGATATAGCAGGCACAGGCAGCATGGGGGCTCGCATTGCTCAAGGACGTTGTTCTGGAAGCGATGGACATCGATGTCGATCGGTTCACTCTCCTCTACTGGAAGACGGAGATCGGATCAGCAGTCGGTACGGGAGATGAACTCGTCGTAGTTGAGGCCGAGGAGGAGAAGACTGCCTTTTCGGTCCTCGCTCCATGCTCCGGAGTTCTCGTGGAGGTGCTGGCGCGTGAGGATCAGGAGGTCGCCATAGGCGATGTCCTAGGAAGGATCGAGTCCAATTGAGTGGAGAATCAAGACTGCCACCGTGGTTGACCAAACCAATCTCGGACCCGGAGAGCACGCGGCGCGTCAAGGAGACGATCGCGGAACTCGGACTCACGACGGTGTGTGATGAGGCGAAATGCCCCAACAGAGTTGACTGCTTCGGCCGAGGCACGGCGACGTTCATGATCCTCGGAGACAACTGCACGCGCGACTGCCGATTCTGTTCGGTCTCGCACGCTGAGCCGACGACTCCGGACCCGGATGAGCCCCGGAGGATCGTGGAGGCAGTAGGACGGCTCGGACTCGAGTACGTCGTCATCACGTCGGTGACGCGGGACGATCTTCCGGACGAGGGCGCGAGGCAGTTCGCGGAGACGGTGCGTGCCATTCGCCGCGGTCTCCCGAGTGTTGGTATCGAGGTGCTGACTCCGGACTTCAGCGGACGACCCGAACTCGTGGATGTTGTTCTTGAGGCGGGGCCGACTGTGTTCTCACACAATGTTGAGACGGTGCGGCGGCTCTATGGCGTGGTTCGACCCCAGGCCGACATGGACAGATCGCTCAGGCTGCTTGAGTACGCGGCCGGTGCGCGATACGACGGCCTCATCAAGTCATCACTGATGCTGGGGCTTGGCGAGACTCGGCTTGAGGTGGACGGGCTACTGAGGGATCTGAGGAGAGCGGGGACGGAGATCGTCTATCTTGGACAGTACCTGAGGCCATCCAAAGATCACCACAGAGTTGAGAGGTTCATTCCGCCGGAGGAGTTCGACGATATCAGAGAGACCGCACTTGGAATGGGATTTGCCTGGGTATCTGCGGGGCCGTTTGTGAGGAGTTCCTATGAGGCCGAGCATGCGGCTCAGGCACTCGTGGGCGACCTGTGTTCGTGAGTTCCTGCAGTCAAAGGGGAAGGGAGAGGGCGATGAATATCAGGATCACGGCGAGGCATTTTGACCTCGATGACGATCTGCGAGGTCACATCGAATCGAAGGTGGAGCATCTCGCACACTACTTCGACCGCGTTGATGAGGCGAACGTGGTCCTTGAGAGGTCGGGGCACCGTCACATCGTGGACCTCACGGTGCACGCGTCGAGGATCGTAATCTCAAGCGAGCAATCCGCTGATGATTTCAGACTAGCATTCGACAGGGCCGTGGACAAAGTGGAACGCCAGGTGCGGAAGCACAAGGAGCGCATTCGCAGCCGCAGAGGAAGTGAAAACACAGCCGCAGCCGCCGCAGCCGCCGGCGGGGTTGCCGCGGAGGACATCGGCATACTCCCGGAGGAGATCGCGAGCACGCGGATGAGTCCTGAAGACGCTTATCGCGAGCTTGAGGAGTTGGGAGCCAGATTCCTCGTGTTCTGGAATACGGAGACCGAGAGGGTCAACGTAATGTACCGCCGGGACGATGGGGACTATGGGCTCGTGGAGCCCAGCAAGTAGTCGATGCGAGTGTGCCGCGCCTTCTGAGGCATGCGGCGGTGAAGTGATCCAGCGGAGCGTTCCCATGAGCAGTCTGACGGTACGGCAGATCCTGAAAGAACTCACCGATGAGATGTCATTCGCTATCGCGACCTCCGGGGATGCTCTTGAAAGCGTCATCGGGACGGGCGAGCTATCCAAACCGGGGTTGTTGCTTGCCGGATTTGAACAGGGGTTTGCGCCGGAGCGAGTCCAGATACTGGGAGAGGCTGAATTCGCCTTCCTGCTGGCGCTCGATTCCGACGGAAGAAAGCGAGCGCTCAAGAGACTGATTGTGACGCCCGTGCCCTGCATCATCGTCACGGATGGCAATGAGCCTCCCCCCGAACTGATCGAACTCTGCAACAGTGAGGGTGTCCCGGTCCTGACGACGGAATTCGGATCAAACCAGGTCGTGCGGCAGGTGGGTGCTGCGATCGATACCTGGCTCTCCCCACGGACGTCGATTCATGGCACGCTCGTGGACGTTTACGGGATGGGACTGCTATTCACCGGGGCAAGCGGCATAGGTAAGAGTGAGTGCGGCCTTGATCTCGTTGAGCAGGGGCACAGACTTGTCGCAGATGACGTCGTCTCGGTCATGCGGACACCCCAGGACAATCTGATAGGATCGGGAAGCGATCTTCTCCGCTACAACATGGAGATCCGCGGCATCGGCATCATCGATGTGCGCGCGGTGTATGGGATTCGTGCCATCCGCCGGCAGAAGCGAATCGAGATCGAGGTGCGGCTGGTTCACTGGTCCGACCTCGACGACTACGAACGATTGGGGTTGGACGAGGAGACAACTGAGATCCTCGGCATTGAGCTTCCTATCGTGACGCTGCCGCTTGTGCCGGGCAAGAACATCACTGTGATCGCGGAGGTCATTGCTCTGAATCAACTTCTGAAACTGGACGGAACCCACCCCGCGAGGGAATTGGACAAGCGACTCAAGGACCTGGCAGCGGATAAGGCCAGAGTTCGGAAGATCCTCAGGAGCGACACGGAATGACGAACCCCAAGCAGGGAGTCGGTTGCGTGATCGTCGCGCACGGTGAGGTCGGATCCTGTCTGATAGGTGCCGTGCAGGGGATCCTGGGAACGCAGACTGGTTGCATCGCGGTGACCAACGTGGGTTTAGGACTCCCGGAGCTCGAGAAAGCGATTCGCAAAGCCGTCGATGAGCTGTCAGGAACACATACGGTTGTTCTTTTCACGGACATGCCAGGTGGCAGCTGTCACCACGTCTGCAAGGATATCGCCGGAAGCACCGAGGGACTGAGGGTGTTGACGGGGCTGAATCTCATGATGCTCCTTGAGTTCTTCGTGAAGCGTGAGCGTGTCCCGGTAGCGGAGCTTCTGTCGCTGGTGCAGGAGCGTGGCAAGGACTCCATCAGACTCCTGTAGGAGGGCGCTTGGCCTTTGTTCTGGTGCGGATAGACGATCGTCTGATCCATGGACAGGTGACTGTGGCGTGGGGAGCCCTGCTGAATCCCGATGTGATAGTCCTGGTCAACGACGATGTTGCTTCCACGGAGTGGAAGCGCGAGCTGTACTCCACCACAGATACCATGGGAGCTCGAATAGACGTGCTCGGGATCGAGTCGTTCCTCGAGCGCCTGGCGGGAGTAGGGTGGCAGGAGGAGAACGCCATTCTGGTGGTGAACTCCGCGGCCGATCTTCTCGCGCTCATGCGTGGGGGGCTGTCCACCGAGAGGGTCAATGTGGGCGGCATGCACTTCACTGAGGGAAAACGCGAAGTACTTCAGTACGTGTACGTAGATGGAGATGATGTCAGGGATCTCCTCGACATCTCAGATAGAGGCGTCGCACTGGAAGCACGAGACCTCCCACAGTCCGAACCGGTGGACCTCGTGCCGAAGCTGCTGGAACTCCGTGCGAAGAGCACGTAGGAGGGGAGCTCCACCGACTTTGAGCCGTGTCAAACTTATCCTCTGCATCCACGACCACCAACCCGTCGGGAATCTGGGCGGGGTCTTTGAGCATGCGTACGGCGCCTCCTATCTGCCATTCCTGCAGAAGATGGATAGCTACCCGGACATCAAGTTCGTCCTTCACACGACCGGTACACTCCTTGAGTGGCTCGAGGCGAACGCACCGGACTACATCGAGAGGGTCGGGGCACTGGCTGCAAGGGGACAGGTCGAGATCATGACGGGCGGCTTCTACGAGCCGATTCTCCCCGCCATCCCACAGAGGGATGCGAGAGGTCAGATCGAACTCTCGACGGACTACGTCGAGCGGCGTTTCGGCGTGCGTCCGCGAGGGATGTGGCTTGCCGAGCGCGTCTGGGAGCCCGGAATCGCCAAGGTGATTGCGGAGAGCGGCGTCGAGTACGTTGCTCTCGACGACTATGAGTTCCGCTTGGCCGGTGTTCCGGACGACGAGCTAAACGGCTACTTCATAACTGAGGACGAGGGCGTCCCGCTCAAGCTCTTCCCAATAAGCAAGCGTCTGAGATACCTCATCCCGTTCGCGGAGCCCTCACAGACGCTCGATCACATGCGGTCGCTCGCGGAGCGAGGCGATGATCTCGTGGCCGTATTCGGCGACGACGGCGAGAAGTTCGGCGTCTGGCCGGGAACACACAAGCACGTCTACGAGGATGGCTGGCTCGACCGGTTCCTCCAGGCGCTCAGCGACAGTTCAGACTGGCTCAAGCTCTCGACCTTCGCAGAGGTTGTCGACTCAGCGCCTTCGCGGGGGCGCGTGTACCTGCCGAGCTCATCGTATCCTGAGATGATGGAATGGGCGCTTCCGACAGAAGCACGACGAGAGTACGAGCTGTTCCTCAATGAGGTGAAGCACGCGGGGTGGGAAGGGCGTTGGGGAACGTTCGTAAGCGGTGGAACCTGGAAGGGCTTCATAGCGAAGTACGATGAAGCGAACCACATGATGAGGAAGATGTACCGCGTGAGCGGGAAGGTGGAGCGTGCCGCCACTGGCTCCGATCATGGCGCGGATTCGGTGCTTGCTCAGGCGCGGGAAGCGCTCTGGAAGGGGCAGTGCAACTGCGCCTACTGGCACGGCGTCTTCGGGGGGCTATACCTTCCACATCTGAGATCGGCCATCTACCAGCACCTCATCAGGGCCGAGAATCTCCTCGAGGCCGGTCGGGAGAACGAGGCTTCGGTGACTGCCGACGTGATCGATCACGACCTCGACGGAAACCACGAAGTCCTTCTCGAGTCGAAAGAGATGAACGCATACATACATCCGTCCAGGGGCGGGATGCTCTTCGAACTCGACCTGAGAAGGGCCGAGTGGAATGCCGTAGCGACGATGGCCCGGCACGATGAGGCCTACCATCACGAGCTTGAGAACTCCTCGCCGGGGGACGGGTACGGCGAGACGGTAAGCATTCATGACGCCATGGTTGCGAAGGAAGAGGGCCTGTCAGAACTCGCGCACCCCGATGCATATCCGAGAGTGGGAGCCATCGACCATATTCTCCCGGCCGGTATCGGTCTGGCCGAGATGAAGGATCCTGCCGGAAGCGATCTTGTCCCGCTTGGGGGCGAGTGCTACGAGTTTGAAGTCGCACGTCACGAGGGTGGTGTCGCCGTCAAGATGGCGGTGCAATCAAGTGTGCCGAACGAAGACGGAGCGGTCCCGATCGCGCTCACGAAGACCGTGAGCCTCGATACAGGGGGTAGGCTTCGAGTCTCCTGGTCACTGAAGGCCGAGAGCAGGCTCGACGCCGTCTTTGCCAGCGAATGGACGCTGGCCCTGTTGACGGGACTTCCGGACTACGCGGAACTCGTTCATGACGGAGACTGCGTGATTCACGCGGATTCACCGCATGAGCTCGAGTCCTGCCGGCATCTTGAGGTAAAGGACCGAATCCGCCGAGAGGTCGTGAGGATGGACTTCGGGGCCGAGGCGGGAGTCTGGATTCATCCTCTCGAGACCGTATCGCAGTCCGAGAGTGGGTTCGAGAAGGTGTATCAGGGGATCACGATTCTGCCTCACTGGAGAGTCTCGCTGGCCGCGGGTGAGACGGCGGCTTTCGAGATGACGCTCGACTCTGTAGCTCTTGAAGAGGAGTGATGTTGACGGAGCCTGTTGCCATCATTCTCCTGTCGATCCTGGCGGGCGCAGTCGCACTCGATACGACTGCAGCTTTCCAGATGATGTTCTCGCAGCCGCTTGTTGCGGGGACCTGTGCAGGGCTGATCCTGGGGCATCCGGAGACAGGTCTTCTCATGGGTACCGCCCTGCAGCTGGTCTGGGTGGCGGCGCTTCCGGTTGGAGGTGCGCTCTTCCCGGACACGGGACCGGCGGCGGTAGTTGGTGTGGGGCTCGCGGTGCTTCTGATCTCGAGGGGAACGGCCGGTGGGTGGGCTGTCTCTTCGGGTCTCTTCGTCGCTCTTGGAGTCGCGGCAGCTGGGAGCATCGTGACGATGAAGCTGCGGAGACAGAACGTCCGTCTGGCCGAGAAGGCTCTGGCGTCAGTTGAGAGGAGTGATCTTGGAGGGGTGCGCCGCGCCATCCTCCAGGCATTGGGATTCAGGTTCATGTCAGCTGCAGTTCTGTCGGCCGCCATTCTCGTGGTGATGGTGCCGCTTCTGGCAAGGGCCTTCCGCGGAGCTCAGCTCAGTGAGTTTCCTGCGCTCCTGTGGGCTGCGCCGATAGCGGCGGGAACCGTCCTTCTGATCGCACGCGGTCGGTTTGAACGTGTGCTCCTGGGGGTTGGGGTTCTCGTGGGCGTTCTCATGGTGGCGGTGACGTAGAGTGTGGCGAGTGAGGAGGGAAGGGCCGTGACGGTCGGACGGTCAAAGCTGAACGGGTTCGCCCTACACGCTTCTCTGTTCGCGCGGTCGTTCTTAGTGCAGTCCGTATGGAACCCACGCGGTATGCAGAATGTGGGTCTCTGTTTTGCTCTCCTGCCGCTCGCACGTTCGCTCTCGGAGCCGGAGAGACGGAAGTTCATGATGAGGCATCTGAGTTTCTTCAATACCAATCCGACGATGGCGTCGTATGTGATCGGCGCCGTAGCGAGGGCAGAGGCGGAAGGGCGTGGGGCGCTGGAATCGGATGATATCAAGCTGACGATGGGTGGGCCTCTCGGCATGGCGGGGGATTCACTCATGTGGGGGGCAGTTCGTCCTCTGGCCGGACTGATTGCAGCGTTGGTCGCGATCTATGCTCTCTACGGCGGTTCATGGAGCGTATGGTGGGCTCTGCTGGCCCTGCTATTGATATACAACGTCCCGCATCTCTATCTCAGGGGACGCGGAATCCTGGTGGGATCCAGGCTCGGCGCCGCCGGGGCGAGGGAAGTGACGGGGCCGGGTTTCAAGAGGACCGTGATCATTGCGCGGGGGCTTCTGGCCTTCACGGCGGGTGTGGTTCTGGTGGTTGCGGTTGCTCGTCCTGGCGCCACCACGCCCATCTCGCTCGCTTTGGTGGTCCTCCTGCTGGCTCTGGCCTCACTGGCTGCGCGACTCAGGATCTCCGCGACGGTGGTTGGCCTGGTGGGTGGCTTGGCATGGCTTGCTTTGGAGGTCTTCGGTGGGAACGGGGGATAGATTGATCGAGAGAACGGTAACGATAGCGAACCGCGTCGGTCTTCATGCCCGCCCGGCGGCGGAGTTCGTGAAGCTCGCCGGTCGCTTCAGGGCGGATATCAAGTTGAGCAAGGACGATCTGACCGTTGATGGGAAGAGCATCATGGGAGTCATGATGCTCGCAGCCGAGCACGGCAGCTCCGTCATCGTCACCATTGAGGGGTCGGATGAAGAAGAGGCCATGGCGGTGCTGGCTGAGTTTCTCGAGACCAACTCTGACGAGGAATAGCATTTGCTTCTTGATCTGTCGAAAATAGGGAAGGCGAAGGTAATCGAGGGCATCCCGGCATCTCCCGGGATCGTCATCGGCAAGGCCTTCATCATGGACACCGAGCGACCGCACGTGTCGCACGAAAGGATCTCTGGGGAGGACGTCGAGCGTGAGGTAGAGAGCTTCATGGCGGCCGTGCAAAGCACCCGCGAACTCCTCGTGCGCTTGCGCACAAAGCTCGAGGATGAGCTAGGTGAGAGCCACGCCAGGATGTTCGACGCTCATCTCATGATGCTCGATGACTCCATGATCATCGACGGAACGCTCAAACGTATACGCGAGAACAGCTGCAGAGCCTCGCTCGCCCTGACGGAGACCATGGGGCAGATCATCAAGGTCATGGGGCGTACGAAGGACGAGTACCTCCGTGAGCGGGTCTACGATATCAAGGACATCGAGCGCAGACTCCTCATGCACCTGCTCGGGCGAAAGGACGGGTGTCTGGCCGATCTGGAAGACGAGGTCATCATCGTTGCACACGATCTCCCGGCCACGGTCACCGCATCGATGCGCCGAGAACGTGTGAAGGGTTTCGTCACAGAGGTGGGAGGACGCACGTCGCACGCATCGATCATGGCCAGGTCGCTCGAGATACCTGCTGTCGTCGGGACGCACTCGGTGACGAACGCCGTGGACCAGGGAGAGATGGTCATCATCGATGGCATCACTGGGATGCTCGTACACGATTTTGATGACGCCGTGCTTGAGTACTACCGTGACAGGCAGAGAGAGTACAAGGAGTTTGAACGGCAGCTTCTGCTTGTTAAGGACTACCCGGCGGTGACGCGGGACGGACACAACTTTGAGCTCTGGGCGAATATCGAGCTTGCCGAGGAAGTGGACTCCGCGAAGGCTCACGGGGCGGAGGGAATCGGGCTCTTCAGGACAGAGTATCTGTTCATCGCCAGAGACGATATCCCCTCTGAGGACGAGCAGTACGAGGCGTACCGGAGAGCCGTCGAGACGATGGCTCCGGGGCCCGTAATCATCAGGACACTCGATGTTGGCGGCGACAAGTTCATCGCCGGGGGCGAGCACCAGCGTGAGGCGAACCCGTACCTCGGGTGGCGTGGGATCCGCTACTGCCTCGGGCAGCCGAACCTCTTCATCCGGCAGCTCAAGGCAATCCTCCGCGCGAGCGCACACGGTGAGGCTCGCATCATGTTCCCGATGGTGTCGTCGCTGAACGAAGTAAGGGACGCCAAGCAGGTGTTAGAGGCGGCGCGCCAACAGCTGATTATCGAGGGCAAGGAGTTCGCCGAGTCGATTGACATCGGCATCATGATAGAGACCCCGGCTGCGGTAGTTCTGGCCAAGTTGTTTGCGAAGGAAGTGGATTTCTTCAGCATCGGCTCGAACGATCTCATTCAGTATACGCTCGCAGTGGACCGCGGAAACGACCGCGTGGCATACCTCTACGATCAGTATCACCCGGCTGTGCTGTCCCTGATTCGCGACACAGTCCACGCCGCGAGAAAACAGAAGATCCCGGTGGGGCTATGTGGGGAGATGGCCGGAGACCCACTCGCGGTGTTGCTGCTCATCGGCCTTGGGTTGGACGAGCTGTCGATGAGTCCTCTGGTGCTTCCCGAGGTGAAGAGCATCATTCGCTCTACTAGCTACAGGTCAGCCAGGAAGACCGTCGCGCAGGCACTCGATATGGCGACAGGGTCGGAGGTGAGACGCCATCTTCAGCAGATCTTCAAGAAGGCCTATCCTGAGATAAGTGCAACGGAGATGATTGAATGAGCATACTCAATGACAGAGAGACGATTGTCGCCGGTGATCCAGGAGGAATGCTGGGCCATCTGGAGGGCTTTTCGAGTCAGCTGCGTGTGGCCGCTGGAATCGGTGAGGATTGCGTCATCTCACGGAGCAGCAGTGGAATCTCATCCGTGGTCGTGCTCGGCATGGGGGGCTCCGCCATAGGAGGGGAGTTCGCCCAAGGGTATCTCTACGACAGGCTGCGAGTGCCGATGCAGGTGGTCCGGAATTATCGCCTTCCAGCGCATGTGGGTCCCGACACCCTGGTGATAACATCGAGCTACTCAGGGAACACCGAGGAGACTCTTGCGAGTTACTCGGAGGCCGTGTCGAGGGGCGCCAAGCCTATCTGCTTCACCACCGGTGGTGAGCTGACACGGAGAGCCAACGAGGCCGGACATGACGTCATAGCTATCCCACCGGGGCTTCCCCCGAGGGCGGCGCTTGGGCTAAGCCTCGTGCCGCTGTTGAAGA
Source organism: uncultured bacterium (assembly GCA_964521425.1). Lineage (GTDB taxonomy): Bacteria > Joyebacterota > Joyebacteria > Joyebacterales > Joyebacteraceae > Joyebacterum. The sequence goes on from CAZFRO010000002.1 coordinate 48,167, forward strand.
TACTGGGGAGATTGGGACTGGCGCCTGATGCGACCCCCGAGATCGATGAGGGGATCGAGATGGCTGCGGAGCTGGCTTCCGAGTACGGAGTAGCCGTGCGAACGGATGCAAACCTCGCGAAGGACCTCGCGGAGTGGCTCCACGGGCACGTACCCGTCGTGTACGGATCGGCACCATGGGTGTCTGTGGTCGCGACGAGGTGGTGTGGGCAGTTCTCGGAGAACTCCAAGATCGTGGCTCACATGAATGAACTGCCGGAGATGAACCACAACGAGATCGTTGGCTGGAGCGCCCACAGCCCGCTGACAGACACGGCGCGGGTCGTGTTTCTGTGCGACTGCGATGATCACAAGCGGGTAGCCAGGAGGATCGAGATCACAAGGGAGTCCATCGCCGCAACCGGGGCTCTGGTTCGCTCGGTGGAGAGCAGGGGAGCGTCGCGACTGGCGAGACTGCTTTCGCTGGTCATTCTCGGTGATTTCGCGAGCTTGTACCTGGCCGTTCTAGCAAGAGCTGATCCGACGCCCGTTCGTCCGATAGACAAGTTGAAGGCGGAGCTTGCCGACAGCTAGACAAGGACTTGCCACTCTGCCGGAAGCGTCGTTCCGGAGGAGCGCGTACGAAAGGAACCTACATGAGGGCGATTATCCCGGCCGCCGGGATCGGTACGAGACTGCGGCCTCACACTCACACAGTGCCGAAGGCGCTCGTGCAAGTGGCAGGCAAACCCATTCTGGGGCACATACTGGATGAAGTACTGAGGATCGGCGTGACTGAGGTCGTGCTTGTGACGGGCTACATGGGTGAACGGATCCATGAGTACGTCGGGGCCGCCTACCCGGAGCTCAAGGCAGACTATGTGCATCAGGAGGAACGAAAAGGACTGGGACACGCTATCTACATGACGCGTGACTGCATGGACGACGAGCCAAGTCTGATAATCCTGGGCGATACGATCGTAACAGCCGATTTCTCGAACCTGCTTGGTGGAGACCGCACCCTCATAGGCGTGAAGGAGGTCGACAACCCAAGCATCTTCGGCGTTGTCGAGGTTGACGGTGAGACGGTGACGAGTCTGGTGGAGAAGCCCGACGTGCCACCCAGCAATCTGGCCATCGTGGGTCTCTACTACATCGCGAATACGCCTCTTCTCATGCAGTGCCTCACGGAGATCGTCAGCGGTGACCTGAAGACAAAGGGAGAGTACCAGCTGACAGACGCTCTCAAGATGATGCTCGAGCGCGGAGAGGAGATGGGGACGTTCCTTGTCGAGGGTTGGTACGACTGCGGCCGGCCGGACACGCTTCTCGAGACGAACAGGTTCCTGCTCACGCGTTCGGGGGGGAACGGAGCGGAACGAGAGGGGTCGATACTGATTCAGCCGGTGTCCGTGGACGAAAGCGCGGTGATAGAGCACTCGGTCATTGGTCCGTACGTCTCCGTGGCCGCGGGGGTGGTGCTTCGGGAGTCGGTCATTCGCGACAGCATCCTGAACGCAAACGCCCTCGTTGAGAAGAGTCTGCTCAAGGAGTCGCTGATTGGGGAAGGGGCCGTGGTCAAGGGGCACTACAGGAGATTGAACGTCGGCGAATCGTCCGAGATAGACATCGGTTCCTAAGGGTAGGACCCACCGGCCCGAAGCCGCAGAGATTTCTGCAGACGGCGCGGGACGAGACCTGCATCACATGGAGGATCACGTGAAGAAGCACTTGTTTACATCGGAGTCGGTCACGGAGGGGCATCCCGACAAGGTCGCCGATCAGATATCGGATGCGATCCTTGACGCGATCCTCGCGGATGACCCGGTGGGGCGCGTCGCCTGCGAAACCCTCGTGACCACGGGCCTGGCGTTTGTCTCTGGCGAGATAGACACGAAGGCGTGGGCGGACATGCCGAGGATCATCCGAGAGACGATACGGGAAATCGGATACACGGATGCCAAGTACGGCTTCGACGCCGAGACGTGCGCTGTTGTGACGGCGATAGACAGGCAGTCGGGCGACATCGCCCAGGGCGTTGACAGCGGTGGGGCTGGGGATCAGGGGATGATGTTCGGGTACGCGACGACCGAGACCGAGGACTACATGCCGATGCCGATCCACCTGGCACACAAGTTGGCGCGTAGGCTGGCCAGGGTGCGAAAGGATGGGGTGATAGACTGCCTGGGTCCGGACGGCAAGACGCAGGTGACTGTGGAGTATGAGAACGCCCATCCGGTTCGCATCGATACGGTTGTCGTGTCGACACAGCACACTGAGGGTTGTGACATGGCGGAACTCGAGGAAGTGATCCGGGCGAAAGTCGTGGACCCCGTCCTGCCTGCCGAACTTCTTAACGGCGCCGGCTACAAGCTCTGGGTGAATCCGACAGGCGCCTTCGTCAAGGGCGGACCTCATGCCGACTGTGGCCTAACGGGCAGGAAGATAATAGTAGACACGTATGGTGGAGTTGGGAGTCACGGGGGAGGGTGCTTCTCCGGCAAGGACCCAACGAAGGTGGATCGTTCAGCCTCGTACGCTGCGCGCCACATGGCGAAGAACCTCGTGGCGGCGGGACTTGCGCAACGTTGTGAGATCCAGCTCGCCTACGCGATCGGTGTTCCTGAGCCGGTCTCCGTGATGGTCGACTCGTTCGGTACAGGTATCGCGCCGGACGAGGAACTCAATGAGCTCCTGCGGAAGCACTTCGATCTTGTTCCCAGGGCCATAATCGAGCGTCTGGATCTGAGAAGGCCGATCTACAAGAAGACGGCGGCCTACGGGCACTTCGGTCGGAGTGAGCCTGAGTTCACATGGGAACGGCTCGACATGGTCGAACAACTGAAACAAGGCTAGGTTCCTTCGGGAGGGGAAATGCAGCACGATATCGCTGATATTGGACTTGCCGGGAAAGGGCGAGACAGAACTGAGTGGGCGGCGCAGACGATGCCGGTTCTTGGGAGTATCCGGGACCGCTTCGCGAAGGAGCGTCCGCTCGAGGGATACGTCGTGGGCGCGTGTCTTCACGTTACCACCGAGACCGCCAATCTGATGCTCGCCCTGGCGGCGGGTGGGGCAGAGGTGTGGCTGACCGCTTCGAATCCGCTCAGCACGCAGGATGATGTCGCCGCCCATCTGGTGAAGGACCATGGGATGCCGGTCTTCGCGGTCCGCGGTGAGGACAACGAGAGGTACTACAGTCACATCCGTGCGATCCTTGATGCCAAGCCGGGAATAACGCTGGACGATGGCGCAGATCTTGTGTCTGCGATTCACGAGGAGAGAGCAGATCTCATCCCGAATCTCATCGGGAGCATGGAAGAGACGACGACCGGAGTGATCCGCCTGAAGGCGATGGAGAATGACGGCAAGCTCCAGGTTCCGGTCATCGCAGTGAACGACGCCAACACGAAGCACATGTTCGACAACAGGTACGGAACGGGCCAGAGCACGATTGACGGCATTCTGCGAGCTACGAACGCGCTGATCGCCGGGTCGACGTTCGTCGTGGCCGGCTACGGGTGGTGTGGGCGCGGGCTGGCCAACAGGGCGCGCGGGATGGGCGCCAACGTCGTAATAACTGAGGTGGATCCCCTCAAGGCGCTCGAGGCCGTGATGGACGGCTTCCGCGTGATGCCGATGGACGAGGTGGCTCCACTTGGCGACATCTTCGTTACTCTGACGGGCGACATCCGTGTCCTGACCGGCCGGCACTTCGAGGCCATGAAGGATGGCGTTCTGGTTGCCAATTCAGGGCACTTCGACGTCGAGATCGACAAGGAGGCTCTGGTTAGTCTGGCAAGCGAGACCGGCCGTCCAAGGGACTCCGTCGATACCTACATGGTCAACGGGAAGCGCATAAACCTCCTTGGCGAGGGGCGCCTCATCAACCTGTCAGCAGCGGAGGGACATCCGGCGGCTGTCATGGATATGAGCTTCGCCAACCAGGCTCTCTGCTGCGAGTATCTGGCCAAGCTGGATGAGAGGCTTGAGGCGCGCGTCTACCGGGTGCCCGCTGAGATCGACGCGGACGTCTCGCGGCTCAAGCTGGCGTCGATGGGAGTGGAGATCGATACGCTGACCGACGAGCAGAGGGAGTACCTGGCCTCGTGGGAGTTCGGCACGTAGGCCGCTTAAGATTTTGTTGAGGGACGTTGATCGGGCGGGCCTACCCGCCCAGTGAGCCATCGGGCGGGCATCCTGTTGCCGCCCGATGGGCTTTCTCGTCTACCTCTGGGCTCGCGCCGCCATCCAGAGTCCAATACCCAAAAACAGAATGTTCACACTCCAGGCCGCGAGCAGTGGGTGAAGGACGCCCTGGCGACCCAGAACCTGGGCGACCTGGATGAGGCCGTAGTAGAGGAATGACGTGGAGAGGGCGATCGTAAACGCAAGAGCGAAGCCGCTTCTCCGGCTCACTATCGCCAGCGGAGCAGCCATTAGAGTCATGATGAACGTGACGAACGGGAACGCTATCTTCAGATTGAGCGCCACCCTGAGGGCGCGCGGATCACTTCCGGTCGCCTCGAGCTTGGCGATATAGTCCCTGAGTTCGAAATACCCACGCTCCTCCGGTTCCAGAGGGGGACGCACGAGGTCGTCCGGCGTGGGCTCCGAATAGGAGAGGGCAAACGTATCGAACGGGGTTGTCTCTTCGCCTGTCGCCGTGAACGTCCTGAGTCTTCCCTGTGAGAGGACCCAGTGATCGGTCTCCCATCTCGCGGACTCGGCGTCGATCCGCATCGTCGGACTCAAGTCGTCGTCAAACTCCTCGACCGTGACGTTCTCCATCACCTGACTCCGCGTATTGTAGCGTCTAGTCAGGAGCATGCTGCCATCCGGCCTCATGTAGATGAGATCCGTGCGGATCCTGGGGTCGCTCCCCGTCTTCTTGAAGTACTCATCCTCGATGGCGATCCGGTGTCGCGTGGCCGGCGGGAGGATTGTCTCGCCCATCAGCATCGTTCCAAGGCTGATGACGAACGCCAGACCGAGAACCGGAGAGAGAATCCTCCTCACGCTGAGACCGGCGCCCTTCATGGCGACAACCTCGTTCGAGCGCGTGAGACCACCGATGGAGAGGAGAGTTGCGAGAAGCACCGCTACAGGTGCGGTCAGAACGAAGATGAGCGGTGTTGAGTAGAAGTAGTACAGAAAGATGATCTTGAGAGGGACGCTGTTGTCGATGAACGTGTGTGCGTGGTCGAAGAGATCCACAAGGACGAAGATCACAACGAAGGACCCGAAGATGAGAACCAGCGGCTTGAGGAGTGTGCGCAGGATGTAGGCAGGGAGTATTCTCACTTTGTGTTGCTCCGTTTTGCGACCGGTACTCTGACGATGAAATCGACAACCCTCGTGATACGCTGAGCACGCCACTCAAGGCACGTCGAGAACGTGAGCAGAAGTCCGATTGTGCCGAAGAAGACGTTGGGAGCCCACATCGCGAGGGCTGCGTTTACATGGCCTCGATCTCCGAGCTGCTCTCCACCCATCAGGAAGAGATAGTACACGAGAAAGACCAGGAGCCCTATCCCTGCTCCGATCCCGATTCCCCCCCGGCGGCTTCTGATGCCGAGTGGGGCGCCGAGGAGAACGAAGATCATGCACGAAAATGGAATCGACAGCTTCTTGTGAAACTCAACATCCAGGCGTCTGGCCTTCTTGGAACTGCCCGCCATGCCCCTGAGTTCGCCATGGACCTTGCGCTGGAAGTCTGAGCGCTCCTCGCGAAGGTCGTGGCGTGACAGAAGAGCTACATCTCCACGCCTCATCGCCAGCAGGTCCTCGGTGTGCGATGAAAGGAGGGAATGGACGTTGTCGATCCTCCTGGCGGCCTCGACCCGGTTGACGTTTCTTCGAGAGGCAAGCTCGTTGACTGAGAGTTCCCGGTCGCCGCGCCTGCTACGCTCACTCCTGATCAGGGAACTCCCACCCTGCTCTATGTTTATGACATGTTTGTCGAATAGCAGACGATTGAATCTCGTCAGGTCATCTGCATCCGGCTCCAGGATTTCGCCATCAAGGAGCTCCACTCGCAGGACATCATTGGCGTCATCCAGGCTCAGCACGCCGCTGTCGGCGACAATAGTCTGGGGAGGGCCATCAGCCGAGATGCGGTGTATCTTCACCGAGAACACTTCAGAGGTTTCGGAATCCATGCTATTGATGAAGATGCTGTAGCCGCCGGGCAGCTCGGTCAGAACGCCCGGCTCAATCGCAGCAAGTGGTTTGACCCGGTGGATGTCGACGAGAAGACCCTTGAGGCGGTGGTTGGATGCCGGGAGCACGCGATCCCCGAACTGGAACAGGCCAAACGCAATCAGGACGGAGACAAGCAGAACGGGTAGTATGAGTGAGAACACATTGACACCGGACGCCTTGGCAGCGGCTATCTCATTGTCTGCGGACAGCCGGCCGAACGCTGTCAAGACCGCCACCATGACGGCCATCGGCACAGCGAGAAGAGTCATCCACGCGAGACTCAGAGCGAAGGCCTCCAATACCAAAAGGCCAGGCACGCCCTTCGCAATGAAGAGATTGAGGTAGTCGACCAGGAAGTCCATCGAGAGGACGAAGTAGAAGATGGCAAGTCCGGCGGACGCAGGGACGAGATGTTGGCGAAGCACGTAGCGCGCGAGGATACTCATACCTTCACCTGCTCCGGACCGATTGTGGTAAAGAGAATATTCACTAGCTGACTGCGAGAACAAGATATACTACCATTCCGTAACGGCTAGCAATACGATTGTGATGCAAGAGCAGGAAGAGCGCTCGATGAGCTCCGATTTCCTCGTCGATATGCGCGTGCGCTCAGCCGCTGCCATCTGGAGCAAGATGATACGCGTATTCTTCAAGATGTCCCGGTCTCTATCGAACCCGGGACCTGGATCACTCCCTGGACGCGTGCCGGGTTGGGGCCGGGCCTTCTCCGCGCGCCTTCTGGCTCTGACGCTCGTTGTCCTCGCTGTCTTCACGCAGTTCGAGAGCGCCGTCCGTGCCGACGCCGGATCCCCGGCGCCGCCTGACAGTTCTGCTCTCGTACCATCTGATACGCTTGCTCTGGTGCCGCCCGGTACGCTTGCTCTCGTCCCGCCCGACACACTTGCCGCCGTGCCATCGGACACGCTTGCTCTCGTCCCGCCCGATACACTTGCAGTTGTGCCGTCGGACACGCTTGCTCTCGTCCCGCTCGAGGCACTTGCCGCCGTGCCACCAGACACGCTGTCCGCCGTGCCACCCGACACCCTTGTCGCCGCGTCTGCGGATAGCGTGGTTCCGCTCGACCCCTTCGCGATAGGGTTTCCGCTTAAGCTTGAGGCCGAGGCCGAGTTTGTCCGTCCGTGGAGCCAGGGGCCACGCATACATCTCGCCGAGTCGGCCGCCGTAGTAGTTCCTCTTCCGAGGTTTGTGCTGACGAGCGTGCCGCTGAGGAACACCCTTCTCATTGATCTTGATGCGGGGCTCGTGACGGTTGAATCCCGAGGCGGGGACGTTCTGGCCTTCCTGGCTTACGCGGCGCCGCTCGACGAGTTCCAGGGGCAGGTCGGGAGGCGTTCCGTGCGGGCGGCCTGGCTTGCCGCGGTCAAGAGACAGCTTGCCGCGCTGAAGGATGAGCAGGCGGGTGGCCTCCTGGACATCGACATCCCGATGCCGCTTCCAGGTCCCTTCGTCAAAGCGATCGGCCCCGGCGCCAACCTCAAGGTGCGTGGAAGCGAGCGCATTACGTTCGGAGGACAGACGAGCTACACCGTGGAGGCGCTCGAATCGGAATCGGGGCCGGTCTCGCGGTGGCCGCAGCTGGACATGGAGCAGCAGCTGACCGTGAACCTCGAGGGTACGATCGGCCGCAAGATACACGTCTACGTTGATCACAGAAGCGGTGGAGAGACGTTCGGAGGAGGCAAGGCAAACCAGATACGCGTTCACTACGACGGCGACGAGGATGAGGTGATCCAGAAGATCGAGCTGGGTGAGGTCAACCTGTCGCTGCCCGGAACGGAGTTTGTCAGCTACAGCGGGCATCACGAGGGTCTATTCGGAGCGAAGATGTCCGCGCGCGTCGGCAGGCTGGATCTTGTCGTGATCGCCAGCAAGGAGGAAGGCGAGTCGGATGGAGCAGGCTTCACCGGGAGTTCAGAATCCGACTCGCTTCAGATCAACGATACCTCATACAAGGCCAGGACCTTCTTCGCGGTGGACGGCGACGTCCTCAAGTACTCAGACACCGAGTTCTCCATTCAGGAGATCCACGTCTACGTGGACGACCGAAACGGCTCAAACAACATCGAGACGGGCGCTGCGCCCGGCCGAGCTTACCTGGATGATCCCGTGGACGCGTTGCCGCCCCCGGGCGGCCCGACCCAGCGTGGTGATTTCGACGAGCTGGTCGAACTTGAGGACTACCTCTTCGACTATCAGAGCGGTGTCATAGAGTTCATGAGAGCGGTCGCGACAAATGAGGTGCTCGCTGTGAGCTTCGTACGCTTTGACGGGTACTCGGTCGGCGGTGTCGACGGCGACAGCCTGCGGCTTAAGATGCTCAAGCGAGAAGAGCGCGTCGGCGGCACGGATTGGGCGCCGATCCAGCGCTACGAGCTGAAGCACATCTATGATCTTGGGAGCGATGACATTCCGGAGGACGGCTTCGAACTTACGATCAAGAAGCGGGCATCGTCAGGAGAGGACCCCGAATCGGAGAACAGCGTGCCGTTCATCCAGATCCTGGGACTCGATACGCACGGCCTCGGAACCGATCCCGACCCCGACGGCATCGTTGATCTCGAGTGGATAGACTTCGAGAAGGGCTATCTGGTCTTCCCGCATCTTACGCCGTTCTGTCCCGACTACGACACGACCGCCTTCTACTATCCTGAGGGCGGAGGCCCCGACGACGTCTACGTGGCGGATGAACTGGAAGAGAAGAACTGCAGTATCTATTCGAAGGAGATCTTCGACGCTGATGATGACATGTACTACATCGAGACATCCTACAACAATCCGCAGACGACGTTCTATCTTGGGCACATCAACATCATCGAGAACAGCGAGGTTGTTCGGCTGAACGGTGTGCGGCTCACGCGCGGCGTTGACTACACGATCTACTATCCGGCAGGTCAGCTGACACTTCTCACGGAGGAAGCGAAGAACGAGGATGCCAAGGTAACGGTGGAGTTTGACTACAAGCCGTTCGGCATCGGGGGAGAGAAGACCCTGCTGGGCACGCGTGCCGTCTACAACTGGGGGCAGAACCTCAAGATAGGCACGACCTGGATGTACCAGAGCAAGGGGACGCCGGACGATCAGCCGAGACTGGGCGAGGAGCCGTCCCGGACCGTTGTCGGCGATGTCAATTTCAGCGCAGAGTTCAGGCCGGAGCTCATGACGCGGATCGCAGATGCGATCCCGTTCATTGATACGGATGCGGAATCTTCGCTCAAGATCGCGGCAGAGGCGGCTGTCTCGATTCCGGAACCCAACACGAAGGGGTTCGTCGCCATCGATGACATGGAGGGCACAGAGAATGTGAGCAGGTTGGGGGTGACCAGACGTCTCTGGGTTCCCTCAAGTGTTCCCATGGAGCCGCCGGGGATCTCAGCGGCCGACCGCGTCAACATCGACTGGTACAACCCGAAGCGAAAGGTCCGCGAGGGCGATCTTCATCCGGACCTTCCGTCTCAGGAGGCCAACGATACACACACCGTGCTTGAGATCGACCACGGCACGACTGGGACGGCATCGTGGGCCGGTCTGATGCGGCTTCTGGCGAAGACCGGAAACGACTACTCGAAGTACGAGTTCCTCGAACTCTGGGTTCACGACAATGGTGATCGGCAGGGCAAGGTCCACATCGATCTGGGTACGATCAGCGAGGATTACTACCCGCTCGACAATCCGAACGGCGAATTCGATAGTGAGGACGTGGATCTCAATGGGTTTGACTACGACGAGGACACGGGTCTCGATCTCACCGATGGCATCGATGGGAACTCGGTTTCGGGCGACGACGGTGATGACGACTACTCGTTTATCTACGGGTCCGAGGACTACACAGACATCAATGGGACGGAGAATAACGAGCGGCTTGACACTGAGGACCTGAACGGAAACTGGGATCTCGACACAAGCAGCAAGTACTGGGAACTCACGATCGATTTGTCGGATACCACCTATCTTGTGCAGGACAACAGCCTCGTCGAAAGCGGGAACCACTGGCGCCTCTACCGCATTCCGCTCAGCGACGCGATCTCCGTCAACGGGATGCTGGACTGGATTGTGGTCAAGTCAGCCAGGCTCTGGCTCGATGGGCTGCCGACCGACGGCGATCCGCTGATGATCGGCGGCATGGACATAGTGGGAAGCCAGTGGGAGCCGGGGTGGATCCGGGATGCAGAAGGCGGGATCATCTCGGAGGATGAGCTTGAGCTCTTCGGTGAGTCATTCGGCGTGACTTCGAAGAACACCAAGGAGGATCTAGACTACGATCCCCCGTACGATCCAGGCACCGACGAGAACACGAATCTCCCGAAGCGAGAGCAGTCGCTGACCTTCCTTTTCAACGAACTCGGGAGCGGACATACAGCCAGTGCCCGGCGGGTCTTCTACTCAGATCAGGACTACACAGGGTACCAGTCTGTGGAACTCTACGTTCACGGGGCAAGTGATGTCGAAGATGGCACTCAGTTCTTCGTCCGTCTGGGTGCAGACTCACTCAACTACTACGAGTATCGGTTCAATGTGCGTCCGGGGTGGTGGCAGAAGACGGGTGGCTCCACGAACAGGCTCGAAATCCCGTTCACGGTCTTCACCGATCTCAAACTTGATGAGTTTGCCGGGGTCGACACGGTGTCGGTAGTGGGAAGCACCAGCGGGATCGACAGTGAGACCATAACCAGGGTCGGATGGCCGTCGCTCTCGAGAGTGAAGCGTATCACGGTCGGTGTGCGAAACGGAAACGACGACTCCATATCGAGTCGGATATCGGGAGAGGTATGGCTGGACGACATCCGGCTGAGCGATGTCCGAAAGGAGATAGGTCTTGCGGAGAGGCTCACGATAGGAGCGGATTTCGCAGACCTCTTGAGCGTGGATTTCGATCTCCGACACGTTGATGGCGAGTTCCACTCTCTGAAACAGACGCACGGCTCGGGTCAGGACAACCTCACCTACAATGTGAACACCACGTTGAATGCCGGGAGATTCGTAAGCGCACTTGGCATAGCTGCTCCAGTGAATGCGTCGATCAAGAAATCTGTGACGCGGCCCAAGTTCTCGACCGGTTCTGACATCGTGCTGTCCGATGAGCAGAGCGATACTGAGCAGACGACGACCATTGACAGAAGCGTGAGCCTGTCTCTTTCACGGAAGCGACAGTCGCCCGACTTCTGGACACACCTGCTCGTTGATGGCTTTTCGTTCAGAGCCTCGATGGCGGATCATCAGAAGCTGTCTCCGACGCGAGCAGATACGTCTTCAACGCTTCGCGGCCGCGCATCATACAAGTACGCGCCACAGAAGGCGGGGATCCGCATCTTCGGGGAGACGAAGATATTCCTCAAGCCGACGAGCATCCGTTTCAATGCGGACACACATCTGATCCACAGCCAGAGCTTCGACATCACATCCGACGGCGTGAAGACGGAGAGAAACGAGACCTATGACAAGAAGCTGAACGGCGACGTCAACGTGGATTTCCAGTTCCTTGAGAATCTCAGAACATCACACACCGTGGCGGTCAGACGTGATCTGGCGGATGATAATCGGCCGTGGGCAGGACTCAACATCGGGCGCGAGACCGAGCGCCGCTATTCGAACAGCGTCAGTTTCAATCCGAAATTCGGCAAGTGGCTGTCGCCGCAGTACACCTTCTCGTCCAGTTTCACGGATGCACACGGTCCGGAGGTACGAAGGACCGGAGACCCGGTGGGCGTGCGGAATATCAGGGCGCAGAGCAGTCACCAGGTGAGAATATCCTTCGATCTCAAGAAGCTCGTTGGTAGCGGGACACCCACGGCGAGAACGGGACGTACGCCCCGCAGGGGACGTGACGAGGCAGACGAGGGTGGTGAGGAGGGTGAGGAGGGGGAGACGCCTGTGGAGGGTGACCCAGAGGCCGAGGAGTTGAAGGCGGAGGGTCCTGGTTTCGGGGCGCTCCTGGACCCTGTTCTCACGTTCATCAGGAGGATGGATGCGATCGATGGCCGGTACTCCGTGAAGCGGAGTTCTCGGTTCGACAGGATTCTCTGGGAGGAGGTACCCGGCTGGGGTTACAGGCTCGGGCTCGTCGAGGCGGAGTCGGCGGACGATCGAACGGAGGAGCGTACGATCGACGTGGGGACCGGCGTGAAGCTGACGTCCCAGATTCGTCTCAAGGGGGACTACAAGCGAACCGTGAGCGGCAGATGGTACAAGAACGCCATCTCTGACTCTCAGTTCCTGCTCGCGAGAACGGAGTCGATGAACGAGACCTCGAAGGGATCTCTGTCATGGTCTGGTATCGAGAGGATAGGTCCACTCACGGACCTGTTCAAGTCGGTGAGGGCGCGAAGCGGCGTTGAGTACAGGCGATCCTACTCCGGACCGTTCGGGGAACCCTCGACCAGGGGGAACTCGTTCTCCATGAGCCCCGTGTTCTCGGTGGACACATCATTCAAGAACGGCGTGACCGGCAGTTTCTCCTGGGACAAGAAGCGGATGCGCACCTTCAGTCTCGGCGGTGTCGGCTCGATCACGGAGGACCTGACCAGCTCCACGAACTTCACCGTCAACTACAGGTTCTCGGCGCCGCAGGGTCTGAAACTGCCTTTCTTTGGGCAGAAGCTGAGGTTCACAAGCAACCTGAGCACGTCGCTGACTGTACGAACCTCTGCGAAGAACTCGAGAACCGCGAGGGATGAGTACGCCCTGGCAAGTACGGACCCGACATCTTCAACCAGTGACTTCTCGGTGATCGGCGATGCAACGTACAGTTTCTCACGGAGTGTCTCGGGTGGATTGCAGATGAGCTTCTCCCAGAGCAAGGATCTCAAACAGGACCAGACCCGCAGGACCATAGGTGTCCACATCAGTGCGGAGTTCAAGTTTTGATGAGATCATCCGGATCCAGGCGAAAGGCGGCCCGAGCGTTGCTGCCGGGCTTGGTCGTTCTGGTAACACTGACGGGATGCGCGCGCCCCGAGTTTGATGGTGAGGCTGCACACCGACTCATTGAGGAGCAGTGCAGTCTGGGACCACGGTTTCCGGGCAGTCCCGGCCACGCCAAGATGCGTGACTGGCTCATTGCTGAGGTGAGCCGGTGGACGGACGCGGTGTCCGTGCAGACGTTTGAGACCGTAGGACCGAGCGGTGGAATCGAACTCACGAATGTGATCGCATCGTTCGGGGTCTCAGAGCGGCAGCGTGTTCTTCTGGGTGCACACTGGGACACGCGCGCGGTTGCCGAATGCGACCCGGATCCGACCAACCGGGAGATGCCGATCCTTGGGGCGAACGACGGGGCGTCCGGTGTCGCAGTGCTCCTGGAGCTTGCGAGGCTTATGTCAGAGCGGGAGCCGTCTGTTGGAGTCGATCTGGTCTTCTTCGATGGTGAAGATGGAGGGGACGAGGGGGGCTTGGGGAAGTGGTGTATCGGATCGACCTACTATGCGACGCATCTTGGAGACTACTGCCCCGAATACGCGGTGGTTATCGACATGATTGGCGACTGTGAACTCTCCATTCCGATAGAACCTAACTGCTGGGCGGCGTGTCCGCTGGAAGTCGACCGTGTCTGGTCGGCTGCTCGGCGAGTAGAGGCCGCGAGCTTCACAAGACTTGCTGGAGTGTCTCTCTACGACGATCATGTCCCGCTCATCAGAGCCGGGATCCCATCCGTGCTCGTGATCGACTTCGACTATCCCTACTGGCACACCCTTGCGGATACCCCCGACAAGTGCTGCCCAGCGAGTCTTGCTGAGGTCGGACGGGTGCTCGTCGAGCTCATCTACTAACCCACGCGGAAGGGGCATCCCGCGCCCCAATCTCCCCCAAGCCTCAACCCTTACGCCGCTAGCGAAGTTTTCCCTTGCGTCCCTGGCCGCCTCGTGCTATTTTTTCTCTCGAAGTGGGCGCGTGCCCACTTTCCGAGTGTTTGGGCCAAGTAACGAGGCAGTGATGGGCAGAACTGACGACAGACTCTACGAACTTACTTCGAAGCTCGTGTCCGGTATGGGTTTCACACTGGTGGACGTGCGCGACGTCGGGGAATACGGACGCAGGGTCCTCAAGTTCTGCATTGATGATGATCGCGGCATATCGCTTGGCGATTGTAGGTCAGTAAGTCGTGAACTCGCCGACTTTCTGGACGCTGAGGGCGAGATCGATGGACCCTATCAGCTTGAGGTGACCTCTCCCGGGCTCGACCGTGATCTTCAGAAGGAACGCGAATACAAGCATTTCTCCGGGCGAAGGGCCAGGCTTGTATTGCGAGGTGAGGGCACGGACGGAGTAGTGACCGGCACAATCGTGGGCGCCGAGCGTGGAATCGTGAGATTCAAGCCCGATGGCGCCGAAGAGACCGAGATCCCACTCTCGCGCATAGCGCGGGCGCGTCTCGAGATCGAGATTCCGTAGCTGTTACCGGATCTTGGGACGATACACGAACGATAGAGGAGACACGACATGAACACCGGGGTTCTGGAAGCGCTACGAAGGGTAGCTCGCACGAAGCAACTGGACAATGAGATCCTGGTTGAAGCGCTGGAGGCCGGCATCCTGTCGGCGGCCCGCAAGAAATTCGGCCCGGCCGCCGAGATCGAGGTGACGATCGACGAGGAGAGCGACACTCTTGGTGTCTTCCTCAACAAGGTCGTCGTCGAGACGCCCGAGGACAGTACTATCGAGCTCGATATCGAGGAGGCGCAGGAGATCGACGCAAGCGCCGAGCTGGGCGGAACTGTCAAGGTCGAGGTGCCCTTGGACGACTTCGGGCGGAACGCAATCCAGGCCGCCAAGCAGATCGTGGTTCAGAGAGTGCGGGAGGCGGAGAGAGAGCAGATATACGAGGAGTTCCAGGACAGGATTGGTGACATCATCACCGGTGACGTTCAGCAGATCGAGCGGAGCGGGATCATTGTGAACCTGGGGCGGACCGAGGCGGTGCTGCCACCAAGAGAGCAGATCCAGCGCGAGCGCTACCGACAGGGAGACAGGATACGCGCCTACCTCGTGTCGGTCGAGAGGACCACTAAGGGACCGCAGATCATCCTGTCGAGAACACATCCGAACTTCCTGAAGAAGCTCTTCCGCATGGAAGTGCCTGAGATATATGACTCGGTCGTGGAGATAATGGCCATCGCGAGAGAGGCGGGCGGACGCTCGAAGGTCGCGGTGGTGTCTCATGATGAACGCGTCGATCCCGTCGGGGCGTGTGTGGGCGTGAAGGGTTCCCGAATCCAGACCATAGTGAGGGAACTTGCTGGGGAGAAGATCGACATCGTTCCCTGGAATCTGGATCCATCGGTCTTCGTCGGCCGAGCATTGAATCCGGCGAAAGTGTCGAAGGCCGTAGTCAATGATTCAGATCACTCCGTGAGGGTGATCGTGCCGGATGATCAGCTTTCTCTTGCCATCGGCCGGGGCGGACAGAACGCGAGACTTGCCGCGAAGCTCACGGGGTGGAAGATCGACATCGTTGGAGAGAAGGAACACTCCCGCGATCTGGAAGTCGCTATGGCGCAGCGCGTCCCAGTGAGCGAACTTCCGGGTGTGGGGCCGAAGATGGCTGATGCTCTCTCGCTCGCTGGCTACCGACACGTGCAGGACCTGGATGGCGTTGAGACAGAGGCACTGCTCCTGGTCGCCGGCGTGGGCGAGAAGACGGCCGAGAAGATATCGATTGCGGTCGCAGCCGTACTGGAAGTGCTTGAGGATGAGAAGCAGTCGCTCATCAGAGCCATGGAGGAGCGGGCACGCGAGGAAGCCATGGAGGCGGAGCTCGCCAAGAACAATGATGTGTATGAGGATGACCTTGCCGAAGCTGACGACAAGCCGGAGATTGAAGAGACCGGCGAAGCCGCAGAGGACGCGGATCTGAGCGACGAAGAGGAGTCCGAAGGCACGGAGAGCGACGAGGAAGTACCTGAGACCATCGAGAGCGACGAGGAAACATCCGAGACCACCGAGAGCGACGAGGAAACACCCGAGACCGCCGAGAGCGGTGCGGACGAGGACGAGCACTAGTTCTCTGCGAGGGTTCGGTATTCAGGATCGACGGAGGTAGCTATGGGGAAAAAGCGAGTATATCAGGTCGCCAAGGAGTTTCGGATATCAACCGAGGCTCTCATCGGGATGCTTGGGAAACTGGGCGTCGAGGTGAAGAGCCACATGAACACGATAGACGAGACGGTCATCGAGCGCGTCCGGGCTGAGTTTGAGAAGGAAAAGGACGCGGTCAAGAAGGAGTACGCCAAGAAGGTGAAGAAGGCGGCGCGCGAGCGCTCCAAGAGCCAGGCATCTCCGCCGAAGGTGGACGTGAAGGGCAAGGGGAAGACGGCGGATCGCGCGAAGGCTGCACCCAAGGCGAAGGGGGGCACAACCGCCCCCGCCAAGGCGGCGCCAGATCGTCGACAGGCCGGGACGACTTCCTCGAGGCCCGGGCAGGCGGGCGCGGCCGCGAGCCGCGGACGCAGGAAGCGCAAGCCACGGGTCGATCAGAAGACAGTGGAGGCGACCGTAAGGCGAACGCTTGCCACTGGCGGAGACAGGCGACCGGCGAAGCATCGGCGGAGAAGGGAACGGGGTGAGAGTGACGTCGCCCTGATTCCTGAGAAGGTGCAGATCCCTGAGTTCGCATCCGTATCGGAGTTCGCAGAGCAGCTTGAGGTCGAGCCCAACGAGGTGATCAAGAAGTGTCTCGACCTGGGTCTCATGGTTACCATCAACCAGCGGCTCGATGCGGACACATTGACGCTTCTGGCGGAGGAGTTCGGCGAGGACGTTGAGTTCCTGCGTGAGTACGGTGAGGACTTGCTGGAGGAAGCGCGCGACACGGTAGACGCCGAAGCGGTCGAGAGGGCTCCAGTTGTCGTCGTGATGGGGCACGTGGATCACGGCAAGACCCTCCTTCTGGATTTCATCAGGAACGCGAATGTAATAGCGGGAGAAGCTGGAGGCATTACTCAGCACATCGGCGCCTACGAGGTGTCTGTTGGTGGCCGGGAGATCACCTTCCTGGATACGCCTGGTCATGAGGCCTTCAGCGCGATGCGCGCCAGGGGTGCGCGGATCACCGACATAGTCGTGCTGGTCGTGGCCGGAGATGATGGTGTCATGCCTCAGACGATTGAGGCGATTGACCACGCCAAGGCCGCCGGTGTTCCGGTGCTGGTTGCCATCAACAAGATGGACCTTGCGACGGTGAATCCCGACAAGGTGAAGAGCGAGCTTGCCGCCAAGGGACTGGTCGTCGAGGAGTGGAGTGGCGAGACAGTCGCTGTCGAGACATCAGCCAAGACAGGCGCCGGTGTCGACAAGCTGCTGGAGATGATACTGATCCAGTCTGACCTCATGGAACTCACGGCGGTTGCCGAGGGACCGGCTCGAGGCGTCGTCGTGGAAGTTGAGAAGGAGCGAGGGCGCGGCATTGTTGCGACAGTGCTGGTTCAGACAGGCACACTCAAGATTGGTGACTGCTTTGTTGTCGGCACCGCCGACGGCAAGGTGCGCGCGTTGTTTGATGAGCGTGGCAGGAACACGGAACTGGCAGGACCCTCGCAGCCTGTACAGGTGTCCGGTCTGACCGGAGTTCCGCAGGCTGGAGACGTCCTGGCGGTTGTTTCGGACGAGCGAAAGGCCCGTGACATCAGCGCGAAGCGTCGCCAGCAGCAGTGGGAGCGCACAACACGCTTCCAGCACAGGGTGACGCTTGAAGATCTGCACAAGCAGATTGTCGAGGGCACCGTGAAGGAACTGCGAATCGTCATACGTGGCGATGTCGACGGTTCGGTCGGTGCACTCGCGGATTCACTGGAGCGGTTGTCGACGCCCGAGGTCAGGGTTCAGGTCATCCGGAAGGCAGTCGGTGCTGTGACTGAGACCGATATCCTGCTGGCCGCCGCTTCGAACGCCATTATCGTCGGTTTCCATATAGGCGCATCGGTGCGTGTCAGGGAACTGGCCCGTCGAGAGCGTGTGGAGATACGTCTCTACAAGGTGATATACGAGGCCGTCGAGGACATCCGTGCAGCGATGGAAGGCCTGCTGGAGCCGGTACGCCGCGAGATCATCGTGGGAACCGCCGAAGTGCGCGAGGTCTTCCGAATCCCGAACAAGGGACCGATTGCGGGTTCCTATGTGCTCTCGGGAGTTGTTAGGCGGAATATCAAGGCGAGACTTGTCCGCGATGAGATGGTCGTGTGCGATGGCGTGATTGAATCCCTGAAGCGCTTCAAGGACGATGTCCGGGAGGTCCTCACGGGGTTCGAGTGCGGCATAGGCATTGCGGGGATGAACGATGTGCTGCCTGGTGACCTGATCGAAGTCTACGACATCGAGGAGGTCGCGCGGAGACTGGGAGCGCCGACAGACACCTAGCGAAGTGTGAGATAGAGCATGCTTTTGTCTACACTCAAGGTGGATCTGCTCCTCAGGGAGAGCCGTTCTCTCAAGGACCGGCGGCGCATCATAAACAGTCTGAAGGCCAGGATTCGTTCGAAGTTCAACGTGTCGATCGCCGATGTCAGCGAGCATGAGTCCTGGCAGCGGGCGGTACTGGGTGTGGCGGTCGTCTCGAATGACGGCCGCTTCGCCAATAAAGTGCTGTCCAAGGTGTTTCGACTCATCGAATCAGAGCCCAGGGTCGAGGTTGTGGGACAGGTGCTCGATTTGGGGCAGTAGTCGACGAACAGTGGGAGGTTTCTGAAGTGGCGCACAAACGCGTCCTGAAGGTTGCCGAGGCCATAAAGAGAGAGCTCGGCTTCATTCTGGACCAGAAGATCAACGATCCGCAACTTGGGCTCGTGACTGTGACCAGAGTAGATATGTCCGATGACCTTCGTCACGCGAAGGTCTACGTGACGACTTTGGGTGATGCCGAGGACAAGATGCGGGCCATCAGGCGCTTGGTGAAGGCAAAGGGCTTCATTCGATGCGAGCTGGCACAGGCACTCAGGATGCGAGTCGCCCCTGAACTCAAGTTCGTGCGCGATGATTCGGCCGAGAAGTTCATCAAGATCAAGAATGTACTCGACAGGATCCACGCCGAGGAGGAAGAACGAGGTGCCGGAGAACGACCAGCGAGCGAAGATACAGAAAGCTCTAGCGAGTAGCGGACCGTTCCTCATCGTGTCGCACCGGAGGCCGGACGGTGATGCGATCGGGGCCAGCCTGGCACTCGCCGCATGGCTTGGAGCGCAGGGCAAGGACGTGACGGTCTGGATGCCGGATCCCGTATCGGCAAACTACCGTTTCATCCGCGCCGTGCGGGACATAGCCAAGAGCCTGCCTGAGGACCTCTCCAATACGATCGTGATCTTCCTGGACTCCCCGGATATGGACAGGGCGGGAGACGGAAGTGCGTTCTTCGCCGGCGCGCGGATGATCATCAATATCGATCATCACACCGGGAACACCGAGTTCGGCGATCTCAACCTCATCGACACGACCGCGGCAGCTGCCGCCCTCATAGTGCTGGAACTGATGGAGGAGGCCGGAGTCGATCCGGGTCCGGAGATCGCCTCGCTACTCTACGTCGGGCTTCTGGCCGACACCGGGGGGTTTCGCCACGGCAATACGGACGCGCGCGTTCTGGCCGCAGCGAGCCGTCTCGTGGAGATGGGCGCAGATCCAGCGGAGCTTTTCAGGAACGTCTTCGGAGAACTGCCATCGGGCCAGATACATCTTCTAGGACTCGTCCTCAGTTCGCTCGAACTCGAGCTTGATGAACGGGTGTCTCTCATGTTCCTTACCGACGAGATGAGGAAGAATGCGGGCGTCTGTGATGAGACACTCGAGGGGCTCGCTACCCACGGCAGGCTGATAAGAGGCGTTCAAGTTGCCGTGCTCCTGAGGGAAGAGTCCGGCGCCACAAGAGTCAACTTGAGATCCGCCGGTGCGGTCGATGTGAACGCCATTGCGAGAACCCTGGGAGGCGGCGGTCACAAGGCGGCCTCCGGAGCAACAGTTGATGCCCCGATAGATGTCGCACGCGGGATTGTCCTCTCTGCCATTCGGAGTGCCCTGGATTGAATGAGACCCTGGACAGACTCTTCGTAATCGACAAGCCCTCCGGACTCACATCGCACGATGTCGTCGATCACGTAAGGCGTGCACTCAAGATGAGGCGCGTCGGACATGCCGGCACGCTTGATCCTGGAGCGACGGGAGTTCTTCTTGTTCTCACAGGACGTGCAACACGTCTCGCTCAGTTCCTTGTGGAGACTGAGAAGGAGTACGTGGGGGAGATGATGCTCGGGGTTGCCACGGATACGCAGGACGCAGAGGGGAAGGTCATCGCAACCGCCGACAGTGCGGGAATCGACAGGGCACAGGTGGAGGGCGCCTTCGCGGCGTTCAGGGGCGACATAGACCAGATCCCTCCGATGACGTCGGCCATCAAGCAGGACGGACAGAGGCTCTACGCTCTCGCACGGAAGGGTATCACGGTCGAGCGCAAGCCAAGACGTGTGAGGATTGAGCGATTCGAGGTTACTACATTCGTCCCTCCGCTTGTGGGGTTCGAGGTCGTCTGTTCGAAGGGCACGTATGTCCGCACCCTGGCAGCGGACGTTGGTGAACGCCTCGGCTGCGGCGCTCACGTGAGTGAGCTGAGACGGACAAGAGTGGGGCCCTTCGGCGCGGACGTGGCGATACCTCTTCTGGACTTTGAGCGCTCTAGGGGGGACTTCGGGACGCTGGGCTACTCGCTCTTCGAGGCGCTAGGGCACCTCATATCTCTTAGCATCGATCAGGCAGAGGTAGATAAGATCTCAGAAGGCGGAGCCATAGAGGTCGAATCCACGCGCATCGCATCGCCTTCCGAGCACGTCAGGCTGACGGCTGACGGGGAGCGTCTGCTGGCGATAGCCACGACGGAAGAGACAGAGGATGGCACCGTTGTGACGGTGCGTCCGATCCGGGTCTTTCCAGGGGAGGGTATGTGAGAATCCTGAGAAGTCCCGGCGAGTTGCCGGAGAACCCATCGGATCTCTGTATGACAGTCGGCAACTTCGATGGTGTCCACCTGGGGCACAGGGCTGTTCTCTCCGAGCTCATCTCGAGCGGGACGAAGGACGGCAGGACATCTGTCGCCGCCACCTTTGTGCCGCACCCACTGGCCGTCATCGCGCCGGAGAGTGCCCCAGAGCTTCTGAGTCCTGGGCGGGAGCGTGAAGAGCTTCTCGCACTGTCGGGAGTCGACGCGCTTCTGGTAATAGACTTCACGCAGAGAATCGCGCAGATGACCGCGCGGGACTTCCTGGTCTGGTTGGGAATCGGCAGGGGAGCGCATCTCGTGCTCGGCTATGACTTCCACATGGGGCACGACAGGGCATGTGGACTCGAGCGTTTTGGTGAACTGGGATTGGAGATGGGGTACGGGTTCGATGTTGTCCCACCCGTGCTTCACGACGAGATCCCCATATCGAGCACGCGAATACGGGAGAGCCTGGGCAGGGGGCATGTCGTTGACGTTGGAGAGATGCTCGGCAGGGAATACAGGCTTGCGGGCGAAGTTGTCGCGGGGGATGGCATAGGAGCCCGCCGTTTTGGCACGCCGACGGCCAATCTCCACGTGCCCGACAGGAAGCTCCTCCCGGCCGACGGTGTCTACCTCGTCAGGGTGACCTCTATCGAGGGCGCCTTCGGGCTCATGTACGTCGGTAGACGGCCCACGTTCGGCACGACAGAGCGGCGTGTGGAGGTCCATATCTTCGATGTAGACGTCGATCTGTACGGTGGGAGACTCGTTGTCGATCTCGTGAAGCGTCTTCGCGGCGACAGGAGATTCGATGGGGAGGAGGCCCTGGCGGAGCAGATCCTGCTGGATGTCGCAGAGGGCCGTGCGCTCGCGGGGGAGCTGTAGCTGGAATGCCTCCAGGCGCAGGCGTGATTTTGTCTTTGACACGAGTGAGCACGTGTGCTAAATTGCGAAAGTTGAAGATGAGTTTACGGTATTCGGCAACAACACTAGGAGCTGGGATTTGTCGCTGTCGAAGGAGAGGAAGCAAGAGATAGTCCGTCGCTTTGAGACCCACGCTGGAGATACCGGTTCGGCTGAGGTCCAGATCGCGCTCTTGACGGAGAGAATCGAGACACTCGCTGAGCACTTCGGTCACCACAAGAAGGACAACCACTCTCGGCTGGGCCTTCTCAAGATGGTCGGCAAGAGGCGACGTCTTCTGAACTATCTCAAGTCGAACAAGGTGAGTAGTTATAAAGCACTGATCAAGGAACTTGGGTTGCGCAGGTAGTGCGAGCTTCAGGTGATTACGCGCAAGCCCTATAAGAGCTGGCCCTCCCGCGAGCGTTTGGGAGGGTTTTGCTCAATGCCCCCGATATGGGTGGAGGAGTAGAGATGCAGTTTAAGTTAGAGAAGGAATGGGCCGGAAGACCGTTCTCGATGGAGACGGGGCGTCTGGCGAAACAGGCTGGGGGAGCGGTGCTCGTCCAGTACGGGGAATCAGTCATCCTTGCGACCGTCGTGAGTTCAAAGCGCGCGATCGACCGTGACTGGCTTCCTCTCTTCGTTGAGTACCGACAGAAGTTCTATGCTGCGGGCAAGATTCCCGGTGGCTTCTTCAAGAGGGAAGGCCGGCCGCAGACCAAGGAGATCCTGAGCGCCAGGCAGATCGACCGGCCGCTTCGTCCTCTTGTCCCGTCCTACATGAGGAACGAGATTCAGGTCTTCGTCAACATCCTCTCGGCCGACGGCGAGAACGACCCGGATATCCTGGGCATCATCGGTGCAAGTGCAGCGATGTGCCTCTCGAATGTTCCGTTTGCGGGTCCTGTCGGAGCCGTGAGGATCGGACTCGCGGACGGCGACTACCTCGTCAACCCGACCTTTGAGCAGCTCGAGACGAGCCGGCTCAACATCGTCGTTGCCGGAACCGATGAAGCCGTGGTTATGGTCGAGGGTTCGGCCCTTGAGATCTCTGAGGACGAGATGCAGGGTGCTCTTGATCTGGCGCTTGTCGAGATCAAGAAGGCCGTCGCGTTCCAGAATGAGCTCGTAGCGGGCAGACAGGCTGAGAAGCTTGTCATAACTCCGAAGGAGATGCCCGAGGGACTCGAGGCGCGTGTTCGTGGCGCATACGGCGAAGATATCAGCAAGGCAGCCAGTATTCAGGACAGAGTAGAGCGTAGGCAGGTGCTCGACACGCTGCGTGATGAGGTGCGCGAGGCACTGGCCGAGGACTACCCGGATGCGGGTTGGGCCATCTCCGATGTCTTTCACGATATCGAGAAGGAAGCGATACGTGGTCGTGTCATCAGTGACCGTGTGAGACCTGACGGACGTGGTCCCGACGACGTGAGGGAGATCACATGTGAGACTGGGGTTCTCCCGAGGACTCACGGTTCCGCGGTCTTCACAAGGGGAGAGACACAGGCTCTCTGTGTGACGACTCTCGGTTCGACGAGGGATGAGCAGAAGATCGATGCTCTTGAGGGAGAGTCGTGGCGGAGCTACATGCTTCACTACAACTTCCCGTCGTTCTCGGTCGGTGAAGTGAGACCGATCAGAGGGCCGGGCCGTCGTGAGATCGGTCACGGAATGCTCGCAGAGAGATCCATTGAACCTGTGCTTCCGACCACCGAGGTTTTCCCGTACACGATTCGCCTTGTCTCCGACATTCTGGAGTCGAACGGGTCGTCCAGTATGGCCACGGTGTGCGCCGGCTCACTAGCGCTCATGGACGCAGGCGTGCCGACGAAGTCGGCCGTGGCGGGTGTTGCCATGGGTTTGATCAAGGAAGGCGATGACTACGTCGTCCTGACGGACATCCAGGGACTCGAGGATCACATCGGCGACATGGACTTCAAACTGGCCGGGACGGAAGCCGGAATCACAGCGTTCCAGCTGGATTCGAAGATCGGCGCCATCCCCGCAAAGCTCCTTTCGGAGGCGCTTGCGAAGGCCAAGGTGGCCAGGTTGCATATCCTTGGCATCATGAAGGAGTCGCTCGAGGGTCCGAGGTCCGATCTGTCGCAGTACGCTCCCCGAATCGTGATGGTCAAGGTTCCGCCGGAAAAGATCGGCGAGATCATCGGTCCAGGTGGACGCGTGATTCGGAAGATCCAGGAGGAGACCGAGACCAAGATCGACATCGACGACGAGGGCATCGTCAAGATCTCCGGTACTGACGCCAGCGGCGTGGAGTCGGCACAGACGACCATCGAGCTCATGATGAAGGTGCCCGAGGTTGGGGAAATCTTCGAGGGGCCTGTCCGCAGCATCACAGATTTCGGCGCATTCGTCGAGATCCTGCCGGGGCGGGACGGCCTGGTGCATATCTCAGAGCTTGAGTATCACCGGGTGAACAGCGTCGAGGATGTCTGCAAGCTGGGTGACATCATGAAGGTGAAGGTCATAGGGGTCGAGGACCATGGCAAGGTTCGCCTGAGTCGGAGAGCCCTCATGGAGAAGCCCGAGGGGTACGTTGAGCGCCCCAGTAGGCCGCCAGGCAAGCGTCCGTCGAGACCGGGTGGACGAGGTGGAGATAGAAAGAATCGCAGGTAGTTTCAGGAAGGCCCGCCGGTTCGCCGGCGGGCCTTTTCTGTTGTTGGGGGCCTGTTTCATTGTATAGTCGGTCGCTGCTCGGATCTGCGCTGGTTCTGCGGGAGGATGCTGATTGACTGAGAGACTCGAGATCGAGATAGCCCGCTTGAGTGCGGCCGCCGATCTGCCGCTTCCCAGACGAATGAGTGAGGGCGCCTCGGGCGCCGACCTTCATGCGGCACTCGACGGATCCGTGACCATAGAGTCCGGAGCCTTCGCCCTCATACCCACGGGAGTCGCTATCGCTGTGCCACGCGGTTATGAGGCGCAGGTGCGCTCCCGAAGCGGACTGGCTGCCAGGAACGGCGTGTTTGTGCTGAACAGCCCGGGGACGATCGACGCTGACTACAGAGGTGAGATAGGCGTCATACTGGCCAATCTGGGACCTCAACCTTTCACAGTGGAGCGAGGTGATCGAGTCGCACAGATCGTCGTGTCACGCGTTTCCGAGGTCAAGTGGGTTGAGAGAGAGGAACTGGCCAGGACCGAGAGACAGGACGGCGGTTTTGGTCACACGGGCGTGAATCACGACCAGGAGTGATCGCTTTGATGAACGCCAGAGAGACCGACCCTGAGAGCATGAAGGCGCGTCCGCTGGACTTCGTCTTTCTGCTTCGACCGGCCGTCATGGTGCCACTCTGGCTCTTCCTCGTGCACGGGGCGCGTCTTGCCTCCCGACCGGAGAGCATCTGGTCTCCGACTCTCCTGCCTACTCTGAGAACCACCCTTGCCCTCGTCTCGATGAGTGCAATGCTGGGTGGCGCGTACATCCTGAACCAGATCGCAGATATCGAGACCGACAGACTCAACGACAAGCTCTTCCTGCTCCCGCGCGGTATCATCTCGGTGCGTGCGGCTCGGTTTGAACTGGCCGTCGTCTGGGTGATTGCTCTTCTTGCGGCGCTCGCCCTGCCCGTTCGCTTCGCCGCCGTACTTGCGGCCTCACTCCTTCTGTCTCTCACATATTCGAACCGACCAGTGCGCGCCAAGACACGGGCGCCTCTGGATCTCTTCTGGAACGCGATCGGCTTCGGCGCCCTGGGAGCGGCGGCCGGTTGGACGGCAGGCGGAGCAACGCTAGGGGCCCATGCGCTTCCGGCCGTTTCCTACGCGCTAGCTGCTGCCGGAATAACCGCTTCAACCACGATCCCGGATTCGGAGGGGGACAGGGCGACGGGGCTCTTGACGACCGTGTCCAAGCTTGGGGAACGCGCCACAAGTCTCCTGGCGCTGATCCTCCTTGCGGTCGCCCTCGTTGTCGGTGTGATCGCTCGAGAGCCCGTTGCCGCTCTCGGCGCGTTCCTTTCCCTTCCTGCGCTCATTCGTGCCCACGTATCCGGGCGTCGCAGCGACCGAACTCTCGGAAACCAGATAGCGGTCGCTGTCTTCGCGCTCCTTGTTTCTATCTGGTCCCCGTATCTCCTGGTCTTGCTCGTCGCTGTCGTCGCCGCCTCACGCCTGTACTATCGTACGCGTTTCGGAATCAGCTATCCCGGGCCCGGCACTCCCTGATCCCCCTTGAAGCTAGCCCGTCGTCTTGCAGGTGGGCTTTTCGGTTGACAGTGCTCTCGAGGTCTCCGTATCCTCGCCACATTCGAGGAGGCGCTTAGGAGGAGGCACGTCCGTGGACAGGGAACGCATCACCAACAGGCTGTCACGAGTCATGCTGGCGGTTGCCGGAGTGGCTGCGGCCTCACTCATCGCGGAATATGGGTTCTACCTGAGCCCGTCCCAATTCCACATTCTCCACATGGTGGATATCGCCATCGTGGCGCTGTTCATGCTGGATGCCGTCGTGAGGTTCTTCCTGGCGCGCCGCAAGATGGCGTTTGTCCGGGCGCGCTGGCCCGGGCTTGTGATTGTGGTCCTCATAGCCGCTCAGATCGCCCTCGTGACTATGCTCCGGGGAAGAGGGTGGCTGGCGCCGTTCCTCGAGGTGAGAAGCGTCTTCTCGCTGGCGAAGGGCTACATCGTTGTCCTTCAGGGCTATCTTGTTGTCTTCATTCTCGGTGAGATGGTGAGGATCAACCGGCAGTTGGCCTCCTACAAGATCAGGCCGGCGAGAACCGTCATCTTCTCCTTCCTGTTCATCATCCTGGTCGGCACGCTCCTGCTCTCCACGCCGCGGGCAACACCGGGAGGGCCAATCCGGTTTGTCGACGCTCTCTTCACGGCAACGTCCTCCGTCTGCGTGACCGGTCTTATCGTGCGTGATACCGGGAGTGACTTCACACGCTTTGGCCAGGGGGTGATCCTCGGCCTCATACAGATCGGGGGACTCGGTCTCATCACGCTGACCGCATTCTTCGCTATCGTCATGAGACGTGGGCTCGGCGTGCGGGAGAGCCTCGTCCTGCGCGGGATGATGACGTTCGAGGCCGTCGGGCGGATCGGCCGAACACTCAGGTACATGATCGCCATAACTATCCTTCTGGAACTTGTGGGCGCGGGCCTGCTCTATGCGCTCAGAGGCCCAGCGTACGGCACGATCGCAGACGGTGTCTTCATTTCCCTCTTTCATTCCATATCGGCCTTCTGCAACGCCGGCTTCTCTCTCTTCTCGACGAGCTTCGAGCGCCATGCGGGCAACATCCCCGTCAATTTCGTGATGACGTCACTCATCATCATCGGCGGCCTGGGCTTTCCGCTCATCATGAATGCGTTCGGGCGACGGCCACTCGTGGCGGGACGCCGACCCACGACGTCGAGATGGTCACTACACACCAAGTTGGTTGTCTTCATGACCGTCTCGCTTCTGGTGATCGGGACAGTCGGCTTCCTGCTGCTCGAGAACGACGGCATTCTCGCCGGGAAGTCCTTCGGGGAGAAGATCCTGGCCTCCTATTTCGCATCTGTGACTGCGAGGACTGCGGGCTTCAACACGGTCAGAACCGCGTGGCTCGGTCTTCCTACGCTGTTTCTTCTGGCCACACTGATGTTCATCGGTGGCTCGCCGGGCGGCACCGCAGGAGGCGTCAAGACGTCGACCTTCGGTGTGGTTCTCGCTTCGATGGCGTCGATGTTCGGCGGCAAGGGCAGGGTAGAGCTCTTCAAGAGGAGGATACCCGACAGGATCGTCCGCGAGGCTCTGGTCGTCGTAGCAATGGGGATAATGGTCGTGAGCGTAGGGACGTTCGTGCTCGTGATCTTCGAGGATTTGACTTTGAGGCAGGTTCTGTTTGAAGTAGTCTCGGCGTTTGGGACGGTCGGGCTGTCGACGGGAATCACGCCCGGCCTTTCTGTGGCGGGTAAGCTCACCCTGATGATCATAATGCTGACCGGTCGGATCGGCCCATTGACGCTTGCGCTGGCCATTGGACAGAGAGACGTGCGAAGCCGGTACGACTACCCTGAGGGGCGGGTCGTGGTTGGGTAGCGACACACTCCGTGGTGTCCGTGGAGGTAATCATGAAGAGATTTGCGGTGATAGGCCTTGGGCTTCTCGGTCGCACCGTGGCACGGGACCTGGCGACTCGAGGGGTCGAGGTGATCGCGATTGACCGCGATCAGGAACTCGTTCAGGAGATCGCGGATGAGGTAACGCTGGCGGTCCGCCTGGATTCTACGAATCGCGAAGCACTCTTGAGGCAAGGGGTGGACAAGGTGGACGCGGCACTTGTGGCCATAGGGGAGAACTTCCAGGCGGCGGTGCTTACGACTGCAATCCTGAAGGAGTTCGGGATTGAGCGTGTGATCTCGCGTGCCGTTACCGAGGAAGAGGCTCGCATCCTGAAGCTCGTGAATGCAGACGAGGTGGTTCTAGTTGAGGAACTAGTGGCGCGCAAGCTCGCCCAGGGGCTCTTGACACCGAGCCTGGTCGAGACGGTCAAGCTCTCGCCCGGCATCAGCCTTGCCAAGATCAAGACGGCCAAGGAGATGTGGGGAAAGACCCTCGCCTCGCTCAAGTTCCGCCAGCGTTACAAAGTGAACGTAGTCGCGGTCATCACGTCTGAAGGCGTGGACAGCGATGACCCAGAGACTCTTCTGCTCGATCCGGAGGCGGTCATCCATGAGGGGGACGTTCTCCTCGTTAACGGTCCGGATGAAGCCATCGAGCGGCTGGCCGCTGATGACAGCGACTAGCGGCAGACGGCAGACGGCCGCCGACGACGACGACACCGACTAGCTTGAGTGGCATCGACATGGGGCGACATGACCTCTAGCCATCTGGAGGCCTGATGAGGCAGCGCTACTACATCGAGGATATCGGCGAGCATGTGGATCGTGAGGTCACGCTTGAGGGCTGGCTGGCCGGCAAGCGATCGAGCGGGAAGATAGCCTTCCTCCAGTTCCGTGACGGCACCGGGTTCATTCAGTGCGTGGCGAGCAGGTCGGACGTTGGAGACGAGGCTTTTGAGGCGGCGGCAGCGTTGACCATCGAGTCCTCTCTCAGGGTGACCGGCATCGTCAAGGCGGACAGCCGTGCTCCGGGAGGATTCGAGCTTTCGGTGACGGGCCTTGATATCGTGCACGTCGCGGATGAGTACCCGATCGGTCGCAAGGAGCACGGGGATGCCTTCCTACTCGACCACCGACACCTTTGGATACGCTCGTCACGACAGTTCGCGATCCTCAGAATCAGGGCGACTGTGATATCGGCTGCGCGCGACTATTTCGACTCCCGCGGCTATACGATGCTCGACACGCCGATCCTGACCTCCGCGGCCTGCGAGGGGACCACAACGCTCTTTGAAACGGACTACTTCGGTGAGAGTGCCTACCTTACGCAGACCGGCCAGTTGTACAACGAGGCCACGGCGATGGCGTTCGGGAAGGTCTACTGCTTCGGCCCGTCACTCAGGGCCGAGAAGAGCAAGACCAGGCGTCATCTGACTGAATTCTGGCAGATAGAGCCGGAGGTGGCGTACGCCGATCTGAACGACATAATGGAAATCCAGGAGGAGCTGGTATCAGAGATCGTCGCTCGCGTCCTCAAGGACCGCGCTCGCGAACTTGAGATGCTCGAACGCGATACTCAAGTGCTCGCGCGTGTTCAGGCGCCATTCCCGCGGGTGACCTACTCGGAGATGGTGGAACTCCTCGGCAAGAACGGAATCGAGTTTGAGTGGGGTAGTGACTTTGGTGCGGAGCATGAGACCGTGATGTCACGGACCTTCGATCGTCCATTCATGGTGACGCATTTCCCGAAGAGCGTGAAACCGTTCTACATGGAAGTTGATCCGGAGGACGAGCGCCTGACGCTGTCCGTGGATATGCTTGCGCCGGAGGGCTACGGTGAGATAGTCGGCGGAGGGCAGCGCGTGACCGATCTTGCCACGCTCGAACAGTCTGTCGATGAGCGAGCGCTTCCGCGGGCCGACTACGAGTGGTACATCGACTTGAGACGTTTCGGCTCAGTACCGCACGGTGGTTTCGGTCTTGGCCTTGAGCGGGTCGTCACCTGGATCTGTGGGATTCACCATCTGCGTGAGACGATTCCGTTCCCGCGGATGCTCAAGCGCCTTCGACCATAGAGTACCAGCGGAACTGCCTTCGTCCCCAGACTCCCGACTAGCAATCGAAGAAGAGGTCGTACTCGAACGGGTGCGGCCTCGTTCTAACTTCCTCCGCCTCGCGCCTCTTCATGTCTATCCAGACCGACACAAAACCCTTCGGGAAGATCCCACTCTCGGTGAGGAATGCGGAGTCCTGCTCCAGGTCATCCAGTGCCTCCTCGAGTCGGGAGGGGAGAGGCACTATCTTCTTCCGCTCACTCTGTGACAAGGTGTTCATGTCGACGTCGAACGGTCCAAACCCGTTATTGCGCGGGTCGTGGCGCCTCTCCATGCCGTCGAGGCCGGCTGCCAGAAGGGCGGCCATGATGAGATACGGGTTGCCCGTGGCGTCGGAGGGGCGAAACTCGATAGTCTTGGCGTCGGGCGCCGTCGCGTACGCAGGAATGCGAATGGCGGCGCTTCTGTTCGCTGCAGAGAAGAAGAGGTTGGTTGGGGCCTCAAACCCCGGGCGCAAGCGCCGATAGGAGTTTGTGGTCGGATTCGTGATTGCAGCGAGCGCGCGGCCATGCTGGAGGATACCGCCGATGAAGTGAAGGGCCTTCTCGGAAAGACCGGCGTATCCCGCCTCATCGTAGAAGACAGGCTTCCCATCACGCATCAGCTTGACGTGGAAGTGCATCCCGTTGCCGCTTTCGGTGGCGAGTGGTTTCGGCATAAACGTCGCAGCCTTGCCCCAGTGAGCGGCGGTGTTCCGGACTATGTACTTGCCCAGCAGCACGTGGTCCCCTGCCTGGACGAGCGATTCAGAGAGCACCTCGATCTCCACCTGGCCCGGTGCGCCGTTCTCGTGATGGTGGTACTTGACGGGGATTCCCGCGTCCTCCATGTGAAGCGCCATCTCGTTCCTGAGGTCGAACGTCATGTCGGACGGCGGAATCGCGTGATAGCCTGTGCCTTGCCGGATGCGGTAGCCGAGATCCTCATCGAGCTCAGGGTCCGGCCACCCGGCTGAATCCGAGAATACCTCGTAGTGAGCTCCGCTCGGTCCCTCACCATACGTTGCCCTCGAGAAGAGATAGAACTCGAGTTCGGGGCTCCAGAGGCTTACATCAGCGTGCCCCGAAGCGGCGAGTGTCTCCTCCGCTCGGGCGGCGATGATCCGCGGGTCTCGGGAGAACGGTTTGCGTGAATCAGCTTCCGCCGCCGTGGCAATGAGCACGGCCGTCGGACGGTCTGTGAACTGATCGACACTCGCGGTTGTGAGGTCGGGGAGGAGAACCATGTCGCCTCGCTCGACTGTCTTGAAGCCTGCGACGCTCGAGCCGTCAAACCCGACGCCGCATTCAAAGAGCTCCGGGTTCACCGCAGAGAGAGGCAGAGTGATGTGATGCCAGCGTCCCGGCAGATCGGTGAAACGAAGATCGAGGAAGGCGACAGGCGAGTCGTCGAGGATCTTCAAGAGTTCCTGAGGGCTTCGAGCCTGTTGAAGTTTGCGAGTAAGCTCACTCATGTGTGTTCTCTCCAGGGTCTCTTGCTCATTTTGGGAACAAGAGGGCGTGACTCCATGAGCCGCGCCGTCGAACCGGTCGATCACTCCAAACTACAAGTATACCGCGAAATGGGGCCCGGGTCAATTGCCAGGAGGATGCGCCTCATTGTCCGCCCTGGGCGGTCACGTGGCAGAAGCAGCTTGACACCTCCGTTCCCGGACGGTTAGATTGAGGTTGAAAATGGGATGATTGTGCGTACCTGACCTTAGTAGAGGGGGTAAAGAGAATGATCCACGTAGGAAGAGTGCTTGCGCTCGGGTTGTTGACGCTGATGCTGCTGGCGGCAAACGGGTGCACGACGACGGCCGACGGCGAAGAGACGCCGAGTATAGCCGCCAAGGAAGATGTGATAGAGAAGGATACGCCGATACAGACGAGTACACAGGAGATGACTGAACCGGTGACTGCTACGCTGACCTACTTCGATGAGGGCGGAACTCGGATGACGATGGACGTCCCGTATCTTCCGTCCGGGCAGAAGATCGCGACGATAGAGACCAGCAAGGGAACGATGAAGATCGTCCTTTGGGAAGACAAGACGCCGAATACCGTGATCAACTTCGCGCATCTCGCGAACAGCGGTCGCTACGACGGTGTAGAGTTCCATCGAGTTATCTCGGGATTCATGGCACAGACCGGTGATGTTGAGCACAAGGGTGGCTACGGCGGACCGGGCTACTCGATTCCCGCCGAGTTCGACGACAGCCTGAGTCATGTGCGTGGTGTTGTCTCGATGGCAAGATCCCGGGACCCCGATTCCGCCGGCAGTCAGTTCTTTATCATGCTCGCGGCTGCGACCCACCTCGACGGGGCGTACACGGCATTCGGCGAAGTCATCGAGGGTCTTGAGGTGATCGATCTGATCAAGAAGGGCACGGGCGGTAACGGTGCGGTGGAAGATCCTGATACGATCATCAGTCTGCGCGTCGAGAGCGTGACGGCGGAGTAGCTATTGCACCGCCGCTTGGTGGTGGCGTGGAGGTTGTCTTGATGACACGTTTCGCATATGTGTTGGTTGTCGTACTCGTGATGGTGATTTCGTCGGCGATGTCCTCCGGGGCTGACGTGACGCTGAGCGGCGCTGAGGCCGCGACTCCGGAGCAGGTTCTTCTGGAAATAGGTGAGCTTGAGAGCCGTATCGCGGAGAATCCAACCGATGTCGAGGCCCTGATTGAGCTCGGCAACATCTACTACGAGACGAACATGCTCGATGCCGCGCTCGCGACGTATATCACGGTGACGGAGATAGACTCTACACATGCGGGCGCCAGACTGAATCTCGGTACACTCTATACGGACATGGGTCATCTCGACGACGCTGTTCACGAGCTTGAGATGGCTCTCAGCTTTGACCCCGAGAACCCCATGATCGTGACGAATCTGGGGAGCGCCTACTACGGCCAGCGACGCTACTCTGATGCTGTCGACATGTACCGTGTCGCGCTTCATCTGGATCCGGGCAATGTGGAGGCCCATTTCAACATGGGTGTCGCCTTCGCTGATGCACAGGTCTTTGATGAGGCGATACGGGAATGGGAAAAAGTTGTGGAACTGGCGCCCGAGAGTGCGGCTGCCGGAATCTGCAGAGACAATATCCTGATGATCAGCGAGTTCCGCGGCGACGCGAAGCCGTAGACTCGCCGAGTCCAGCGCGGATCACGCGAAGAGGGGCAACGATGACAAAGAAAACGACGATCATCCGTCTGTCGGTTCTTCTTGTCGTGGGTTCTGTCTGTCTGGCTCTCGGCGGCTGTTTTACTGCGCCGCCGGCAGAAGACGTCACGATGACCATCGAAGGATCGGGAGGGACATCCTCTCCTCACCCAGACGTGACACCGGCTCAGAAGGCATACTTCAGCGCCACGGAGTTCTATCGGGTCCGCGAACTCGGCAAGGCAATTGAGAACTTCGAGAGGGCCAGGGATCTTGACCCCGGCTATGTGGATCCTCTCTATGGACTCGGTCGCATCTACCTTGTCGACACACAGGAGTTTGACAAGGCTCTGGAGATGTACGAGCTTGCCCGGACTCTGGCTCGCGATGACGCGTACTCTCACTCGTCCCTGGCCTACGCCTACTTCGTGATGGGTAGGTATCAGGACTCGGTCGACTCATACGTTGAGGCAGTGCAGCTGAGCCCGGACGACGCAGACGCGTTTCTGAACCTCGGATACGCGTACGAGAAGATGCAGATGGATCTCGCGGCCGTAGAGGCCTATCGCCGCGCTCAGGAGCTGATGCCGGATGACACACGCGCCTCGCAGTCGTTGGCTCACCTCTACTACAGCGCAGGCATCTACGACCAGGCAATAGCCGCCTACGAGAAGGTCCGAGTCCGGGGATCGGCCAGCGCCTACACGCTTTCGACGTTGGGATTCCTCTACATGAAGCTGGGGAACCTGGATATGGCGGAGAACCTGTTCCTGTCCGTTCTTCAGAAGACGCCGGGGGATGTCACGTCGAGGGCTAACCTCGCCGGCGTGTACAGGGACAAGGGCGATTTCGCGAACACGGTGATCCAGTACGAGCGGCTGCTCCAGGAACAGCCTGATGATATGTCGTATCTTCTCGCTCTGGCGGACGCATACAACGAAGCAGGGCAGTATGCCTCTGCGATCACCACCGCGAGGCGTGTGCTCACACTGAGATCCGGATCGGGCAGCGCGTACGTCGCGTGGGCCAAGGCCCTCGAGAAGCAGGGCGACTACGAGGGCGCGATCGCGAAGCTCGAGCTGGCGAAGAACGATCCGGAGTGGCGGAGCCATGCGATTCTGGAGATTGAGCGCCAGCACCAGTTGATCGCGATCAGGGAGCAGAAAGAGGCCCGCGACCGCTGGAATCAGGGCTAGCAGATCGACGCAGTTCGCTCAGTCCGGCGGACGTGCGTTGTGCTCGGACGAGGCAACGAGACGAAGTACGATCGGCCGGCCCGCTTGCGAGCCGGCCGATCTCTCGGGAAGAAGGACGGCGGAGGCGTGCGATGAGTGTCATCTACATGGACAGCAATGCAACAACGGCCACCGACCCCCGGGTCCTCAAGGCTATGCTCCCATACTTCACGGAGAGGTTCGGGAATCCCTCCAGCCCCTACGGTATGGCCCACGATCCTCGCGCGGCGGTCGAACGCGCGCGTGAGCAGGTCGCTTCAGGGCTTGGCGCCAAACCCACCGAGGTGATCTTCACAAGCGGTGGATCGGAATCGGACAACGCTGCTATCAAGGGCGTCGCGTTCGGTCGGTTGCCGGAACGCGGACACATCATCACGAGTGCCATAGAACATCATGCGGTCCTTGTGACATGTGAGTACCTGGAGCGCGAGTTCGGCTTCGCAGTTACCTATCTCCCCGTACACGCTGACGGCGTCGTAAGTGCTTCGGACGTAGAGAGCGCCGTGCGGGATGATACATTCCTGATAACCCTCATGCAGGTGAACAACGAGGTCGGGACCATCCAACCCCTGAAAGAGGTGGGCGACATCGCTCGTGAACGGGGCATACTGCTTCACACGGATGCGGTCCAGGCGGTCGGGAAGGTCTCAGTCGATGTGGATGCGCTCGGAGTTGATCTGCTGTCGCTTTCAGCACACAAGTTCTATGGTCCAAAGGGTGTTGGAGCCCTCTACATGCGCGCCGGCACACAAATGCACGCGCTCACGCATGGAGGCGGGCAGGAACGCGGCATGCGGGCCGGCACTGAGAACGTCCCCGGCATCGTTGGACTCGGCGAGGCAGTTGAACTCGCGGTGGACGAGACCGAAAGAGAGTGCGTGCGTCTGACGGCTCTCCGCGACCGTCTTGCGAACTCGCTTCTGAGCGAGATCCCCGACGTCGTGCTGAACGGGCACAGGGAGAAGCGAATCCCCGGCACGGCGAATCTGTCCTTTCTCTATGTTGAGGGCGAGAGCATTGTGCTGAGTCTCGACATGGAGGACATAGCCGTTTCCACCGGATCCGCCTGTACGACCGACGCTCAAGGTCCCTCGTATGTCCTGGCGGCAATGGGAATAGAGCCCAACGTGGCACAGGGCTCCGTTCGCTTCGGCCTGGGCAGATACACGACAGAGGCGGATGTGGATCGTGTGGCCGGGCTCATGCCAGGCATCGTCGAGCGTCTGAGGACGATATCGCCTCTCAGGAGATAAGGTGCAGGCTCAGGTGAACCGTATGGAGTACTTCTGTCAGATCCCATGGAGGGCGCTTGTCGCCCTCCTGCTGATTGTATGTGCGGCGTCGGCATCCGCGGAGGAAGAGCGCTGGGAGAGCCTCCAGGCTGGAGGAACTACTGTGCTCTTCTCTGTGATCGATGATCGGTCAGCCGCGCGGGTGGGTGAGATCATCGAGGCCCGGGAACATGAGGTCCTGGATGAGATGCAGCTTGAGGAACTTGGCCCTCTCCGTGTCCTCATCGCTCAGAGCGACAGAGCGTTTGCCGAACTCACGCAGGGAGGAGTGCCCGACTGGGGCGTTGGCTGTGCGATCGCCAGTCAGAACCTCATCGTCCTCAAGAGCCCGCGGATCGTCGTGTATCCACTTCAGATGGAGAAGGTGGTAGTTCACGAGCTGGCCCACATAGCGACCGCTCGAGCGCTTGGACCTGTGCGCGTACCCCGGTGGTTTGATGAGGGAGTCGCGATGACAGTGGCTGGGCAGTGGCGACTCACCCAATCGCGTGCGATGGCAAGCGCCGTGCTGTTCAATGGGCTGATTCCTCTTGGCGACTTGGAGGGACGGTTCCCGGAGGGGGCTCAGGAGGCCAGACTCGCCTACGCGGAGAGCTTCCGTGCCGTCGAACTCCTGAGACGAACGACGGAACACGAGCGTGTGGGCGGTCTCGTGAACGCTGTGAGGGCCAGTGGCGGCTTTGATGCAGCGCTTCTGGAGCAGACGGGGATGACGCGAGCCGCTTTCTATGTCGCTGCCGAGGCGTTCTTTCGAGAGAGATTCGGTGTGGGGCTATTGCTCACCGGGTGGAATCCACTCCTTCTCGCGGCGGCGGTTCTGGTTGTTCTCGCTGTTGTGATCCGGGTTCGCGCGAGAAGACGGAAGCTCAAAGAGTGGGAGAAAGAGGAACGGAGCGGGGGACGGATCAAGCGTCGTGGCCACCGATCGTGGCAGTAGCGATTTGACAGCCACCCCTGACATTGCTATACTTCGTGATCGAGGGGAGGGCTAGTCCTAATTGGTAAGGCAGCGGTCTTGAAAACCGCCGGGTTTACGCCCTTGGGGGTTCGAGTCCCTCGCCCTCCGCCACGATGAACGGTTCGACCGAAAACGCAGGACGGAGAGGTGCCCGAGCGGCTGAAGGGGGCTGCCTGCTAAGCAGTTGTGCGCGTAAGTGTACCGAGGGTTCGAATCCCTCCCTCTCCGCCAGATCAGCAATGCGCCCATAGCTCAATTGGATAGAGCATCTGACTACGGATCAGAAGGTTGGGGGTTCGAGTCCTCCTGGGCGTACCAGAATACATCCCCGGGCCCGTGTGGGCGCGGGGATGTGTCTATTCCCGTGTGGGCGCGGGGATGTGTCTATTCCCGCGTAGGCGCGGGGATGTGTCGTCTCTTGACGGTTGACTTGGATGCACGTGTTCGGTACGTTCTCGAAGTTGAGACAGGCTTGCCGCACATCCATGCGGTGAGCGCCATAAACGAGCAATTCACGGTCGCGCATGTGATCACTGGATCGGAGACACCGAGAATGCAGATGACAAGACTCGCGGTACTGCTCTTCCTCACGGCAATACTCGTGCTTGGTGGGCCGGGCTGCTCGACCGAGGGAGACGGGCCGACGGAACTCACGTGCCTGGTCCTGCTTGAGGCGGACCTTGTAGCTATCGATATGGAAGAGCTGCCTTGGGAGTGGGATGTCGATTTCCAGCAGCATCTCGAGTGCTTCGAATCGGTCCTGGAGGGTGATCCACACAACGATGATGCCCTTCTGATGGCGGCCTTCTGCCGCACCATGGTGACCGCCAGCGATGAAGAGCTTGGCCGGATCATGGGGGAGCTCTTTGGTGACGAGACACGAAGCGCAAGTCACAACGCGCTGTTCTGGTACCTCACCCTGCCGGACCCTGACGCGATGCGGAGTGTCATCAAGGCAGGCACGAGAGGTGACTTCGTCTTCACTGACCTTCAGGACTTCATTACGGACGAAGTGCTTCCGTCGCTTAATGAGGTGGATGCGTATCTGACCGCATTTGAGGAGCTGGGAGGGGCGGTTGTTCTCTACACAGCTCCGGCTCTGCCGGATTCGACGGAACTGCCTGACTATCTCGAATTCGATGTCGCTGACGCGTACTTCGTCCATGTGGCTGTCGACATCATGCAGGCGCTTTGCCTCCTGGCGATTTCGTACAACGGCGACACGACCGGAGCAGAGAGTCTGGAGTATCTCATCGAGGAGGATGCAGACTTCCTGACGCTGAACGACGCCGAGTTCATGAGCCTAGCTGAGGCTGAGTTGCTGGGGGCGGCCGATCATCTTGAGGATGCGTGCGATGCTCTTGAGGAGGAAAGCGACGATCAGGAGTGGGATTTCATTACGGTGTCTGAGCCAGGGTGGGTAGTCCTAGAGGACGATGACATCCTGGGTCCAGGAGCGGTCGCGATGCTGCGCGATACGGCGGCCCTTCTCCGGGAAACGCTGACGGAGGAGGGGATCGTCAACCTGCACGAGTTCGACGAGGATGCGCCCGACATCGACATCCGTGTCAGCCTTGAGTCTCTGTTCAACGATCCGCCT
The DNA here is from genome assembly GCA_964521425.1 of uncultured bacterium. GTDB lineage: Bacteria > Joyebacterota > Joyebacteria > Joyebacterales > Joyebacteraceae > Joyebacterum. The sequence continues at coordinate 86,643 of CAZFRO010000002.1, forward strand.
CCCGATCTCAGAGACTACATGCCGTGGCACACGTGGTCGGCCGACGGCGATACACTGCATATCACCGAGCCGATCACGCTTCCCGATCCGGAATTCGACGGTCCAGACGCGGCCTACGGCGGGGTGTTCCCGGGCATGACGAACGAGACCTGGCGGGTCCTTTATGAGTGGGAGGGGCCGAACTGGCGTTAGAGTACCGGTGCCTGTCCGGACGATGTGGGCTGTCGCGCGTGTAATGTGGCACGATACTTGACTACTGTAATAACATGGACAATAGCGTCCATCTGAGTGGAGGTCTCTTGCCTACTGTTATTCACACTGCGGATGTACACCTTGGGGCGCCGCTGGGCTGGCTTGGCGCGCGCGCATCCGATCAGCGCGACCAGATCCGACAGACCTTCCGCTCGATCATCGACCTGACGATCCAGGAGGACGCAGACTGCCTCATCATCGCGGGCGACCTCTTCGACAGCAACCGCCCGCCGGCATCGGCGGTGCGCTTCGTGCTTCGGGAACTCAGGCGTCTGGATGATTCCTCTGAGACTCGTACCGTTATCCTGCCGGGTTCACACGATCACATGGGTGAGGGATCGGTCTTCTCGTGCTACGGCAGCGAGTTCGCCCAGATCGAGCGCGTCCACATTCTGGGCGCGAGCGACACACGCTCGGTTGTGATCCCACGCGCGAGCCTCGTCGTGCACGGAGATCCGCCGCGTTCGAACAGGTCGAGTGAGCACAAGCTCGCGAAACTCAGACCGGATGCCGATCACGAGTACAACATCGCGACGGTTCACGGCTCAGTCGAACTGCTCCCTGTGGAACCGGACGACCATCCGATATCACGCGACGAACTTCTGGCGCCGGGTTGGTCTTACATCGCTCTTGGGCATTGGCACTCCTGGCGGGAGATCGAGGGGAACGGTCCACCGGCCGTCTACCCGGGAGCGCCGGAGGTGATTGCCGCAGATCAGATCGGCTCCGGACACATTGCGCGCATCAGCCTCGGTAGCGACGGGGCACGGGTAGCGAAAGTCCGAGTCGGCGCGCGGACAGTGTCGAGTGTGCAGATCGACGTGGGTGGTGCGATGGACACGGAAGACATCGCGCGGCTGGTGGCAGAGGAGCATCCGAAGGACATGAATGCTATCCTCTCTGTGACTCTGACGGGTCTGATGCACGTCGCTTCGGGATTCGATCCTGAGGCGTTGCTCAAGACGCTTAGATCGGATTACTTCCACGTCAGATCACCACGCCTGAACTATGAGGTGCGGCTTGGGCAAGACGATCTGGAAGCTCTTCCGGAACGGCTTGTTATAGGGCGGTTCGTCCGGCTCATGAAGGGGCGGATCGATGCTGCTGAGGGCGGAGATGAGCGGGAGGATCTGGAGGCGGCCCTTCAGATGGGAGTTGCACTGCTTCAGGGGAAGGACGTGCTCGCGTGAGACTGAGGCGACTCAGACTGCAGAACTTCAGAAGGTTCGAGGACTTCGAACTCAATCTTGCCCCGGGTCTTAATCTCCTGATCGGCACGAATGAATCAGGGAAGAGCACGATCATCGAGGCGCTTGGGATTGTCCTGTTCGTGGACCCGAGCACGAAGGCGAAGGCGATCCGCGATCTCGAATCGTGGGGGTCGACCGGCGCAATGCGTCTGGAACTCACATTCGAGCACGGCGGAGGGGAATACAAACTCACCAAGGACTTCGGAGCCGGACGAGCAGAGCTCAGTGGCCCCGATATCGGGCTCGTGGCTGAGCGTGGCAAAGTGAACGAGTTTGTCGCCGAGATGATCGGGTTCGGGAGCCGTGAGGCATTCGAGTCGGTAGCCATGGTGCGGCAGGGTGAATTGGTTGCGTTCGGCGGGCAGCCCGGCAAGAGCAGGCGGGCCGAGCTCGTCCCCATGATAGAACGGAAGATGACGAGCGCGAGCGGCCGGGTCGACGCGGCCGCAGTTGTCTCAGCACTTCTGGAGCGTACCCGGGAGCTTCGTGTCGGCATCGAGCGTCCGGCGGCTCGCCCGGGGCGCCTCAAGGGATTGCTCGACGAGGAACGAACGCTTGGGCAGAGGATCGCTCTGGTCACCCAGGAGTGGACCAAGCAGCTGTCGAGAAAGGCGGTACACGCGCGCAGACGCGGAGAGTGGATGGCCGTGAAGGATGACCTGGATCGCCTCGTGAGAATCGTGGAGAACCAGGAGTCCAGCATTCGTCTGTCTGAGGAACTGGAGCTGACTCGAGAGAGGCTCCTTGAGAGAGAAACAACGATCGCGAGAATCAGAAAGCTCAGGGCCGACCTGGACGACGCCGGAAGCGAGAAGGAGAGCGTTCCGGCAGTGGAAGGCGGCGTGGTCAAGTTCGCGCGCGGTGACCTCGAGGCGACGGAGCGGCTGATAAGCCAATTCAAAGAGGAATCAACGCTCAAGGCGGGCGCATCGAGTGTGAAGACGATCCCGGTCTGCGCCGCGCTCGTGATCGGTGGGCTTGGGGTCGCATCCGTGGCGTTCTTCATGGTGAGCGATTCCATGATGCGTCTTCTCCTGGGCGCGGTCGCTCTTGGCTTGATCCTGTGGTCGGTGGTTCAGTTTCGTCGTCTGGGACAGATCATCGAGTACGAGCACGACCTGAGGAACCACACGCGGGAGCGTGCCAAGAGAGAACTCGCCCTTCAGTCCGCGCTCATGAAGATAGGTGTTCCAACCTACGCGGAATTCGCACGTATCACGGAGATCCAGGATACGCTCTGGCGGCGCGCCGAGATCTCGAGAGCTCAGCTCGACGAGATCTGTGACGGCAATGACGCCGAGGAATACGAGGAGAGGCTCCGCACGGAGGCTGTCTCATTGGGTCGCAGGCGCACCGAACTCGACGGACTACTCGGTAGCGATGACGCCCCTGAGCTGCTGGTCGACAGGGCCGGACTTGTGAAGCTGCGCGAGGAGCGGGACAGCAAGAAGGAGCAGGAAGCGATTCTGCGACGTGCCAATGACGATGACCAGATCCGGATGGAGCGCGATGAGGAGGGAGACGCCCTCCCCGATCTCGAGGCGAGACAGGAATCGGTCACGACCGAGATCAAGAGAGTGGAGCGTCGCATCAGGATTATGCAGCTGGCGGCGGGAGGGCTCGAGGATGCGCTCAGCAGCACGAAGAAGGAGGCCGCTGAGGTGCTTGCACCGATCATCAGCAGGGTCCTTGAGCGGATCACGAGCAAGAGGTACTCGCGCGTGTCAGTCAGCAAGGACCTGGAGGTCTCAGTCGACAATCCAACGCTTGTCCCCGGCGCTCCGGAGAATGTTCTCGAGAGTGATCTCAGCACCGGCACGGTCGACCAGCTCTATCTCGCCACTCGCTACGCGCTTCTGGAGTTCCTCTCCTTGCAGGACGGAGCCCCCTTCATTCTGGACGACTCCCTCGTCAACTGCGACCCGGAGCGTCGACAGGAGGCTCTGGAACTCATGCGCGAAATGTCAGCTGAGCGTCAGGTGATCGCCTGCATGTGCGAGGACCACGGTGTGGAGCGACCGGTCAACCTGATCAGACTGCCATCCATCGACACGCCTTCATCCTGACCAACAAACCAGTAGATACCTGAAGGTACATCTCTGCCGTTGCGCTTGGGACCCCGGAGTGAGACCATGGGTGGGGTTCAGAGTCTTCACGGGAGTCCGAGATGGAAATGCGGTGTCCGAAGTGTGGTGGGACAACGATCGTTGAACGCGAGGCATGGAGTCGCGGCAGCGCTCGTCTTGTGCGCCTCTCACACTGCGAGGCGTGCGGGACCGAATCCAGGAGAGAACTGCCGTGGGGCCGTGTGCCCCCTTCGCAGATGCGTCGTGACGGACGCGGGATGCGCAGATCCGGTCTGTGGCTTGTCGCTGCTCTGGCAGCGATCTGGATCACTCTCAACGTGACGGACTTCAGTGCGAGATCACTCGTATATAGCATGCTGACACGGACCGCGGAGGGCTTCCGTCATCCAGGCTGGATTGCCGCACTGATTCTGGCAGCAATCCTCATCCTGCTCGCCGGCAGGCGGCGGGCCAGGCGCCCCGTCCTTGATTCCGTGCTGGCGCCTGATGTGCACATCAGGGCAGAGTCCAAGGGCAAGCTCTCGCTCGTCTTCACCGGCAGTCGAGATGCGATCGCACAGGACTACGTGATCGACCGCCGGGACGAGGACGAAGACCGGCTCCTCAGTGAACTCGATGCCCTGGCCAAACGGAGCGCGACGTTCGAGGCCGGCGATGGACTGCCGAGTCCCGACGAGATCGCGGAGACGCATCGTCGTGTCTATGCTATTGGCCGGAGCCTGGCGTCCATTCTGGGTGGAGATGAGGATGGCGGCGCAATGGACCAGCTGGTGGATCTTCAGGGAGACCACCTTCTGCTGAGAGTCCAGCGTGAGCTCAGCGCTTTTCCGTGGGAACTCCTGGTTCCGAAATCAGGAGGACAACCGCTCTGGCAGCTCTACTGCGTTTCCCGTCAGATCAGGGCGGACGGCAGGAGGGAGGCAGTCTGGCACAGGCCCGTGGGGCCTCTCCGGATGCTCCTCATCGCGGATGTGGAACATGGCGACCATGGTCGCGATCTTCCTCAGGCGGAGCGCGAGGCGCAGGAGATTCTCGAACTCGGGGCTCTGAAACCGGAACTCCTGCGCGTTGTCAGGCGGTCGCCCCGAGACTTGAGCGAGCTTGCGGCCGCGATCAACGAGGGGTACGACATCATCCACTATGCGGGGCACACCGGTCGCGACGAGAGTGGCGCCGTGGGATGGGTGCTCCCGAGTGGTGAGATAGCAGATGGACGAAACCTGTTCTCACCTGCGACCACACCGATTCTCGTGTTCTCGAATGCATGCGGAGAGGCAGCGAGGGTAAGCGTTGGCGGAGACGGACTCGCCCTGTCCTTTGCAGAGGGTGGTGTGCCAACCTATCTCGGGACTCTCTGGGAGCTTCATGACGCCGGCAGCGCCGCCTTTGCCCTGGCTTTCTACCGCAGCGTCTTGAGCGGTGACACCTTGGGCGCTGCGGTGCGCTCTGCGCGCGAAGGGTCTTTCAGATTCCACGCTTTCTCGTGGGCTAACTACATCCTCTATGGTGACCCCACCACGAGACTCATCGACTAGAAGCGAATGACGCCGCGAAGAACCACGGGCCAAGGGGCGTCAGAAGTGTGTGACGAGGAAACACAATTGCGTTCACCCAAGGACCGTGACAAGGAGAGCATGGAGCTGATCGCGCGCCTGAAGGCGGGCGACCCTGAGGCGTGGAAGGAGTTTGTCGAGCGCTACCGCCGGCTTCTCTACAGCGCTATCAACAGGGTGAACGGGCGCTACGGGGCGGGATGGGACGAGGCCGTCATGGAGGACCTGTTCGCGGATGTGCTCTTCAAGCTCCTGCGCCGTGACGCAGCCGCGCTGACATCGTGGCAGGGACGCTGTCGTCTGGAGACCTGGATCTACAGAATCGCGCGGAACGTATGCATCGACGAACTCCGGAAAACGGCGCGCAGGGGGGAAGTGCAGGAGTCCGATGACGATCGACGGGCACAGGCTGCCGACCGGGATGGCGGGAGTTCCCCTCGGGACCGGATGGATCTGAGACTGTCGCTCGAGCAGGCCATCGATCAGGTTCTGACGGCGCGGGAAGCACTGGCCGTTCATCTCATCTACTTCGAGGGCTACACGTACAGAGAGGTAGGCGAGCGACTTGCGATGACGGTAGGAGCAGTCAGTGGCATGGTCTACAGAGCGCTTGAGAAGATGAGAGAGCACGGGGGAGTCGCAGAGCACTGGAACACCGGGTAGAGGAAGAGGAATCATGAGATGCCCACCACATGAACGGCTTCTTGCCCATATCGAGGGTCTTGAGTCTGACGCGGGGCGCAGCGAACTCAAGGGTCACCTTCAGGACTGCCGGAGCTGCAGAGATGAACTGGCGATCCTCAAGGCAATCACGCACGCTCTCAGAGACGCCTCAGGAGTGGCAGCGCCGGACAGGGCTTGCAGCGAATCAGACGAACTCCTTGCCTATGCCGATGGGCGGGTCGATTCTCTGAGAGCCGCAGAGTTTGAAAAGCACCTCGTTCATTGCGGCAGTTGTCTGGCTGAGTTGGCAGATGTCTGGGCGATGAGAGAGTCCGACGAATGCGATCCGAGACCTGAGACCGTCGCGCGCGTCATGAGGCGTCTCACCGAGGAGCGGCGGACGCTCTTCGTGAGGATCTCGGAGAAGACCCTGACGGCTGCGAGGGCAGTGGCAGCCTCGTTGGAGACGCTTGCGGGCTGGAGCGTTGTTCCCGATCTGCCCGCGGCGGCTGCAGCACGATCGCATCGCAGCATCGTACACGTGCTCTGGCGAGAGGCTGCTGACATCTCAGTCGAGTATCTGATTGAGTGGTCCGCAGGCTCCGCGGAGCTAACGGGTCGCATTGAGAGCGAAGAGGGGAGAGCGCAGGCGATATCAGTGGGTCTCTCGAACGACGAGGGCACCCGTGGACCGGAATCACCAGATGCGGCCGGGCGATTCGGGCCGTGGAGGCTCGCTCCCGGACAGAACAAGATCTCCCTGTCAGGGGCGCCGATAGCCGGTGGACGGTCACATCACGGTATTGCGGTGGATGCAGTTTGCGACTGAGGTTCTGAACCTGATGACAGTATGAGACGCGGGGCGGCTTTCGAGACGCCCCGCGCGCTCGTATGTGGCAGGCAGCTTCTGCCAAACCATGCTGGAAGTAGGCTATTCATGGTGTCTGGACGAACACTACTCAATCGGCTGAGCGTGGCACACCACTTGCACTTATGGAGCTGGATCGGTGCTTCTGCGGGGCCAATCCTGGGTCCGGATGGGCACACGACCACCTCGTTTGATATGCGGGCACATGCCATGCGCTCGCTTGCGGCTATCCATTGGGGGAGGAATCGGGGCTTGAGATCTTCGGCAGACGGCACGGTGATGACGGACCTCGAGAGCGGCAGTCGCGTACCGCGGTGGGCAAGGATGTCCATAGCCATGGCCTGGCTGGTGGCCGGGTCGGCCGTTGTCTTCGTAGTGCTTGCCGGCCTCCGGATGGACTGGATCGCCTGGGGAGGGGTCGGCATCATGAGCGCGATAGCTCTGGCTGCCGGACTCTTTGCATTCCCCGTGGCGAGGCCCCACTACGTCTCCTTTGGCACGGCAGTCTATGCGGCGGCTCTCGCTCTCTTCGGAGTTCCCGTGGCGGTCTGGGTTGTCACGATCTCCGGAGTGCTCCTGGCTGCGTCTGTCCAGAGAGGCGAGATCCTGTACTCACTCCGGGACGTCGCAACGCGTGTGCTGGGCACCATCGCAGCCGGCGCCTGCTACTTCGCCATCGGTGGGAGGATGCCTCTCACTGGGCTGGGGCTGGGAGACGTTGGCAGGTTTGCCGCGATGTTCGTGATGTTCGGGGCCGTGACAACCGTGCTTCGCATGCTCACGGGAGATCATCGAAATGAACCACTGGGGGAATATATCCAGTGGCTCAAAGCGCGTGGTGTTGTCGCTGAGCTGGCGATGCTCCCGCTCTCGATGCTCATGGTTGCGTCGTACATTCCAGGAGAGCCGGCCACATTCCCGCTCCTCGCCACCGTGTTGATAGTGGTTGCTGCAGCTGGGAAGGGGCTCTGGGAGACGGGGCAAGGCCTTGCGACACGCGTTGAGCAGCTCAATCTGCTGAACGACCTGGGGCAAGGCGTCTCCTCGACGCTTCACGTGGATGAACTCATGTCCCTGACGCACAGACTCCTGCGGGAGCGGCTGGAGGTGGAGGCGGTCTGCGTGACGCTCGTCGACGAGTTGAGCGGGACCGGGGAGAGCAGCATCTGCATGGCCGATGGGGAGAGGACCCAGGTGTCACAGTTGAGACTTGAGCGATCTCTCGCCAGGCGAGTCGTTGAGGCAGGCGGTGTGATTCAGATAGACGATCTTGCGCAAGAGATCGACAGGTATGGCAGGGGTGTGGAGGAGGACGGAGACGGAGTACAGAAATCCGTTCCGATGAGAAGCTGGCTGGGTCTCCCGTTGCTGATCGGCGAGCGACAGATAGGCGTTCTCTCTCTCCAGAGCCGCAGAGCTGGGAGTCTTGGAGGTGAGCAGCTGCAGTTCTTCGAGACACTTGCATCACGGCTTGCACGCATAATCGAGAACATACGTCTCCATGAGCGACTGGAGGAGTCACGGGAGCTCGTTGAGGAATGGAACGCCCGCCTGGAGGAAGAGGTCGAATCCCGAACGGCCAAGTTGCGCGCCACGGAAGCGGAGCTGGCAGCATTGAATCAGGATCTCGAAAGGCGAGTGGAAGAGCGTACCCGCGACCTCAAGGACATGCAGGCGAATGTTCTTCGCTCCGGCAGACTCGCTGCAGTAGGTGAACTCGCCGCTGGAGTTGCCCACGAACTCAACAATCCTCTCGGTGGAATCCTCGGCTTCGCTCAATTCGATCTGGAGAAGCTCTCGCACTCAGGAGCAGATGGGCTGAAGCAGGACGAGGTGACAGGGTTCATCGCACACCTCTCTCAGATTGAGCGCGAGACCAAGCGGTGCAGCGGCATAGTGTCAAACCTTCTGGCGTTCTCGGAGTCATTGGGCTCAGTCCGGACCACGGTTGATATCAATGAGATAGTCAGGGCGACCGTTGACATCATAACTGAGCAATTCCGGATGAGGGGTCTTGCGATTGACGTGGATCTGGCCGACTCGCTTCCCGGGGTGCACGGAAGCGAAGCGGAACTCAAACAAGTGTTCATGAACATCGCCCTGAATGCGCGGGATGCGATGGAGACGGGCAACCAGCTGTCCGTGTCCTCCAGGGTGATTGGTGCAGATACGGAGATACCCGAGGTGGTCGTGCGCTTCACAGACGACGGATGCGGTATCGGAGAGGACGATCTGGATCGCATCGTCGAACCGTTCTTCACGAAGCGCGAAGTCGGTCACGGCATGGGGCTGGGGCTGTCGGTCAGCTACGGCATCGTATCCGAGCACGGCGGAGAGATAGAGGTTGAGAGCACTCTTGGCGAGGGTTCCGTATTCGTCGTGCGGCTGCCGGTCATGATGACGGGGCTCATTTCGACGCGGGATGATGAAGGGGATAGGTGGCCGGTTGACCATGCCTGATCACATGAATAACGAGACATTGAGAGATGAGAGCCGGGAGTCGGAGGACACTGCGTCGGCCACTCGCTCAATCAAACTCCTGATTGTAGATGATGAGGAGATAATGCGGACCTTCCTCAATGAGGTGCTGCGCGAGGAGGGCTACGAGATTCAGCTGGCGGCGTCCGGACGCGAGGCCGTCGATCTCCTCAGCGCTTCCACCTTTGATGTCGTGCTGACAGACATCGTCATGCCCGAGCTTGATGGGCTTGGAGTCGTCGCTGCCACGAAAGAACTATCCTACGAAGTCGATGTGATAGTCATGACTGGCTACGCGTCAATGGAGACGGCGGTCGAGTCGATGAAGCTTGGCGCGGTTGACTACATCACGAAACCGTTCAACATCGATCAGATACGCATCATCGTGGCAAACCGGGTGAAGGAGCGCAGGCTGAGGAGACAGGCCGCCGAGGGTGAGTTCTACAAGGAGCTGTCACGCAGGGATGGGCTGACCGACCTCTACAACCACAGGTTCTTCCATCAGATTCTCGAGACTGAGGTCAGTCGCGCAGAGCGTTATGGGCGCACTGTCAATCTCCTCATGATCGACATCGACCAGTTCAAACACTTCAACGACACGCACGGCCATCCTGCCGGCGACAAAGCCCTGAAGCAGATTGGGCACACGCTGCAGCATGCCTCGCGGAACTGCGACTACGTGGCCAGGTACGGTGGCGAGGAGTTTGTCATAATCGTCCCGGAAGTGAGTACTGAGGCAGCCCTGCGGATGGCTGAGCGGATACGCACCGTGGTCGATGAGATGGAGTTCGACGGCGAGGAAGTGATGCCGATGGGACGGCTCACGATCAGCATCGGTGTGGCCACGTTCCCGGCACACGCATCATCAAAGGGCAGGCTCATCGAGGCTGCGGATCGCGCCCTCTACAAGGCTAAGGCCGCCGGGAGGAACTGCGTGGTGCTGCACGAAGGCGAGACCGTCAACTAGCTTCTTGCGGTGCGTCTACAATCCGAATCAGGAGCAGTCTCTCTACGAGTGCCCCGCCTCAGGAGCGGGGCCTTCTGTTGTTCAGTCCGGACACGGTTGACACGGCAGTGGGCTGCTGCTACGTTGTTCGCTGGCCAGCGAGCAGATGGGGGTGATGGACTTGGAAGTCAGGGCGAACGCACGGCACGAGGCGGACCGACAGTGGATGGAGGCCGCTCTCAAGGAGGCGGAACTCGCGCTCAAGGAGCGGGAGGTGCCGGTGGGCGCCGTTGTGGTGCTTGGGGACAGGATCATCGGTCGTGGACACAACCAGGTTGAGGGGCTCAGGGATCCCACAGCGCACGCTGAGATCATCGCCATTGGAGCCGCCGCCCGCTCACTGGGTGTACCGCGCTTGACTGGGGCCAGCATCTATACTACGATGGAGCCTTGTCCTATGTGCGCGGGTGCGATTGTGCATGCCCGCCTCAGTCGCCTTGTCTTCGGATGTGCCGACGAGAAGGGTGGCTACTGCGGATCTCTGGGGAACATCCCGGATGATCCGCGTCTGAATCACCGCGTGGCGATCAGCTCGGGAGTCATGGAGACCGAGTGTGGAGCGCTGCTCACGGATTTCTTCGCAAATCTACGTGCGGGGAACAGGTGAGATCGGCAGACGCCTGCGGTACACGGTGGGGTGACGGAGTTGGTCGATCGTGACGGTCTCGAAAACCGTTGTACCCTCTGGGTACCGTGGGTTCGAATCCCACCCCCACCGCCAGAGTGCGGTCCGGAGAGGTGACTGAGTGGTCGAAGGTGCGCGACTGGAAATCGCGTGTACGTTTACGCGTACCGTGGGTTCGAATCCCACCCTCTCCGCCAGCCATCCAGGGCGCGAATGTGACAGATGAATGTGGGGATGTAGCTCAGCTGGGAGAGCGCTGCCTTCGCAAGGCAGAGGCCGGCGGTTCGAGCCCGCTCATCTCCACCAGATTTATCGAGACGTCCGCCCTACGACTCAGTGGGCGGGTAGGCTCACCCTGGAACCAACCACCCCCGATCTCCTCCCGGAGATCTGAAAACCCCGACACGCTAGACGGGGAACTAGCGGTGCCCTGTGACCCGCAATCCGCTACAGCGGGGTCGAACACCCACCGAGGCTTCTCGTCGGTGCGGGGGATGCAGTCCGGCAAGTAGTGTTGAAAGTCAGGTCCCGCGCAATCGGGTCCGGTGAATCCGGTCAGGGCCGGAAGGCAGCAGCCGTAAGCCGGTAACACGATGTGCCGTGGGGAAGCTTGACTCGAGCCAACTGCTGGTCTACGCTTCCGTCCCGTGGGTCGGAGTGGATGCGTGTCGGGGTTTCAGATCTCAAGAAGAGCATCCCTTGATGGACCACGAAGGGAGAGAAGGTATGTCCTACGTCGTACTCGCCAGAAAGTGGCGTCCGGAGACGTTCTCCGACGTGGTCGGTCAGAAACACATCGTTGCCACACTCAGCGCCGCTGTCCGATCCGGACGAATAGCCCACGCCTATCTCTTCTCAGGACCCCGCGGTGTCGGAAAGACCACGATCGCGAGGATCCTGGCCAAGGCCCTGAATTGCGAAGAGGGGCCGACGGATACTCCCTGTGGAAAGTGCGTCTCCTGCACCGAGATCCTGAAGGGGAAGAATCTGGATGTCATCGAGATCGATGGCGCGTCGAATCGCAAGATCGAGGATGCCCGCGGCATCAGAGAGACCGTGCAGTACGCTCCGCTGTCGGGTCGTAAGAAGGTGTACATCATAGACGAGGCTCACATGTTGACTCGGGAGGCGTTCAACGCTCTTCTGAAGACACTCGAAGAGCCCCCCGAGCATGTCGTCTTTGTCCTCGCGACGACAGAGCCTGGGAAGATCCCAGACACGATTGCCTCTCGTTGCCAGCTCTTTGACTTCCATAGGATCTCCGAGGCGGAGATCGAATCCCGCCTTCTCGAGATAGCGACCTCTGAGAAGCTGGACGTTGCTCAAGGCGCCCTCCGTCTGGTTGCGGCGCGAGCAGACGGGAGCATGCGGGATGCTGAGAGCCTTCTCGACCAGCTGATGTCGGTGGGGAAGACGAGCATTACCCCTGAGGATGTGGTGAACATCCTGGGGATCCCCGACATGGACGTCTTCTTCCGGATAACTGATGCAATAGCCGACCATGACACCGGCGCCGCGCTCAAGGCGCTGACGGCTGCACTTGAGGCCGGCTTCGATCCGCGGGATCTCATCGACGGACTCGTGGAGCACCTTGGTAACCTTCTCCTGGCAACGGCCGTCGACGATGTGACGAAGCTCGCCGGCAGGCTTCAAGACTACGTCGACCGCAAGTCCTCATCGCTCAATCTGCTCGCGGATGATGTTGTGCGCCTTCTCGGAATTGGCATTGAGTCCCAGTCTGCAGTCAAGTGGAGCACCCAGCCGAGGCTTCTCATTGAACTCGGGGTGATCCGGATGGCGAGGCTCGATCGAACGGTGTCGATTGACGAGGTCGTGCGCTCGATCGCCGGAGGCGGAGGTGGAGGAACCGGTGGCGGCGGCAATCTCAAGAAGAGCGTCGCGTCGACTCGCGGTCACGACACTGGGAGCGCCAGCGGGTCTGCGGTGAACACTGGGAGCGCCAGCGGGTCTACGATGAACACTCGGAGCACCGGCGGGTCCACAATCGATATTCACAGCTCCGGCGGGGCCATGACAGGGGTCGTGTCACCGGCGCGTGCAGCGAGCGTGTCACGAGAGCCTGACGGCGGAAGTGAGGTCGAGCGAACGTCGAGCTTGCCGCGAAGTGACAATGGGCACTCCCATGCGAGGAAGGTTGAGTACACCGGAGGCGTAGAGCTGTGGCCGGAAGTGCTCGCTGCCATCAGGCGTGAGAAGCCGGCGCTCGGGGCTTTTCTGAATGAGGCGAATGCGGCGGAGTTCGCTGGAGGAGAGCTGGCGGTGACGGTAGGGAACGGCTCTCGTTTCCACCGGGATCAGCTCGAGGGTCGCAAGAACATGAAGCTGATGGAGCGAGTGGCCGGATCGGTCTACGGTGGGCCCGTGAGGCTCCGGCTGAGATTCGGTGAGGCTCCCAAGGTCGGAGTCGAGACAGTGGGAGCGCCGCCACCCGACAGGGTTCCATCAGCTCCGTCCGACCAGACCGATGATACGATGCTCAGCAAAGTCATTGAGATCTTCGATGGCGAGATCGTCAGGGAATCCTGACAGGAGCTTTAGACGCATGGCGAACGATATGTCCAGGATGCTCAAGGAGGCCCAGAAGCTCGAGAAGCGCATGACGGCGGTCAGAGAGGAACTCGCCGCCAAGCGAGTGGAGGGCACGGCGGGCGGTGGTGTTGTTCGTGTGACCATGAACGGTCATCACGAGGTCATCTCGATCAAGGTCGATCCGGAAGTCCTGGAGGGCAAGGACCCGGAGATGCTCGAGGACCTGCTTCTGTTGGCGATGGGTGATGCGAAGCAGAAGTCGGATGAGATCGCAGCGACTGAGCTGGCGAAGGTCACCGGCGGCTTGATGCCGCCCGGCTTGGGGTAGATGGTAGTCTCCGGAGATAGCATGACTGGTTTTCCTGCTTCACTCGAACGACTGGTTCAGCTCTTCGGCCGACTTCCGGGTATAGGACGCAAGTCGGCGACCAGAATGGCGCTCAAGCTGCTCCTCTCGCCGGAGGTGGAGTGCGCCGAGCTGGCGGATGCCATAGTGGACGCAAGGACCAAGACGATTGGATGCTCCATCTGCGGCGGTCTCACGGAGGACGACCCTTGCGCTATCTGCACTGATGAGCGAAGAGACGGATCTGCTGTGTGCGTGGTCGAGCGTCCGAGCGACATTCTCGCCCTCGAACGAACCGGACGCTTCAGAGGACGCTACCACGTGCTCGGTGGGCTGCTCTCGCCTCTTGACGGGATCGGTCCGGAGAATCTCAGAATAGACCGCCTTCTCGATCGTCTCGATGGCGCGCGAGAGCACACTCGCCCTGCAGTCACAGAGATCATTCTGGCGCTGAATCCGACGGCTGAAGGGGAGGCCACGGCTCTGTACGTGGCACGGCTCCTTTCGCGGCGAGGGATCAATGTGACGAAGCTCGCGAGCGGTCTCCCCGTTGGTGGCGAGCTCGACCTGGCCGATGAGCTGACGCTTGGGACGGCCCTCGATGAGCGCAGGGTCATCTGAACTGCCCACCCTTCTGCTTTCCCCTTGACCGGCACATTTCGCGGTGGTAGCCTCTCAAGTTGATTTATCTGAGCGTGGGGGTGGTTCCTGCGCCTGCAAGGAGGATCCATTTATGACGGACATGCTGGAGATCCGGTGGCACGGGCGCGGAGGTCAGGGGGCCAAGACGGCCTCACTGCTTCTGGCCGAGGCTGCCGCGATGGAAGGGAAGTACAGCCAGGGTTTCCCTGACTACGGGCCGGAGCGGATGGGTGCACCAATGCGCGGGTTCAACCGGATCAGCGACGAGCCGATCAGAGTGCACTGCGCCATCTACTCGCCGAAGATCGTGGTGGTGCTTGATGATACTCTGGTCACTGTTGCGGGCGTGGCGTCGGGGCTCCCGGATGACGGGATCATCATCGTCAACACGCTCAAGAAGCCGGCTGAGATCAGAACTGAGCTGGAGCTTGAGGGGCGGACGATCTACACGGTGAATGCGACCGGCATCGCGATCGATGAGATCGGTAGACCCATTCCGAACTCCCCGATGCTCGGCGCGCTTGTCAAAGTGTCACCGTTTCTGGCACTTGACTCAGTGATCGAGCAGATCAAGAAGAAGTTCTCGCATGGCTTCAGGCCGGAGGTGCTCGAGGGGAACGTGCGCGCAATCAACAGGGCGCACGAGGAGGTGACGTCCGAATGAGGGAGAAGTCCTGGAGAGAGATCCCCCTCGGCGGGATCATAGAAGACGCAGGGAATTCCGACACCTACGAGACCGGTTCCTGGAGAACGTACCGCCCGATATGGGACGTGGAGAAGTGCATCCACTGTCTTGCCTGCTGGATAGCGTGTCCCGACTCAGCGATCCAGCTCACGGACGGCAAGATGACCGGTATCGACTACAGCCACTGCAAGGGATGTGGAATCTGCGCATTCGAGTGTCCGGACAAGATCGCTGCACTCGAAATGAAACTTGAGACTGAAGTAAACGACTAGGCGCGGGTTCGATCGCGCACAACGATAAGTTTGAGGAAGGGAGAGGGATTCGTGGCAAGGAGACTGACGCTCTCGGGTAACGATGCGGCCGCAGAGGCCATGCGTCAGATCGATCCCGATGTGGTTACTTGTTTTCCGATCACACCACAGACCGAGCTGATGCACAAGTTCGCCGAGTTCGTGGCGGACGGTGAAGTGAACGCTGAGATGGTGCTCGTCGAATCAGAGCACAGCGCCATGAGTGCTGCGGTCGGTGCGGCTTCGGCCGGCGCAAGGGTGATGACCGCTACTTCGGCGAACGGGCTCGCGCTCATGTGGGAGATCGTTTACATTGCGGCTTCGAATCGGCTACCCATCGTAATGCCGGTCGTGAACAGAGCTCTCTCGGGACCGATCAACATCCACTGTGATCACAGCGACACGATGGGCTGTCGCGACACGGGCTGGATTCAGCTCTATTCGGAGAACGCGCAAGAAGTCTACGACAACGTCCTTCAGGCGATCCTGATCGGCGAGAACCCAGACGTTCTCACGCCGGTGATGGTCACCTTTGACGGATTCATCATCAGTCACACGGTTGAGGTGCTGGAGGTTCTTGAGGACAAGGAAGCGCGGGATCTTGTAGGGGAGTACAAGACCACCTACTCGCTTCTCAACACCGATGAGCCCGCGACCTTTGGCCCGCTCGATCTGCAGGACTACTACTTCGAGCACAAGAGGCAGCAGATTGAGGGCATGCGTAACGCCACGGGCGTTATCAAGAGTGTGGGTGAGGCATACGGGAAGCTATCCGGCAGAGCCTACGGGATGACCGAGAGCTACATGGCTGACGACGCTGACTACATCATTGTCGCTCTGGGATCGACCTGCGGAACAACGAAAGTCGTTATCGACGAGATGAGAGCCGAAGGAAAGCGGGTGGGGCTTCTGAAGATACGCTCCTTCCGCCCGTTCCCGCACGCCGAGATCATTGCTGGACTCGCCTCCGCCAAGGCAGTCGGGGTCCTCGATAGATCAGTGTCGTTTGGCGCTCCCGGTGGCCCTGTGCACAAGGAGATCCTGGCGGCACTCAGCGGAACCGGACACACTACATCGATAGTCAACTACCTCTACGGTCTCGGTGGACGCGACATCTCTATGGATCACATTCGCACGGTCTTCGAGGAACTGGAGACTGTGGCCGGCAAGGCGATCCCGGCAGACGAGGTCAGATTCATCGGACTGAGGGGCTAAGGAGGAATACCAGATGCCGGCACCAAAGCAACTGGCAGAGCGCGAAGATCTCATGGCCGGCGGGCACCGCGCATGTGCGGGCTGTCTGCCTATGACGGCGATGAGACAGATGCTCTTGACGGCAGGGAAGGATACGGTTGTTGGATGCGCAACGGGTTGTGTGGAGGTCGTGACGACCATCTATCCCTACACGGCGTGGAAGACACCGTTCATCCACAACGCGTTTGAGAACTCCGCGGCGACCATCAGCGGAGCCGAGGCGGCGTACGTGTCGCTCAAGAGGCAGGGGAAGATCGACAAGAAGATCAACTTCATTGCGATGGGTGGCGACGGAGGCACGTACGATATCGGTCTTCAGTCCCTGTCGGGAGCAATGGAGCGTGGTCACAACATGCTCTACATCTGCTACGACAACCAGGCGTACATGAACACCGGAATTCAGAGGTCCGGAGGAACACCGAAGGGCACGGCGACATCAACGACGCCGGCCGGGAAGGTGATACCCGGCAAGACCCAGTTCCCGAAGCCGCTGACGGAGATCATGATCGCACACGATATCCCGTACGTTGCGCAGGCGACACCGGGGTATCCGAAGGACTTCAGCGACAAGGTCGAAAAGGCTCTGGCGATCGACGGTCCCGCCTTCATCAATGTGCTTGCGCCCTGCACACGCGGGTGGCGTTACCCGTCGGAGCAGTCGATGGAGTATGCGAGGCTTGCCGTGAACACGTGTTTCTGGCCCCTGTTTGAGGTGGAGTATGGAGTCATCAAGATCAACAGGAAGCCGAAGGACATACTCCCGGTCTCCAAGTGGTTCGAAGGACAGGGCCGATTCAGACACCTGTTCAAGGAAGAGAACAAGGGAATCATCGACGAGATACAGGCTGATGTGGATCGCAAGTGGACGCTGCTTCTGAAGCGTGAGGAGATGACTCAGGCGTAGGTCGGCTTCAGGGGGGCTTTTGAACTGGGCTAACGGACTGACGCTGGGACGGCTGATTCTGGGGCCTGTGATCTTCGCAGTCCTCATGAGCGGCAGACTGTGGCTTGCTTTTGCGCTCTTTGTCGTCGCCATGATCACCGATCTCTGCGATGGCTATCTTGCCAGACGCTCCAACAGCGTGACCGAACTCGGCAAGCTCATGGATCCGCTCGCCGACAAGGTACTCGTCTCGCTCTTGCTTGTCGCCTTTTGGCGTTTGGGGCTCAGATACGTACCGCTCTGGATGATCGCGATTGTGTTGGGACGCGAACTCCTGATTCTCGGATGCCGCACTGGTGTGCTGAAGAGCGGGGAAGGATTCGTTACGAGCCGTGCCGCCAAGTGGAAGACGGCCGCGCAGATGGGATGGGTCGCACTTGTGCTTCTCTATCTCTCGCTGGTTTCCGGAACGGGCTCCCCTCTCCACAGCTTGGCTGGAGGGAGGTTTGAGTCCGTTCTTCTGTTTATTGGGGGTATTGCTGTTGCCCTCACGCTGGTCTCGGGCATAGAGTACATGATAAACGGCAGAGCCCTTTCCATAGCCCGGAACGGTCGCACTCAGGGGAAGATCCACCGTGGGAGGTGATCTCTTGACGCCACGAGACCAGACTCGCATTCACCCGGTAGTGTGGTTTATCGCCACGGGTGGGGGACTTGGATACTTTCCTTTTGCGCCCGGCACGGTGGGAACGCTCGGGTGCGGCGTGCTGCTGTGGCTCCTGATGCCGGCAGATATCGCCTCGGGCGGGCCGCTCGCAATCCTTGTGCTGTCAATCTCGGTCCTGGCCTTCATCGCCATGTCCATATGGGCTTCGACAAGGGCTGAGGCTGTATTCGGCCATGACGCATCCAGAATCGTCATCGATGAATTCGCCGGATTCGTCATCGCAGTCCTCCTTCTGCCGAAGACACTGATAGTCTACATCGCGGCCTTCCTCCTGTTCAGGATCTTCGATATTCTGAAGCCGTTTCCGGCCGCGCGTGCCGAGTCACTGCCTGGAGGTGTCGGTATCGTCCTCGACGATCTGGTGGCCGGACTCTACGCCAACATACTGATTCGCATCATGCTTCTGGCAACCGGTCTCTAAGAGATCGTCGGGAGGTGCGCTTCCGTGAAGGCCGAGATCATTACTATCGGCAACGAGCTCCTTGAAACAGGGCGCCTCGATTCAAACTCAGCGTTCATAGGTGAGCGTCTCACCGTGCTCGGCGCCTCAGTGACGCGCGCGACAACTGTACCCGATGACCCCGAACTCATAAGACAAGCAGTCGAGAGCGCAGTCGGCGAGGCGGACGTTGTGGTTGTCACGGGGGGACTTGGTCCGACCGTGGACGACCGAACGAGACAGGCTGTCGCGCGTGTGCTCGGGAGGAAGCTGGTGCTCGATGAGGCTGTCCTGGATACGGTCAGGGCGCACTTCGAGACGCGTGGGCTTCCCATGCCTGAGTCGAACCTTGCACAGGCCATGGTGCCGGAGGGCGCACGGGCTCTGGAGAATCGTCTCGGAACAGCCCCGGGGCTGCTTCTGGAGCACGGGGAGACGCTCGTCTTTGTCCTGCCCGGTGTGCCGGTCGAGATGAAAGCGATGCTCGAGAATTACGTCTGCCCATATCTTGAGGGAAGAGGGCTCAGGCGACTGACGGAGGAGCGCCTCCTCAGGACCACGGGCGCTCCCGAATCGGTCCTGGCTGAACGGATCGCTGGGATCGCGAAGCGGCTTGCTCGCGTTGATGTGGCCTACCTCCCGAGGGCGACTGGCGTCGACATACGCATTACCGGCCGAGGTGAGACGCTGAGAAAAGCGAAGGCAGCCGCTGAGTCTGCACAGGAGCGGTTGGGAGGCGAACTCGGTGATTGCGTCTATGCGAGAGGTGATGAGTCGCTGGAGCAGGTTGTCGGGTACCTCCTCGTGATGAAGGGGAAGACGGTTTCGGTCGCGGAATCGTGTACGGCAGGACGCCTCGGCTGGACGCTTACGAGGATGCCCGGCAGCTCGGAGTATTTCGTCGGCGGCATAATCGCATACTCGAATGAACTCAAGAAACGCCTTCTTGGTGTCAAGGCCGGCGTTCTGAAGGAGCATGGAGCCGTGTCCGCGGAGACCGCGCGGGCGATGGCTGCAGGTGTCAAAGCCAAGACACATTCGGGCTACGGCATCGGTGTAACCGGCATCGCCGGGCCCGGAGGTGGGAGCGAGGAGAGACCTGTCGGGCTCGTCTACATCGCCGTCTCCGGAGCACGTGGCGAGAAGGTCCGTGAGTTCCGTTTCGCGGGAGGTCGAGATACCGTCAGGCAGCAGGCCTCTCAGGCAGCGCTCGATGTACTGAGGAGAGTGCTTCTGAATCTGCCTGTCAAGCCCGAGATGCCCTGAGGAGCAGGCAATGCTCATAAGGACCTTCATCGCTTTGGAGTTGTCCGGGGCGCTCAAGAAGGGCATACTGAATCTGGCAAGGGAACTTGAGCATCGAGGGGTTCGTGCCAGCTGGCCTCGAGCAGAGACCCTTCACCTCACCCTGAAGTTCCTGGGAGATGTTGAGGAGGCTCTGATTCCGGATATAGTGGAGGCCGTCGGGCGCGCAGCGTCCAGGGTGCAGGCCTTTGCATTCGATTCGCGCTCCCTGGGGGCTTTTCCGTCGCCCAGACGGCCGCGCGTCGTTTGGGTCGGTGTCGAGCCGGTTGACGGACTCTATGAGCTTCAGGAAGCGGTCGAGACGGAATTGAGCACCCTCGGGTTTCCGAGGGAGAAGCGTCGCTTCAAGCCCCATATCACGATCGCGAGACTCCGGGAACCTCTGAACTCGAGCGACGAGCAGGAGAGTGGAGGAGTCTTTGCCGGTCTGGCTGCCCCTGAAGAGAGGACGTGGGTGACGGAGATTGAGGTGATGAAGAGCATCCTCGAAAGGGGAGGTGCGCTGCACGAGTGTATGGCTCTGGTCCCGCTCGGTGGAGCCGCGTAATCAGTCGGTCACTAGAGAAGTTTCGAAGTACGGATTCTGGAAGCGGAGGGAAAGATGTCTCAGGAGAAGGGGAAGACCAAGGCGCTCGAACTGGCTGTGACGCAGATAGAGAAGCAGTTCGGCAAGGGGTCCATAATGCGTCTGGGTTCGGATGAGGTCGGGGTGGGCGTTGAGGCTATACCGACTGGTTCACTGATTCTCGATGCGGCCCTCGGAATCGGCGGGGTCCCACGCGGACGTGTCATCGAGGTGTTCGGACCCGAGTCGTCGGGCAAGACCACGCTGGCGCTTTCCATGGTTGCCAATGCGCAGGCGTTGGATGGTGTGGCGGCCTTCATCGATGCGGAGCACGCCATGGACCCCGGGTACGCGCGAGCACTCGGAGTCAACACGGATGATCTCCTGATCTCGCAGCCGGACACCGGTGAGCAGGCGCTCGAGATCACTGAGATGCTCGTACGCAGCGGAGCAGTCGACATCATCGTCGTCGACTCGGTCGCCGCCCTCGTCCCGCGGGCTGAGATAGAGGGCGAGATGGGAGACTCGCACGTCGGATTGCAGGCGCGTCTCATGTCTCAGGCGCTGAGAAAACTCGCAGGCGCCATCAGCAAGTCGAAGACGTGCGTCATCTTCATCAATCAGATCCGTATGAAGATCGGCGTGATGTTCGGGAATCCGGAGACGACGTCTGGCGGCAGGGCACTCAAGTTCTACGCGAGTGTGCGTCTCGATATCCGGAGAATCGGCGCCATCAAGTCGGGTGATTCCATCATCGGCAATCGCACCAAGGTCAAGGTAGTGAAGAACAAGGTCGCGCCGCCCTTCAGGATCGCGGAGTTTGACCTCATATACGGCAAGGGAATATCCCTCGCGGGTGACCTCCTGGATCTCGGACTTGAGGAGGGGATCCTCTCGAGAAAGGGCACGTGGATCAGCTACGGGGAGCTTCAGTTGGGTCAGGGCAGAGAGAAGGCTCGGGGCTTCCTTGAGGAGAACGCAGAGGTGAGTCAGAAGCTCGAGCGCGAGATCCGCCAGGCGGTCGGCCTCATACCACCTGATGATGACGCTGCGTCGTCTGAGAGCGCAGGGGGCGAGAAGGTGGAGGAAGTGGCCGTCGGCTCAACCAAGTAGGGAGACGAAGCGGCTAGCGGACGGGAGCAGAAGTTGGTCGGTATGATCACGGAGATCCGGAGCGTCGAGGGAAGCTCGGCGCTCACGGTCTACGTGGACGGGAAACCCGCTTTCACGGTGTCTGCGGGCGTCGTCCGCAGAATGGGACTCGTCGTCGGCGGTCAATTGACGGATTCTGATGAGCGCCGTCTGGATGGTGATGTCGGGAAGTCGGTGGAGGTGGGGTCGGACGATGCGAAAGCTCGCGACGCCGCGCTCAGGCTTCTGACAGTGCGGGCTCGCAGCCGGTGGGAACTCTCGGACCGGCTTAAGAGAAAAGGCTTCGACGAGGCGACGAGACAGAGCGTACTCGCCGCTCTTGAGGAGGCCGGGCTGGTTGACGACCGTGCGTTTGCCCAGTTATGGGCTGAGGAGCGCATTCGTCTGCGGCCGGTGGGGAGGATGCGCCTGGCGAATGAGCTTCGGGCCAAGCGTGTTCGGGAGGAAACGATCGGCGCCGTGCTGGATCCGGTCTATGCGGAGCACGCGGAGGCAGATCTCGCTCTCGCTGTGTTGAGAAAACGACTCAGCAAGAGCGGTACGGCAACTGACAGGCGCGAGCGATCACGGCTCGAATCGCATCTCCTGCGGCGAGGGTTCTCATTCGAAGCGGCGGCCGAGGCGATGAAACAGCTAGAGGATGAGGTTGATGAGTAAGGTCCTTACTTCGTCGGAGATAAGAAGAGCGTTCATCGACTATTTCACCGAGCGGGGACACGACGTCGTTCCCAGTGCACCCCTGATCCCGAAGGACGACCCGACCCTCCTGTTCAATTCGGCGGGGATGGTGCCGTTCAAGCGGTATTACACGATGGACGATCCGCCAACGAGGAGGGCCGTCTCAAGCCAGCGCTGTCTGAGGCTCTCCGATCTCGATGAGGTCGGTCACAGCCCCTATCACGACACGTTCTTCGAGATGCTCGGCAATTTCTCCTTCGGTGACTACTTCAAGACGGAGGCCATCGAGTGGGGGTGGGATCTTCTCACGAATGTCCTCGCTGTTCCCCGGGAGCACCTCTGGATCACGGTGCACGAGACGGATGAGGAAGCTGCTGACATCTGGCGGAAGCGAATTGGTATCCCGGAGGACAGGATCGTCCCCTTGGGGGACGAGGATAACTTCTGGGGACCCGCCGGCGACTCGGGACCGTGCGGTCCGGACTCTGAGATTCACTACGACATGGGAAGGGAAGTCGGCTGTGGACGCCCCGACTGCAAGCCGGGGTGCGACTGCCGACGGTTCTTTGAGCTTGGGAATCTGGTGTTCCCGCAGTTCCTTCAGGCCCGCGACGGGACCCGTGAGCTCTTGAAGCGCCCCGGCATTGATGTCGGAATGGGACTCGAGCGGCTCACAACGGTGATTCAGGGGAAGACCACGATATTCGAGACGGACCTCTTCATGCCGATCGTCGAGGCGACACGGCGCGCTGCCGTGGAGTCCGGAGGTGCTGCGCCTGAGGACGAGATAGGGATCGATGTCTCCATAGTCGCCGACCACGCGAGGGCCGTCACATTCGCACTTGCGGAGAATATCCTGCCGTCCAACGAAGGCCAGGGGTACGTGATCAGGCGGCTGATACGGCGCGCCGTCAGGCGAGGGCTCAAGCTCGGCATCGAAGGGCCGTTCTTCTATGGAATCGCGGGCGTGGTCATAGACCTGATGGGTGAGGCGCATCCCCATCTCGTGTCCAGGCGCGAGCAGATAGCGTTGGCCATCAAGTCTGAGGAGGAGCGTTTCGAATCGACCCTGGCCCAGGGGAGTGCGCTCTTCGAGGAGATCATCGAGCGCACATCCGCAGGAGGCGGGCGGACGATCGACGGCCACGACGCGTTCAAGCTATATGACACCTACGGATTCCCCCTTGATCTGACTCAAGAGATGGCAGGCGAGCGCGGACTGAGCGTTGACCTGCCTGCCTTTGAGGCTGCAATGAAGGAGCAGAGAGAGCGCGGCCGGAGTACTTCCAGCTTCGCAGACGCGGTCGAAGGGCATCGTCACTGGACCGATGAGCTGAAGGAGGCTCCGGCTGAAACTCAGTTCGTAGGAAGAGCGCTCAAGCCCCGTGACGCCGAACGCGTGGAACGGGAGGCCACTGACGTTCTCTCCAAGCCCGTGGCTGTTGTTGTGACTCACGTCAGGGCAAGCGCTGACGAATCGCTCGTCGAGTTTGTGCTCAACAGGACCCCATTCTACGCCGAGTCCGGTGGGCAGGTGGCCGACACGGGTCGCGTGACCGGGGACGGTGTGGAGCTTGAGATAGTGAACGCATATATCGAGGGGGCCTGGACCGTGCACGTGGCAAGATCCACGGGCCAGAACGTCGCAGCGGGGGGCCATCTTCATGCGGCGGTCGATCTTGCCCGGCGGTGGAGAATAGAGAAGAACCACACAGCCACTCATCTACTTCAGGCCGCGCTTCGAGGTACGCTCGGTGATCACGTCCACCAGTCCGGCTCCTGGGTGGGCCCAGACCGCCTCCGCTTCGACTTCACGCATTTCACGGCGCTCTCTGATGTCGAGGTAGCGAGGGTCGAGGAGACCGTCAATGCCTGGATCCGACTGGATTCTCCGGTCCACGATGCCGTCGTGAGTCTGGATCACGCGATCTCGGAGGGTGCGATGGCACTCTTCGGCGAGAAGTATGGAGAGCAGGTCCGAACGGTGGCCGTCAGTGACATCAGTCTGGAACTCTGTGGCGGCACACACGTGGGACGAGCCGGGGAGATAGGAGCGTTTACGATCGTATCCGACTCGAGTGTCGCGGCCGGCGTTCGCAGGATAGAGGCGGTCACGGGCGCAGTTGCGGAAGAGAGAGGCAGGAACGACGCTCGCCTCGTGCGAGCTCTGACGGAGGCACTGAAGACAGAGCCGGAGGAGCTCATCAATCGCACGCTCGATCTCTTGAACGAGAATGCTCGTCTCAGGAAAGAGGCGGCTCATTCGCGGCAGGAGGCGGCCGGTGAGTCGATCGGTACCCTGATCGACGGAGCAGTCGCCGTCGGGGAAGGCCAAGTCCGTGCGGCCGCAGGCCGTGTTGAGGCCGGCGACATTCCGTCGCTGAGAGCGCTGGCGGACAAGCTTCTGGAACGTCTGGAGACGGGCGGGGCAGGGGTGCTTGGGGCGGAGATTGATGGGAAAGCGGTCCTGATTGCCGTCGTGACCGATGATCTCGCGAAGAGTGGACGTCTCAAGGCGGGGGATCTTGTCGGACGTGTGGCGGCGGTGATGGATGGGCGTGGTGGTGGAAAGCCCCGTATGGCACAGGGCGGCGGCGATCCCGGGAAACTCGATCATGCACTCAGGGAAGTGCCTGATATCATAGCTCTACTTCTCGATGAGGCGGGTTCCTGATGGAACACTCGATTCTGCGACAGATCCACGAGAAACTCGATGTACAGAGAGCCCTCTACCTCGTCCTTCTGGATCCCGATGGCCCTGCTCCAGACGAGAACGCACGGCTGGCTGCACTGGCGACTCAGGCGGGGGCCGACATCATCCTCGTCGGTGGGAGCCTCTCGCTGGGAGGAGGGATTGCGGAGACCGTCAAGAGGGTGAAGGAGGCTTCTCCTCTGCCGGTCATCATTTTCCCCGGGGACATGGGATTCGTGGTTCCCGAGGCCGATGCGGTCCTGTTTCTCTCGCTTGTGAGCGGGCGGAACCCGCAGCTCTTGATAGGCGAGCACGTGAAGGCGGCCCCGGTACTGAGGACGATGGGGTTGGAGCCGATCCCCACGGCATACATGTTGGTCGAGGGAGGCGCCACCACCTCGGTCGAGTTCATGAGTGGCACGCGACCGCTTCCCAGGAACAAGCCGGACATCGCAATGGCCCATGCCCTTGCAGCACAGTACCTTGGCATGAACATCGCGTTCATGGACGCGGGTAGTGGAGCCGAGTCCCACGTGCCGGCAGAGATGGTCAAGGCAGTCGCAGACTACATCGATATCCCCGTGATGGTAGGGGGAGGCATCAGGACACCGGAGGCGGCAGCCTCGCTCGTTGGGGCCGGCGCCCGCCTTGTCGTGACCGGCGATATTGTAGAGCGCTCAGGAGACCTGGGACTGGTCTCTGAACTCGCAGCGGCGATCCACGCGGGCTCTTGATTCACCGCGAGGCATCACCAAGTCGAAAGGTCGGTGATCGAGATCAAAGCTCTTGTACTCTCCGGAGGCAGAGGTACACGTCTCAGGCCGATAACACACACGAGCGCAAAGCAGCTCGTGCCAATCGCCAACAAGCCGATCCTCTTCTACGGTTTGGAGGCCATCCGTTCGGCAGGCATTGTGGATGTGGGGATCGTGGTCGGCGAGACGGCGCCTGAGATCGAGGCCGCCGTGGGTGACGGCTCGGCGTTCGGTCTGAGAGTCACCTATCTGCCCCAGGACGCCCCTCGTGGCCTGGCGCACGCCGTCGCCATTGCCGAGGACTTCATGCGTAAGGAGTCCTTCGTAATGTACCTCGGCGACAATCTGATCATGGGCGGCATCACTGAGTTCGTGAATGAGTTCCACAAGACAAAGCCGAACGCTCAGATCCTGCTCGCGAGGGTGCCGAATCCATCGGAGTTCGGAGTGGCCGAACTCGATGGCGGCCGTGTCATCCGACTGGAGGAGAAGCCGGAGCATCCCAGATCCGATCTGGCACTCGTCGGCGTCTACATGTTTGACGAGACCGTCTTCGAGGCGGTGAAGAACATCACGCCGTCGGGGCGCGGGGAACTCGAGATAACCGACGCCATTCAGTACATGGTCGACCACGAGCGAACGGTTCGCGCGCACGAGGTGACGGGTTGGTGGAAGGATACGGGGAAGCTCGAGGACATCCTCGAGGCCAATCGCATGATCCTTGAAACGCTCGAGGGAGAGAACCGTGGGATGGTCGATGCAGCGTCACGGATTGACGGCAGCGTAGTGATTGAGGAGGGGGCGGTGGTAGAGGGTAGTGTTCTCAGGGGGCCTCTGATCATAGGGCGCGGGTCGCGGATAGAGAGATCATACGTGGGACCGTTCACATCGATATACCACGATGTCCTCATTCACAACTCCGAGGTGGAGCACAGCATCGTGCTCGAGAATTCGAGGATCGTCAATCTCGGCCAGCGCATGGAACGAAGTCTGATCGGCAAGGACGTAGAGATCGTCAAGAGCGGGACGATGCCACGGGCCTATCGATTCATGGTCGGTGATGCCAGTCGTATCGAGGTGCCCTAGAGGGCTGTGAGGGAGCGGATGAGCGACATCCTGGTGACGGGTGCGGACGGCATGCTGGGGCGCGCGGTTGTGCGGGCCCTGAGTGGTCGGCACGCAGTCGTTGGAGTTGACATCGCCGTATTCGACATTCGTGATGCCGCTGCCACGCTGGATGCTGTACGACGGGCCTCGCCACGTGTCATCGTGAACTGCGCGGCGTACACCAACGTCGATGGCGCTGAATCAGAACGTGAGCTGGCGTTCGAGGTCAATGCCGACGGTGCAGGGAACGTTGCACGGGCCGCTCGTGACGTTGGCGCACTCATCATACATATCAGCACCGACTACGTGTTCGATGGAGAGAGCCGTTCACCGTACACGGAGGATGACACACCGAATCCCATCAACGTCTACGGCGAGTCGAAGCTCGCCGGCGAGAGAGCCGTTGCCGACTCGGGGGCCGAGTATCTCACACTCCGCACGGCCTGGCTTTATGGTCACGGTTCCCCAAATTTCGTCGAGACGATGCTTCGTCTTGCTGAAGGCGGGGAGAGACTGAGAGTCGTTGATGACCAAGAGGGGATGCCGACGAGCGCGGCGGATCTTGCCACGATCATCGCGGACCTTCAATCCAGAGGAGTGCGTGGAGTGATCAACGCCACGAACTCGGGAAGCTGCACGTGGTTCGGCTTCGCTCGGCGCATACTCGATCTCTCAGACCTCTCGGACGTTCACATTGAGCCCGTGCGGACGGCGGAGTTCACGCGTCCGGCGAAGCGTCCGAGGCGATCTGTGCTGTCGCTTGCCCGGCTGAACGAATCACTCGGTTGGGAACCCAGATCCTGGCAGGAGGCGCTGCCGGACTACCTTACGGAAAGGCTGACTGGATGAGAGACGACACAGACGCTTCAGTTGAGCGCATGAGGGCAGTGCTGAACGATTCCTCGGCCGCCCTGGCCAGAGCGGCCGGAGAGCTTCCCGAAATCGGGGCCGCTGTCGCGGCGGTTCTGGTGGAGGCGATAGAGGGTGGAGGGAAGATCCTCTTCTGTGGGAATGGGGGAAGCGCTGCTGATGCGCAGCACCTCGCGGCCGAACTCGCGGGCAGGCTCAGGCTTGAACGCCGCGCCCTCCCGGCGGTCGCGCTTACCGTGAATGCTTCGACGCTGACGGCAGTGGCGAACGACTACGGCTATGAGGCCGTGTTTGCCCGGCAGGTGGAGGCTCTTGGGAAGCCGGGCGACGTATTGATCGGCATATCAACAAGTGGTTCATCGCCGAACGTGGTGGCGGCGCTCAAGACGGCCAAGCTGTCGGGGCTCGTGACAGTGGGGTTTCTTGGCCTCAAGGGTGGGGCAATGGAGGAGTTCTGTGACCATTCGCTGAGGGCTCCGTCCGAGGATACGCAGCGCATCCAGGAGATTCACATCGCAGTCGGTCACGCAATCTGCGAGATCGTTGAAGAGTACCTCTTCAGAACCTAGGGAGGGCCCTGGAGGCCCAGTGCTCCAGGGCTCTAATGTCTGCAACATTGGAGGAAGTAGCCTTGGACCCGGTAATCATCGGAATCGCCGGAGGTACGGGATCTGGAAAGACGACGGTCGCGCGTGAAGTTCTGAAGCACTTCCCGAGCGCCAGCGTTGTCACTATCCACCACGACTCGTACTATCTGGATCGGAGCCATCTGACACCGCCTGAGCGGGAGGGCATCAACTACGATCACCCGGACGCGTTCGAGAGTGACCTTCTTCTGGAGCATCTGAAGAAACTGAAAGCCGGAGAGATCATAGAGAAGCCGATCTACGACTATGAAACCCACACACGCAGGAGTGAGGCGGTCAGGGTTCGACCGGCGAGGATTGTTCTTCTGGAGGGCATCCTGGTTCTGGCCGAGCCGGGGCTCCGGGAGCTCCTGGACATAAAGCTCTACGTTGACACGGACGCCGATGAGAGGTTCATCCGCAGGCTCAGGCGGGACATCGTGAAGCGAGGGCGAACCGTGGAGCAGGTCATCGAGCAGTATCTGAAGACGGTTCGGCCGATGCATCTGCAGTTCGTCGAACCCAGCAAGCGATACGCCGATGTGGTGATCCCCGAAGGCGGCAAGAATGTCGTCGCCGTGGACCTTATCGTAACGAAGCTCAAGGACATCCTGTCCTGAACGGTGAGTCGTGGAGGTCAAATGGGACAGCTTCGCGGTCTTCTGAAAACGCTGAGACCACATCAGTGGATCAAGAACCTGGTGCTCTTCGCCGGGCTCATCTTCGCGGGAGGCCTTGCGGACCGTGAGCTGATCGGACTGGCGACCTCGGGGTTTGTCGTGTTCTGCATGCTCTCCGGGGCCGTGTACATCATCAATGACATCGTGGATCTCAAGAACGATCGGAGACATCCCGAGAAGAAGCTGCGTCCTCTTGCCTCGGGTGAACTCTCGACGGGGCTCGCCGCAGTGACGGGTCTGCTTGCCGCAGTCGGTGGACTGGTGTGGGCGTACAGCATTCATCCGAGCTTTGCACATGTGTCGTTGGGCTATCTCCTTCTCAATGTCCTGTACAGCGTAGTGCTCAGGCGCATGGTCATCCTCGATGTGATGTCGATCGCGATCGGATTCGTGCTGAGAGCGGTCGCCAGTGTTGAAGTGCTGCGAGCTGCCGCTCCCGGCACGGAGCTTTCACCATGGCTTCTTGTCTGCACCTTCTTCCTGGCTCTCTTTCTGGCTCTTGGGAAGCGACGGGCCGAGGCGATCTCGCTCGGAGAGGTCGCCGGCGGACACCGCGCGACACTCGATCACTATCCAATTGTGTTCGTAGACGGACTCATCGGAATCGTAACGGCGTCGACGATCGTATCGTACTCCATCTACACAATCTGGCCGGGCACCGTAGACAAGATAGGCAGTGCCGGGTTGGTCTACACGATCCCGTTTGTTGTCTACGGTCTCTTCCGGTATCTCTTCCTGGTCCTGGCCGGCGGTGGTGGAGCAAAGCCGTCGAAGGCGCTGACATCGGACACACACCTCGCTGTGGCCGTTCTGCTATGGGTTGTGGTAGTGATATACGTACTCTATTCATCCTAGCCGCGCTTCCGACGCGGATTCCGCCGCGATTCACGAGCACGACGAGGGGCGTACATGTTGCGTATCCAGGTCGAGGCCCACGCGAAGGTCAACCTGGGCCTTTCGGTAGGGGACAAGAGGCCCGACGGCTATCACGATATCGATACGATCTTCCAGACGATCTCACTCTCCGACACCCTCTTTCTGGCACCATCAGACGGCAGCATCAGCCTGTCCTGCGAGGGGATTCAGGTCCCCGAGGGGCCCGGCAATCTGGTCTGGTCTGCCGCCGCGCTTCTCGCCCGCGAACTAGCGGCGCCGGCGATCTCCATCCATCTTATCAAGAGGATTCCGGTCGCGGCGGGATTGGGAGGGGGCAGCGCCGACGCAGCTGCCCTTCTCATGGGAGGACGAGCGCTATTCGGTCTCGATGTATCGGATGAAGAACTCGCTCTCCTGGCGCTTGAGATCGGGTCGGATGTTCCGTTCCTGCTCAAGGGGGGTACGGCCAGAGGCCGGGGCAGGGGGGAGATTCTGGAGTCTCTTGACCCGCTATGTGGCTTCTGGCTCCTTCTCGTGACGCCCAGGTTCGCGGTTCGGGCCGAGGAGGCGTATAGGGCGGCCAGAATCGGGTTGACAAGATACGGGAGCTGCACTAAACTCAAGTGTTCAGCTATCCGGGAAGGGGAGTTGGGATCGCTGGTTACGGCGTTTCACAACGACCTTGAGCCCGGAGTTGTTTCATGCTACCCCGAGGTTGGGGTCGTAAAGAAGACGCTTCTCGACGCGGGCGTCGAGGCCGCTGTCATGTCCGGAAGCGGACCGACGGTAATCGGCCTGATACGCTCTCGCGAGGAAGCAACAGATCTGTCGACACGTCTTGAGGGGCGTGGGTGGAAGATGCATATCGTGGAGCCGATCGACTTCGGGTGCCGGGTCGAGGGCGCATAGGAGCGTCGCGCAGTTGCGCGGCGGCGCAGTGTGTTGGGTTCCGGAGACGATCCTGTCCCTTTTCTCAGGCAAAGGGCGGTGAGACGTATGGAAATCACCGAGGTACGATTGACGTTGCGGGGCGAGGAACGTCTCAAGGCGTTTGTCAGCATCACCTTCGACGATGCCTTCGTGGTAAGGGGACTTAAGGTTATTGACGGCAACACCGGGCTCTTCGTTGCCATGCCCAGTCGTCGACGGAAGGATGGGGAGTTCAGGGACATAGCCCACCCCATCAACAACAGCACGCGGCAGATGATCGAGGATGCCGTAATGGCTGAGTACAGACGCCAACTCGAAGCCGGCATGGAGCCGGTGCACGAGGATGTCGATCACCTTTGCGACAAGGCCTTGGTGCTTGCCGACGAATAGGGCAAGTAGGCCTGCCGGGGCGAACACGGCAGGTGCGCCTGCCGACGTACAGGGCAGGTGGGAGCACACGGCCGGACTGAGCGTCACGCATGGCGCTGGAATCGGGTGACCGCATCAGCGATGGCGCTGGGGCGTCGTCAAGTGGCAAGACACGGGACTTTGGTTCCCGCATCGGAGGTTCGAATCCTCCCGCCCCAGCCAGACGGGGGCGCTGGCACTGATGGATGGAGTGAGAACTGGAGAGACGGATGCCTGACGAATTGAGGCTATTCACCGGGAACGCGAACAGAGGGCTTGCAGTTGAGATATGTGAGTATCTCGGCATCGGTCTCGGGGACGCCGTCGTCGACACGTTCAAGGACGCCGAGATTCGTGTGAGCATCACAGAGAACGTCAGAGGTGTGGACGCGTTCGTGCTCCAGCCGACCGGTCCACCGGCCGATAACCTGCTTGAGCTGCTCATAATGCTGGACGCACTCAAGCGAGCATCGGCGCGCAGAATCACGGCGGTCATTCCATACTTCGGCTACGCCCGTCAGGACAGGAAGGACCGACCGCGTGTCGCGATCACGGCGAAGCTCATCGCCAATCTGGTTACCAAAGCAGGAGCGGACAGGGTTCTCACAATGGACCTGCATGCTCCTCAGATTCAGGGGTTCTTTGACATACCGCTCGATCACATATACGCAGCGCCCGTGCTCCTCAGGTACTTCGACAAGACCATCAAGAACAACCTCGTGGTGATGGTACCTGACACAGGCAGCATCAAGATGGGACGCGCTTTCGCGAAGAGGCTGGGAGCTTCTCTCGGATTCGTCGACAAGCGGAGACCAAGGCCCGATGCGACGAAGGTGATGAATGTGGTGGGCGACGTAGATGGCAAGCATATCATCATGATCGATGACATCGTGTGTACGGCCAGCACGCTCATAGAGGCCGCGCAGGCCATCATGAAGCTGGGTGCGATCGGGATCACGGCCGGGGCGACTCACGCCGTACTGGCGGGGGACGCTGTCGAAAGACTGACCGAGTCTGTCATCGCTGAGGTTGTCGTCACAAACACACTCAGCGTTAACAGTGATGCAAGTTCGAAGATCAAAGTATTGTCAGTGGCGGAGCTTCTCGGTGAGGCGATCGAGAGGATCCACGAGGAGAAGTCCGTCAGCTCGCTCTTTGTCTGATTCACACTGCCGGGTGGCACCGACATAGCGCGTGCCATGCGGTTCGAGTCGACGACACGCAGGAAGACACGGAGATTACACAATGGCAGTAGTCACGCTCAATGCAGCAGTAAGGACGGCGCTCGGTAGGCAGGGCGCCAAGCGCGTTCGCAGGCAGGGACTGATCCCGGCCATTCTCTATGGTGAGCAGCTCGAGAACGTGAATCTGGAAATCGGCGAGCGCGATCTGAAGACGGCCCTCTCAACGCCGGCCGGTCGCAATGTCATCATCGAGGTTGTGCGAGAAGGCGCGGAGATGAGCCGTGCGGTGCTGAGAGAGATAACCAGGAATCCGATCACGCGTCAGATTCTGCATATCGATCTGCAGCGAATCTCGGAGACGAAGGCGATCCACATGATGATCCCTGTAGTCCTTGTGGGCGAGTCTCCTGCCGTGAAAGAGGGGCGAGGGATTCTGGATCACTCCATGCGGACGCTTGAGGTCAGGTGCTTGCCCAAGGACATCCCGACGAACATCGAGATCGACGTAAGTGAGCTCGACGTCGGGCGCGCCATCCGCGTCTCGGACATCACGGTCCCGGATGTTGAGCTTCTTGACATCCCGGAGCGTCCTGTCGTGGACATCCTTCTTCCGACCATCTTCGTCGAGGAGGAAGTGGAGGGTGAGGAGCTTGTTGAGGGTGAGGAGCTCGCAGAGGGTGAGGCCGAGGGTGAAGGCGCTGCTGCAGACTCCGGCGATGCGCCCGCAGAGAAGGCCAAGTAGTCGCTAGACGACGAACAGCTGCGAGAAGAGGACAGTCAGGATTGTGGTGAGTATCATTGTTGGACTTGGAAACCCCGGTGACGAGTATCGCCGAACCCGTCACAATGCCGGTTTCCGCGTAGTAGGGATGCTCGCCCAGGAACTGGGTGTCCGGATGCGGTCGAGCGGCGGCGACTATCTCATAGGCAAGGGAAACATCTCGGGGCGGGACGTGCTACTTGTCCTGCCCCTTACATACATGAATCGCAGTGGGCTCGCTATCGCGCATCTTCTTCTGGAGCGCGGGGAGAGCCCCGACGTTCTTCTGGTCGTCTGCGATGATGTGAACATACCGCTCGGGTCGTTGCGGGTGAGAAAGAAGGGCGGGAACGGCGGGAACAGGGGGCTTGAGTCGATTATTCAGGCTCTGGGCACCGAGGAGTTCGCGCGTTTGAGGCTCGGCGTCGGCAAGCCAGACGAAGATCCCGACCTGGCTGATTTCGTCCTTAGGGAGTTTGCCGGTGACGAGGTTTCGGTTGCCGAGGTTATGGAGACCGATGCGCGCGAGGTTGTGCGAACTGTTGTTGTCGATGGATTGGATACAGCTATGAACACGTATAACAAGACGGTGGGGTCCGAGGAGTCCGCCGCCGCGTAGGAGGATGTATGGGGCAGCTGGGATTTCCCTTGTTGTCGAGCGTTGTGGGTCTTCTCTTCGTGATCTACCTCGTTTTCGATGTGTTGAAGAAGAGCCAGGGTAACGATCTCATGGTCCGTATTTCGAAGGCGGTCCAGGAGGGCGCGCGGGCTTTTCTCAATCGTCAGTACACGTACGTCTCGGTTCTCGTGATCGTCGTGGCTGTGCTCATCGCGCTCGCACCGACCTTGACCGGGAACCCCGAGCTGGTACTCGGCTGGAAGACGTCGCTGACCTTCGTGCTCGGAGCGATCGTATCCGCTCTGGCCGGGTATGTCGGAATGGGGATCGCCACGCGCGCAAATGCGAGAACTACGCAGGCGGCAAGCGACAGCGGAGTCCAGGGAGCCCTGGGTGTGGCCATCTCGTCTGGCTCGGTCATGGGTATGAGTGTCGCCAGCATGGCGCTCCTTGGTCTGACCATCGTCTACCTGGTATTCAAGGAACCGGTGATAGTGAACGGGTACGCTATGGGGGCCAGTCTAGTGGCTCTCTTCGCTCGCTCTGGCGGCGGCCTCTTCACGAAGGGGGCCGATATGGCCGCCGATCTCGTCGGAAAGGTCGAAGCGAATATTCCGGAGGACGATCCCCGGAATCCGGCAGTGATTGCCGACAACGTCGGTGACAATGTCGGTGATGTCGCGGGACTCGGCGCCGATCTTCTTGAGTCGTACGTTGAGTCTATCATCGCGAGCATGGCGCTGGCCGCAATACTCGTCACCGTGGCGGGGGTCAGGACTACCCTGATGACGCTCCCGTTCTACATCGCCGGGGCCGGTATACTCGCGTCGATCATCGGGATCATGTTTGTGAAGGCAGTGGGTCGCAAGAATCCTCAGGCCGCCCTTATGGGTGGAACGTATGTGGCCGCAGGACTGACGGCGCTTGCCAGCTTCTTCATCGTCCGAAGCACTGGAAGCGAGTTCACGATTGCCGGGACGACCTATGGGCTCATGGGTCCCTTCTATGCGACGCTCGCCGGAATCACGAGTGGTGTGATAATCGGGTTTGTGAGCGAGTACTTCACATCGAGCAAGTACAAGCCCGTGAAGAACCTTGCGGAATCGGCACAGACCGGGCCGGCGATCGCGGTGACCGCCGGAACGGCGGTTGGGATGGCCAGCACGGCGGTACCTGTCATCGTTCTTGGTGTCGCGATTGTCATCTCCCATCACCTTGCCGGAATGTACGGCATCGCGATGGCGGCGTTCGGCATGCTGGCTACGACTGGAATGGTAGTCGCAGTCGACTCGTACGGTCCGGTGGCGGACAACGCGGGCGGCATCGCCGAGATGGCGGGGCTCGATCCGGGAGTACGTGAGGTGACCGACAATCTGGATGCGGTGGGTAACACAACGGCCGCTATAGGCAAGGGCTTTGCGATCGGGTCCGCGGCGTTCGCGGCGATCGCACTTCTTTCCGCCTACATGGTCTCGGTGGGGATCGATGTGATCGATATGTCGGACCCGAAGGTCATGGCGGGACTCCTCGTCGGTGGGATGTTGCCATTCCTGTTCTCATCGATGCTATTCAGCGCAGTTTCCAGGGTCGCATTCAAGATGATCGATGAGGTCCGGCGTCAGTTCCGCGATATCCCCGGTCTCCTCGAAGGCAAGGTCATGCCCGATTCGAAGACGTGCGTCGACATAAGCACGAAGGGTGCGATCAAGGGGATGATGAAGCCCGGGATCATGGCGATAGTCGTGCCCGTTGTCGTGGGTCTGTACGATCCGAAGGCGCTGGCCGGACTCCTGATCGGGGCGGTTGTCACCGGTATCGTGCTCGGCATCCAGACGGCGAACTCCGGTGGCGCAATGGACAACGCGAAGAAGTACATCGAAGAGGGGCATTTCGGCGGGAAGGGCTCGGAGGCACACAAGGCATCAGTGATAGGTGACACCGTCGGGGATCCTCTGAAGGACACGGTCGGACCATCGATCAATATCCTCATCAAGTTGATGTCCGTCATAGCGCTCGTTCTGGCCCCTCTCTTCGCCAGAGGCTAGAGGTTCGGTCAGAAGGAGTGCAGGAGCACTAAGTGTCTCTGGAACTTGGCATAGTTGGACTTCCGAATGTAGGGAAGTCGACACTGTTCAACGCCCTGACGAATGCGGGAGCCACGTGCAGCAACTACCCCTTCTGCACGATCGATGGGAACGTGGGTGTCGTGGCGGTTCCTGACGAGCGTCTGATCCGCCTGGGCGAACTGCTGGAGCCGGAGAAGCTGACGCCCACAACGATTCGCTTCGTGGATATCGCAGGGCTCGTGAAGGGTGCAAGCAAGGGTGAGGGGTTGGGGAACCGTTTCCTTGCGAACATTCGTGAGGTGGATGCGATCGTTCATGTGCTCCGCTGCTTCGAGTCCGATACGGTGAGTCATGTTGAGGGTACCGTTGATCCGGGACGAGACCTCGACATTATCATGACCGAGCTGATTCTGTCCGATCTCGAGGTGGCCGAGAAGAGCGCCAGGAAGATGCAGAAGGACGCCTCAAGGGGAGACAAGGAAGCGGCAGCGAAGCTCGTATCGCTCGAGGAGGTCATAGCGGGTCTCGAGCGCGGAGTTGAGGTCAGGAAACTCGATCTGTCCGATCGATGCCGACACGAGATCGCCGGATACCGCTTCATGACTGCCCTCGACGCGATATATGTTGCGAACATCTCCGAGGGCGACATGGGTGACGGAGAGCATCGCTGGGTGGAGCTGCTCTCAGAGGTTACTGGAGAGCCCGAGTGGAAAGTGCTCCCGCTTTCGAGTGAGCTTGAGTCTGAGTTGACATCGCTTTCGATTGAGGATCGTGCGGAGATCACAGCGGGCCTGGGTCTACCTGAGACCGGACTTCCACGGCTGATACGCGCCTGCTATCGGCTTCTTGGGCTGATAACATTCTTCACGATCAAAGGGACCGAAGTGAGAGCCTGGACCGTGGAGGATGGAACGGCGGTGGCGGAAGCGGCGGGCAAGATACACACCGATATGGAAAAGGGGTTCATCAAGGCCGAAGTGGTGAGCTATGAAGACTTGATCGAAGCCGGTTCGATGCACGTGGCCAGGGATCACGGCCGCGTCAGGACCGAGGGACGCGATCACCCGGTACACGATGGGGAAGTGGTTCTGGTCCACTTCCATTAGTAACGTGTCGCCTGGATGTTTTCTCGACCGACCACCAGGGTCAGCGGGAGGCAACGGGAGATGCGAGATGCGGGAACCCCGGCAGGGATGAGACGATTCAAGAACTGTCGGGTCTCCTCACCCCATCAGAGAGGTGGGGTCGGATCTCAGACCGAGAGGAGGAAGTAATGGCGAGATCCTATGAGATGGCCGTCATCTTCGACCCAACGCTGGATGAGTCCGGGGTTGAGCAGATGATGGCGAAGATCGATGAGATGGTGAAGAGCGAGGGTGGGACGATCGACAAGTGGGACCGGTGGCCGAAGAGACGGCTTGCTTTCGAGATCAAGAAGCACACGGAAGGTCACTACGCCTTTCTAAGCTTCAATGCCGAACCTTCTGCTATCGCGAAGCTCGTGCCTGTACTTCGTCTAGAGGAGAGGGTCCTCAGGCACATGACGATCAACATGGACGAATGGCTGGGCAAGTAGCAGCCGTCTCCCACTCACGGAGGAACTAATGCCAAAGCGCCAGTATCAGAGCAAGTTCTGCCGTCTCTGCCAGGACAAGGTGGTGAGGGTGGACTACAAGGACGAGAAGCGGCTGGCCCGTTTCGTTACGGAGCAGGGGAAGATGGTTCCCCGCAGAGTGACGGGAACATGTGGCCGGCACCAGAGACAGTTGGCAGAGGCGATCAAGCGTGCCCGGTTCATGGCGTTGCTGCCATACGTGGGCAGACACCACAGACACGGGTAGCCAGACAGGACGGCAGTCTCGAGGAGGACAGCGATGAAGGTCATTCTGACACAGGATGTCCCGAGACTCGGTTCTGAAGGTGATCTGGTCACCGTGAAGAACGGGTACGGGAGGAATTTTCTCATACCGACGGGCAAGGCCATGATGGCTACGGACGCCAATCTGGCCAGGCTCAAGGACATGGCCCAGCTGAAAGACCTGCGTGTCCGGAAGGACTCGCGTGAGGCCAGGGCTGTGGCGGATCGGCTCGCCGGGGTCTCCTGCACGGTGCGTGTGCAGGCCGACGAGGGTGACAAGCTCTATGGTTCCGTTGGGCCGAAGGAGATAGCCACGGCACTCGAGGATCAGGGGTTGGAGATCGATCAGGCTTCGATCGTCATGGACGAACATATCAAGACGCTGGGAGTGTTCCCGGTGACGATTCATCTCTTCAAGGACGTTGACGTTGAGATCAAGGTGTGGGTCATCAGGGAATAGATGGACCACTCCCGGTTCATGGAGCGTTAGAGCGCTCCATTTATTATACCGGTCAGCAGTCGAGGAGGAACGAATGCTAAAGAAGACACTGCCGGCCTTATTGTCGGCGCTCCTTGTCGTATCCCTCCTTGTTTCCGGATGCGGCG
This sequence comes from uncultured bacterium, assembly GCA_964521425.1. GTDB lineage: Bacteria > Joyebacterota > Joyebacteria > Joyebacterales > Joyebacteraceae > Joyebacterum. The sequence goes on from CAZFRO010000002.1 coordinate 124,978, forward strand.
GCGAGCAAGAGGAAACAGTCGCCCGGGTCGGCGGCACTAGCATCACGGCGAATGAGCTCAGAGCCAGATTCGCGGAGCTGCCTCCGTTCACACAGCAGCAGTTCGCAGGTCCCGAGGGACTTATGGACTTCCTGGATCGCGTGATTGAGGAGGAGGTGCTGTACCAGGCGGCCAAGCGTGCGGGCTACGAGAGTGACCCCGTGGTTGTCGAGACTGTCGAAGCAGTAGAGCGCCGGACCATGATTCAGGCGTTCTACAAGGAAGAGGTAGAGGGTGCAGTGACAGTCTCGGAGGAGAAGATCCTGGCGTACTTCGAGGAGCACCCGGAGCAGTTCAAGCAGCGCGGCCAGATCAAGTTCAGGCATATCCTGTCGGATACTCAGGCAGAGGCCAGAGAGGCGCGCGACCGGGTAATCGGAGGACAGGATTTCGCGTCCGTTGCGCGGGAGCTTTCCAGGGACCCTGGATCACGTGAAGCGGGTGGGCTTGTCAACGCCCTGAATCAGGGCGATTCGCTTCCGAGCGCTGGAATGTCGGCTGTGTTCATCGAGAGTCTGTTCGAAGGTGTTGTGGGACAGATCTCGCAGCCGCTTCGCTCCGACAGGGGATGGCACACGGTCATGATCGAGGAGCTGCGACAGGAAGGTGTGAAGCCGCTGAACGAGGTGCGCGAGAGAATCGCCAGCAGCCTCAAGCCGGCTGAAGCACGGGAGTACTACCTGGAGATGCTCGAGGGGCTGAAGGCGGAGCTCAACGTTACAGTGAATGAGGAGGTCTTCAGAAAGCAGCCGCGCGACGAAGAAGAGCTCTTCACGCTGGCGCAGAACACTGAGGATCCGATCGCAAGACTCGGGTACTACTCAGAGCTGGTCTTTCAGTTCCCCGACGGTCAGCACGCCGATGAGGCGCAGTTCATGGTGGGCTTCATTCAGGCCGAGGAGATCGGGAACTACGAGGCGGCAAGAAACGCGCTTGAGCGACTCCTCGAGAAGTACCCGGACTCTGAGCTGAGAGAGTCCGCAGAGTGGATGATCGAGAACATGGGCAAAGAGACACCGCCCCTTGAGGAGGGCAACTAAGCCTCCTTCAAGCAGCTGTGCTCGGCTCCACGCTCGCAGAGGACTGACACATGTATCCCGTCGTTGCAGTGACGGCCATCTTCGCGGTCACCTACTACTTCATCGTCACTGAGAGGATCAATAGAACGACAGTGGCCCTGGCAGGCGCACTCGCTGTGCTGCTCCTGCCGGGGCTTGCTCTTACCCAGGAAGAGGCCGTCGGCTTCATCGATTTCAACACCCTTGGTCTCCTCGTGGGAATGATGCTGATCGTGGCCGTGCTCAAGAGGACGGGTGTATTCCGATACCTGGCACTCAAGGTGGCGCAGCAGGGTCGCGGGCGGGTCTTCCTCATATTCGCAGGGTTCGGAGCGATAACGGCTGTGGCGTCTGCCTTCATCGACAACGTCACCACGGTCCTCATGATCGTTCCGGTCATCTACCTCATAGCCGATCTCATGGGCAAGAGCGCCGTGCCGTTCCTCGTGATGGAGATCATCATGGCGAACATCGGCGGCATGGCCACAATGATCGGCGATCCGCCCAACATTCTCATAGGAAGCCGCGCGCTCATTCCGCCACTCGGGGAACACCTGACGTTCATGGATTTCATGGTCCACCTCGGTCCCCTGGTGCTGATCTGTCTCGTGGTCGCGATCATCTATCTGCGTTTCTGGAGTGGCCACGACTTCTTCAGTCCGCCTGATGAGAAGAAGATGGTTGCTCTCGCATCGATGGATGCGGAGCAGGCGATAAGGGACCGTGGACTCCTCAAGAGATCTGGTGGCGTCCTCGGACTGGTTCTTCTCGGGTTTCTCTTTCATCATCAGATGGGACTTGAACCAGCCACCGTGGCCATGGCGGGCGCGGCTCTCCTGCTTGTTGTGACGCGAATCGATCCTCAGGAAGTCCTGGTGGAGGTTGAGTGGCCGGTGCTGTTCTTCTTCATCGGTCTCTTCGTGCTTGTGGGCGCGCTCGACAAGGTGGGCGTTGTGACGTTTCTCGCGGACCGCTTCCTTGCCATCTCCGACAACCCCCAGGTTCTCATAGTGTTGCTCTTGTGGGGAACGGCCGTGATAGGGTCGCTCCTGTCGGCCGTGCCAACGGTCACGGTGTTGATCCCCCTTGTCCAGGTCGTCGTGAACCACTTCTCCAATTCGGGCTCGCCTGAGCTTGCGCATGCCTTCTGGTGGGCGCTTGCAGCGGGCGCATGTCTGGGGGGGAACGGGACGGTGGTAGGTGCGGCGGCGAACATGGCTGTGCTCGGACTGTCCCAGAAGCAGCGGGAACCGCTCACATTCGGTGTCTTTGCGAGGGCGGGAATCCCACTGACCGCGATCTGCCTATCTATCGCAAGTGTCTATATCCTTCTCAGATACTCGTAGAGATGACCGGCACGAGAACAAAACGACGGGCACTCCCCAAGGGATGTGCCCGTCGCCGTCGTTTGTGATCAGAGTTCCACTGCTACCTGTAGAGGGCCTTCAACTTGCCCCATGTCGTCACCTCGACCGCTGAACCGGTCCAGTCCTCGACCCAGAAGTCATCCAGCATGATCCCGGCCCCTCCAGCCGCGCCAGGACCACAACCATTGTCGGTGGTGTGGAACGTGAGCTTGAACTGGAACATCGAACCCGGCAGGAATGCGGAGATGTCGGTGCCGGCGATTCCGGACGAGCCCCAGCCATCACAGCTCGCGAAATCACCCCACCACGCGCCGGTGAGATACCAGCTCGACCCGCCATCGGTCGAGACCTCTTCGGTCCAGTAGTCATTGTCTACCGTGGGAACCTCGGCGTGCAGGAGGAACCGCACCGTGCAGACAGAGCTTCCGACCACGCTGACCTGCGGAGACAAGAGGGAGTTGTTGAGGTTGGGTGGCACGAGTGACGTATCGCCGTCGTCGCCACACCACCAGCTTGTGGGATCGCTGTAGGCGGGGCATGCTCTTGTGATCTGGTGCCAGTAGTCACCCGCTGACGCCGGCACGGCAGGCGTACAGAGTTCACCAGCCTCGCAGTCGTCGTAGAAGTAAACGGATCCACCGTAGAAATCAAAGATCTTGATGTTGTCGACGTGGAACGCTCCACCGTCCGAGTCGTAGTTGCCGTCTTCATCCGACCACGCACCGTCGGAGATGAAGCGGAAACGAGCGCGCACGGGGTTGTCATAAGCTGACATGGTGAAGCCGTAGTCGCCGTAGTCCTGCCAGCCTCCGCTCGAGCCATCGTAGCCTGCGTTCAAACTGACGTAGGTACCGAGGCTCTCGGCCTGGACGTATGTGTAGTCGTAGCCAGGCTCGGAATCATAGCGGTAGGCGAACGTGAGAACGGGGTAGTAGGCTGCGGTGACGTCAATGTCCGGGACCACAAGAAGCTGATCCCACCCGTTGCCATAACCGTCACCCCCGGCGAACGCGGCGTTCAGTTCACCGCACCACCAGGAGTACGTGCCCTGATACGCGTAGTACGTGTCCAGGTGAAACTTCGGTATGGCGGTCGCTGTATTGTCCGTGTGCGTCCAGCCGTTGGTTCCGCTCTCCATGTCGTCGAAGTAGAGGATGATCGGACTGCGGAGCCCCGAGTCAAGCGCGCCGGTGGTGTAGTCAGCCTCCTGCATGCGAGCTACACTCGACACCGTACCGGCCAGAATTGCTGCGGCGAGCACGAACACAAATGCAATATTCCTGTGCATGGATCCACTCCTTGTCGTCTGCTGATACCCCTCAAGAATCGCTGGAGGCACTGCCTCCGTCTGCCACCAATCCGGCGCCTATGCCGGTCCCCGGCGAGCCGGGGTCGCCCTTAGCTGTGTCCAGTGAGCCTCCTTCCGCGCCCTGCGCTCCAAACAGATCGTCTCATTTCGGGCTCTCACAAGGGCGAATATGCAAGCGATGTGCCAAAGAGGGACCCATGACACCGCCATCTCGGGGGTATGCGGGACGGATACGCGTCGCCCCCAACAGACTCGACATCGCATAGTGCGAATCAACTCGTGCAGCGCGCATGCCCGAAATCTCTTGACCAGCTGCGACATAGCGGGATAATCTCACGACGCTGACCCGCTGCCGGAGTGCTTCCGAGAGTCGGGGAGGTTCACCTGCCTGGAACCCCTTCGGGTTCCGGGCCTCTCGCACAACATCGGGGAAGACGGCTTTGCATGACACAAAGGGCGACGCACTAAGGGCGATTCCCTCTGTTGAATCCGCCTTGAAGCATCTGAGTTCGTCTGGTCTCGGAGAAGGGCACGCGCGGAGCATGCTCACCCGCTCCGTCCAGAGGGTCATCGCGAATGCGCGCGCCTCGATTCAGTCCGGAGAACACGTCTACGGAAGTTCTTTCGAGGAGATGCGGCTTGCGATCCTCGCGGACATTGAGCGCGAGGTGAAGACGCTCGATCTCCGAGCTCTCATGCCCGTGTTGAATGCAACAGGAGTCATCCTGCATACGAATCTCGGACGCTCGCCACTCGCGCACGCGGCGCTTGAGGCCATCGCAGAGACTGCAGGCGCGTACTCCAATCTCGAGTTTGACCTCACCAGCGGGACGAGAGGGAAGCGTGATCTCCTGGTGCTCGATGCCCTCTGTGTCCTGACCGGCGCTGAGGATGCGCTCGTTGTGAACAACAACGCGGCGGCCGTGCTCCTTGCCATCAACACGCTGGCTCTCGGCCGTGAGGTGATTGTCTCGCGCGGTGAGTTGATTGAGATCGGTGGTTCGTTCCGTCTGCCCGAGGTCTTCGAGCGGGGTGGAGCGACCATGGTCGAAGTGGGAACCACCAATCGAACTTCACTCGCGGATTTCGAAGAGGCTCTGAATCGTCGAAGCGGCGCTCTCCTGAGTGCCCACTGGAGCAACTACTCCATAGAGGGGTTTGTCGAGCGCGTCGACATCCGGGACCTGACACGGCTCGGTGACAGATGGGGCATCCCGGTGATACACGATCTTGGAAGCGGCGCCCTCGTGGACAATGACGTACTCAACATGCCTGGGGAGATGACCGTAGGAGAAAGCGTGTCGGCCGGCGCAGACGTGGTGACCTTCAGCGGAGACAAGATGCTCGGCGGACCACAGGCTGGAATCGCGGTCGGCCAGGCCGACACAATCGCGAGGATGAGAAGGAACCCGCTGATGCGAGCTCTGAGGCCCGGGAAGCAAACATTGGCTGCGCTTCAGGCAACGCTGGGGCTCTATCTGGAAGGTACTGAGTCAAGAGAGATACCGGTCCTGCGTATGATGGCGAGTTCCGTGGAGGAACTCCGTGCCAGGTCTGAGGACGTCGCCCTGCGTCTCAAGGCGAGCGTTGGTGACAAGGCGGTGGTCAAGGTCTGCGAACTCACGGCGCGTGTTGGAGGAGGAGCGGTTCCCGGAAGTGAGATCCCGAGCGTTGGATTGGAGCTGACGGGTATCCGATCTTCGGCCGGAGCGCTCTCTCAGAGATTGCGCAGCGGACATCCGCCGGTGATCGGACGGACCACGGGAGAGTCCGTTCTCCTCGATCTGAGAACCGTGCCCAAGGAGCAGGACTCAGTCCTTATCGATGCCGTTCTGGAGGCGGTGATAGACAATGCCTGATGATCGATCTGAACGTGCAGAACGGGGTGAACTAATGGGCGGTACAGTCGAGATCGCTCTGGGCGAGACTCCAGAGTGGCCTGTTCCGGTGAGACCCGTCCTTGACGATCTTGTCGGGGGATGGATGCCGGATGTCGAGGAAACCCTTCTCAAGTGCAGGGGTTCAGTCGTAGGTGTCTCCGGAAGTAACCCTCTGCTGACGGCATCGATCGCCTCGACGATCGCTGCCTGGATAGGCGCCAGAGGGCGGCAGGTCACACTGGTCGACGCTTGCCTCGAGACGCCCGTTATCGCCAAGGCCCTCCTGGACGATGGTGACGAGGGGCTTGTCGACGCAGTCTCGTTTGGTGTTTCGACGTCGGTCGTTACTCGCCGGACTCTGGCTACGAGTGTGAACCTGGTCACGGCTGGGTCCCGCGCGATATCGGCGAGTCGTGTCCTTGGCGCAGACGCTTTCCGCGTGGTTCTCGACAAGCTTGCCCGCGACGGTGCCCTTGTCCTTGTAGTGCTCCCTCGTGAGGATCTGGAGCGAGCTTTGTGGGTTCTCGACTGTGTGGTTGCAGTCGGCAGCACAGTGGAGGATATCTCGTCTGTTGAAGACGTGGCCATGGATTCTGTCCGTCCCGGGCTAAGAAACGTCGTGCGGCTTCTCGTAGGTACCCCGGGCGTCTCCGCTCCGGAGGAACGACGCGTGCCGGCACACGAGACCCTTCTTCAGGACGATGCCCCGGCAGACGAGCGACCTTCGGGCGACGTTGTGTTCGATGGCGCCTCCCGTGAGTCTGTATCCGATGGGGGGATCTCGGCGGGAGCGCTCCTGGATGATGCTTCGTCCGATGAGAGCGCGGCCGATCGAGAGGTCTCCGATGAGAGCGCATCCGACCGAGAGGTCGCCGATGAGAGCGCGGTCGATCGAGAGGTCGCCGACGAGGCCACGGCCGATCTCGATGTCTCGTCAGAGACGGTACCCGATGACTCCGACGCAAGCATACAGACCGGTGTCACAAGCGCTCTGGCGACACCACCGGAGCCGCCGAGCGTCACTGCTGTCGCGAAGGTGAAGGTGCGAAGGCGAAGCCGCCTGTGGATTCCACTTGTCGCAGTGCTGATTGTAGCGGTCCTGGGCGTGCTATCGCACAATGGGCTCCTCGAGCCCCGCGTCACGAGACTGTCGGACGAAGGCGAAGTGACGGCCGAGACATCCCCTGGCGGAACGCAATCCGAGGAAGCAGCGGATGATGCTGTCCTCCTAGGCGATTCCAGTGAAGGGGTGACCGAGGGGATGCCCCGGGAAGAACTCACAGAGTCCGCTCTCGAGGATGCGGGTGTTGCAGGGGCAACGACTCAGATCACGAGAGAGCCACCTCCCTCTGTTTCGGAGGATGCAGACGCTGAGTTCGACTGGACGCCGGCGTCCGTGGGGCTCTATGTGGTCTTCACGAGTTCGCACAAGCGCGAAACTGCAGCGTACCATGATGTGGGCGCACTGCTTCGCTCGGGTCTTCCGGCCGCACTTGTCGCGATTGAGCTCGAAGACTCCGGAGTCTGGTACAGAGTGGCAGTCGACGCCGGCTTCAGAACCCTGGGTGAAACCACGGAGCTTCTGGAGGTGGTGCGGGAACTCGGATATGAGGGTGCGTGGATTGAGAGACTTCGTCAGCCGACGATGGAAATAGATTCCGAAGAGTAGGAGGGGACGTGCATCTCGAAAAGCTGGAGATCTTCGGTTTCAAGTCGTTTGCGCAGAAACTGTCGCTCGAGTTCGGTCCGGGGATCACGGGAGTGGTCGGACCAAACGGATGCGGCAAGACCAACGTGGCGGATGCCATACGATGGGTGCTCGGAGAGCAGAGCGCAAACGAGCTTCGCGGCGCCAGTATGTCCGACGTGATCTTCGATGGTACGAAGGCACGGAAGCGGCTCGGGCGGGCCGAGGTCATGTTGACCATAGACAACAGCGCCGGCTATCTCCTGAGTGACTACTCCAAGATCCTCATCGGTCGGAAGATCTACCGATCCGGTGAGAGCGAGTACTCAATCAACAAGACGGCGTGTCGCCTTCGCGACATCCGCGACCTCTTTCTCGATACCGGGATAGGCACACGAACCTACTCCTTGATTGAGCGCAAGATGGTCGACTCGGTTCTCTCTGATTCCGCAGGACATCGCCGCTTCATGTTCGAAGAGGCCGCCGGGATAATGAAGTACAAGGTGCGGAAGCGGTCGGCGCAGAACAAACTCACGGCGACAGAGTCCGACATGCAGCGCATGGCGGATATCATCAGGGAGGTGGAGAAGCAGGTTCGCTCCCTCAAGAGACAGCTCTCGCAGGCTCGGCGGCACCGGCGCTACGCGGATGAACTCAAACGCATGGAACTCCTTCTCGGCCGGCGCGACTACGCGGACTGGGACGAGATCCGGAATGCATCGCGTGAGCGCACGGCCGTTCTGAGGGAAGAACTCAGCACCATTGAGGAGAGCCTGAGAGGGGACGAGGAGACAACGGCTGCCATACGAGTGGACCTGCGCGAGAGAGATGAAGCGCTGACGAATCTCGATGCAGAGCTTGCTGGGTTCGAGGCTCGGATACGGGATCTTGCGGACGGCCTGCTTGTGGCGCGCGAACGGACGAGGTCATCACAGCTTCGGACCGAAGAGCTTGATGTTGAACTGATCGATGCGAGAGCAGATCTCTCGCTGTCGCATGAGAAGGCGGAGCGGCTCGAGGCCGATGTTGAGAGGGCTACGGCCGCTGCGCAGGAACTCGAGGCCGAGCTGCTCGAACGATCCAGCCTCCTGACGAGGACAGAGAAGGAATACAAGACGCTCCAGAAGGACGTTGCCGGTCAGAAGCAGACGAGACTCGAGGGACTCGAGAGCTCCGCGGGGATCAAGGGTGAGTTGGAGAGTTTCCGTGCGAGGCTCGACGACCTCATGAGGGAACACGTCGAGATCGAGGGGGCCCTGGCCTCTGCACGGGCAGAGCTTTCGGACAAGGAGACGTGCATCCTGGAGGCTCTGGAGGAAGAGAAGCTGCTCATCGATTCATCCAGAGTCGCGCGCGCCGGCGAGAAGACGAATTCATCCGACCTGGATAGAGCTCGCGAGGAGCTCCTGAGTGCTCGGGAGAGGGAGGCAAGGGTTGGAGGCGAGCTGGCGTCGGCCCGGCACAAACTTGAACTACTGACCGAGATCCGGGACGGATACGGTGGGTATCAGGATGGTGTCCGTGCCCTCCTCTCCGATAGATCCCACGAGATCTCAGGGCTTCTCGGGACGGTCGCTGACATTCTGAATGTAGAGCCTTCGATGTCCCGTGCCCTTGAGGCTGCTCTGGCGGGTACCGTCCAGTACGTTGTGACGAGTGATCTCTCCTCGGCACGCGCTGGGATCACGTATCTTGCTGAGCGTGAGCTTGGTAGGGCCACGTTCATACCGCTCTCTGAACTCGCCTCGATTGCCCATCGTGACATCCCTGGTGGGATCCTCTCGAGTGAGGGTGTCGTCGGGAGCTGTGAGGATTTCGTGACATGCGCGGATGAACACCGCACACTCGCTTGGTTGCTTCTTGAGGGTGCGGTAGTAGTCGAGAATCTCGATCACGCGCTTCGTCTGGCGGAGCGTCCCGACAGTGCGGGTCTGGTATTCGTCACGAGAGACGGAGAGATAGTCTCCTCGTCCGGTCTCATCGGCGGAGGACGATTGTCGAGCGATGATGCGGGGCTCCTCAGGAGACAGGAACGTGTTCTGAACGCCCGACGGGACGAGACGAGGCTTGAGTCGGAACTCGATAGGGCGATGACGGCCCTCTCGGAACATTCATCCATAGTCGAGCGTATGTCGACCGATGCGAGGTCGGCGGGAGCACTGGTCGAGCAGGCGGAGGCGGATCTCTGGGACGCGAAGCGGAAGGTCACTGAACTCGAACTGGCCAGGACCAGCCTCGCTGAGAAGGCGGACGATCTCACCTCACGCCGCGACACACTCGCCGGGAGAATGACGTCAACCAGAAGCGATGTCGCTGGTATCGCAGAACGTCTGGCCGGCCTCTCCAAGGGAGAGGATGAGGTAGGAGAGCGACTCGACGAGCTTCAGAGGAACTTCGGGGACGTTGAGAAGGCAAGAGAGAGAGCGCTCGACACACAGAAGTCAGCTGAGGTCGCCGTGGCTTCGTCACAGGCAAACCTGAGACAGCTTGGGGCCGAGCGGATACAGGTTGCCGAGCTGGCTACGGCCGCTCGGTACGCTATCGAGAGGAAGACCACAGAACGAACGGATCACGCCCGGATAGCGGAGGAACTCGGCTCAAAGATCGAGGAAGATCAGCGGAAACTCGGCGAACTGCGAGTAACGAGGAATGATCTCAGGGCGCGGTGTGATAGTACCGGCAGTGAATCGCGATCTCTCCGAGGCAGGATCGAGAGCATCGCAGAGGCCAACAGCGAGGCCAGGGGATCTCGTGAGCGGCTTCAGAGAGAGCTGCACGAGATCGAGCTCACGGAGACGGAACTCAGAGGTAGATGCGAGGCGCTTGCGGATCGCATCCGCGAGGACTATGGAATAGATATCGCGCGGCTTGCTGCGCAGGATGCCGGCGGCTCCTCCGAGGGGAAAGCGGTTGAAGGGGAGCCAGCTGAGGGGGGAGTGGCTGAGGGAAGAGCGCCTGTGGAAGAGCTGGTCGACATCGATGCCGCGAGAGTGGAATCAGAGCGGCTGAAGGCGCGACTCCGATCGATGGGGCCGGTCAACCTGCTTGCGCTGGAGGAATACGACGAGGAGAGCAAGAGACTTGAGTTCCTGACAGGGCAGTACGAGGACCTCGAGAGCGCGCGCACTATGCTTGCCGAGACGATTGAGGAGATCAATGCGACGGCGAAGAAGATGTTCATCAAGACCTTTGAACTCGTCCGTCAGAACTTCACGAGCATGTTCTCACGTCTCTTCGAGGGGGGTGAGGCGGACCTCAGGCTCCTTGAGCCGAGTGATCCACTCGATTCCCCCATCGAGATCGTCGCCAGCCCCGGCGGGAAGAAGCTTGGACGCTTGAGCCTTCTCTCCGGTGGTGAGCGGGCGCTTACGGCTATCGCGCTCCTGTTCGCGATCTACATGGTGAAGCCGTCGCCTTTCTGCATCCTCGATGAGGTCGATGCGCCGCTCGACGATTCGAACGTCAAGCGCTTCATCCGGATGCTCAGGGAGTTCGCCGGCCGGACACAGTTCATTGTGATCACCCACAACAAGGTCACCATGCAGGCCACCGACCGACTCTACGGCGTCACGATGGAGGAGTCCGGGATCTCCAAGGTTGTCTCCGTTCGACTTGACGTGGCCGGGAACGAGGTTGAGAGTGAGGAGATCGCTTACGAGGCTGCTTAGTGGCCTCGGTAAGACGCGGGCGGCTCTCCTCGAGGGTCTGAAGAGCGCTCTGGGCAGCGGGCGTGTACTTGACGAGACCGCACTCGAATCGATCGAGGAGACACTGATCGCCGCGGACGTGGGGGTCGGGACCGCGCTTCGTCTCATCGATATTCTGAAGGATAACACAACACAGATCTCATCCGGTGGAGTCGAGGCGGCAGTCGACCTCATCGCATCTGAGATGGAGGAGATCCTCAAGCACGCCGGGTCCACCCGGGACGAGCTTGAGCGCACCCGGCCGCACGTCATCATGGTGGTAGGCGTCAACGGGACCGGGAAGACGACGACGGCGGGGAAGCTGGCGGCGCTGGAGATGCGCGCCGGGCGAAGCGTCCTCTTGGCTGCGGCCGACACCTTCAGAGCAGCCGCCTGTGAGCAGTTGACGATCTGGGCCGAGCGGAGCGGTTCAGACCTCATCGCTGGTGAAGAGGGTGGTGATTCAGCCTCCGTCGCGTACGATGCCCTGGACGCTGCTATCGCCCGCGACACAGACGTCCTCATAATCGATACGGCCGGGCGCCTTCATACACACAAGAACCTGCTTGAAGAGCTGATCAAGATCCGGCGCGTGCTGGGGAAGCGGATGCCGGGAGCCCCTCACGAGGTTCTCCTCGTCATCGATGCGAACACCGGTCAAAATGCTCTCTCGCAAGCCAGACTCTTTCACGACGCGGTCGATGTGAGCGGGATCGCTCTAACCAAGCTGGACGGAACCGCCAGGGGGGGAATCGCCGTGGCAATCGGGCGCGAGCTTTCGATTCCCGTTCACCTGATCGGACTGGGGGAGAGCATCGACGACATAGAGGTCTTCGACCCGCAGGTCTTCGCAAGTGCTCTGATACGAGCAGACTGAGTGTTTGACGACAGAGCTACCTTATGACGCCCTTGCCTGTGTGACGCCTCAGCGGCTCGGATCACTCAAGCTCACAGAGAGCCTGTAGGCCTTCCCCGTGAACCTCTGAATCCGCGCAACGATCCACCCTGAAAGCACGAGCCAGAACCGGCCCCCAGCATCTATCTCCCCCTCTTCATATCGCAGGGTGCAACATCGGTCAAGAACGTGGCATCATTGAAGTAGACGGTGTCCGATCAGCGGATGGCACTAGCAGAGGGGGGACAACATGTGGGTTCGGAGTGTCATTGCAGTTGTGCTGCTGACAAGCTCCGTGCTCCCGTCTGCAGCGGAAGCGCAGGACATTACATGGGTGCCGGCACATGACTGGGCACCGCAGGGAATGAGCAGCTGGATGTGTGCGGGGGATCTCGACTGCGATGGGGACGAGGATCTGGTTCTCCCGGGCGTTGATCCTGTGCATGTGTATTGGAACACCGGAGGGCCCACGTCTCCGGTATGGCAATTGGACTTGACGCAGTTCGATGAGCTTGCTGACTGTCCCTGGCGTAGCGGCGGCTTCGGTGATCTCGACGCTGACGGAGATCTGGATCTTGCCATCACCTGCTACTACGATCTGTTTCTGAGGTTCTACTGGAATACAGGTGATGCACGGCTCCAGTGTGGGAAGAAGATCTCTCCGTGTTTGAGGGCATTCCGAACTACATTGGGACTGGCCAGCCCCGCCTGGCTGACATGGATGCGGATGGAGACTTGGATCTCATGTACGGCTTCGAATCCGGCCGCGTCCAGTACGCAGCGAACATTGGGTCGTCGCAGTTACCTGAGTACGAGGACCAAGGCTGGATCGATGGCATCGGCCCGGCGGCGCGAGCTCAGTCTTGCTTTGCCGTGGGCGACATCGATTCAGATGGGGACCTCGATGTCGTACGCGTGCTGTCCGATACGCAGCCGCAGTGCTTCGAGAACACTGGGACCGCGCAGTCCTTCGAGTTCGTGGAGAACCCACAGATGATTGGGGGCGCGTCGTTTCCTCCTGACGGTTTCCCGATGGGCATCGAGTTGGCAGATATGGATGGCGATGGGGACCCTGACCTGTTCCTTTCTGACGGCTTCGGCCAGAACCTGTTCTACCTGAACGAGGGGGTGGTTCCCGTCGAGCCCTCCAGCTGGGGCGTCATCAAGGCCATGTACAGGTAGGCCGCGCCGCGCCCATCCCGGGTGTGTGGTCAAGGGGTCCGGACTCGCAAGCCACTGTGACTCTGAGTTGCTTGACAGCCCCGCTTTGTCATGCTAGAGTATACCTCAGTTGAATAGAACGTTCCTTCGGGGCGGGGTGTAATTCCCCACCGGCGGTGATAGCCCGCGAGCGGTTCGTCCGCAGAGCCTGCGAAATTCAGGCGCCGACAGTGAAAGTCTGGACGGAAGAAGGAGCACGGTGACCAGTCTTTGTACTGGTTCCGCCTGTGAGCCCCGATGTCGGGGCTTTTCTTTTTGCCCTGAGTTCCAGGGCAGCGTGATCTTCCCGTGAGCATTGTCGGACCATCATTGGTCGCAGACACTTCCACAAGGGACTGGCGCAGCAAAGATGACGGACAGGGAGCACATGAGCGCCGCAATTGCACTGGCCGAGAAGGGTCGGGGGTACACAAGCCCGAACCCGCGTGTCGGAGCCATCCTGGTTCGGGACGGTGCAGTCGTGGGGCAGGGATTCCACAAGCGATTCGGCGGGAGTCACGCGGAGGTGGCCGCCCTCGCCGAGGCGGGTGAACGGGCGCGTGGTGCGACTCTCTTTGTGACACTCGAGCCCTGTTCTGTCTGGGGGAAGACGCCTCCGTGCACGGAGGCGCTCATAGCAGCAGGTATCAAGCGCGTCGTGGCTCCCATCGAGGATCCGAATCCGGATATCGCCGGACGCGGTCTGGCCGCACTGAGAGAGGCCGGCATGGATGTGGAACTCGGGCTTCTCTCGCGTGAGGCAACGCGCCTCAATGCGCCGTATCTGAAGTTCAGGACGACGGGACTTCCACACGTTCACCTGAAGCTCGCCGTCTCACTCGATGGCCGCGTCGCGGCCCGGGATGGGAGTGCGCTCTCTATCTCATCCGATGAGTCGCGTGCGCGCGTCCACCAGCTGCGTTCTCAGGTGGATGCAGTCCTCGTGGGGATAGGAACCGTTCTGAGCGATGATCCTCTTCTGACTGACCGTCGCCCTGAGGGCGGGAAGCGCCAGCCGGCGCGGATCGTGATCGACTCCAAGCTCAGGATGTCGGCCGGGGCGGCGCTCGCGCTCGGCGCGAAGGAGCACAGGACCATCATTGTCGCCGGAGCAGGGGCAGACGCGGAAGATCGACGCCGACTTGAACGAGCAGGCCTTGAGGTCTGGACGGCAGGAACGGGGGACGGCGGGCTGGATCTTGAGGAGGCTCTCCGTCACGCAGCGAGTGAAGGGTTCATCGACATTCTGTGCGAGGGAGGACCGCGCGTGGCGACTTCACTCCTGAATGCGCATCTCATCGACAGGGTCTCCTTCTTCGTCGGTCCCAGCCTGATTGGGGCTCCTGCACCGACGGCGCTGGGCTCGATTCAGCTAGACGACATGATCATTTCGGAAGGACAGTGGAGCACCTTGGGCTCTGATGCGGTCTTTGAGGCCGTCATCACACATGAATAGCGCAATCGAGGCATGGAGGTAGCGCTCTTGTTCACCGGACTCGTAGAAGCGAAGGGAAAGCTCACGGCCGTGACACCGAGCGATGCGGGAGCGTCGATCACGGTGGCTTCGAGGCTAGGCAGAGAGCTCTCCGTTGGCGACAGCGTCGCCGTGAACGGAGTGTGTCTCACCGTCACAAGAAGAGCAGATGGGGATTTCACAGTCGATGTCGTTCAAGAGACCCTGGGGTTGACTACTCTCGCCGACCTGAGACCCGGTGGCCTCGTCAATCTGGAGAGAGCCCTCAAGGTGGGCGACAGGTTCGGGGGACACATGGTCACAGGCCATGTGGACGGAAGAGGAACCGTGCTTGCCATGACACGCTCGGGAGAAGGGACTCTGCTCGTGAGTGAGCTTGATCAGGAGCTCCTCCGATACGTGGTTCCACGGGGGTCCATTGCCGTTGACGGGATGAGTCTGACGGTCGCGAGCGTCGAAGGGCGGGCCGTCACGGTCGCCCTGATACCGGAGACCTTGCGTGCGACTGTGGCGGATGGCTATCGGAAAGGTTCCCAGGTGAACATAGAGACCGACATATTGGCGAAACACATAGAGAGGCTTCTGGAAGCTCGAACGGAACCTGCGACTCCTGAGGCAGCGAATGACAGAGACGGACTCACCATGGAGAGGCTCAGAGATCTTGGGCTCGTGGAGTGAACGCGGCATGAATGCACACAGGGCAATCGAGAGGGCGATCTCAGACATCAGAGACGGCAAGATGGTGATTGTCGTCGATGACGAGACGCGCGAGAACGAGGGCGACCTGATCATGGCGGCCGAGAAGGTCACACCTGCTGCGATCAATTTCATCGCACGCGAGGGACGCGGCCTCATATGTGTCCCGATGACGGGGGAACGTCTGGACGAACTGGATCTGCACCCGATGGTCGCCGACAATACATCGCTGATGAGCACTGCTTTTGCCGTATCAGTCGATGCGGTGAAGGGAACCACAACCGGGATATCCGCTCACGATCGCGCTGTGACCGTGCAGGCTATGGTGGCTTCGGAGACCCGCGCGGCCGACCTCGCGCGGCCCGGTCACGTGTTCCCACTTCGTGCGGCTGCAGGTGGTGTGCTGAGGCGTGCGGGTCACACGGAGGCTGCGGTGGATCTCGCCAGGCTCGCCGGTCTCAAGCCGGCCGGCATTCTCTGTGAGGTTATGAGTGGCGATGGCAGCATGGCTCGGCTTCCGGAGCTTCGAGAGATGGCAGAGCGCTTCGATCTCTTGCTCGTGAGCATCGAGGATCTCATTAGTTACCGCCAGCGAACGGAGAAGCTCGTGCGTCGAGTGGTGATGACGAAGCTACCCACCCGCTACGGCGAGTTTGACCTGTATCTGTATGAGAATGACATCGACGACCACGAACATCTGGCTCTGGTACGAGGGACACCGGGACCCAAACGCGATGCTCTCGTCCGTGTTCACTCGGAGTGCCTGACCGGGGATGTGTTCGGTTCCGGGCGGTGCGACTGCGGAGACCAGCTTCACGCGGCGCTCAAGATGATCGATCGCGAGGGTGAAGGCGTCCTTCTCTACATGCGACAGGAGGGTCGTGGAATAGGCCTCGGTAACAAGCTCAGGGCTTACGAGCTGCAGGACAAGGGCCGCGACACCGTGCAGGCGAACGAGGAACTGGGGTTCGCGGCTGATCTGAGGGACTATGGGATCGGGGCGCAGATCCTCGCTGATCTGGGGATCGGTGGCATCAGGCTGATGACCAATAACCCGAAGAAGATCGTGGGTCTTGAAGGCCACGGTCTCAGAATCGTCGAGCGCGTCCCGATAGAGATCCCGCCCACAGCACGCAATCGCCACTATCTGGCGACCAAGCGTGACAAGTTGGGGCATTATCTCCAGGTAGACGTGTGCGAAGACACGGCACCAGAGCGGAGCCACCCAGAGGGTGACAGCAGCGCTCAAGCCGGGCTGGCGGTTGCCGCAAACTCCAAGGAGGGAAGTGATGAGTAGGGTGTACGAGGGACACATCACCGGTGAAGGACGGAAGATCGGGATCGTCGTGTCACGCTTCAACGAGTTCATCTCCGGCCGTCTGCTAGAGGGCGCGATGGACTGTCTCAGACGACACGGTGTCGACGATGAGAAGATCTCCATCGCATGGGTGCCGGGCGCGTTCGACATACCCGCCGTCGCAAAGAGAATGGGTGACTCAGGCGCCTACGATGGAGTAGTATGCCTTGGTGCAGTCATCCGAGGCGCGACCCCGCACTTCGACTACGTTGCCTCAGAGGTTGCGAAGGGCGTTGCTCAGGCCGGAATGCAGTCGGGTGTCCCGACTGTATTCGGTGTGATCACAGCCGACAGCCTCGAGCAGGCGATCGAGCGTGCTGGGAGCAAGGCCGGCAATCGCGGGTACGACGCCGCACTTGCGGCCCTGGAGCTGGCCGATCTCTACGTAAGGATGGGGTAGAGTGCCCGACGAGAAGCACCCGAGCGGAGGAAAGCGGAGAGAGGGACGCGAGCTGGCCCTCAAGCTCCTCTATAGCGAGGAGCTGACGGGACTCTCAAACGGCTCCATTCCCGGGCTTCACGAGGCCAGGGAGAGGGCCCTCTCCTTCTCGACGGCTCTCGTGAAGGGGGTGCGTGAGCACCTCTCCGAGATTGACGGGGCGATAGCCGCGGCGAGCGAGCATTGGGAGATAGGCCGAATGGGAGCCGTCGACCGCACCATTCTGCGGATCGGCGTCTTCGAACTTCTGTTTCTCCCGGACAACCCCGTGGCAGTCGTTATCAACGAGGCAGTCGGTATCGCCCGCAAGTACAGCTCGGATGAGTGCGGACGCTTCGTGAACGGTGTCCTCGATCACATCGCACGAGAAGCCAGGGGAGGCGAGTGCGCTACGTCATCCTAAGCGACATCCACGCAAATCATGAGGCCCTGACGGCCGTTCTCGACAGAGCCAAAGATCTCGCCGTCGATCGCTATATCTGCCTCGGCGACATCGTTGGCTACGGAGCTTCTCCCGAGGCGGCCGTTGAGCTTGTCAGGGAACTCGATCCAATCGTGGTTCTGGGCAATCATGACAGCGCCGTTCTGAACGAGAGAGAGGCGTTCGCCTTCAACCGTCAGGCGAGGGATGCCGTGTCGTGGACACATTCGCACCTGTCGGAGGAGTCGAGGGTGTACCTCGGAACCCTCCCACTGGTCCAGAGGGTCGACTCGATCCTGTGTGTTCACGCCTCACCACTCAGGCCCGCGAAGTGGTCATATCTCCTGAATGCCGCTGCGACCGTGAACCAGTTCACAGCTTTCAGCGAGCAACTGTGTCTTGTGGGCCACTCCCACTGCCCCCTCATTGTGAAGATGACGGAGCACGGTCCGACTGAACTCAAGGGACCGACGGAGTGGCTGGCGGTCGACGGACGCTACATCATCAATGTAGGCAGTGTCGGGCAGCCACGTGACGGCGATCCGCGCGCTGCCTTCGGCCTTCTCGATTCGGATGATGGAGTCATCACAGTCCTGAGGGCTGAGTACGACGCGGCCGCGGCACGGGAGCGCATCATCAGTGCGGGTCTGCCGACGCTCCTGGGCGACAGGCTCCTGGACGGAAGCTGACATATTCAAGGGACACGAGTATGATCACGGTGAGCGTCGGCATCATGGCCTACAACGAGGAGCGCAACATCGAGCGCCTCCTCGAGGCACTCACAGAGCAGCGACTCGAGAGAATCGCGATCCGCCAGATCATCGTGGTTTCGAGCGGGTCGACCGACCGCACCGATGAGTTCGTGGCGAAGTGGGCCAAGCGTGACTCGCGGGTCCAGCTGGTGGTGCAATCGGAGCGCAGGGGGAAGTCCTCGGCCATCAACCTCTTTCTCGAGATGGCGGAGGCGGATGTGTTCGTGCTCGAAAGCGGCGACACCATTCCGGCCCCTGACTGCGTCGAACGGATGGTTGCACCGTTCGAGGATCCCGGCGTTGGGATGACGGGAGGGCGTCCGACCCCCGTGGACGATCCCAATACCTTCATGGGATTCGTAGTCCACATGCTCTGGCGCCTGCACCACAAACTGGCGCTCAAGTCGCCGAAGCTGGGTGAGATGGTCGCGTTCAGGTCTTTCGTCGAGCGGATTCCCCCTGAGAGTGCGGTCGACGAGGCGAGCATCGAGGCGGTTGTTACGGATCGCGGATTGCGGCTCGCCTATGTGCCGGAGGCGATCGTCTACAACAAGGGCGCATCGACGGTTGGCGATTTTCTGAAGCAGCGGCGGCGGATCTACGCGGGGCACCTCTGGCTTGAACGGGTGCAATCGTACAGCGTGTCGACCAAGAACGTCGGCGGGATATTCGGGGTGCTCCTGGACGATCTTGAGTGGCGCCCGAGAAGCGTCGCCTGGACGATCGGTGGTATATGGCTCGAGTTCGTCGGTCGGATGCTCGGCGTAGTCGATTACCGTGTTCTCAAGAGGAACCCCTACACCTGGGAAGTTGCCGAATCGACGAAGGACCTGGGAGCGTGATGACATGCTGAGGCTCCTGACATCTATACCGCTCTATCACTCCATGAGGCGCACAGGTCGGCCTCGGCTACTGCCACTCAATCTCACGGTCAGCGTGACCTACCGATGTAACTCGCGGTGCCTCACCTGCAATGTCTACGACAGGAAGGCAGACGAGTTCACGGTGGAGGAGTTCGACCACACATTCGCCTCGCTCGGAAGGGCCCCCTACTGGTTCACGATGAGCGGTGGCGAGCCGTTCCTTCGAAGAGACCTGGTCGATATCTGCGAGAGCGCATGGCGGCGCACGCACCCTGCCATAATCAATATCCCGACGAACGGGATACTGACGGACCGAATCCCCTCCATGGTCGAGGACATTGCGGCGCGCTGTCGGGGGACCAAGGTGATCGTCAACCTCTCTCTTGATGAGATTGGGGAGCGGCATGATGCAATCAGGGGGGTGCCCGGCAATTTCGAGAAGGCGCTCTCAACCTATGAGGCTCTGAGGAAGCTCAGGGCTGACAACCTGACGCTCGGTATACACACGGTAATCTCAGTGCACAACGTTGAGCGTCTCCCGGAGATCTACCGATACATGACGGGGGAACTCGCGCCGGACTCATTCATAACGGAGATAGCGGAGGAACGAGTCGAGCTTGAGACCATCGGAACCGGTGTCACGCCCAAGCCAGACGACTATGCGGCGGCAGTTGATTTCCTGACCGCGAGACTCCATGAGCAGGAGTTCCGTGGGATATCGCGCGTCACGCAGTCATTCCGCGCACGCTACTACGGGCTGGTGAAGGGCTTTCTCGAAGAGCATCGCCAGATCATTCCGTGCTACGCTGGATTCGCGTCCGGACAGATAGCGCCCGACGGCGATGTCTGGTTCTGCTGTATCGAAGCGAAATCCGTCGGGAATCTCCGCGACGCGGGCTACGATTTCCCTTCTATCTGGTTCGGCGAGCGTGCCCGGGAGTTGAGAAAGCGAGTGCGGACGGGGGCCTGCTCCTGCCCGCTGGCGAACGCGGCCTACACTAATATGCTGATGCACGTTCCGACGCTCACGGGGGTGGCTCTGGAGATCGCGACACGACAGCCACCGGGCGGGAGAGGATAGGCAGGGGGACTGATGGCGGTCTTTCTCAAGGAGATACGAAAGTACCGGGTTTCGGAGATCGTCGCCGCTCTTGAGAGCGCAGCGGATTACCTCGGCCTGGATCTCTCGGAGCGACGGACGGCTCTCATCAAGCCGAACCTGGTGACAGGCAAGAGCCCCAGGTCAGCGGTCGTAACACACCCCAGCGTTACCGAGGCGGTGATCGTCTTTCTGAGGGAGCGCGGTATCACGGACATAACGATCGCGGACGGGCCGGGCATAGGTCTGGACTCGGAGTGGGTGTTTGAGAAGTCCGGGTACACGGCGCTCGCCCGGAGGCTCGATGTCCCCCTCGTGTGCTTCAACGATCTACCGAGAAGAGCGAGGACATGGAAATACGGGGAGATAGGCGTGCCTGAGCTCCTGGAGGATGTGGATCTCTATGTAAACATCCCGAAGCTCAAGACGCACGGCTACTCGACGATAACGCTTTCAATCAAGAACCACAAAGGGATGCTGTCGCAGGAGGACAAGAAGCTCGATCATCAGCTTGGGCTGCACGATCCGCTTGTCCAGCAGGCGAAGCTAAGACCCGCCGATCTGATCGTGCTGGACGGGATAGTCGGGCTTGAGGGCGACGGTCCCCTGAACGGGCGCCCGATTCGATCCGGCGTCTTCGCCGTGTCGACCAACATGCTCGAGCTGGACGCCGCGGCGGCACGACTGGCAGGTTTCGATCCGCTTGAGATAGCGCACCTGAGGATTGCCGCGGAAGAGGGTCTTGGTACGCTCAACCCGGAGCTCCTGGGAAGCGCGCCCACGCATTCATTTGAACGCGCGAATGAGGAGTTCGGGCGTGTCGCCAACATCTACTCCTGGCGTGATCCTACGGCATGTTCCATGTGCATCGACTCGTTCAGTGGCGCCGTCTCACTCTCCGTGAAGGACCCTAGGAACTGGTTCTCCCTGGCGCCGAAACTCCTCTACTGGGGACTCATCGGCAAGCTCCATATTCTTCAGGGACGACAGGCGGTGCTTCCGGAGGCCAGGGGGAAGGTCATCTGCTTCGGGAAGTGCACGCGCGACATGGCGAAGAGAGAGGGACTGGTTCACGTGGCCGGCTGTCCGCCGACGGCGCAGGAAGTGGCGAAGACTCTCAGAAGGGAACTCTAAGCATGCCGGCCGTCGACAGAGACACGGGACTCGGAACGACGTATGAGCGTCTGGCGGTTGCCATGATGCTGGAACGCTTCGCAGAGCGCTATCAGGTGGACTCGGTCCTTGAGGGACCAAGTGATGGGATAACCGGAATCCGAGGGCTGAACAGTATCCCACTTGCGCAGGCCGGAGCCGAAGTTGAACTCCTCCTCGGCGATCCGGACGAGGTGGTGCTCGCGGAGAGCATCTGGGCCAACCTGAATCTCACGAATCGTGCGAAGATACGCCACGCCGCGGACGGGACGCTCGGTGTGGCGCCGAGGTCCTTCGACCTAGTCTGGAATTTCAACGCCGTGCCACAGGTCCCGGAGCCCGGGCGGCTCATCGAGGAGATGTGCCGCGCGAGCAAGCGGTTCGTGATGCTCTATGTCTCTAACACGCTGAACTACGGATTCGGTATCCATAGGCTACATCATATCGTGGCGCGGGACCCGTGGAGTCACGGTGAGATAGCCGCAATGAACACGAAGATGATAGCGGGGCATCTCGACCGACAGGGCTTCCGTGTGATCGAGAGGACCGTCGTGGACACCCCCTGGTGGCCGGACATAGACTCGCCCATCGAGGAGGTAGCAGCGACATTCCTCCCATTCCTGAAACGCTTCGTCAGTGCGTCGAAGCGTTTGGAACACTACACCTGGAGGTCCGACAGCCTGCCGTATTTCGATCCGGACAAGCGAGCGGAACTCCTGCGCGAGATAGGGAAGCACTTCGCCATCGAGCACGCCCGGTGCTTCCCGCTCCGGATCCTATTCGCGCATCACCGCGGGATCATCGCTGTCAGAAAGGACGGGTCTTGAGCAACCGCGCAAAGATAGCGCTGGCGCTCCTTGCCGGGGCGCTCCTTCTCTTTCTCGCCCTCCGAGGCGTTGATCTTGGCCGTGTACGCGACGTCATGGGTCAGGCGAGTCCACCCATCATCGTCATCGCACTCTTTGTCTATCTGAGCGCATACTTCGTCAGGAGTCTCAGATGGCGGCTGATCCTCAAGCCCATCCAGCCCATCACCGTATCCGAATCGTTCGCGATGCTGATGGCCGGCTACTTCCTGAACTACATCATTCCGATACGCGCTGGTGAGGTTGCCAAGTCGTTCTTTCTGAAGCGACTCAAAGGGCTGCCGATAGCCGCGAGCCTCCCGACGGTCTTTCTCGACAAGCTCCTCGAACTCTTCTCCATCCTGCTTGTAGTAGTTATGGTGCCTGTTCTGTCGGTCCGCCTGTCGGGATCGTTGACGTCGCTCATAGTGGCGGTGGTGACGGTCTTTGTGGTAGCCGTCGGGCTCCTGACTCTGGCCGTGAGAAACGGCGAGAGGACAGCTCGGATAGTCACACGCATGTTCTCATGGCTTCCAACAAGGCTCCACGATCGTCTGTCCTTATGGATCAGCCTCTTCGTTGACGGACTGAGCGTGGCCAAAGCGAACGCGCGGGCTCTCTGGTCGCTTCTGGCTCTCACCGGCGGGGCAGTCATGCTTGATGCGCTCTATTTCTTCCTGATGTTTCGCGCCTTCTCCATCGATGTCGCTTTCCCAACCGTCCTCTTCGGGTATACTCTCATATCGCTCTCGTACATCTTCCCGACACCGCCGGCACAGATAGGCTACAACGAGGCTATCATGGGGCTCATATTCGCCGGCGGCCTCGGGATGGCGCGCGCCGAGGTCACGGCCCTCATGTTGGTGGCGCATGTTCTCACTGGTCTTCTTGTCACGGGCGTCGGTCTCGCATCGTTTGCGACGATGAGCATCAGGGTGACTGAGAGCTTCCGACGGATCGGGGACAACCTGGAGGGAGGGTAGAGGGAGAATGGCAAACTATCTCGTGACCGGCGTGGCCGGTTTCATTGGATCGCACGTCGCCGAGCGTCTGATAGCGCGCGGCGATTCGGTTCGCGGGGTCGATTCCTTCACGAACTACTACTCCAGATCTTTGAAAGAGGCGAATCTGTCCGGGCTCCTCGAGAGCGACGGTTTCGTGCTGGATGAACTCGATCTCTCATCCTGCGATCTCGATTCCGTTCTGAAGGATGTCGATGCGGTCTGCCATCTTGCGGCGCAGGCGGGCGTAAGAGCGAGCTGGGGCAGGAGCTTCGAGACCTACACGGACTGCAACATCATCGCTACGCAGCGCCTTCTGGAGGCCTGCAAGGGGAGAGCTCTCACTCGCTTCGTCTACGCCTCCTCATCATCGGTCTACGGTGACACCGACGATCTCCCGATGCGCGAGCGAGGGGCGACGTGCCCGGTCTCGCCGTACGGTGTAACGAAGCTCGCAGGAGAGCACCTGGCCGTGCTCTACCACAGGAACTACTCTGTGCCCACTGTGTCGCTCAGGTTCTTCACGGTGTACGGTCCCAGACAACGACCGGATATGGCCTTCAACAAGTTCATCTCGGCCGCCCTTTCGGACCGCCCCATCGAGATATACGGAGACGGAGCGCAGACACGTGATTTCACGTTCATAGACGATATCGTCGACGGCGTAGTCAGCGCGCTGGCACAGGGATCACCCGGAGAGGTCTATAATCTGGGTGGGGGAAGCCGTGTATCCCTGAACGAGGCCATCGATACGCTGGAACGGGTGATGGGGGTGAGGATCGCGCGTCAGCACGGAGATTCACAGAAGGGCGACGTGAGAGACACGCTTGCAGACGGCAGCAAGGCACGATCCGAGCTGGGATTCGCCCCCTCGGTCGGGCTGGAGGTGGGGTTGGCCCGCGAATTCGAGTGGCTGAGATCCCTTCCTGGCATGGGAGATAAATGAGATGGATGTCACGATTCTGGTACCGCTCTATAACGAAGAAGAGAGCCTCCGTGAGCTCTACAAGGCCGTGCAGGCGGGCATGTCGCCTCTGGACTTGAGCTGGGAGATCCTCTTCGTGAACGATGGGAGCACCGACTCCTCCATGGGCATTCTGGAGGAGCTCCACGGTCAATACGACAACGTCAGTGTGATAGCGTTCGGCCGCAATCTCGGCAAGTCAGCTGCCATGGCCGTCGGGTTCGAAGAGGCGTCGGGGAAGGTCGTGGTCACAATGGACGCCGACCTGCAGGATGATCCGGCCGAAATACCAAGCATGCTCAAGCGCCTCGACGATGGATTCGATCTCGTCTCAGGCTGGAAGAAGGAGAGGAAGGACCCTCTTTCGAAGCGGCTTCCCTCCAAGCTCTTCAATTGGGCGACGGGTGCGGTGTCAGGCGTCCACCTTCATGACATGAACTGCGGTCTCAAGGCGTACAGACGCGAGGTCGTGAAGACGATCAAGGTCTACGGTGAACTCCACCGCTACACGCCCGTTCTCGCGCACTTCGCGGGCTTCTCCGTCACTGAGGTTCCCGTGCGCCATCACGCTCGACGCTACGGCCAGACGAAATTCGGGGCCGAGCGCTTCCTTCGAGGCTTCTTCGATCTCGTGACGGTTCTCTTTCTCAGACGCTATGTGACGAGACCCCTGCACCTGTTCGGAATGCTCGGATCAGTTCTCTTCGTGGGCGGCTTCGGCATAGGCGTCTACCTGACGATCGTCAAGATCATGGGAGGGGCGATAGGCAGGAGACCGCTCCTGACCCTTGGAATCCTCCTCATCGTCGTCGGAGTACAGATGGTCTCGTTCGGACTTCTGGGCGAGATGCTGGCGAATCTGCGAAGCGACAGCATAGACTACCCGATCCGCGCGCGATTGGTGCGCCGCGGGGATGCCACGGGCTGAGAGAGCATCTTCAAGGATCATCAAGTGAGCGACAAGACCACACCACTCTATGAAGGAGCCGGATCGCGCGTGGCCATAGTCGGGCCCGCCTACCCCTTGAGGGGGGGCAATGCGCTCTTCGTGGCCCATCTTGTGGATAGTCTGAGCTCTGATCACGATGTCTACGTCGTATCCTACAGCCGCCTCTACCCGTCTCTCCTCTTCCCGGGGAAGACGCAGATGAACCTCAGTCGAAACCCGGTGAAGACGACGGCATCTAGACAGCATGTCGACTCGATCAGTCCAGCGAGCTGGGTGCGGGCGGCTCGCTGGATGGCGGTGCCTGTGAGAAGACCTGCTCTGGTCATCTTCACGTGGTGGAACCCGTTCTTTGGGCCTGCCCTGGGTGTGATCGCACGTCTTGTGAAGAGATGGACCGGTGCAGGGATCGTCTTCGTAGCCGAGAATGTGGTGTCTCACGAGAACCGATTCGTGGACAGATTCCTCACCCGCTTTGCACTCTCAAGCGCCGACTACTTCCTTGTTCTCTCGGGCGTTGTGGCGAGCCGTATCCAGTCCCTCTTTCCCGGTGTCCCCATGAGACAGGCCGCCCTGCCCATATACGACTGCTATCGTGACGAGCATACGGAGAGTGGCTGGGGGGAAAGAGCGTCCCTCAAGGAAGAGCTTCATATCGAGCGACCGGTTGTACTCTTCTTCGGCTACGTCCGGGAGTACAAGGGACTCAAGTACTTGCTCGAAGCGATGCCCGCGGTATTCAAGAAGGTGGATGTTGAGCTTCTGATCGTCGGGGAGTTCTACGATGACAGAGATCGCTACGAGAGGCTGATAGACAGTCTGAGGATCAGGGAGCGCGTGACCGTCGTTGCCGAGCATGTCCCTGACGGGGATGTTGGTAGATACTTCGGCGCTGCCGACCTCGTTGTACTGCCGTATGTGTCGGCGACTCAGAGCGGAATCACCCAGATCGCCTTTGCGTTCGGACTGCCCGTTGTCAGCACGAACGTGGGAGGACTTCCGGAGGTGGTGGCGGACGGGAAGACGGGCTATATTGTTAATCCACGCGACCCTGAGGCGCTCGCACAGGCCATAGTGCGTTTCTTCACTGGCGGGGAGGCGGAAGCCATGCGCTCCAACGTGGAGGATGAGGCACGACGAGACCGCGCGGGAGACCTCATGAGACGGGCCGTCCGGGATTTCGTCGAGATGGAGAGCACGTAACGCCCTCAAGGCGGAAGGCAGACAACGTGAGCACACCGTCCGTCTACGCGGTCATCATCAATTGGAACGGCATGGATGTCATCGGTGACTGCCTCCGCTCCCTGGAGAAGTCCACGTACGAGAACCTCACAACGCTCGTCGTGGACAATGCATCGACTGACGGATCCCCCGACTTCATCAAACGGTCCTTCAACGGGATTCGCCTCGTTGAGACCGGTGACAATCTCAGGTATGCGGGCGGCGCCAATGTCGGGTTGCGGAAGGCTCTTGAGAGCGGAGCGGAGTACGTCCTTCTTCTCAACAACGACATTGAGATAGCCCCGGATGCCGTATCAGAACTCGTTCGTGTCGCCGAGAGTCACCGGGATGCCGCCTTGCTTGGTCCGAAGATCTACTATCACGATCCTTCGGACCTCATCTGGTCGATGGGGGGCAGCGTCTCTTTCTGGACCGGGAGAATCCGACACCTTGGACTGAGAGAGCGCGACACGGGGCAGTATGAGCATGTTGCGGAGGTCGACTACCTCACCGGATGCGCACTTCTTGTACCGGTGGCAACACTCGGTTCTGTGGGCTATCTTGATGAGAGTTACCATATGTACAACGAGGATACGGACTGGTGCTTGAGGGCCAGGGATCTTGGTCTCACGTGTCTCGTGGTGCCGTCCGCTCATCTGTGGCACAAGGTCTCCACGAGTTCGGGTGGGGGACTGACACCGTACAAGATATATCATCGCATCATCAGCACGATGGCCTTTTTCAGACGCTACGCGCGTCCGTATCACTGGCTCGGCATCATCCCACTGACGGGGGCGCGCACGGTCGGCTTCGCCGTGAAGGGGCTCCTGACGAGGAGGTCGGACAACGTCTCAGCCGTGGTGGCCGGTACGCTCGATGTTGCGAGGAGGAAGGGGAGGACAAACAGATATGGCTAGACGGACCCTTTCTACTGGCGCCATTCTCCTTCTTGGCGCGGTTCTCTTGGGGATTGTCCTCGTTGGGTGTTCGAGTCCAGAGGGTGATACGAGCGAGCCTGCGACAAGGCTCATCATCTTCGGGATCGACGCCTTGAACTGGAATACGCTCACGCCGATGCTCGAAGCGGGTGAACTCCCCGACATCGCGGGACTGCTCCATCGAGGGTCCTACGGCGTTCTGAAGAGCGGCGTGCCGATTCAATCTCCTCAGATGTGGACGAGCATCGCGACTGGCGTCGTCCCGGAGCGACACGGCATCACCCGATTCGTAGCCGAGCTGCCTGGGGGGACGAAGGAAGTCCCGGTGACGAATAACATGCGCCGGGTCAAGGCGTTCTGGAACATCCTGTCCGAGAGGAGCATCTCCGTCGGCATCGTCGGATGGTGGCCGAGTTGGCCGGTCGATGAGGTCGAGGGATTCATGATCGCCCAGAGAGCGTGGCCCGTCAACTGGAGCCTGCATGGCATCCCGTTCGGCGCCGCCCGCGACGCCCGCGGACGACTGATCACGGATGACTTCCCGGGGCGGACGTGGCCCGAGTCGCTCTATGAGGAGTTCGAAGGCTTCATCGTGACTGAAGAGGATGTCACGATAGGGGAATTGAATCAGTTCTTCGCGGATTCCCGTTTCACCGATCCGGCCAAGCAGTTTCATGCACGCTGGGTCTATGCGAAGGACAAGACCTTCGCTGATGCGGGGCTCCATTTTCTCGTGAAGGAGCAACCTCAAGTATTCGCCGTGTATCTGCAGGGAACGGACGTTGTCTCCCACTACTACTGGGGCTACCAGGAGGAGGCGGGCTTCACGGTCAGCCCGGATGACGCCCGTATGTACGGAAGCGTAGTGAAGAACTACTACTCTTTCATCGACAGAACAATAGGACGCTATCTGGAGACGGTGGATAACAGGACGGCCGTGCTCCTGGTCTCCGACCATGGCTTCGAGACGAAACAAGAGCTTAAGTCTCGCTGGGAACGCGGCGAGAGAATCCGCACGGAGGAGGGGGGCAAGGACGTCCCCTGGGATCATGGCGTCGACGGAGTCATTGTTTTTGCCGGTCCGGGAGTGAAGGCCGGACACCGCATGGAGAGTGATGCATCGGTGGTCGATGTGACGCCGACCATGTTGGCGTATCTTGGACTGCCGGCAGCTCAGGACATGGACGGACGCCCTCTGACCGACTGCTTCGAGGAGACATTCCTAAGCGTGCACCCGGTTCAGTGGATTCCCACGTACGAGACGGGGGAGGCGGGCGGCAGTGAGTTCCCGATCGAGTCACCGATTGATGAGGGCATCCGGGAGAAACTGAGGTCGCTCGGCTACATTGAGTAGTCGCAGTGATCGGAGGAATCTGATGGCAGAGACGGTGCGATTCGACTGCAAGCTCTACCTGGGCGACCGACCGTGTCGCTTCGGCGGGGCGTGCGATGCGTGTACCCACTATCAGCCAATGGGGACACGACTCCTCATTGTCAAGCTCGCCGCGGCTGGAGACGTTCTGCGGACCACGTCGATTCTGGAGCCGCTCAAGAGGAAGTACCCCGATTCGCATATCACGTGGGTGACTGACGAGAATGCGCTCCCACTAATCAATCTGAATCCGTACATAGATCGTGCGGTCGCTCTTGGATTCGAAGCCACCCTGACTCTCTTGGCTCAGAGCTTCGATGTGGCCATCTGCCTCGACAAGGAGCCGCGTGCGTGCGCTCTCATGAATCTGATCGAGGCCGACCGCAAACTGGGTTTCGGTCTCTCGAAATGGGGCACCACCGAGCCCAAGAGCGCGGGAGCCAGGTACGATTTCGACCTCGGGCTATCGAACGACAGGAAGTTCAACGAGAACACGAGGAGCTACCCTGAGATCTTCTGTGAGATCGCCGAGGTGGATTTCGCGGGTGAGCCGTACACGCTTGCGCTTCCGGACGAATCTATCGAGTATGCGGACAGATTCGTTCGTGAACTGGGCGCTCATGCACCTCTCGTCGGTCTGAATGTGGGCGCAGGTCGGGTCTTTGCGAACAAAGCATGGACGCCATCCGGTTACGCTGCTCTTGCCGGTCGGATCACTCGTGATCTGGGAGGCACGGCTCTGATTCTCGGGGGCGCTCAAGAGAAGGACACGGTGGCAGAGGTCATCGCCCTGTCACAGGGAACAGCTATCGCTGGTGGACACCACGCACTCATGGACTTCGCGGCAATCGTGGGCTTGCTCGACGCTCTTGTCACGGGCGACACGATGGCCCTTCACATTGCTGTGGCATTGCGAGTTCCAGTCGTGGCGCTCTTCGGACCAACCGTTCATCAGGAGATTGATCTCTTTGGTCAGGGCCGCAAGGTAACGACTACGATAGACTGTGCGCCCTGCTATCGCAGATCGTGCGACATCACCCCCTCCTGCATGGACGCCATAGGTGTTGACGAGGTCTTTGCGGCATTGGCCGAGGCGCTGGAATCCGAGGGTTAGCAAGATGAGACACAAGAAGCAGACGGAAACGGGAGTGAGACCGATTCTGCTCCGCCTTCCTCTCTTCGCACTGGGTTTCGCCGTCGTCATCGGCGCGTACCTCGGAGTCTTCGGGGTGCGAACGAGCGGCTTCACCATCGCTCTCGCCCCAGAGCAGATAGTCCCTGTCACTGCAGTCTGTCTGCTCTCCTACATTCTCCTGGGGCTACTCGCCGTTCTGCCGATGTTGTTCGGCCTGGCGAGGAAGCATGACATCTCACGCGCCGAGGGGCGCCTCGTCTTCGTCATGACGACCGTGACGGCCTGGGTCCTCGCGACCTTCACCTTCCTGCCGGTGAAGGGTTCGGAGACGTTCGTTCGCGCGGGTACGCTCTCGACCTTTCAACTCAACATGATCGGGGCCCTTCTTGTGCTCATTGGAGGGCTCGCGCTCGGCTTGATGGTGGCATTCCTCGTCGTTCGCCTTCTCACGCTTCTGAGAAACACATTGACGACCAGAGGAATACGTACTCTGGGACTTACCCCTCTTGTCATCGCTCTTCTCATGCTGGTGATAGGCCCTGGGCTCAGGTCGCGCGCGCGTCCGAGCTTCTCGGGACCCCCAGGTGAGACGCATGCCGAGATGCCGCGCATCCTTGTGATCGGCGTGGACGGATGCGACTGGGAGATGCTTGGGCCCCTGGTCGAAGCCGGTGAGCTCCCGAATTTCCAGAGGTTGATGGAGCGTGGTTGGCACGGTCCTTTGCTTACCGCTGAACCGATGATATCACCCAGAATATGGACGACGATAGCCACGGGCAGAGTGCCTGAGAAGCATGGCATTCTGGGCTTCGTCGACCTGAACGGTGTTCCCGTCAACGCGGGTATGAGAAGGGCGCCGGCCTTGTGGGAGATAGTCTCAGGCTACGGCGGCGTTGTGGGCGTGACAGGGTGGTACGTGACGTGGCCGGCTGACGATGTCAACGGCTTCGTGGTTTCGGATCGCGTCCATTCGCTCCTGAGGGGCCCGCTGCAGCTCCTGCACACGATTCAGGGAGAGCCGACAAACGAGCGACTTGGTTCCTTCGGCTCGTTTGCGTTCGATCCGGGCTACAAGCGTCTTGAGAAGAGCGACAAGCGCTACCAGCAGAACAGGATAGTCGACGAGCCACTCAGATGGGGATATCTGAGGGACGAGATATACTCTACCGTCGCGGACTTCTTCATCCCCCAGTACGACCCGAACTTCTCGGCCGTCTATCTCCGAGGCATCGACTTTGTGCAGCATTTCTTCTGGCAGTATTCGGATCCCGGCCCGTTTGAGACCGTGGCGCCTGCGGATGTCAGAAGCTACGGAGATGTCATCCCGAACTACTACAGATACACGGATCGCCTGCTTGGCAGGTTGCTGGAATCGGTAGGGGATGACACGAACATACTCCTGGTCTCCGATCACGGTTTCCAGCCTCGTCTGAACGGGAACCCCAGCATGCCTCAGCTGACAGGGATGCACGACAAGCACGGTGTCGTCATAGGCGCAGGCCCTGCCTTCAGGACGCTCGGTCCCTTCGGCGACGCTACGATCCTTGATATCGCTCCGACCTGCCTCGCAGTGCTTGGTCTGGCGGTGCCGGACGACATGGACGGTCGCGTTTTGCTTGAGACGATCGCTCCCGGGCATCTTGCACGCTACCCGCTTAGTTCGGTGGCAAGCTACGACGCGGCAATCGCCAGAGAGGGCGCGGAACTCGGTTCAACGATGGACGAATCGATCAAGGAACAGCTCAGATCTCTCGGCTACATCGAGTAGAAGGTCCTGTATCCGAATCCCGGAGGATCCTTGGGTGCACTCACGGAACCACGGAGCATTGGAGCTCACTTCAGGGTAGGCTCCGTCTTCGGAATCGTCCTCCTGGCAGCCTTGCTCCAGCTCCTGAGCCAGGTGCTGCTGGCACGGGGGCTTCCGAAGGAGTCCGTCGGGATCATTGCACTCATTCTTGGAGCACTCCCTCTTCTTTCCACGATATCCCTGCTGGGACAGGAACCCGCAACAGTCCGGTTCATCGCTCGCTCGTCCAGCGACACCTACGACATTTCGGCACACGTCAGGCGCGTGCTCATCGCGGTAGTGCCACTCGGCATCGCCGTGGGCGTCATCGCCGGCCTGTACTACGCCTTGGGCTTTCTGTCGATACTGACCCTGGTGATGGTGCTGGCCGCGAACAATGTCATCATCCTCGTGAGCGGTGTGGAGCGGGCGCACCACCACTATGAGCGCGCCATGCTCTGGAGGCAGATGCCTGTCCTTCTCATGGCAGTGCTCTTCGTCGGTGTCTTTCTGGCCCGGCGAATGGACCTCACCTACATACAATGGTCACTGATCCTGGCGTTCGGAATCTCGGTGGCCCTGGTCGCGATCGCTCGCGTCCGTGGCGCGTTGGGAGAGGATGTCGGAAGTCCCGGGAAGCTAAGCCCGGTTCCGTCATCCGTGGCGAAGGAGGGCCTGCTCTTCCTGGGAACGGGGCTCAGCTTCTCCGTCATGATCGGGATCGACAAGCTCATCATAGGCAAGATGATGAGCTACTCCGACCTCGCGGTCTACGCCACCATCTTCGCCACGATGAAGGGGTTCGACTTCCTCTTCTACTCCATTGGATATGTGCTCATGCCAAGCGTGGGCTCGATGGGACGAATCCGTCTGGGTCGTTACTTCGGCGCGATTGCCCTTCTGGCTCTCGCGCTCTCCGCGGCCTATTTCTTCCTCGGCGACGATGTGGTGCACCTCCTGTACAAGGGACGCTATGACTCGGGCTCCTATCTGATATTGCCTTTCATCTTGTCCGGCGTGTTCAAGCTGTTCTACTCTATTCCAAGTAGCCTCGTCGGAGGCCGCCTCCCTCGGGTCGCCATGAAACAGTTCATGTGGCTGAACTTCGGAACGCTGGCTGCCAATGTTGTGCTCGATATCGTCCTCATTCTGAGATGGGGACTGATGGGAGCGGCCGTGGGGACAGCCATCGCAGGGGGGATGCGCCTGGTCGGCGGATTGCTGGTCCTTGTGGGACACCGCTCGCATCTTGGCCAAAGGCCTGAGGGCGACGCCGGCGGGTTCTGAGACTTCGAGGCCGTGTGAATAGCACTACACCACTACATCGGGGAGATGCGAATGCCTCACAAACACGAGAAACGGACGACCAAAGGACGTCAGGAGGAGCCTGGCAGCTGGTCCGTCTTCGGCAAGAGAGCGACGGCCATCTCGCTCGCGATCATCATAGGTGTGGGTCTCGTCTACTTCCGTCGCGTCATGTTCGGTGGTGAGGTTCTCACCGGCGGCGACGTGCTGGCCGGAGCCGCGATATTCGAGGACTACGCGACTGAACAGATCGCGAACGGGCGCATGCCCCTCTGGAACCCATTCATCTTTTCGGGGATGCCGTTTCTCGAGAGCATGACGTGGAATGGGATCGTATACCCGAACTACTGGATTCGAAGTCTCCTTGAGAGCATCCCGGGCGTCACACTTCCGAGGCTCTTCTTCCTGGTTCTCCACTATATGCTGGCCGGCGTAGGCACCTTCTTATTCCTTCGCTCGAGGAAGGTTAGGCACGCCGGCGCTGTCATTGCGGCAGTGGCATTCATGCTCTCGCCACATCTTGTGGGACTTGCCGCGATAGGCCATGGCGGGAAGGTCCTGAGCGCCGCGTACATTCCTCTGGTTCTCCTCGCCGCATTCAAGCTGCTCGAGACAGGACAGCGTCGCTGGGTGGGTATCCTCGCGGCTCTCGGGGGACTTCAATTCCTGGCGCGACACGTTCAGGTCAGCTACTACACGTGGCTAGCCGTGGGACTCCTTCTCATCTTCTTTCTCATCACAGCGCGACGCGATCGGATGCGACCAGGCGTGCTGTTCGCGAGATCCGGACAGCTGCTCGTGGGGGGAGTCCTCGCTGCGACCCTGGCCGCCGTTCTGCTTCTGCCGCTCATGACCTACTCCGGTCTGTCCACTCGGGTGGCCTATGCCGGTGGGATGGGGTTTGCTGAGGCCACCATGTGGTCGTTCCATCCGATGGAGCTTGGGACCTTCTTCGTACCTTCGGCCTTTGGGCTCTCGAATGAAACCTACTGGGGAACGATGCCGTTTCAGCAGGTCTCACACTACGTCGGGTACGTAGTCCTCGCCCTGGCCGCGATAGCGGCCTTCCGAAAGAGGGATCGTGATGTCCGCTTCCTTCTGATTCTCGCTGCCGTGGGCATCTTCCTGTCATTTGGCCGCCACATCGGCCCCGTTTATCGTGTCATGTACGACGTACTGCCCGGATTCAGCCGATTCCGCGTTCCCGCACTCTTCCTGCTCCTCTCGCAGTTCTCGATCGCCGCGCTGGCCGGACACGGCGCGAGTGTTCTCCTGAGTGAGGCGCACCGGCCAACTGAGCCTGAGGTGGATAGAAGGAAATGGCTCAGGTGGGCCATCGGCTCGGCGGCAGTGGGAGTGGGTGTGGGTGTGATAGTGATGCTATCCCGCTCGTCCATTGAGCAGGCCGCCTCGGCATCGCTGATGGCGAAGCACACTGGAGTTGCCGCGTCAGCGATTAGAACGGTAGGAGCCAGGGCCGCCACCATGGCCACTAGAGACGCCGGCATCCTCGTGGCGTTCGCCGCCGCGACAGGGGTCGCCATATTCGTGGCTTCAACAAGGAAACTTGCGCGCTGGATCGTGGCAGTGCTGCTCCTTGGGCTCATAGTCTGGGATCTCTCGACCGTGAACGCTCGTTTCCTTCACCCGGAGCCGGCGAGACCGCTCTCAAGCTATTTCAGGGAGACCCCCGCGATAGCTTATCTGAAGCAGCAACCCGGCGTGTTCAGGGTGGCGCCCCTCGGGCCGGGCTTCGGATCGAATGAGTGGATGTACCACCGGATCGAATCGATCGGGGGATATCACCCCGCGAAGCTCCAGATATACAGCCGCTTCATGGAACGACTTGAGGTCGCCAACCTGAAGTTCCTCGCCCTTACGAACGTACGCTATCTGGTGGGACCCGAGGAGGACATCGGGCACCCGGCGTTCACCATGGTCGCCCCCGGCGTTCATCAGAACCTCGCGGTGATGGAGCGAGTGTTCCTTATGGGCAGCGCCAAGGTCGTCAAGTCTGAGGATCTGGCTCTGGCTGAACTCACGACCGACGGGTTCAATCCCGCCGCATATGCCATTGTCGACCGCGAACTCCCCGGTCCGGTGGAGGAGGTGGGGGATAGCAGAGCCAGGCTTGTCTCGTACGCGGCCGAGGAGATCGTCGTAACTGCAGAGATCACGCGACCTTGTCTTCTCGTCTTCTCTGAGCTATACTACCCGCGAGGGTGGAAGGCATTCGTCGACGGTGAAGAGACCTCTATCTACCGGACGAACTATGCCTTCCGCTCGGTCTATCTTGAACCAGGGAAGCACACGGTGGTGATGGCCTACAGAGCCGAAGGGCTCTGGTCCGGACTCGTCATTACGATGTTGTCAGCGCTCGTCATCGCACTCCTGTTGGCGCTCCCCTTGAGGGGTGGAAAGCGGAGAGAGACCAAATGAAGGTGATGGTCATTGTTCCGACCTACAACGAGCGGGAGAATCTGACCAAACTGGCGCCCCTGGTGTTGTCTCAGCTGCCGGACATCCACCTTCTCGTCGTGGATGACGGATCGCCCGACGGAACGGGCGAGCTGGCTGACAGCCTGGCGTCCGAGGATGAGCGTGTGCATGTCATACACCGCCCGGAGAAGATGGGGCTTGGATCCGCCTACGTCCGGGGCTTCCACTACGCTCTCGGCACAGACGCGGACCTTATCGTTCAGATGGACGCTGATTTCTCCCATGATCCTAATGTCATCGCCGATCTCGTGGGGGAGGCCGAGAGACACGACGTGGTACTCGGATCCCGGTACATCACTGGCGCCAATGTCGTGAACTGGCCTCTCAGGCGTCTCTTCCTGAGCTACTTCGCGAACGTCTACACGCACATCATCACAGGCCTTCCGGTGCGGGACTCGACGGGCGGCTTCAAGTGTTTCAGAAGGAACGTGCTCGAGACGATTGACCTAGATGCCATCAGGTCGGACGGCTACTCGTTCCAGATCGAAGTCAATTTCCGGTGTTGGAGGAAGGGCTTCTCCATTCACGAGATCCCGATCGTCTTTGTGGACCGACATGCAGGAACGTCCAAGATGTCCAGACGGATCGTATGGGAAGCGATGTGGCTCGTATGGCGTCTGCGGCTCGATCGCATACTGAGGCGAGTGTGAGATCCCAGGGAATTCCGGTCGACCTCTCGATCGTGATCGTGGGATACAACAGCCATGATGACCTTGTCCCATGTCTCAAGGCCATAGAGGCATCGGACGATGTTGTCACCCGCGAGACGATCCTCGTCGACAACGCATCGTCGGATGAGACGGTCGATCTGGTGGGCCGCGAGTTTCCGTGGATCAGGCTCTTCACGAACTCGAGCAACGTTGGGCTTTCGAGGGCCGTCAACAGAGGCATCAGAGAGGCCACGGGGCGCTACGTCCTTGTGCTCAATCCGGACATCCAGATCCGCAAGGGTTCGCTCGACGCTCTCGTGAGCTTCATGGACGATCACGGTGACGTCGGGATAGCGGGGGCGAAGCTCCTCAATACGGACGGCACCCTTCAGCACTCGTGTCGCGCCTTCTACACGTTCTGGACTCTCGTTCTGAGGCGGACATTCCTCGGATCCGTGTTCAGGCGAAGCCGGACGATCCGTCGACATCTGATGCTCGATTACGACCACGAGACGCCGCGCGAGGTGGACTGGGTACTCGGCGCCTGCATGCTGGCGAGACGTGACGCCCTGGCCGACGTGGGTCCAATGGACGAGCGGTTCTTCCTCTACTTCGAGGATGTCGACTGGTGCTACAGAATGTGGCGCGGCGGATGGAAGGTCTACTACGTTCCAGCGTCGATCATGACTCACCGCCACGCACGAGAGAGCGCCAGGCCCGGTGTCAGTCGGCAACTTGTGGCTCATCTGCTTTCGCTCGCACACTTCTATGAGAAGTGGGGGGGACTTATCTACACTCTGAAGAGGCACAGGCGGATTATCCTGTCGTCACTCCTTCTGATCTCCGATCTGCTGGCCGTCAATGTGGGCTTCACGCTCGCGTATCTGCTTCGATCGAGCCTGCGCGGTCTCTTGACCAAGCCTCTCTTCGGGGTTGAGATCTACTGGCCCTTTCTGATCTTCTCGAACATCATGTTCCTGACTACATTCGCCTTCTTCGGGCTCTACGACGCAAGGCAGGAGCGCGAACCGTGGACCGATACGTTCCTTCGCGTGGTCAGGGCGTCAGTCGTGGCCGCGATCATTCTGATGGCCAGCACGTTCCTTGCCTCCAGTACTGTCTACTCACGAGTGCTCGTCGGAGCATTCAGTGTGCTCGTGGCTCTTCTTGCGTCGATCCAGCGCGCGGGTCTCAGACAGCTCCACAGGCAGATCAGGGCGGGCAGCTTCGACCTGGCGCGTGTTGCGGTCGTTGGAACAGGGAGAACGGCGGTTCGTATCGCCGAGCGCATCGCATCCCGGCCGGCTCTTGGGTACGATCTTGTCGGGCTCGTTGATCCCGGACTGGGCGAGCATGAGCCGTCGGCGGTTCCCGTCATTGGAACGCTCGACAACCTGATCGATCTTGTTGACGCACAGAAGCTTGAGGAGATCATATTCGCCGATCCGGAGCTGCCAAACTCGGAGGTTTCGGACTTCCTGTTGCGGGCGAGGCGGAGTA
Organism: uncultured bacterium; assembly: GCA_964521425.1. Classification (GTDB taxonomy): domain Bacteria; phylum Joyebacterota; class Joyebacteria; order Joyebacterales; family Joyebacteraceae; genus Joyebacterum. The sequence continues at coordinate 162,514 of CAZFRO010000002.1, forward strand.
CGGTGGATGTGAGAATGGTCTCGGGGCTGACGGGGATCATGACACAGCGAGCACGTGTTGAGGAATTCCTCGACACGCAGGTCGTAACTTTCGAGCGTGAGGCCCTTCTGGGTGCGAAGGCGGGAGTGAAACGTGCCCTGGATATCGCGGGCGCGGTCGTACTGCTGGCACTGTGGTCACCCGTGCTGGGTATATCTGCCATCCTGTCGAGGGCGACGCGTGGCCGGGGGCTGCTATCGCGGAGCACGCGCGTCGGCCGGGGTGAGACGGAATACGGGATGCTCGTGTTTCATCCCGAGAGTTCTGCGTCGCCGGGTAGACGCTTCGCCGTGAGGCACGGTCTGGACCGATTCCCGGCGCTCGTCAATGTGCTAAGGGGTGAGATGAGTCTTGTTGGACCGGAGCCCCTCGCACCCGCCGTGGCCAGGAAATGCGATACCAGGTCTCGTGTCAGGTTTGACGCGCGACCCGGGATCGTTGGACTCTCCAGGGTTGCTGGCGCCAACGAGGGTTCCACTGACGATGCCGCCACAGCTCTGGATGCCTACTACGTTCAGAATTGGTCACTTGGAAGCGATCTCCGGATCGTAATGCGCTGGATTCTCCGTTCTGCCGGGGGACGCTCGGGACATTGAAGCAACACAACACTGATGGAGGTGCTTGGACAATGCGCAGTGTTCTACTGGCGCTCACCATACTGGCCGTCACGATCTCCTGGGCAACCGGTTCCGCGCTGGCCGCAGATTGGGAGACCGTCGATACACCCAACGATGTCAAGATCTTCGATATGGGCATTGAGGGAGGCACAATCTGGCTTTCCACTCACGGTGAGGGGCTCGCGGGGTATGACGGGAGCACCTGGGTCACTCACAAGACCGAGGACGGTGGAATCCGGAAGGATAACTGGAACTACCGGGTCTATGTGGATAGCGGGGGGTGCAAGTGGATCACGAGGGACGGTGAGCTGACCATAGACCGTGTCGATGACAACGGGACGTTCGCCAACAAGACAGACGACACATGGTCGTACTACAGCTACCCGGCCGATCTCGCCAATAAGAGGGTGTTCTCCGCCGCAGAGGATCTGAGCGGACGCGTCTGGTTCGGTATGCGGGATGAGAACCACTCCCGGACGGGAACGCTGGAGCTCTCCATAGATCACGGAGATACGGTCGAGTGGCTGCACTACGACAATGCGTGGACTCCTGATTCCACCCATTTCTCAGACGATGATGTGCGAGCTCTGGTTGTCGACCATGATGGGCGTCTCTGGATAGGCTACAACGCCGCCGGCATCGATGTGTGGGACTATCGCGACCCACGGGTGTTCGCCGACGATACATGGATTCACTACGATGATGAGAACGGGCTCCCGGACGCTTATATCCACACGCTCGCCGTAGGAACTGACGGCCGTGTCTGGGTGGGTGCACTCGGTGGTCTTGGTGTCTTCAATCCATCATCCGGAACGTGGACAACCGTGGAGGGGCTTCCCGGGACCCAGGTGCGAGCGCTTGCAGAGGATGCGCAGGGGCACATGTGGGTTGGAACCGACGATGGGATGGCCATGCTATACGGCAACCTCGGGGTCGCCTTCACGTACGACGAGTCCGACGGTCTCGCAGACGGCCGAATCGACCACGTCGTTGCGGACAAGACAAACGGTGATGTCTGGGCTGTTTCGGTGGATGAACTGGTGGATGATACGACCCTGAATCTGCTCAGATCGGGAATCACAGCAGACGCAGGCCGCCTCTTCGTCTACCCGAATCCGTGGCGCGAGGGTGAATCGGCACAGATGGTGCAGATATACGGTGCACCCGAGGGCTCTCGCGTGGAGATCCTGGACCTGAGCGGGCAGCGCATGGCTGAGCTTGAGCCTAACGAACCGTACGTCTGGGATTCCCTGGATGCTGCTTTCGACGAAGTGCCGAGCGGCGTCTACATCCTCAGAATCGTGCTCCCGAACGGCAACGTTGAATTTCTAAAGGTAGCCATCATTCGATAGAGAGTGCGCGTCGGCGTCCCGGCCGAAACCGGGAGTTCCGGATGGCACTGCCACGAAAGGCAACTGAGACAGCATGGGGCGTGACCAAAACGAATCGAGAACCCTGGTCGTTGGGGCTGGTGCAGCCGGCCGCATGGTGGCCGGGGAGATGCGTCTGCGACCGGAACACGGCTACAGGGTGGTCGGGTTCCTGGACGACGATCCAGACAAGCTGGGCCGCAAGATCCTCGACATCCCGGTTCTCGGATCGATCAGCGACCTGGTCGGCACTGTGAAGGCGCATGATGTCCGCGATATAGTGATAGCCATACCCTCCGCGTCCGGACACACGATCCGGGAGGTAGTGAGACTCTGTGAGGAGGCCGGCGCTTCCTTCAAGATCGTCCCGGGCGTATGGGAGATCATCCTGGGTGATGTGACGATCAACCAGCTGCGCGAGGTCAGACCCGAGGACCTCCTGGGTCGAGAGACCGTCTCTCTCAATCTGGATGAGATGACCGAGGACCTCAGTGGCAAGCGTGTCCTGATCACGGGCGCCGGGGGATCGATCGGGTCCGAGCTGGCAAGGCAGGTGGCCGCATTTGACCCCGGGAAGATTCTTCTCATGGGACGAGGCGAGAACAGCGTCTACGCCATCGATCAGGAGATAGGGCAGTACTACCCTGATGTGGAGAGACACGCAGTCATCACCGGCATCAGTGATGCCCGTGGGGTCGAGAGCATCTTCCGCGAATTCCGTCCTGAGATCGTCTTTCATGCGGCTGCTCATAAGCACGTGCATCTGATGGAGGCCTACCCGGACGAGGCCATAAAGAACAACGTGACCGGCACGAAGACCCTGCTGGACGCGGCGGTGCGCTACGGATCCGAACGCCTCGTGATGCTTTCGACCGACAAGGCCGTGCGGCCGCAGGGCGCCATGGGTGCTTCGAAGCGGCTTGCCGAGTCCATCCTCATCGACCGCGCAGCGCGCGGATGCGATACGAAGCTGATGGCTGTCCGATTCGGCAACGTCCTTGCCAGCAGAGGAAGCGTTGTGCCGCTCTTTCGTCAGCAGATCCGCCTCGGCGGGCCGGTGACGATTACGCATCCGGACGTCACCAGGTACTTCATGACCATAAGAGAGGCAGCGATGCTGGTCCTCGAGGCCGGGCTCTCGGGACATGGGGGAGAGATATTCGTCCTCGACATGGGCGAGCCCATTCGCATTGCCGATCTCGCAGCTCATCTGATCCGGCTCTCGGGACTCGAGCCCGGCACGGACATCGCCATCGAATTCTGCGGCCTGAGGCCGGGAGAGAAGCTACACGAGGAGCTATGGTATTCCGACGAGACGCTCTCACGGACGGCCCACGACAAGGTCATGGTGGTTCAGTCGCCGGCAGCCGGACTGATCCCCGATCTTGAGGAGCGAGTGGCGCGCCTTGAGGAGCTGGCCCGCGCATGTAACCGCGACCAGGTGCACGAGGAACTCGCGGACATCTTCCCCGACATGAAACACAGGACGAAGCATGACGAAGCAGATACCGGCAGCTGAGGGTGGAACACCGGTTCGCGGTGACTACCTCCCGTTTGCCCGACCATCGATCGGACAGGCAGAGATAGATCTCGTAGTGGAGACCTTGAAATCTGGTTGGCTGACGGTCGGGCCTCGGACCAAGGAGTTCGGACGGAAGGTGGCGGAATACGTCGGCGTGCCCAACGCCGTGGCCCTGAGTTCATGCACAGCCGGTCTCCATCTGGCGCTCGACGCTTTTGGTGTGGGACCAGAGGACGAGGTCATTCTTCCCGCGCTCGATTTCGCCTCAGGCGTGAATACGGTGCTCCATCTTGGTGCGCGGCCTGTCCTCGTGGACGTTGACCGCGAGACCCTCAATATCACTCCTGAGATATTCGCAAGCGCGATAACAGATCGCACGAAGGTCCTCATGCCCGTGCATTTCGCCGGGCGTCCCTGTGACATGGACGGCATCATCACACTCGCTCAAGATAAGGGTCTCAGGGTCCTCGGAGACGGCGCCCACGCGATAGGAGCAGACATCGGAGGCAGGAAGATCGGCTCGATGGCCGATGCCACATCGTTCAGCTTCTACGTAACGAAGGGCATAACGACGGGCGAGGGTGGCGCCATTGCATCCCCGGATGCCAATCTGATCACCAAGGTGGCGCGGCTAAGCCTCCACGGGATGAGCAGCGACGCATGGAAGAGGTACAGCGATCGAGGACCGTGGCACTACGAGATACTCGAGGCAGGTTACAAGTACAACATGAACGATGTCCTGGCGGCGATGGGTCTCAAGCAGATGGACAGAGTGGATGAGTTCAGAGATCGCCGGACCGAGCTCGCACGCATCTACAGCGACGAATTCGCCGGGATACCTGAGGTCGAGCCGCCGCCCGACTACCACATGGGTCACCACGCCTGGCACCTCTACCCGATAAGGATCAAGATCGAGTCTCTCACGATCGACCGCGACCGCTTCATCAGGGACCTGATCGAAGAGGGCATAGGCGCAAGCGTGCACTTCATCCCGCTGCATTACCATCCGTGTTTCCGGGATCGGCTTGGCTATCACGAGGGGAGTTTCCCAGAGACGGAGCAGTATTTCGAGCGCGCCGTCTCGCTTCCGATCTACCCGTCGATGGCTGACGACGATGCGCGAGATGTTGTCACGGCGGTCGCCAAGCTGGTGGACTACTACCGGAGGTAGCCGGCGTGCGGATGGACCTCTCCACAGTCCTTGCCGAGAACGAATGGCGCGCCCTTGTCGAAAAGGACGGAGCCTCCTCTTTCTTCCAGACGCCCACCTGGAGTTCGCTGGTCGCGCTTCTGCCCGGATGGACCACTGCAGGTCTGGCCGCCCGAGTCGATGGCGAGCTGGTCGCAGCTCTGCCGTTCCTGAGGCACGAGCGACGTGGATTCACGACCCTCGAATCGATGCCGTTCGGTACCTACGGTGGCGTGCTGCTCTCACCGGCAGCCCCGCCCAACGCGGCCGCGTCATTGCTGGACGCTTTCGGACGCCTCGCTCGCACTCCAAGGATACTGACCGCGAGTGCCGTCGATTTCGCTGGAAGGCTTGTAGGCGACAGCGCGGGATTCGAGAGCCGACGCGATGAGGCGCAGGTTCTCGAGCTTGGTTCTGACTTCGATGAGTTGTGGAACGCATTCAAGCCGTCCCTCAGGAACAAGGTGAGGAAGGCGAAGAGCTCCGGAGTCACCGTGCGTCGTGCGGTGTCGCTTGGTGATTTCATTCAGTACAACGAGATGCTTGAGGAGTGCAGCAAGGGCTGGGGGATTCAGAACGTTTTCACAAGGGATTTCTTCGCGGCGCTGTTCGAGACAGGGGGAGAGGCGGTTCAGATGCTTCTGGCAGTACAGGATGGCATTGTGATCGCCGGAGATCTCAACTTCGTATGCGGGGACAGCGTCTTCAATTGGGGAAACGTTTCGAAGGAGTCCGCCAAGAGCCTGGCGGCGAACACGCTGCTTCACGCTCACGCCATCGAGGTCGCCGTGGCGGATGGGCGTCAGACGTACAATCTGGGGTCGAGCGCGGGCATCAAAGGCGTGGAGTCGTTCAAGTCGGCGTTCGGGACGAGCAAGGTCAGCTACAGAACGTACTTCGTCGAGAAGAGATGGTATCGAGCGCTCAGGGCAGTGGTGGCGCGCTAAAGCGCGTGGGCGCGCTAAAGCGCGTGGGCGCGCTAAAGCGCGTGGGCGCGCTAAAGCGCGTGGGCGCGGCCGATCAGACGGTGGCCGCGTGGGCACGCTAGAGCGTAGAGGAGATCAATTGAGAACAGGCTTGAAGATTCTCCTGCTTGTCGCAGTAGTCGTGCACGTGGCATTCGCCGTGTCGCTCGTGCACCCGGGACACTTCCTGAACCCTCTGTTTCCCGAGGGAATGCACAATATCGGCGAAGGACAGGGAAGCGACTTCTTCGCGTTCTACCAGGCGGGAAGCTACGTTCTCGAGGGCAGGGACATATACCAGAGACCGATGGACGATCCAGAGCGCTCAGTCCCGTACGCCTACTTCTACCGGTATCTTCCGTTCGTCGCATACACACTCGGAGTGGCGGCGAATGCCGTGAGTCCGTGGACCGCCTACTGGATATGGATAGCCATCGTTGAGCTTGCGCTCATCGGCTGCATCATCCTGACTCGACGACTCACACGCGACAACTCTCTCTTTGCGCTTCTCGCCTCCATGTGGCTCCTCTACACGCCCTTCTACATTGAGCAGTACATGGGACAGCTGAACCTGCTCATGGCAGCCGGGATCTTTGTTATGGTCCTGTCCTACTCGGAAGGGAAGATGAAGCGGTTCGACTGGGTCTGGATCGCCACCGTAGTCACCAAGCACCTGACCATTCTGTACGTACCGCTCATGCTGCGTCTCAAGAGATATCGGACGGTGTTCCTGACATTCGTGATACTGGGCGTTAGCGCCATACCCTACCTGGCCATGAGGGCAAGCGGTGTTGGGGACTTCGCACACGACAATTTCGACCTCACACTCTATCCGTACCCCGGGAATTTCGGCGCTCTCGCGCTGCTCATGGTCCTCAAGATGCAGCTCTTCCCAGCGGCCTCGAGCATAGGTTTCAATCTTGGCCCGCTCAGGATGACTATCACGCGTGCGCTTGTTCTTCTGGTGATGATGGTACCCACCCTGACAAGTCTGAACATCACATTCAGAAGGCGGCCGTTCGATCTCCTCGAGTCAGTTGCGCTCTGGACGATGGTCTACTTCTTCGTGTTCAGAGAGGTCTGGGAGTACCATTACGTGCTCCTCCTGCCGCTCTTCGTGCTTCTCTACGCAAGGACAAGGGCGCGCGTTCTGTGGTACATATACGCGATCGCGGCGGCGCCTACGTTCTTCATCCTGTACGACGTGCCCGGACGGAATCCGGAGGTCCAGTGGACGGCTCTTGAACATATCGCGAACCACGCGTTCAAGGTGATTCCCCTGGTCTGGCTATTCATATGGGTAGCTGCCGGCTTCCTCAGGCGCCATCCGAATCGAGGCGAAGAATGAGAATCGCCTATCTATCCATCGGAGGACACATCCACACGGAGCGATGGCTCCGTTACTTCGCAGGGAAGGGGCACGATGTGCACCTCCTGACGGTGCAACCCGCTCCAATCGAGGGGGTGACGATTCACGACATACGCACGGGCATTCCCGTGAAGCCGCTTCACTACGCGGTCGCGCTCGGCAAGGTCAAGCGCATTCTGCGGGTGATCAGACCCGATCTCCTGCACACGCACTTCCTGACCGGATACGGCTACTGGGGCGCCTACTCGGGCTTTCATCCGTTCATCATGACGGTCTGGGGAGATGACGTCTACACAACCCCGCACCAGTCGTTCTTGAAGGGGAGGCTGGCACGCACAGCGCTCAAGCGCGCCGATCTCATCACCGGTGACTCCGAGGACATTCTCGCGCACGTGGTCGCCATGGGCGGGGACGCCGACAAATGCAGGGTGGTCCAGTGGGGAGTCGATCTCGACCGCTTCCGCCCCGACGCGGAAACCTCGGTCCGGGAGAAGCTCGGGATCCCGGCTGACTCCCCCCTTGTGATCAGCATCAGGAGTTTCACACAGGCCTACTACAACATAGACACGATAGTCCGCTCGATTCCTGCCGTGCTCCGTGAGCGTCCGGCTACACACTTCATCATTGCCGGAAACGAAGGTGATGATACGGAACTCAGACGGCTGGCCGCTGAACTCGGAATCGGCCCCAACGCGCACTTCGTCGGCAGGATTCCCCACGAGGATCTTCCGGCATATCTCGCAACCTCTGATGTGTTCCTGAGCGTTCCATCGGTGGATGCCACGCCCGTCTCGCTCCTTGAGGCGATGGCATGCGGGACAGCCGTTGTCGTCTCGAACCTGGCATCCGGTCTTGAGTGGGTGACCCACGAGGAGAACGGCCTCGTCGTCGAGCCCGCCAATCGCGTGGAGCTTGAGGCCGCCATACTGCGTCTGATTGACGCCCCCGAGATGCGTGCAAGCTTCGGGCGGATTGGGGTTGAGAAGGTGAGCGAGAAGGCGGACCACCAGGCACACATGGCCGTCATGGAAGGGCTCTGTCGCGAACTGGTCTCCGGGAAGGAGGCGTGAGATGCCCGGTAGATCTGTGAGCGTGATCATACCGACCTACAACCGGCTCGCATTCCTCACGAAGACGCTGAGCGCTCTCTCGGAACAAACCTACCCATCCGAGCTTGTTGAGGTGGTTGTCGTGGACGACTGCTCTCGCGATGAAACGCCCGCGTTCATCCGGAACCTCGATACGCGGTTCAAGCTCTTGAGCCTGCGCCACGAGAGAAACCGGGGCCGCGCGGCCGCGCGCAACACCGGGATCCGGGAGGCAGGTGGAGACCTCGTCCTCTTTGTTGATGATGATATGCGTTCGAGACCCGACCTCATCGAGCTGCACGTCGCTTTTCAGGAATCGCACGGTGAGTCGATGGTGATCGGAAGCGCGCTGCAGGCTCCGGAGCTTGGGTCGTCGACGGTCTATACCTACCTCGACAGCATGGGTGTCCACAAACTTAAGCCGGGCTCAAAGGCTCCGGCGCGCTACTTCGTCACCAACAACGCGTCAGTTCCCCGGAAGGCCCTGCTCGACGTGGGACTCTTCGATGAGTCATTCACCAACTACGGATTCGAGGATACTGAGATCGCCTTCCGTGTGGAGGACAACCTCGGACTGGCCACCTGGTACTGCGATGAGGCCGTCGCATATCATCTGCATGCTCAGAGCCTTGACGATGTGCTCCGGAAGCGGGAGGAGGCAGTGGCTGCCCTCCGAAGACTCCTCGAGATCCACCCCGGCCGCACGTCGGAACTCTCGATCGATGTTCTGCTACCTCCGGCCGATGGTGACTCGGTGTCGCTTCGCTCGAAGAAACTCCTGATGCTCCTCGCCACCAACCGACTCGGCTATCTCCTTACGCGCGCAGCCGCGAAGGCCATGCACCTTGGGCCGCTATCGGTTCCCGCTCTCACGTACCTGATCGCCTGCCGCTACAGGCGCGCCCTCGCGCTCTAGAATCTCCCACCGTGTTGCACTCTGGCGGCCCGCCATGCGCGGGCATCGTCATATGTAACAAGGCACTTCGATGGCACCCCCACTGAACTCAGCGCGAAAGCACCCAATGCACAGGCATTGCGGCGGATACTTCGCACCGTCACGCCGCGCGCGACGAGTGTGGCACGCTCCATGCTTCCTCTAACAGCTGGCAACAGGGAATACCGATGATCGCGTTCCCTGGCGTATACGTGAGCATCGCCAGGTCGTGGGCTGATCCCCATACCAGAGAATGAGTCGTACGCCACCTGTTGCACGTTACCTCGGGGAGCGCACATACAAAGGCGGCCTCCTCCGCATCGCGGAGGGGGCCGCAACTCGTTTGCGGCGTTTCGGTTGACACGTTATGCCCCCTCTGCTAGACTGCCCCCGACTTCGGTCAATTGCTGAGCCGACAAAGTATGAACCTCCTTCATTCCGCGTTCGCTTGGCTCGGTAGGGGGATGGAGCTTGGACCAAGTCGAGAGGATTGCACAGGAAGTCATGCGCAGGCTGGGCGGATCCGATCGAGATCAGGTCCAGGCCTTGGGCTCAATCCCGATTTCGGTCTCGGCGAGACACATACACATCTCTCGAGGTGTATTGGATAGGCTGTACGGTGAGGGGTTTGAACTCACCCGGCTGGCCGATCTGGGACAGCCCGGGGAGTTTGCATCCGACCAGACCGTGACGCTGGTGGGGCCGTCGTTGCGTGCAATCGAGCGGGTCCGCGTGTTGGGACCGGTTCGCGCTTACACGCAGGTTGAGGTCTCTGCCACTGATGCGGTCAGACTGAGTATCGAACCACCGATACGTCGTTCAGGGGACCTGGCAGGCAGCGAGACCGTCACTATTGTGGGTCCGGCCGGAACGGTGAGACTCCGCGAGGTGGCGATCCGTGCAATGCGCCACATCCATATGACTGAGCGTGACGCTGAGATCCACAGGGTGAAGGACGGAGATCTCGTGAGAGTCCGTTTCCCGGGACCGGCGGCGCTCGTACTTGAGAATACCCTGATTCGTGTCTCCAAGAGTGCACTTCTGGAGATGCATCTTGATACGGACAATGCAAACGCGGCTGACGTGAGGCCGCCAATGACCGTGGATATCCTCCATTCGTGAATGGAAGGGTCTAAAGCCAGGGGGTGAGACGATTGCCGGGACTTGCGCTTGGAATGGTTGAGACCAAGGGAGTCGTTGGGCTCATAGAGGCCGCCGACGCGATGGTTAAGACCGCCAACGTCGAATTGACGAAGTACGAGAGGATCGGTGGCGGCTACGTTACCGCTATCGTCAGAGGTGATGTCGGAGCTGTGAAGGCCGCTGTTGCGGCAGGGGCTGCGGCCGCCGGCAAAGTCGGAGAGCTTGTTTCCTATCATGTCATACCAGCGCCGCACGAGATGCTGGAAGGAACGATGCTCTAGGACCGATCAGGATTGCGGTCTGGAGCGTCTTCATACGATCTGACCCGTTCGCGGGAGGATGAAATGGGCGAAGCCCTCGGAATGATCGAGACCAGGGGATTCATCGGGATGGTCGAGGCGTCCGATGCCATGGTGAAAGCAGCCAAGGTGAGGCTCGTCGGCTACGAGAAGGTCGGCGGGGGATACGTGACGGCCATCGTCCGCGGTGATGTGGCCGCGGTGCGCGCGGCGGTTGATGCAGGGATGGCAACTGCCAGCAAGGTGGGCGAGCTGATCTCAACGCATGTCATACCACAGCCTCACTCAAGTCTCGAGGATGCGCTGCCGATCGGCAAGACAGCGAAGTCAAAAGCGAAGTAGACACCAATCGCTATTCGGGACGGCGCATGGATCGGGCGTGGGCGGGCCGCTTGGGTGCGGTTCGAAGGGCTTGATCTTAAAGCAGCGCGCTGCTTCGCGGACGGCAGAGGTGAACCATGAATATCGGCAAGGTTGTCGGGACAGTCGTCGCGAGCCAGAAGGACGAGAAGCTCACAGGCGCAAAGCTCCTGATCGTGAGACAAGTCGAACTGGATGGCAGCGAGACGGGATCGTTCGTCGTCGCGATCGATGCAGTCGGCGCCGGTGAGGGAGAGATGGTCCTCTACGCGAGCGGAAGCTCAGCGCGCCAGACTCCGCTCACGAAGGACAGACCTGCCGATGCCGTCATCATGGCCATCGTCGACTCCATCGAAGTCGGCGGAAAGCTCCTCTACGACAAGTGAATCCAAGATCGGCAGACCCATGGCGAACGAAGAGCTTGCCATCAGGACGGTAGTTGAACGCGTCGTTGGTGAACTGGCGTCCACCGGGGAAGCGACTACGAGGCAGGCGCCTCCGGCTTTTGACGGTCGCGGGATTCTCGAGACAGTGGATGACGCGGTTCAGGCCGCGTGGACCAGCCAGCGCGAACTCATCGAGAGTTCACTTGAACTCCGCAAGGGGATCATTCAAGCGATGCGTCTGGCCGCTCTTGAGAACGCGCGGTCGCTCGCCGAACAGGCGGTCGAGGAGACGGGACTCGGGCGTGTCGAGGACAAGGTACAGAAGAACATCCTCGTCGCCGAGCGCACTCCAGGCACCGAAGATCTCAGGCCCGTTGCTTTCTCTGGAGACCACGGGCTCACTCTTGTGGAACGCGCCCCGTACGGAGTGATCGGGTCCATCACCCCATCGACCAACCCATCCGAGACGATCATCAACAACGCAATCAGCATGGTCGCCGGCGGCAACGCCGTCGTGTTCAATCCGCATCCGGGAGCACGCGTTGTCTCGCTCACAACGATCAACTTACTGAATCGCGCCATAAGCGAGGCAGGGGGCCCCAGGGCCCTTCTCTATGCAGTCAGTGAGCCTTCAATCGACACGGCGCAGGCGCTCATGCGGCACGCGGGCATTCGACTCCTGGTGGTTACCGGAGGCCCTGCGGTGGTGAGGGCGGCGATGGAGAGCGGGAAGAAGGTGATCGCTGCCGGACCGGGCAATCCCCCGGTCGTGGTTGACGAGACGGCCGATGTCGATCAGGCGGCGCGGGACATCATCGCCGGTGCGAGCTTCGACAACAACATCGTCTGCATCGCCGAGAAGGAGATAATAGCCGTTCGCGCCGTGGCGGACAGACTGCGGAAGGCGCTTACGGCGGCGGGGGCGTTCGAGGTCAAGGGACACGCGATCGAGCGTCTGACTGAAGCCGTTCTCGATGAGAACCGTGGGGCGGGACACAGCTCGCCCTTGAAACGGCATCTTGTTGGCAAGGATGCGGCTCTTATCCTCGCGGAGGCAGGCCTCTCCTGTCCGAACGGAACAAGACTGGCCTTCTTCGTGGCCGACGTGAATCATCCCCTCGTCTGGACTGAACAGATGATGCCCGTCATCCCGATGATCATCGTGGAGAGCGCCATCGAGGCTATAGAGCTTGCGAAGCGCGTAGAGCGCGGCAACCGCCACACGGCTGTCATGCATTCGAAGAACATTGAGCATCTCTCTCGTATGGCGAGAGCCATGGACTGCTCGATCTTCGTGAAGAACGGGCCGTCATTCGCCGGCTTGGGGTTTGGTGGAGAGGGCTTCACGACATTCACAATAGCCAGCCCTACGGGCGAGGGGTTGACCTCGGCCAGGACGTTCACGCGCGAGCGCCGTTGCACGCTCGTCGACTATTTCAGGATCGTCTAGAGTGTCAACGGCCACTGCCATAGAGAAGGCGGGCGTCGTCGGAGCCGGAGGGGCCGGCTTCCCAACGCACGTGAAGGCTCTTGGCCAGGCCGATACGATGATCGCGAATGGGGCGGAGTGTGAGCCGCTGCTTCGCTCGGACGGAATCGTGATGACAACCGCTCCCGATCGCGTACTCAGGGGAGTCGGTCTCATGCGAGAGTCGGTCGGTGCATCGCGTGCTGTGATCGCCATCAAGCGCGAGAACGTCGAGGCCGCAGATGCTCTGACATCGGCGCTCGGTCGCTTCCCGGGCATCGAGCTTGAGTTTCTGGATGACGTCTATCCAGCCGGAGATGAGTACCTGCTAGTCTATGAACTGACGGGTCGTGTCATCCCCGAGGGAGGCATTCCGCCCGACATCGGCGTCGTCGTGAACAACGTGACAACGCTGGCCAATGTGGCAGGAGCCGCCGAGGGACGTCCCGTAACCAGGCGACTGGTCTCGGTTCAGGGCGCGGTCAATAGACCCGCCACGTTCGAGGTACCCATAGGCGTTTCGATCGGAGAGGTCCTTGCTGCAGCCGGCGGCACGACCGTGGAGAATCCGGGCGTGATAGTCGGTGGACCCATGATGGGACGCCTGGCGGACGAGTTCAAGGAGCCGGTACGCAAGACACTCGGGGGACTGGTCGTCCTCCCAAGGTCGCATGCTCTGATCGCGTCGCGTGAATCGACCGAGCCGCACGTGCTTAGAGTAGCCAGGGCGGCATGCTGCCAGTGTATGGCCTGCACCGAACTCTGTCCGCGTGCGCTTCTCGGACACGAACTCGCTCCGCATAGAACAGTGAGGGCGATACAGTACTCGACGCTTGAGATCGACCATGCGCACATCACGGCAGCGTACCTCTGCTGCGAGTGCGGTATGTGTGAGCTCTTCGCCTGTCCTCTCGGAATACAGCCCAGGCGCATTCTCGCCGATCTCAAGGCGGAACTGTTGCGAAGAGGAATCCCGAACCCTCACACCAGAGGGGATCTCAAGCCGGACGGCGTAAGACAGTACCGACAGATCCCATCGAGTCGACTCGTTCAGCGTCTGGGTCTTTCGGACTATGACGTCCCTGCGCCGCTTGAGGACTGGACTCAGGATACTCGTCGTGTGGTGCTGCCCATGAGTCAACACGTGGGAAGACCGGCCGAGCCGATCGTTGAAGTGGGACAGCGGGTGCTGGAAGGCGATCTGATCGGGGAGATTGAGCCCGGCGGTATCGGGGCGCGTGTGCACGCCAGCATCGATGGAAGAGTTGCATCGGCTACGCCCGTCGAGGTCGTCATCGAGCGGGACTAATCGGGTCCGGTCGTCACACCTGGCCGGCGCCCAACTCGAAGGAGAGGGTTTGAGGGAAGCCATTGCCCTCATAGAGACGATAAGCGTCGCAGTTGGCATACGCATCGCCGACGAGATGGCGAAGTGTGCTCCTGTCGAGATTCTGGATGCCACGGCCATCTGCCCGGGGAAGTACATGGTCCTGGTGGCGGGTGACGTGGCGGCCGCAGAGGCGTCGCTCAGCCGGGGCATCGAAGTCGGCGGAGATGTCGTCGTGGACACGCTGTTTATCCCGCACGTGCACCCCGACGTCTTCCCGGCGATACTCGGCGCCACCGACATCGCTGAACTCAAAGCCCTGGGGGTCGTCGAGACCTTCACGGCAGCGGCCTCTGTCATTGCTGCTGATGCGGCCGCGAAGGCCGCGCACATCCGTCTCATCGAGATTCGCCTGGCGAAGGGACTTGGCGGAAAGGGATTCTTCTCTATGACGGGCGATGTCCACCAGGTTGAAGCGGCCATGGAAGCCGCCCTTCTCCTTCTCAAGAAGGATGGAAGTCTGGTGAGGAGCGTGGTGATCCCGCGTCCACACAGAGATCTCCAGTCAAAGATCTTCTAGGGGGCACGCACTGCATCTGGGAAGAGTCATAGGTAGCGTCTGGGCCACGGTCAAGGTAGAGACCCTCACGGGATATCGCCTGCTCGTAGTCCAGCCGCTCACACACGAGCTGGAAGAGCAGGGACGTCCACTCGTCGCCGTCGACACGGTCTCTGCCGCTCCGGGGCAGCTCATCTACTTCGTGAAGTCCCGCGAAGCAAGCAAGGCGCTCGAGGAGCGATTCAACCCCGTGGATGCAGCCATCCTGGGCATCGTCGACGAAGTGACGGTCCTGAGTACCTGACCCGTGAACCTGAGCCTGAGGGCTATCTCTTGTTTCTCGCGAAGATCATCGGCGAAGTCGTATCGACCGTGAAGCACCCATCACTGGATGGGCGCAAGCTCCTGGTCATACAGCGACTCGACACAGAGCGGAAGCCAGTCGGGGATTCACTTCTGGCGGTCGACTCGGTGGGGGCAGGCGTTGGGGAGGTCGTGCTGGTCGTCGATGAGGGTAGTTCCGCGGCGCTCGTCACCGGACTTGATGATCCGCCGATTCGCACGGTGATCGTGGGAGTCATCGACCAAATCGACGTGGAGGCATAGCCAGGCCATGCTCTCGCAGTTTGAGGCTGAACGACAGATCGTTGAGATAGGGCGGAGGATCTGGGAGCGCGGCTACGTTGCCTCGAATGACGGCAATCTGAGCATCCGGATTGACCACGATCGCATCGTTGTGACACCGACCGGGCGCTCGAAGGGTTTTCTCAGAGCGGACGATCTTGTGCTCGTCAATCTCAAAGGACGGAAGCTGGCAGGGCGCCTTGAACCGACATCTGAGCTTGGGATGCACCTCTTCGCATACAACCGTCGCCCGGACATCGGGAGCGTTGTCCACGCTCACCCGCCGAAGGCCACCGGGTTTGCTGTTGCGGGTGTGCCTCTGGCGCAGTGCATTCTTCCCGAGGTGATCCTCTCGTTGGGCGGCGTCCCACTGGCGGACTACGCAACCCCTTCCACGCCGGAGGTTCCGCAGTCGATCAGCGGGTTTGTCGACACCCACAGCGCAATGCTGCTCAAGAACCACGGCGTTCTCACCCTCGGCGAGGACATCTATCAGGCATACTACCGCATGGAGACGGTGGAACACTTCGCGGCGGTCTCACTGACTGCACTGCAACTTGGAGGCGCATCGCCTCTCTCCAGGGCGAACCTGGAGGATCTGGTCCGTGTCCGTGAGAAGCTCGGAATAGCAGGGCCGATCGACATCTGCTACGATTGCGGTGTCTGTCCCAGCAAGAGCGACGAGACAGGCGCGTCTACCGGCCTGCATCGAGATGCGACAGCGGGGACGCTGCCGCAAGACCGCGTAGCCCCGGCTAGCGATGCACTGGTGAAGGCAGTGATAGAGGAAGTCAGGCGCCGAACGAAACAGGCGTGACGCGACCCAATGATCTTGAGGAGAAACAACATGACCAAGAAGGGCTGTCTGTGGGGATGGCTGGCCGGCACTGTTGGCCTTCTCGTCATATTCCTCATCACGATGATCATGATCGAGTCCCTTCTCGGACAGCAGATGCGCTTTCCGACCTACGGTGCTCACGTCGGCCTGGTGCGGATCGAAGGTGTCATCTCCGATTCACGTGACGTCATTACTGATCTCCGTTCCTTCGCCGACGACGGGAGCACGAAGGCGATTGTGCTCAGGATCGACAGTCCCGGGGGAGGAGTCGCAGCATCTCAGGAGATCTACGAGGAGATCATCGCGATCCGAGACAGCGGCATGCCGATCGTCGTTTCCATGGGAGCGATGGCTGCCTCCGGTGGATACTACGTGGCCTGTCCCGCTGACACGATAGTGGCCAATGCGGGAACTCTCACCGGCAGCATCGGTGTCATCATGTCCTTTATGAATCTCGAGGAGCTTTTCGACAAGGTGGGGGTAGATTTCGAAGTTGTCAAGAGTGGGGCATACAAGGACCTCGGCTCTTTGAACCGACAGATGACCCCCGAGGAGCGTGAACTCCTCCAGGGCACGCTCGACGACATTCATTTGCAGTTCATGGAAGCTGTAGCATTAGAACGAGGCCTTGACATGGAGAGCGTTCGCCGGATCTCGGATGGACGCATCTTCTCCGGCCGACAGGCCCACCAGGCGGGCCTCGTGGACCTTCTGGGGACCCTGGAGGATGCAGAGCTTGTGGCCGCAAGGATGGGGGGAATCGAAGGCGACCCGCGGGTTGTTGAACCCGTAAAGCCCCATCGATTGACGCTTGCGGACCTGGTCGGTCGATCGGTCTTCGGATTGCTGGAGCCCGAGTCCATCCGTGGCGGGGCCCAGTATCTGTTCAGACCCGCCAAGTGACCTTCACGAAAGCATTTGACAGACCCCGTGTCTGTTGTTAGGATATGTTCAGTGAGTCAAGTGGTCTCACTTTGGTTATGTCTATCCATGAGACACCGCTCGAATCCCTGATACGCTATCGGTTCGCTGAAACGGCGAGCCGGGGAGACGCGCCGGGTGGCATGATGGGGTTTAGCTGCGCAGTCTGACGTTCACCCCAGCAGATGGTGCGTTTCATAGCCGTTCTCCCACGAGCAGCTGGAGACGGCAAGGCCATACGAGGCGAGTGGCGGCGTGCGCCCGAACAGAGCAGCGACATCATGTATGTCCTGCCCTTCGAGTTTGATGCGCATGTGGTGCAGGGGAGCTTGATGGATTCCACAGCGGAGGTTGTGGACGATGACCAAAGCGGATCTGGTAGATCGCGTAGCCGGCAGAACCGGGTTGACCAAGCGTGATGTGGCTGTGGTCGTCGAGGCGCTTCTGGACGCTATCAAAGAGGCGCTCGCGGAGCACAGACACATTGAGATCAGGGAGTTCGGTACCTTCAAGGTCAAGAAACGCAAGGCCAGCATGAAGTACAACCCGAGGGATCGATCGCAGAAGGTCATCGTACCTGAGAAGATCGTCCCTGTGTTCAAGCCGAGCAAGTTTCTGAAGGAGAGGGTCAATTGGATGGGTGAGCCCCGGACGGCTGTACTGCCGGTTCCGGGTGACGAACCAACGTCCGTGTAAGGAGGCGTATGCCGAGTCTGAAGAAGAAGCGCCGGAAGAAGATGGCGAAGCACAAGCTGAAGAAGAGGCGCCGCAAGGATCGTCACAAGAAGAAGGTCCGCTAGGGTTTGACGCGGACGAGTCCCGGTGTGTGCCTGGACTGGCTCGTCGTCTGGAGGACCCATGGCTGAAAGAAGCAAGGACAACTGGGAGGGAAGAGAGAGGCGGCAGTCGGCGAGAGTCGACGCGCAGATCGCCCTTCAGTTGTCGGGCTCAGAGGACAGCTTTCCCACTGAATCACTGACAACCGAGAGCATCAATGTCGGTGCAGAGGGGATCTACTGCCAGGTCAGCCACTTCATCGCTCCGCTGACGAAGCTGCAGTTGACCATGATACTCCCGATTCGAGATCGGAAGGGTCAGGTCAAGAACGAAGTGGTGAAGACCGAAGGGGTTGTCGTTCGATGCCAACCCTCGGGCGGTGATGGTGGAGGTTATCGGATCGCCTGCTTCTTCACGGGGCTGAAGCCTGCGTTGCGAGACGTACTGGGTGACTACGTGCGTCAGCACGACGTGGACTAGAGGGCTCGTACCGGCGCTGTTCTAGTGAGACAGATGTGTAGCAAAGAGAGAGGGCCCAGCTGAGATGCAGTTGGGCCCCTTTTCTTTGTAGTGCTGATGCGTTTCGCTGAAGATCAGAAGTGGTAGGCCGCCTCCACGACGAGGGCGGAATCCTCGAGCCGCTCGTCGTAGTCGAAATCGGAGCCAGAGCGCTCTGACACCCCGGCGATCCAGGCCGCGTCGATCGTGAACACCGTGTCGATCAGGATGCCGGCTCCCAGAGTGAAGTACGCTCTGTCCTGGTCTATGTCGAGCCCCTGGTACGCCACAGGCCGCGTCATATAGCCTCCACGCAGGCGCAGAGGCAGGTTGGGGAGTGTGACCTCGACGCCGACTCTGAGATCCGATGTTGCCGCGTACGCGCGCTTCCGCTCTGTGCGGTCCCCTATGAATATCCGTCCGTCATAGGTCATCTCGGACCAGTTCGTGTAGTGGTAGTCGAATCCCACGGCGACAAGATCGGTGGGATTCCAGGCGATTCCCGCCCCGAAAGCGAAGGGAAGACCGATGTCGTCCTCGAAGTAGTAACTGTCGAGGAATTCAGCTCCGTCGGGACCAACAGTGCCTCCCTGTTCAGTCGCATATCCGCTGAACCTCAGGATCGTCGGTGTCTCCACGACGAGTCCCGCCGACAATGACTCGTTGAGATAGATGAGAGTCCCCATGCGGAACCGCAAGCCGGCCACGTCCGAGTCGCTCTCTACACGCAGTGAATAGGATTCGTACGCATCGGACAGACCCTCCACGTCATTCGCGGTGTAGAGGAAATCCGCAGCGTAGTTTCCGTACAGGTATGACACGGCGGCGCCGAGTGAGACGTTCTCGGAGGCGTCGAAGGCCGCTCCGAGCGTGAGCGAGTAGATGCCGCCGCTCGAAAGGAAGTCCTCTGTCTGTCCCCACGGCCCTTCCATAACCACCGAGGTTGTGTCACTGATCGGCTCATTCCAAGCGATTGAGTCCTTGTAGCTTACTAGGAAATCCGCTGCAAGATCGTTGATCTGGTCGATTGACAAACCCACAACAAGACTGCCCCGGAAGGTCGGGAACGGATAGGCGAACCTCAGGGATGAGATGTCCGTTGTCGTAACGCTTGTGTTGATGTCACCTCCGAAGGCTGACCCGGTTCGTCCCTGTCCACGGAAGGCGAGCCCTCCCGCCAACTCCATTCTCCTGAGCCGCGCAAGCGCCGCCGGATTCGTGGCCAGTGCGGAGGCGTCGTCGACGATAGCGAGCCCCACACCACCCATGCCCAGCGAACGAGCGCCCACGATGTTGGGACTCGTGAGCGGTATCTCGGATATCGGAGCAACGTACTCATCATAGTAAGCCACTGCGGGAACAGCGACGACGAGTGTCAGGCAGAGGAACAGAAGAGCAACCGTCCAACCATGCGGCATCGAGCGGCCGTCTGCTCTGGCGTGTGTCGGCATCTAGAAACCCTTCTTTCTGTTCCCCCAGAGATCAGGAGCGTCGTCCTTCTTCTCGTCGTCCTTCGGTTTCGCCTCTTCAGTCTTTCGCTCGGACGAAGGTGCAGGCGGCGGAGGTGAGGCGGGACTCCCGCCCCATCCCTTTGTGGCCCAGCCACTACCACCCCACAGGTGCTTCGTACCCTGCTCAACCTCGTGCCCCTGGGGTGTGGCTCCCCCAGGATAGTCCGGCTCGCTCCACCACCAGTCGTCGTATTGCCACCAGGGATCTCCGTAGTAGTTGCCCCAGCCATAGTGGGAAGCCCCATACTGGTACGACGGATGGTAGTACTGGGCGCCGGCGTGGCAGCCGGCACACGACCCACCTGGGACGCCCTGATACATCGAATCATCGTAGACCGACTCATCGATGATCCCTGAGCCTGCGGGATGTCTGATGACGGTATAGCAGCCGCTCGACACAAGCAGGACAGAGATGGCGAGACCAAGGATGACGAGCAGTCTCGGTTTCATCTTCGTAGCCTCCTCCATAGTCGCGTTACTCGAAAACGGCGACACGGTTCCGCTACACTTGTGAGAGATTCCGGGGAACCGGTCCGCGTGAATACTGAGACGCTGAGCTACATCTTACAATTCAAGATAGCACAAGGGGACAGATCCTCAAAGAACCTCGTAGGCTCCCGGTCGGACGTCTTGAGTGCCGGGCCACTACATGGTAGAGTCGCCGTGCATATCATCATGATGGAGACCCTGCGGAGGAACTGATGCACACAATCCCACGAAAATGCTTGCTCTGGGTCCTTCTACTGCTTGTCTTGATGGCTCCCCGAATGACTGCTCAGGCAATGACTCAGGAGACTGTCAATGCGATCCAGCTCTCTGCTCAAGGCTATCTGCACTACAGCCTTGGTCGCCTCATGGAGGTCGAGGGCATGCCTCGCGAGGCGCTGGTGCAGTATCAGAGGGCGGAATCGTTCCTGCACGAGAGCTGCGAGCTCAATCGAGCCAAAGCGCGCGTCCAGATGATCCTGGGACGTCTGGACGAGGCCCTCGGCACCGTGCGAGAAGCCGGGGCTCTCTGTCCGGACGATCTGGAACTCAGGGCCGTGCACGCAGAGGTGCTCATCGCTCGCGGTGAGCCTGCCGCGGCCGAGTCGCTTCTCATCGAAGTAGTCGCAGAGACCGGATCTCCATCGAGGCTAACGGCGCTTCTGGGACAGGCCCAGATGTCGCAGGGCAGGCTCGAGGATGCAGTAGCCACGCTGTCAAGCCGCGCGCTTCGGGATTCACTGAATCCGGAGATGGCATTCCTTCACGCCCGCTCACTCATGACCATGGGACGCTGGGATGACGCCCTGTCCGAAATGCAGCGCGCCTACCGGCTCGAACCCTCAAACGGGGCGACTGTCGCTCTTCTTGGGGAGATGCTGTTGCGAGCAGGTCGGTATGAGGATCTCGTTCTTCTACTTGAGGACGTTACCAGGAGTCTCACGGCGCGCCAGGAGGAGTTCTTGTCGCTCGGTCGAGCGTATGCGGCCATCGGTCGCCACGACGATGCGCTGGCCATCCTCGGAGAGGCCGAACAAACGTGGGGAGAGAACGAGAGGCTCCTCGCGGCACGCGGCGCGGTAGAGCTTGCATCCGGAGCCGAGGACGACGCCATCGAGACCTTCGAGAGGATGCTCGCGCTCGAACCGGACTCTGTCGTGGCGCTCAATTTCATCGCCTACCACTGGTCGGAGCGTGGGAAGAATCTTGAGACTGCGCTTGAGTACGCAATCAGGGCGGTCGAGCTTGTACCCGACAATCCCCGCGTACGCGATACGCTCGGCTGGGTCTACCTCGCACTGGGACGAGGTCCCGACGCTGTTAGGGAACTTGAGACCGCGGTCGAACTCGGCGGCAGCGACTCCTTGATCCACGAACACCTTGGGGACGCGTACTTGCACGTCGGCAAGACTTCCAGCGCCACGGAGTCGTGGCTCAAGGCTCTCGAGCTCGAACCGGGAAGAACGTCCACTCTCGAACGTCTCGAGCAGGTGAGTGGAGGCAGTGGATCTTCTGAATGAGGGAATCATGGCGACCGAGAAGCTGCCTCTCCACTGGAGTCCAAGTACCAGACTGCGCGCCACTCCGGCAATCCTGGCGATCGCTCTCCTCGTGCTCACGCTTTCCGGTTGCGGGCGCCCGGAGTTCAGAACAGAGCCGCTCGAGGAATACGAACTCGAGAGGATTGCCGCTACGATCGCCGATCACTGGGGAGACCCCGCATCTATGCGGGCCTCGGGAAGCGGTCGACTGTCTACGTCGAACAGCATGACTCGCTTCTCCTTCGCCGTGCTGTATGACGATCCCTCCTGGATCCGAGTGGATGTGCGACCGACCGCTGTGATCACGGGTCCGATCGGGAACCTCCACTTTCAGATGGACGGGATCTGCTCCGAGGCGTATCTGCCCGGCCTGCCTCTCTGGATTCAGGGATGCCTCGGGGATGAGTGGGACGCGCTCGATGAGATCGACCTGCCGGCGCTGATGCTCGGCTTCCTGACTCCCCGAACACTTCTTTCGATTGACAGACCGGAGGTGGGAGAGACCGAGGGGCTCACGGTGATCGCTGGACTCGTCGGTGAGAGGACGATTGCCTTCACACTGACGGACGATCTTCGCGAACTGGTGCGTGTGGAGATCGCCGACGGCGATGGGAACGAGACAATCGAGATCGACTACGTTGGACACGGGTGGAAGAAGGGAACGCCGGCTCCCCGTACTGTCACGCTTGTCCACGATTCGCAAGACACGCGCCCGCAAGAGTTGAAGGTTCTCTTCACGCGGCTCAAGCACGGGCCACCGGTAGACAGGGAAGCTCTCAGTATCGCGGTGCCGCCCGGATTGAGCGCTGTCAGTTGGGATGAACTCAAACTCTGGAGGTAGACGTGAAGGGAACGATTCTGCTCCTTCTGCTATGTCTGGCCTTGAGCCTCGCTTCCTGCTCCGGGCCTATGATGTCTGCAGTAGGCGAGTCCGACGACCTCATCATCGTCGTGGACAGCGGGCTCTATGGAAGCACCGGCTCACTCCTCAAGAAGACACTGAGCGCCGGGCGCCCGTGGATGCTCAGAGAGCCGGCCTACGAAGTTCTCCTGACGACACCGAGAGACTTCGGCGATCTACGAAGCCGGCGACACATCCTGCTGCTCGGGGTCTGGGAAGAGGGGCGCGTGGCCGATCTCGTTCGCAAGAGCGTGGCCGGGATCCCGGTCTCCGGTGCCATAGAGCTTCACATTGCCACTGATGTGTGGGCGAAGCGGCAGGTAGTCGCCACTCTAATGGGAGACTCGCAGGCGGAACTCACGAGCTACATAGAGTCGCACGGCGACGAACTGATGGAGACACTGATAGCGGCGGCTCGCGAGCGACTCGTAGTCGGGCTCTGTGAAGATGCGGCGGATGCAGGCATCTCTGCGATGCTCGAGGAGCGCTACGGCTGGTCGCTCTGTCTCCCGTCCGGGTACGAGTTCGACAGCGGTGCCGCTGAGCAGGGATTCGTGATCTTCGGACGCAAGCGGCCGGACAGATTCGTGTTCGTCAGATGGACGGACACGAAAGAGGGGGAGGAACTCACGCGGGATTCCCTCATCGCCGCGCGTGATGCCGTGTGCAAGGCCTACCATAACGGTGACAAGGTGGAATTGCGACGGCCGGTTCTCGTCGATACCGTGAGCTTCAGCGGGCGAACGGCCCTCCGTCTCTCCGGGTGGTGGGGGAACATGGATCTCATTGGCGGCGGACCGTTTCGCACCTACGCCTTCCATGACGCAGAAGACCAGAGAACATACATCGTTGATGTCAGCCTCTTCGCTCCAGGTCTCGACAAGACTCCTGTCATGAGAAATCTGGATGCGATAGCCAACACGTTTCGCTAGCATGTCCAGCAGGCTGGCCACGCACGTCAAGTGGGGCTTTTGCCTTGACACACGCAGTATCCTTTGGTAACGTTCGCGCGCGACTGACGACAGATATCTTCCCTCTGGGAATCCACTCTTCTCGGGAGCGATCGTGACGCCCCTCGATGCAAGTGCCTTGCAGGCCGCCATCCTTGGACTGGAACGCGAACTCGAGACTGCCGAATCCCCGCGCGTGCATGCGCCCCTTGCGGAGTCCTATCGTCTTCAGAACAGGCTTGAAGATTCAGTGAGAACAGCCCGAGCGGGACTTGTATCCTACCCCGGACACATCTCGATAAGGGTCGTGCTCGCGCGCGCTCTGGATAACAGTGGACGCCTTGAGGAGGCCACTGAGGCATACCGCGAGGTGACGCGTCTCGACCCCGACAACGTGGAGGCGATGGCGTTCCTCGAGGAGGCCGGCACTGGCAGTCTGATCGATCAGGTGAACGATGGCGCTTTCGAGGAGACAGTCCCGGAAGGGCAGGAGAAACCGGGCGACGACGGAGTCCTCCCGAAGACCGGTAGCCTGGCCGTTGAACTCGAACATCTGGAGGGACTCTTCAGCACGCGGGGCGTCGACGACTCGCCGGCACTCACGGACAGCCTTGATGCGATCGCCACACTGACGCTGGCGGAGATCTACGCCAAGCAGGGACTTCCCGACAAAGCGCTCGAGATCTGCGAACGCATTCTCGCGACGGATCCGGATGACGAGGCTGCGCAGGAACGCCTCGTGGGTTACAGGAGGGCGATGGCCGAGGCCCTGTGACACAGGAGTTGTCCCTGGCACGACGTCCCGGAGAGCGCCCTATGACGCTACCGGGGCGTAGTTCGCTAGAGGACACCTGAGCTACGCCGAGGGCCCTCGGAACATACGTATTGACGACCGGTCTGCCCGGCTGTATCCTGCATCAGATATGGACCTTCACACGATGTAGTTATCATCCCTTGGAGAGGCATCCGAATGGCAACAACGACCAACGACTTCCGCAACGGAATGGTCATCCGCAAAGACGGCAAACTCTACACGATTGTCAACTTTCTCCACGTGAAGCCGGGAAAGGGCGCCGCCTTCGTGCGGAGCAAGCTGAAGGAGATTCGAAGCGGACGAGTCCTCGAGATCACCTGGAGAGCTGGAGAGAAGGTAGAGGACGTCAGACTTGATCGGGTCAAGGCCCAGTTCATCTATCGTGATGACATGCTCAACTTCATGAGACTCGATAACTACGACCAGATATCACTTCAAGAGGTCGTCGTCGGCGAGAGGAATGCATCGTTTCTGAAAGATGGAATGGAAGTGGAGTTCCTCCTCGACGGCGAAGAGCCCATCACCATTGAGATGCCCACCTTTGTCGAGCTTGAGATCACGAAAACCGACCCCGGTGTCAAGGGAGACACGGTATCAGGCGGGTCCAAGCCGGCGACCCTGGAGAGCGGGGCTGTCGTCCAGGTCCCTCTTTTTCTCTCTGAGGGCACCGTTGTGAAGGTGGACACACGCACGGGAGAGTACGTTTCGCGCGTCTGATCCGAGCGCGTGCGCACCTCTAGGAGGCGAGATGGACAGAAAGAAGCTCGAGGAACTCATCAGGCTGGTGGAGGACAGCGACATCCAGGAACTCCACGTCTCTCGGTTCATGAATTCCGTGAAGATCATCAAGGGAGGCACGTCCGCGGCCGTAGTGACTGCGGCTCCCGTTGCGGTTCATGCTCCCCTGGCGGCTCCGCCTGCAACTCAAGCACCGACGGTGGATGCCGCGGAGGCCGTGGACGATCAAGCAGAGCGTGATTCCGGTCTGGTGCCGATCGTGTCGCCGATGGTGGGAACCTTCTACGCGGCGCATTCACCTGAGGCACCGCCCTATGTGAAACAGGGCGACCACATCAGTGTGGGTCAGGTTGTCTGCATCGTGGAAGCCATGAAGCTCATGAACGAGATCGAGTCCGAGGTGAGCGGTACAATCGTCCGGATCGTGATTGAGAATGCCAAGCCCGTTGAGTTCGGCGAGGCCATGTTCATGATCCAGCCTGACTGACCCGGCGCTGTGGAGAAAGAAGCCCCCGATGTTCAACAAGATCCTCGTTGCCAACCGCGGTGAGATAGCCATCCGTGTGATGCGCGCGTGCAAGGAACTCGGCATACCCACGGTGGCCGTACACTCGGAAGCCGACGTCGACGCACTGCACGTGAAGTTCGCGGACGAGGCCGTCTGCATCGGCCCCGCGCAGAGCGCAGCGAGTTACCTTGACGTGAAGGCCATTCTGAGCGCCTGTGAGATCACCGGGGCGCACACTGTCCATCCAGGCTACGGTTTCCTCGCAGAGAACGACGCATTCGCCGACATCTGCGCTGCTCATGATATCGTCTTCATCGGACCGACCGGTGAGATGATGCGTCTCATGGGAAACAAGGCGCAGGCGCGCAAGATGATGTCCAAAGTGGGTGTTCCGATCATTCCCGGAAGCAAGGGCGTCGTGGCGAGTGCCGAGGACGCCCATGAGGCGGCCGACCAGATCGGTTATCCGGTGATGGTCAAGGCCTCCGCGGGCGGCGGCGGCAAGGGAATGCGGATCGCGCAGGATCGGGACAGCATCGAGAACGCTTTCCGGATCGCCAGCGCTGAGGCCCAAGCGGCATTCGGCAACGGCGAGATCTACCTCGAGAAGTTGATCATCGAACCCCGGCATATCGAGTTTCAGCTGCTGGGCGACAACTTCGGCAACGTTGTTCACCTTGGTGAGCGTGACTGCTCCATTCAGCGAAGACACCAGAAGCTGATCGAGGAATCACCCTCGCCGGCTGTCGACCCGGCCTTGAGGGCGAGAATGGGGGAGGCGGCCGTCAAGGGCGCGAAGGGAATCGGTTATGCGAGCGCCGGGACGATCGAGTTTCTGCTCGACGCGCGGGGCGACTTCTACTTCATGGAGATGAACACGCGGATTCAGGTGGAGCATCCGGTCACCGAACTCGTCACCGGCGTCGATCTTGTCAAGGAGCAGATCAGAATCGCAGCTGGAGAGCCGCTGTCTGTGAATCAATCTGCGATTACGATAAGAGGCCACGCAATCGAGTGCCGGATAAACGCCGAGGACTCCGAGAAGGACTTCGCACCGAGGCCCGGTCGCGTCACTGATCTGTATGTCCCGGGCGGACCGGGGATTCGAGTGGACACGCACGTATACAGCGGCTATTTCATCCCGCCGTACTACGATTCAATGATCGCGAAGCTCCTCGCGCACGGCAACACACGCGAAGAGGCCATAGCGAGAATGCAGCGGGCTCTTGAGGAGTTTGTGGTGGAGGGAGTGACCACGACCATCCCGTTCCACCTGAAGATGATGGAGGATGCGGATTTCCGCGCCGGTAATTTCGACACGGGCACTCTTGAAAGAAAGGCAAAGATGGAGGCTGAGAACGAGTCTGACAGAAGCCTCCCGACATCATGAGCATGGACCTGTGCCTGTACGCGACGGCCGGCGTATTCGCTGAGCCGAGCGCCAAGGGAACCCACGTCGTTGTGATTGACGTGCTGCGAGCATCGAGCACCATCGTGCAGGCATACGAGAGTGGTGTGGAACGCATTATCCCGGTTGCCGGCGTCGAGGAGGCGACACGTCTCCTCCCGACACTGGATCGTGAGAATGCACTGCTCTGCGGAGAACAGGAAGGTATCAAGGTCGACGGGTTCGACCTCGGTAATTCTCCTCGGGAGTACGTCGGAGCAACAGTTAAGGGCAAGACTCTCGTTCTCTCAACAACAAACGGGACAACCGCCATAGTGAAGGCGGCGGCGGCCGACGGAATCGTCATCGGGTGCTTCCTCAACCTCAAGGCTGTTGTCGCTTATCTCATCTCATCGGAAGCCGAGCACGTATCCATTCTCTGCGCGGGCACAAACGGTCTGCTCGCATTGGAGGATTTCGTCTGCGGTGGCCTTATCATCAATGGACTGGTCGAAGCCTACGAAGGCGAACTTGGACTTAATGATGCTGCAGTTGCGGCGCGTCTCCTTGCCGCATCGATGTCGGATATCGCTGAGGTCGTGAGACAGTCCTCCCACGGGCAGCACCTCATCGGCCTTGGTTTCGAGGATGACCTCGAGTTCTGCGGCAGGCTGGATACTTCATCATCTGTTCCGACCGTGTTGGACGGGAGAATCCAGGGACGCGAGCATTCCTCTCACCGCTAGGTGATTTCAAACAGACGGGGGAAACAGCCGATGGGGCTCTTTGACCACATGACCGATGACAAGCGACGCCAACTTGTCGGACTGCTGCTCCTCTTCCTCGGATTGCTTCTGGCTGCCAGCCTGGGTAGTCACGTCTATTTCTCGCTCTCCGGCAACCTCGGCCCGGACATCTGGGCCACGCAGCTTGGTCTCCAGAACAGAGAGATTTCGAACTGGATGTTCGTGCTCCTCGGCTTCGCAGCCTGGATCGCTCCGTTGCTCCTGATCATGTGGGGATGGAACCGCATTGCAGACGGCGACGTGGAGACCCTGGCTTTGCGGAGCGTCTTTCTCTCTGCCCTCTCCATTATCGTGGTAACACTCATCCACGTGGGAAGCAGTGGCGGATTGATGCACGTGTCCGGTCTCGTGGGCGCCTATCTCTCCGACTTCGGCGTGCGACATGTCGGCAAAGTGGGGACCTTCCTCATCGGAATCGGCGGGATCGCTCTCATCGCGCTCCTGACGACTGAGTTCGATCTCGACCTTCTGACGGAACCGTTCATCGCCCTCGCCGAACGAATCGGCGAGGCTCTCTCCTCATTCTGGGAAGGAATCATGTCCTTCGCCGGAAGAGTGTTCGATCGCGACGAACGGCCCGAGAGAACAAGGCGCGCGAAGCCCGCTGCCACGCGCAGACGGACGGATGCCGACGAGCGGGAGCCGCGGCGGAAACGCGTGAAGGAGGCGGCCCGGGAGACGCGACCTGACCCTGCCATGGCTCAAGCGACTTCGAAGAAGAAGCGGATCCAGAGAACTCCTACGATCGTTCAGACAGCCACACCGCGTGCTCAGTCCCGTCCCGCTCCGAAACGGCCTCGCAAGACTGCGTCCTATGCGCTTCCCCCTCTCTCTCTCTTTGATGACCCGCCCGCGGATGCACCGAAGGCGGTGTCGAGAGAGGAGCTGCTGGCTCGTTCGCAGCTTCTCGAGGAGAAGCTGGCAGACTTCGGCGTCGAGGCCACTGTGGCGCATGTACGTCCCGGCCCGGTCATCACGCGATTCGAGGTCGAACCCGCCAGGGGCGTGAAAGTGAGCCAGATCGCGAACCTGCAGGATGACCTCGCCTTGGCGATGCGAGCCACGGCGATCAGGATCATCGCTCCCATTCCCGGCAGAGGCGCCGTCGGCATCGAGATCCCGAACGAGCACCCTGCGATCGTTTATCTCAAGGAGACACTCGCGTCCGACGCATTCCAGAAGGTTGATTCCGAGATTCCGCTGCTTCTCGGCAAGGACACCACCGGGAAGGCCGCTTGCGCGGATCTGGCGGGCATGCCGCATCTCCTGGTGGCCGGTGCTACCGGATCAGGGAAGAGCATCTGCCTGAACGCGCTCATCACGGGCATCCTCTGTCGATCCACACCTGACGAGGTCCGCTTCCTGATGGTCGACCCCAAGCGTCTGGAACTTCCGCGGTACGCCGATATCCCTCACCAGCTGTCCCCGGTCGTTACAGATGCCAAGTCGGCGGCGATGGCGCTGCAGTGGCTGGTCGGGGAGATGGACCGCCGTTACGACATACTGTCGAGCCTCGCGGTGCGCGACATCTACGGATTCAATGCGCGGATCGAGGACAGGGACGATCTCGACGCCCTATCGGACGACAACAAGCACAGGCTTCCGCACATCGTCGTGATCGTGGACGAGTTCGCCGATCTGATGGTCCGGGCTCCGCGTGAGGTTGAAGCACCCGTGCAGCGTCTGGCTCAGATGGCAAGGGCGGTTGGAATCCACCTCATCTTCGCCACGCAGCGCCCTTCTGTCGACGTTATCACCGGCGTCATCAAAGCGAATTTCGCTTCCAGGATCGCCTTCCGCGTGATTTCGATGACGGACTCCCGGACGATTCTCGACCGCAACGGAGCCCAGACGCTCCTCGGTAACGGTGACATGCTCTTCATGCCGTCGGGCAAGCCGGATCCGATCAGGCTCCACGGCGCCTTCATCTCGTCCAGCGAGACTGCTCGCATAGTCTCGTACTGGCGCAAGCAGGGCAAGCCCGACTACATGTTCGACTTCGAGGACTCGAAGAGTGTGGCGCGGATGTCGGCAGGGAGAACCGATGAGCTGTACGAAACGGCCATAGAGATCGTAGTCGGAATGCAGATGGGATCGACATCGCTTCTGCAGCGTCGTCTCTCCGTTGGATACGCCCGTGCCGGACGCCTGATGGATCTTCTCGAGGCGAACGGAATCGTGGGGCCGTTCAAGGGAAGCAAGGCAAGAGACGTACTGGTGGGACCCGAGTACTTGAGTAGCGGCGTGTCAACGGCTGGCGCTCTTGAGGAGGGAGGCCCGCCTGAGGCGCTTAATTCTCCTGGTGAGCCCGATGAGCCTGAAGATAGCGCCGTGGAATACGACGAACCTGAGGACGAGGAGTACGAGGAAGAAGAGGAAGAGGAAGAGGAAGAGGAAGAGGAAGAGGAAGAGGAAGAGGAAGAGGAAGAGG
>CAZFRO010000003.1:0-133677 GCA_964521425.1 uncultured bacterium
GCCGAAGCGGTATCACCACAAGATGTGAACTGTCCGTGAAAGCGGGGCAACTCCAGAAGGTCACAATTCCATTGACACCGGAAGCACACGTCTGTACAATCCCAATCAAGTGGAGGGGAGAGAGCCATCGTCCTCCACGTGAGGGTGTTTAGGAGTATGGGACCGGACTCCCTGCGGTCTTCACGCGAAACGCATGGGGGGAAATCAGGACTGAGTGTTGGATTGGGTCTCCAACCAGGGACCCTGGAGACGAAGTTGAGCCTGGGTGATGCGGCTCATCCGAGCATTGGAGTCTGCCCGCCGAGACCTACGGTGGAGGCGTGGCACAGAGGGGGGAATCAGAGTAATGAGAAGAATCCTCTACATCGTTCCAGTCGTGCTGATGGTCATGATGCTGGTAGGACCGGCAAGTGCGCAGATGGAGGGTGGCGCGGCAGCGATGGTGGAGACGACCGTCGTCGACACCGCACTGGTAGATACCACCGCCGTCGATTCGTTGGCAGCCGTGGTCGAGGAGCCCGTCGCGCCCGTCGCCGAGACAACGTCCGGTGGTGGTTTCCGCACGAGCGGCCTTGTTGAGTTCTTCAACAAGGGTGGCAGGTTCATGTGGGCGCTTCTTGCGCTCTCCATTCTCGGCCTGGCGGTCACAATAGAGCGGGGAGTCACGCTTCACAAGGCCGCCACCGACGTCCGCAAGCTCATGGAGAGTGTCATCGGTGCTCTCAAGAAGGGCAAGATGGAAGATGCCCTGGGTATCTGTGCCGACACCCGCGGCCCGATCCCGCAGGTTCTCCATGCAGGGCTTCTGAAGGTTGGCAAGGGCACAGAGGCAATGGAGAAGTCCATCGAAACGGCCGGCATTATTGAGATGTCGTTCCTGGAGAGAGGCCTGATCCTTCTCGCCACAGTTGCGAACATCGCCCCGCTTCTCGGTTTCCTGGGAACGGTTTCGGGAATGATCGGCGCGTTCGAGGCGATCGCCCAGGCCGAGCAGGTCAGCGCGAAGCTCGTTGCCAGCGGAATCTCTGAGGCCCTGATCACAACCATGACGGGTCTCATGATTGCTATTCCATTCCAGATTGCGCACAACCTGTACGTTCAGCGCATCGACCGCTTCGTTGTCGAGATGGAGGACAGCGCTTCCGAGATGCTCGATACCCTGCACGATATGGAGCTCATCGGCAAGTAGCAGGGTAATGGCTGTCCGCAACGCGAGGAAGGCCCTCGAATGGCAATGTTCAGAAGAAGGTCAAAGATATCTGCCGATATGGTCGGTGATTCGGCCATGTCCGATGTCGCTTTTCTGCTCTTGATCTTTTTCATCGTCAGCACGACGTTCCCGGAGATCGGTCTTCCGCTGATCCTGCCGAGCGCGCAAGGGGAAGTGAAGCAGATCAAGCGCGAGAACGTCATGCAGGTCGTGACAGCGAGGAGCGGCGCTCACTTCATCAACCTTGAAGTGGAGCCCACCGAGTTGTCGCAGATCAAAGTGCTGTTGAAAGAGCGATTGGCGGAAAACGAGAATCTCATCATTTCGATCGAGACTCATCCCGAAGCGCCGTATGGGAGTATGGTCGAGGTGCTGGACACCGTCTGGGTCGTCTACGACGAACTCAGACTGGAAGGCATCAAGCGCGAGAAGCGCATCTCGCTCAAGGCGCTCGAACTAGAATAGCAGTTGGAGGTATCAATTGGAGCTGCGAAGAAAAGAGGGAAGTGGAGCGAAGATCCCGACGGCTTCGATGGCGGACATCGCGTTCCTGCTGATCATTTTCTTCATGGTCACCACGATCTTCAAGCTCGAGGAAGGACTGCCGATCTCGCTACCGAGATCGGAGGCCGGTGAGAAGATCCCGAGGGAGAAGATAGCTCACATCTGGGTGGATGCTGCAGGGACCGTGGCCATTGATGATCTCGTCGTCGGCATGACCGATATCGAACCTCTTGTGCTGGCGAAGCTGCGGGAGAATCCGGCGCTCATTATCGCGTTCAACACTGATGAAAATGCACCGTACGGTGTGATGGACGAAGCGATAGAGCAGTTGAAGCGAGCGAACGCTCTGAGCGTTTCGTTTACTACGACGCTTGAAGAGAGCTAGCCGGACCGCGCAGAATTCAGTGACCGGAAGATGAAGTGAAAGGCGTGAGAGAATGAGTCCTTACATGATGGTGCACATGACGGCAGAGCAGCGCCTCAAGGATTCGTATTCCAAGATGTTCAGGAATGCGATTCTGATAGCGCTCGCTGTGCAT
This sequence comes from uncultured bacterium, assembly GCA_964521425.1. GTDB lineage: Bacteria > Joyebacterota > Joyebacteria > Joyebacterales > Joyebacteraceae > Joyebacterum. The sequence goes on from CAZFRO010000003.1 coordinate 2,254, forward strand.
ATTGTGGCCTTCCTTACGATACCGGAACTCAAGATCCGCCCTTACAAGCTTCGTGAGAAGCAGTCGATAGAGGCGATCGCGATTCCGGATCAGTTTGAGGTTCCGCCACCTCCCAAGGAGGAGGTGAAGAAGAAGATCGTGACCGAGATCGCACCGAGTGACGATGCGCAAGCGGAAGAGACGATTGCATCAACGGAGCTGGACGTCGAGGCTCCGCCGGAACTTCCACCGGCGCGGACGCGACCAGAGTTCTTCCTGTCGTACGACGAGGCGCCTGTGGTCATCAAACAGGTCCTGCCGACGTATCCAGAGATGGCGAGGACCGCGGAACTCGAGGGTGTGGTGCGTGTGCTGATCGGGATCGACGAGTTTGGGACCGTGAAGGAGGCGGAGGTCATCAGCCCGCCGCTGGGCCTGGGCCTCGAACAGGCGGCGCTGGATGCCGTCTACCAGTGGAAGTTCACACCGGCCAAACAGCGTGACGTTGCTGTTCCGGTGCGGATATCTGTACCGATCAGGTTCACACTCTCAATGTAGCCCTCGTGCGCAAGGGCATTCGGTGGCATCGATCTCGGGGGGGAGTGTCGAGTGCGGCCGGAGTTCAAAGGGACGCGCAGAGGGTCGCCAGTGTGCGTTATGAAGCCCTGATAGATGAAACCATAATGAGTTTGTGTGTGTCAAAAAGGGCAGCGCGGGCCCGAGCCGCTGCCCTTTGTCTATTCGGACGGGAGTGGCTGCAGGTCTGTGGCTAGCCATCGCCGCCTGTGGTAGCGTGGTCGCGGGTGGTGGAGTCATTGTTCGATATCTCGGGTGAGACGCAGGAGGAGAGAGATGTCAGAGAGAGATATGGACGGAGTGGCCTCGGTCAATCGCCCGAGTCCATGGGGATGGATGGCCGGCGTCGTCATGGATCCGGGCAACACCTTCACGCAGATCGCCGGGAACGTGGCAGTCAAGGAACCAGCCAATCCCGACAAGACACGCGATCACACGAAATGGTGGATGCCTTTGGTCGTTGTCGCGATCATCACGGCTGCGATCTCCTTGTACATCGTTCCGAACATCGTGATGCCGATGCAGGGTGAGGCGATCCGCGCGTCGGTCGTCGATCGCGGGGGCAGCCCAGAGGACGCCGAGATGGCGATCGCCATGGCATCCAAGTTCACGCTGCCGGCCGCCGTGATAGGCGCGCCTGTCCAGACATTTGTCATGCTCTTCCTGATCGCCGGCATCTTCCATCTGCTCTTTCGCATGGTTGGCGGGAAGGGCTCGTTCAGGAACGCACGTGCCGTGGTCGCGTACGGCATGATCATCAGTGCGATCGGGAGTATCGTGAAACTCCCGATAATGATGTCAAAGGAGACGATGTACGTTGAGCTGGGTCCGACGATCTTCCTGCCCCATCTGGAGCCGTCCGACAAGCTCTACAAGTTCCTCTTCACGGGCCTCGATCTGTTCTCGATCTGGTGGCTCGTCATTCTCATCATAGGTCTGGCCGTCGGCTACAAGGTCTCGAGGGGCAAGGCGGCGACCGTGGTCGTACTCGCCTGGCTCGCCATGTCGGCGCTCGTTGCCATGATACCAGGAGGTGGATTCGGTGTTTCGGGCTAGAGCGGATATTGGGCGGATCCTCGGTGTCCTCATCGTCGCAGCCGTGATCGTGGTTGTCCCGGCGGCCGACATCGGCGCCCGCATGTATGAACTGGACGAGTGCATCGAGATAGCAATCGCGCACAACACAACGCTCGCGAGATCAGAGACGAGTCTGTCGAGCGCAGATGCCGCGTTGATGTCGAGTTGGTCCGGCGTTCTCCCACACGTCTCCGCGAGCCTGTCCTACAGCGATGTCACGACGGCAGTCGGAGGAATGAGTTCCGCAAATGAGAGCTACAGTGGCAGCATCGGCCTGAGTCAGACGCTCTTCGATTGGGGAACGTTCTCGGGGATCTCCGGTGCGCGCCACGGCAGAAGTTCGGCCGTCCACACGCTGGAGTCGTCAAGACGCGATGCGGTGCTGGCGACGAGACGGGCCTACTACGGACTGCTCAAGGCCGAGAAACTCCTCGAGGTACAGGACGAGGCGGTCGGTCTGGCGATTGAGCAGCTGAGAAAGGCCGAGAGCCTCTACAAACTCGGTTCAGCCTCGAAATCGGACTACCTGAAGGCCGAGGTCGAGGTCGGACAGGCGGAGCTGGCCAGGATCGCGGCGGATTCGGGCGTGCGCACGGCCCAGCTCTGGCTTCTGTACACTCTCGGCATCGACATCGATACAGAGATTGAGGTTACCGACCCCGCGGAACTCGGCGAGGACGAGGCCCTGGACCTGGATCTGGAACAGGCCCTCAAGCGCCGTCCGGACGTGCGTGCACAGGAGGAAGCGCTCGAGGCCGCCAGGAAGTCCCTCGCTTCCGCTCGTGCGGGTCGCTTGCCGTCGCTGTCTCTCACGGCATCGTACGGAACGGGCGCCGGCACCCTGGCTGATCTCGGTGAACAGTACGATGAGGACTACACACGTTCGCTCGGTGTGACCCTGTCCCTGCCGATCTTCAATGGCCTCGCTACCAAGGCGAGCATAGACAACAGCAGGGCGAGTCTGAGGAACTATGAACTGTCGCTGCGTGACGCGAGGCTCTACGCCGCATACGAGATCGAAGGCGCGAGAATCAGTGTGATCGAGCAGCGTCGGAATGTTGAAGTGTCGGAGAAGGTCGTCGAACAGGCCAGTGAAGAGCTCAGGACCTCTGAGGAACGATTCCGTCTTCGCGCAGCGAGCATGCTTGATCTCATCTACGCGAGACTGGCCTACTCGCGGGCGAGAGCGGATCTGGTGAAGGCTCGCTACGACCATGAGATCGCGGAAGCCGAACTCAAGACCGTGCTCGGCTACTAGTTAGACGAGAGGGAAGCAGACTGCACATCTGGGGGTGTGGTTCATGGCCAGCAAGAAAAGGAACATCATTGTTCTTGTCGTGATCGCGGTTGTCGTTGCGGGTGCTCTATACGCCAACCTCGGCCTCGACAGGAAGGACAGGACCGACGTTACCGTCGAGGAGGTCGAGCGCGGAGAACTTGTCGCCAAGGTCTCGGGTCCCGGCAGAGTGAGGGCCGAGACCAAGGTCCAGATCAGTTCAAGCGTCATGGCGAAGGTCGTGCGGCTCGGTGTCGACGAGGGCGATGTGGTCGAGGAGGGTCAGTTCCTTCTCGCGCTGGATGACGTCTACTATAGATCGCGCGCCGAGCAGGCCAAGGCCGGAGCCCAGCGGGCTCAGGCTCAGCTGTCGACTGCCGAGCGTGATCTGTCGGACTACAATGAGCAGTTCGATGCCGGATTGGTCTCTGAACGCGAGCGCGATGAGATTCGTGCGCTCGCCATCGCTTACCGGCAGACGCACCAGGAGGCGCTCGCATCGCTGAGGGCGGCTACGGACCAGCTTGACAAGACGACCTTCTACTCTCCGATCTCCGGCGTCGTGACACGCCTGAATGTCGAGGCGGGCGAGAATGTCGTCACAGGGACGATGAACGCTCCCGGCACCGTGATCATGACGATCTCCGACCTGTCCCACATGGAAGTGGAGATCGAGATCGACGAGACGGATATCATGGACGTTGCCATAGGTCAGAAGGCTGAGGTGGAGGTTGAGGCTCTTGCGGACACCCTCCTTGTCGGGACGGTGACCGAGGTCGGTAACTCGGGAATCACCGGCATGGCCGGGACCCAGGAGGAAGTAACGAACTTCCTCGTGACGGTTCTTCTTGACGATGCCCACCCGGGGCTCAAGCCGGGCATGACGGCGACAGTTAGTATCGTGACTGCGGAGCACACGGACGTGCTCAATGTTCCTATCCAGGCAGTGGTCTCCCGTACGCCCTCCGAACTCAAGGAGGACGACGACAAGGATAAGGACGAGACCGAGGAAGAGCCGAAACTCAAGAGAAGTGAACGAAAGGACGAGGAGGAGTTCGAGGGTGTATTTATCGTTGATGAGAATGACGATGCCCTCTTCGTGCCGGTCGTGACGGGGATCGCCGATGAGCTCAGCCTCGAAGTCGAAGGGGATCTGGATGCGGGACAGAGAGTCGTCTCCGGGCCGTACAAGGTTCTGAGGACCCTCAAGAATGGCGCGGCTCTCAAGGTAGACGAGAAGGACTCGTCGGACGAGGGGAAGGAGTAGCCCGTGCTGATCCAGCTTGAGGGCGTGACCAAGGTCTATGAGGTCGGAACTGAGAAGGTCCACGCGCTTGGGGGCGTCTCACTCTCCATTGAGAAGAACGAGTATCTCGCCATCATGGGGCCATCCGGCTCCGGCAAGTCAACGCTGATGAACGTCATCGGCTGTCTCGACACGCCCACCGCGGGTTCATACCGTCTGAAGGGGCAGGAGGTCGGAGACCTCGACGACGACGAGCTCGCGGAGATCAGGAGCGCTGAGATAGGTTTCGTCTTCCAGACTTTCAATCTGCTTCCGAGAATGACCGCTTTCCAGAACGTCGAGCTACCGCTCATCTACAGCAGGGCGCACAGACGGACGCGGGCGGAGCGTGTGTGGAGTGTGATGGACGCGGTCGGTCTCAAGGACAGGGCGATGCATCGACCCAATGAGCTGTCGGGCGGACAACGACAGCGTGTCGCCATCGCAAGGGCCCTCATCAACACCCCGTCGATCATCCTCGCAGACGAACCCACCGGAAACCTCGACTCCGGCACTGGTGAAGAGATCATGCAGGTGTTCGAAGGGCTTCACAGAGCAGGAAACACGATCATCCTCGTTACTCACGAGGAATACATCGCAGAGCACGCAAACAGGATCATCAGGTTGCACGACGGGCTGATCTCGAGCGATGAGCGCGGGGCTCGTGCGTCGTCACTGGGGGGACCTGTCGGCTCGACCGAGAGAGTATAGCATGGAGTTCCGCGAGACATTCGCTAGCGCGCTTCGGACGCTCGGTTCGCACAAGATGCGATCTGCCCTCACGATGCTCGGGATCATCATCGGGGCCGGATCGCTTGTCGCCGTGATGTCGCTCATCGCCGGGCTCAATCAGAGTGTGACCACGCAGTTCCAGTCAGTCGGAACCGACATCATATCCGTCAGCAAGTACCCGTGGGTGCAGATGGGTGAAAACGAAGACTACCGGAGCCGCAAAGACATTACCATCCACGACTCGGACGCGATCGCGATGCTTCCCTCAATCGGCCTTGTGGCTCCCAACATACATACGAGACGGGGCATGTCATACGGCAGAGAGAGCATGAGACGTGTACGCGTCTCCGGAACAACACCCGAGTACGAGACGATCGACAACTACACCGTGGAGTCCGGACGCTTTCTCACCCCGTTCGACGTAGAGCGTAGGCAGCAGGTTGTCGTCATCGCATCGGAGGTCTCAGAGAAGCTGTTCGGTCTCAGGGATCCTATCGGGAAGGACATGCAGATTGGGGGGAAGAAGTTCGTTGTCATCGGGATCCTCGAGGAGAAGGGTGACATCTTCGGCGAGAGTCTTGACGAGCACGTGCTCATTCCCTTCACGACATTCAGGAAGGCGTTCGGTTCGCGCAGGTCTGTCGTCGTGGACTGCCAACCCGCGGATGGCCTGTCGATGGAGCAAGCCATGGATGACATCCGTGCGCTCCTGAGGGTTCGGAGACAGGTCCCGCGGGACAAGCCCGACGACTTCGCGATCAACACACAGGAGGATCTGACCGCCTCCTACAAGGCGCTCACTGGTGTTCTCTACTTCGCAATGACGGGCATCGTTGCACTGGCGCTCCTCGTCGGAGGCATCGGCGTCATGAACGTGATGCTCGTGTCTGTGGCGGAGCGCACGAGGGAGATCGGCGTGAGGAAGGCCATCGGAGCCCGCCGGCGTGATGTGACGTCCCAGTTCCTGATCGAATCGGTCATCCTCACAGCTCTGGGAGGTGCTCTCGGCATCGGAGGGGGAGCCGCAATAGGTCTCCTGGTCCGCGTCGCGACACCCCTGCCGGCGGCCACGACTCCGACGGCCGTGGGACTGGCCGTCGCGTTCTCGTTGATAACAGGCATTATCTTTGGTGTATATCCGGCTCTCAGAGCGGGTCGACTCAATCCCATTCAGGCGCTGAGCTACGAATGATGAGCAAACACGACACAACAAGTGAGATGACACGGGCGCTCCACGACATTGGAGCCGGCGGCGGAGGTGGGACTCACGATATGAGCGGACCGCTTCTGCCGGCCGGCAGATTCCTCGAGAGCGTCATGTCCGCGCTCAAGGCCATTCGGGCGAACAAGATGCGTTCCCTCCTTACCTCGCTCGGCATACTGATAGGCGTCATGAACGTCGTAGGCATGGTCGGCCTCATCTCCGGGGTCAACCGGAGTGTCGCGGACCTCTTCAGCTCGATGGGCACGAATTCGTTTGTCGTGACGAAGATGCCTGCCGGCAACTTCGACTACGCTCAGTACCTTGAGTTCATGAGACGTCCCGATTTCACATATGCGGACGCAGAGGCGATCACCGAGCAGTGCCCGGCTGTAATCGCCGTCTCTCCTCAGGCGATCGTTGTCAAGAAGATCAAGCACGGATCGAGATCTACGAAAGCGATCGGCGTGCTCGGCGTCACGCCGGAGTACCAGTACGTCTCCGACGCGGATATCGGGGACGGTCGCTTCTTCGCTTGGCCGGAATCGGACCGCAAACGGCAAGTGGTCGTACTGGGGCACCCCGTGGCTGAGCATCTCTTCGGCGAGCGGGATCCGATAGGTCAGAACGTTCTCGTGGGCAACAGACGCTTCCGAGTGGTCGGTGTGATGAGCCCGATGGGGGAGATGTTCGGTCAGAGTCTCGACGAGTACGTGATCATTCCATTCAGGACAGTCAGCAAACTGTACGGTTCGAGGTTGATGACGAGGCTCTCGGTCAAGGCAAGAAGCGGGGAGGACGTCGACGCTGCCCTTGAGCAGGTGGAGACTACTCTGAGAATCCGCAGAGGGCTCAAGCCGGCTGAGAGGAGCAACTTCGAGATCATCACTCAGTCACAGCTGACCGAGATGTATGAGAACTTGACCAGGATCACCTGGATTGTGATGATCGGTGTGTCTGCGATTGCGCTCATTGTCGGCGGCGTGGGCATCATGAACATAATGATGGTCTCAGTCACCGAGCGCACGCGGGAGATCGGGATCAGAAAGGCCGTGGGTGCGCAGTCGCGCGATGTGCTGACTCAGTTCCTTGTTGAGGCCGCCGTGCTTTCCGGACTGGGAGGGATCTTCGGTCTCCTGGCGGCGGTAGGCTTGACCAAGACCGTCGCCTCGGCGACGCCGATCCCCGCGTCGATTGAGCTCTGGTCGATCATCCTCGCGCTCGGCGTGTCCATATCCGTCGGTGTCTTCTTCGGTTTCTACCCCGCATCGAAGGCGGCGAAGCTCGATCCCATCGAATCACTGAGGTACGAGTAGATGCGCATGGCCCGGTGGTGTGTCAGAGCGCTGCTGCCTCTGGCACTCGCTCTCAATCCAGCAGTATCCTCGAACGTCTCTGCACAGACCGTGTCTCCCTATTCGATTACACCGGGGAGCTCTGGGGACATCCGCTTCACTCTGGACATCGCTGCACTACCGACCGTCGAGGGAGGCAGCGCGGTTGAGATAGGCTACTCGGTCGTCCACGATGAGCTGGCGTTTCTGAAGCACGGCGACGGTTACAGAGCTCGCTACGAGATCACGGCCATTCTCTATGATAGTCGCGGCAGACAGATCGCCGGCGATTCATGGGTGAGGTCGGTGGATGTCCGAAGCTACGGCGAAACTAACTCCAGGAAGGACGCGGTGAGGGATGTCCTTCGCATAGGAGTGGTCCCCGGCTCCTACAAGCTCAAGGTAGAGTTCTCAAGTCTCAACTCCCGAGAGCGGGGCATGGCCGAGCGGCGGATAGACGTTGATGCGCTCGCAGACGGGCGCGTAGCGATCGGCACGGTCGAGTTCGAAAGAGCGGTCGATAGCCTGCCCCCCGACATTCCGGAGTTCGTTCCGAACCCCTCAAGGCAGTATGGGCAGGAGAACTCCATCGCTCGCGTGCACGTGCCTGCCTACGGAGACAGCGGGATCATCTATACGCTCGAACTCAGGGCGAGAACGCCCGACAACCAGACTCAGATGACCATACGCGACACGGTTGTGCAGACGGCGTGGCTGACAAGACACGTACGGCAGTTCTCCGTGGTCGATTTCGAGGTCGGTGACTACATTCTTGATGTGAAAGTCTTGGCGCCCGGAGGCATCGAGACACAGATCTCTTCAACGTTCAGAGTCCTGACCTCTCCGAAGAGCTGGGGCGATGATTTCGAGAAGATGATCATGCAGATCGGGTACGTCGCCACTCGTGAAGAGGTTGCCCGACTGGTTTCGGCGGCTCCCGATGAGCGTGACGAGGCATGGGACGCCTTCTGGAGTAACCGAGACCTTGACCCCACGACGGACTGGAACGAATTCAAGGATGAGTTTCTAGAGCGACTGGGCTACGCCAACAACCGATTTACGTCGCTTCTCGAGGGTTGGCAGACCGACATGGGCCGCGTCTTCATTCAACATGGTGAGCCGGATGATGTTGATACCGTGCCGAGCGGACCCTCCATGCATGGCTGGGAGACCTGGTACTACTATGGTGAGCACAGGAAATTCGTGTTCGTGGACAAGTATGGCTTCGGAGACTACACGCTTGTCGAGATGACACGGATCTAGGATGGTCGACGATGCGGATCCAGGACGGTTGATGACACGGATCCAGGATGGCTCTGGGGGGAGCAAGTGAGGACTCTGGTACGAGGTCGCATCCGTTCGATGGCGAGGATGGAGGAGCTGCACGACTGGATGATTCTCAGTGACGGCGTCATCGAGCGTCTCGGCCGGGGGCCTGTTCCGGAGTCACACGTGTTGGACCTGCCCGAGCTGGATCACTCCAAAGAGACGATTCTGCCGACCCTCTGTGACTGCCACGTCCACTTCCTGGAGACCGGCCTTCTCGAGATAGACCTTGATCTCGGGCAGGCGACCCGGTTCGACGATGTTCTGGAACTCATCCTCGATGCCTCTCGTGCACTCCCCGGACCCATGCTCAGAGCTCACTCCTTTGATCCTGATCTTCTCCCTGACGGGCGCTACCCGACGAGGGATGATCTGGATGCGATATCGAGCGATGTTCCCATATTCATCAGACGCCGCGATGGGCACTCCTGCGCGGTCAACAGTCGAGCGATGAATGTGCTCGGTGTGAGTGACGATCTCCCCGGAGTTGAGAAAGACGAGGCAGGGCGCCCAACCGGTGTGCTGAGGCTCGAAGCCAACGGCGTCGCTGCGCTCGCATCCAGGGACTCGTTGACCAGAGACGAACGGATCTCATGCTTCCACGCCGCCGCCTGGAAGGCCGTGAGGCGGGGGATCGGTGTCGTGCACGCGCTCGTGGGAAACAAGGATCCGAACGATTCCGACATTGAGTTGATTCTGGAGATTCAGGATCAGCTGCCGATTGAACTCGTCGTGTTCGCGCAGACGGAGGACGTCGCGCGGGTCGCCGGTCTAGGGCTTCCGAGGATCGGAGGCTGCCTTCTTCTCGATGGCTCGTTCAGCTCGGGGACCGCGGCGCTTGCGGAGCCGTACGCGGACCGTGAAGGGCGAGGTGCTCTCTACTATACGGATGACGAGCTTACCGGGTTTTTCCGGTCTGCGCACGAGCGCGGTCTCCAGCTCTCAGTGCACGCCCTCGGTGGGCGGGCCATTGGGCAGGCGCTCGCATGCTACGAGGCGGCGTGCGGACATGACTCCGTATCCTCGCGTCACAGGATAGAGCACTGTGAGCTGCCGTCGGCCGCGCACATCGCCTCCATCTTGAGGCTCGGCATAGCTCCGTGTGTCCAACCGACATTCGAACTCATGTGGGGCGGGCCCGGCGGAATGATGGAGAAGCGGCTAGGGGCGGCAAGAGCCACGCGCACCAACCCGTACAGGACACTGCTTGAGGCCGGTGTTCCACTGGCCGGTGGGTCTGACTCGTACGTGACCCCGATGGATTCTCTCCTAGGTATTCACGCTGCCGTCAACAGGCCGAATGAGGCCGAGCGCACATCGGTCTTCGAAGCTGTCTCGCTCTTCACACGCGCCGCAGCCTGGATATCATTCGATGAGGGGAGGAGGGGGACGCTGGAACCCGGCAAGGAGGCCAGCTTCGTCGTGCTTGCGGATGACCCGTTCGAGGTTTCACAGAGCGGCATTCGTGAGATAGCAGTCAGAGATCTCTACAGAAGCGGGCGCAGAATCGCCCTCCCGACCTAGGCCATCCGTCGGTCATGCCTGTCACTGTCCCGTTCCGATAAGAGAGTCATGCAGGAGGAGTTTCGCGCGTGCGCCGCTTCCGAGGGGCAGCACAAGGAGTGCTGAGCGCCCCAGGGCCACTGAGCGGATACAGTTCGTTCCAGATCGCTCCAGTTCGGCAATGGCTCCGGTGACTACAACGCCCTCGGCCGCCCCGCTTCCCACGATCGAGACGACGTCCACGTTCATCGCGACAACGTCGGCCGAAAGCCCGGAGACACCATCCTTCGCAGCATCGTCAGGCACAACGACCCCGGGCGGGAGGCCCGACACCACGATCTCGATCCGGTCGCCTGAATGGGCGACGAAGAGCGGATGTGCAGCCGCTTCCATCCACGACATCATCTGGTCGTGATCAACTCTCCTGACCGACAGGAAGATCTGGTCTTCGAGGAGCGAGAGGCCGACGATTGCCGGTTCCTGCCCGTGTGGTTCCTTGAGAACGATCGTTCCGGGGGCGTCGCCATTGCTCCCGGCAATGTGGATGGCGATGCCGCTCCGCTCCGCGAAGCGGACCGCCTCCTCTTTGAGTATCCGTGCGCCCAAGCGGGCCAGCTCGGCCATGTCACCGTAGCCTATCTCGTCGATCGCGCGCGCGTCTGGCACGATACGGGGATCCGCAGTGTAGACAGCATCCACGTCGGTCAGGATCTCGCAGACGTCGGCCTTGAGAGCGGCCGCCAGCGCGACGGCCGTCGTGTCCGATCCTCCGCGGCCGAGTGTTGTGACATCTTTCGCCGTGCTTACACCCTGGAATCCGCCGACAACGACGACGTTCCCCCGCTCAAGCTCACGCACAACCCTGAACGGTCTCACCTCCAGAACACGTGCGTCGGTGTGGCGGGTATCGGTGATTATCCCGGCCTGCGAACCGGTGAAGGAGACTGCCGCGCATCCGATCGAATTGAGGGCTATCGCGAGAAGCGACATCGATATGCGCTCGCCGGCGCTCATGAGCATGTCAAGTTCACGCTGCTCGGGTGCGTCGGTGAAACGTCCGGCCTCCTGCATGAGCCGATCGGTCGTCTCACCACGAGCGGAGACCACGACGACCACGTCGTTTCCTTGGCTTCTGAGACCGGCCACCCTATGGGCGACGCGCAGGACCAGCTCATGATCCTGAACAGACGTGCCACCATATTTCTGTACGATAACGGCCACGGGTCCACCTTCCATGATCAGCTGTCTCACTCGTGTAGCACATTGTGCAGGGTGCGTCAACGTGTCTCAGGTGTCAGCAGGTTCGATCGGCCGGCCCATTCGACGCGTCAGTCCATTCGACGTGCCGGCACATTCGACGCGTCAGACGGCTTGCTGCTTCGCACTCTGCGAGCCAGCGGTTGACACGGCAAGGCTGTGACCGATAGGCTTGAGCCAAAGCTCACGAGAAACGTGCTGCGCGTGGAAAGCGAGGAGTCGATGCCGGAGAGATTCGATCTGACCGTGGTTGGCGGGGGCCCAGGAGGCTACGTCGCCGCCATTCGAGCTGCCCAGCTCGGTCTCAAAGTCGTCCTCGTTGAACGGGACAGGCTCGGTGGCGTCTGCTTGAATGAGGGGTGCATCCCAACGAAGGCGCTCCTTGCGAGCGCTCACGTTTTCGAGAGTATCAAGCGGGCGGGGGAGTACGGGATCTCGGTCGGTGATCCTCGCGTCGATCTGCCCACCGTCTTTGAGAGAAAAGACGCGATCGTGGCACGCCTGAGAGACGGAGTTGAGAAGCTCCTGAAGAAACGGGACATCGTCGTAGTGAGTGGCGACGGTGCGCTTCTCGAGCCGGGTGTCGTTAGGGTGATGGAGGCAGGAAGCGAGCGTCTGCTCGAATCGTCGAGCGTCATTCTCGCGACAGGGTCCACGCCCATCGTGCCTCCGGCCTTCGGCTATGATGGGAAGCGAGTCATCACGAGCTCGGAGGCCCTCTCGATGGTGGACCTCCCCGAGAACCTGATCGTAATCGGGACCGGCGCGATCGGATGCGAGTTCGCCGGCTTCTACTCTGCGATGGGTGTCGAGGTGGTCCTGCTCGAGATGCTCCCTGAGATACTCCCTGGTGAGGACGCGTCGGCAGTGAGACTTCTGAAAAGAGCTCTCAAGAAGCGCGGAGTGGACATCAGAACAGGCGTCAGGGTCGAGTCCCTCACACCGGGCGACACACGAGTCAGAGCCGAGATGTCCGAGGGAGAGCCCATCGAGGCTCAAGTCGCTCTCCTTGCCATGGGGCGCAGGCCGGCCGTGGAGAACTCGTGGATCCTCGAAAGCGGAATCAAGATCGAGAGCGGGGCCGTCGTGGTCAACGACCGCATGGAGACATCACTCGAGGGTGTCTATGCGATAGGTGACCTGGTCGGGGGCTGGCTCCTGGCGCACGTTGCGTCCAGCGAGGGCATCGTCGCGGCAAGTTGCGCCGCCGGGCGCGACCTATCCATGGACTACCGTGCAGTTCCTCGCTGCACGTTCACTCATCCGGAGATAGCCAGCGTCGGCATCACGGAGGCTGCGGCCGCCGAGCAGGGTCTCGAGGTGGATGTGGGGCGATTTCCGTTCGCCGCCCTTGGGAAGGCACTCGCTGACGGTGAGACCACGGGTTTCGTGAAGGTGATCGCCGAATCAGACTCCGGTCGCATGGTCGGCGGCGTTGTTGTGGGCGCCAATGCGAGCGTGCTCGTCCATGAGATAGGCATCGCGATTGCGAACGATCTCTCTCGGGAGGACATCGCCGCAGTCATTCATGCGCACCCAACGCTGTCTGAGTCAGTAATGGAGGCCGCTGAGGCTGCTCTCGGTGTTTCCATCCACACCATCTAGGAGCGCAATCGATGGTGCGCCCGGATAATGGGGGCGCACTTCACACGCCGGACAGGGACAGAGATCAACGAAGCGCCCGACTCGTGAAGAGCCGGGCGCTTACTACTTGCTTCTCAAATGGATTCTAGCCGGCGCAACCGGATTCGGTCAGCCAACGTGTTCTGCTCTCAAGATTCATGAGCTTCACGGGCGCATAGGTCAGAGGGTCGATCCTGATCCGCTTGACACACTGGCTGTAGAGGCGCTGCTCTATAGCGGCCGTGCTCTCCTTCAGGATGATGTTCTCCATGAGCAGGTTCGGATCGGCCGATACGAACCAGAGAGATATCGTCACATCCCTGCCGTAGTCGATCAGTTCGACAATCTCGTACGTTCCATCCGATGATGTGATCTCCTCAGCGAGGAGAACGCCACCGACGTACAGCTTCACGGTGACATCAACAAGCGGATCACCGTCCAGATTCATGACCCTGCCGTCGATCGATGTTTCACTCGATGTCGAGAATCCCGAGGCCGAAACCTGACGTCCGGGGGAAGATACCGGGGGGACTCCTGCACCGTCACTCGGTCCCACAGCGACAGCAGAGACACCGCTCACCACAAGTAGCGCACCCACCAGGAAAACGAGTATCCACCTCATCGCTCTCTTCACCTTCCTTCCTGAAACCTCAGATTGCCCTTGATCAGGAGCCTCTCAAATGCACCGTATCAGGGGAAGTCCCGGGTGTCAACGGCAAACGCCCGACGGACGCCGTCGGGCGACGAACGCCGCGGGCCGTGTGGGGTTGCTTGTGAGTGGTGAACCTTTGGTGGTATACTACCGGCCATGGTGCACCCTCTTCGATACGTGCGGAGCACGGGATCCGTCCTCGGCTTCCTGATGGTCGTCCTCTGCCTGTCCCTTGCATCCTCTCCAGCAAGTGGAGTCGGGAGCGTGAGTACGATTGCGCCGCGCCCGCTGGGCATGGGGGGCGCCTTCGTGGCCGTTCGAAGTGAACTCGCAGCCATGGCGTGGAATCCCGCCGCCCTCAATCCCGCGCACTGCCGGACCGGGGTCAACCTGCGCATGCACGCCAACATCCTCGGCGGTCCTGCGGTGATCAGAGAGACGGGTCTTCTATCCGGAGTGTATACCGAGCCGTTCAGTAGCCTGCCCAGCGGAGAGAAGCTCGTCGTCGCCATCGGGAGCGCCGTCAAAGGAGTGACGATACGTCGGGGCGGTCTGGCCGTGGGGGTTCTGCTTCTCGAGGAGCAACTGGATCCTGTCGGCCTTGAGGAGGCCAAGGGTCTGTCTGATCCCTCTCGTCTTCTGGACGCATACTACTCGACTCTGACAGTCGGCTTCAGTCTGGCGCCGGCCGTCTCCATCGGTCTGAGCCAGCTGATCTTCAGCGGATTCGATGAGTCGGAAGAGCGGATCTACGGGGGAGGTCGCATCTACGGCGCAATGCTCGATCCCAACGACCACATCACCATCGGGCTCATCTACTACGATGTTGCCGACGGGTTTGAGAATTACCGTCTCGAGATCGAGGGACTGGCGAGCCACACCATGAATGCGGGTGTGACGTTCAGGCCGACGAAGAGCCTGATTCTGGCGTTTGATCTCAGGGACCTGGCCGAGAAGCACTCTGACACGGCGCTTGAGCCCCGAATCGGCGCCGAGTGGAATCTATGGGGACGCGGCGCTCTAAGAGGTGGTCTCTACCGTGAAGATGACGGTGAATCGGTCGTCCTATCGCTTGGCGCCGGCGCCATCCCTATGATTGCATGTTTCAAGGGCCAAGATGCGCTTCAAGCCGACAGCTTCGTTCTGGACTACGCGGTCCTGCTCAAGAGGGGGGCCGGACCGCGGCATCTCATCTCTGTTCTGCTTCATTTTTGACGCTAAGGAGCCCGGGTTCGTTTGGGCTTGACACGACGGACGGATAACGTTGTATCCTGTTGCGAAGAGGTCTCTTCCGAGGGGCCGTTGCCCAATACAAGATCTGGAGGTGCTATGCAGAGAGCGACCCCGATCCGATCGGGCTGGCTGGTTCTTGCCATTCTCGCGGGGCTTGCCCAAGCGGCCATGGCAGGGCTGATCACTGGTGCTGGGGCCATACCGAGCCCCTTCTCGCCAAATGCGGATGGAATCAACGACTCCGCGGCGGTCTTCTACACACTCTCAGACACGGCCGCAGTCGTGGTCTCCGTGGCAGATTCTACTCACTCGGAGATCCTCATGCTCTGGTCGGGGTCGGAGGGGCCAGGGGAGCATCGGCACTGGTGGGACGGTGATGACCAGAGGACGGTAGTCCCCGACGGTGGCTACTATTTCCAGATTCAGGCCATCCCTCAGTCCGGAGGACCCGAGGATCTGGAGATTCCGGTCGAGGTCGATACGGAGGCGCCCATCATTTGGGATGTAAGCGCGGTTCCCAATCGCTTCACTCCCGATGGTGATGGAGTCGCCGACAGCGTTGCCGTCTCATTCAAAGTGGACTACACGGGTGGAGGGGGACAGGTCTCAGTCCTCGTGCTTGATCTGGATGACGAGGAGGTGGAACAGCTTTTCTCGTCCGCGGGTGCGGAGTCGGTACTCGTCCACTGGGACGGCATGCACAGCGACGGCACCGATTCGCCCGACGGGCTCTACTCGGTGGACATCGAAGCTCGCGATCCGGCCGGCAATGTGTCGTGGACCGAGGTCCTGGTCGACCTGGATCTGTACGCTCCGTATCTGGACGTTGTCTATCCGGACAGCGGCATGAGCGAGTTCAGAGTCAATGACACGCTCGCGATTGTGAACGGCTGGGCGTACGACCGCGCGGGTGTCACGAGCGTAGAACTCTCGCTCGACCAGGTGGATTGGGTCGAGATCTCCTTCTCGGGTCCGGACACTGTCTGGTGGGAGCACACACTCACGTGCACAGACTGCGTTCCCGACACAAACGACGGGGCTCTCTCGGTCTATGTCCGCGGGCATGACGGTGTCGATACGGCCGGCGGAGAGGGGCACGTCAATGGCAGCGGAACCACTCCGCCCCTTCTCTCCTTCGTCGTCGCGTTTGACGTCGCCGGCCCCTCTCATGACGGGAGCACGATTCAGGACGACGACGACATCTACTACCCCGGTCAGACGATCATGATGTGGAGTCAGTGGGACGAAGGCGGTTACGATGTGACGGCCGACTTCAGCGCCGTGGACAGCAACTTCGATCCCGAAGATGTGTCTGTCTCCGACTCGGGCACAGGTAAGTACACTGTGAGCTACACGATCTCTTCGGATGCGATCACCCCGGTCTCGTCGGCGCGCGTGAGAATCGAGGCGGTTGACTACTTCGAGCGCTCTCTCGCCGATTCCTCAGTGACCGTGGTCTTGCTCCCCGGAACTGGTGAGCCATCGGAGCTGTCGCTCAACTGCAACTTCTTCAATCCGGCGGAAGGCGAAGTGCTGGAAGTGGATCTTGGATCCTATACCGGGCAGATCACCATCGAGATCTTCAACATGACCGGCACGCTGGTCAGGAGACTGGAAGCCGAGGACGCGGAGAGCCTGACGTGGAACGGTTACGGTGACAGTGACCAATTAGTCGCCAGCGGAGTTTACTTCCTTAGAATAATCACGGACGAGGGCAACGCTGTCCGCAAGGTAGCCATTGTCAAGTAGAGGAACCTGGGAGGTCCGAGCATGGTATCGAAGCGGTTCGTGGTTTTCGCTGCGCTGTTTCTTGTGGTGGCTCCGTCTCTCGAGTGCTTGTCACAGGGGACGTCAGGGGCGCAGTTCCTCGGGATAGGCATGGGTGCACGATCTGTGGGTATGGGTGGAGCGTATGTTTCCCTTGCCGACGATGGTTCCGCGCTCTACTGGAACCCGGCAGGGCTTTCAGAGGCTTCCGGGATGAGGCTCGACGTGTCTCACGTTTCGTGGCTGGATGATGCTTCATATCAGTATGCATCATTCGCCACACCGCTCGGTTCGAATGCGTCGGTGGGGCTTGCGCTCGAGCAGGGGTCTCTGTCGTGGGACAACACCGGTGACGGGGCTTTCGAGGCCGGCGACTTCTCCGGCGTCGTCGGCTACGGACGCCGTCTTCGCCCGAACCTCGGAGTGGGCGGGAGTCTGAAGTACCTATCGAGTTCGCTCGGGGACGCCAGCGCGTCATCCTATGCCCTTGATGTCGGCGCCGTCTATACGCTGTCGAGATCGGTCAGGGTCGGCGCCGCTGTCAGGAATCTGGGTCCCGGACTGACCTTCGAGGGTGAGAGTGATCCGCTGCCTGCGACGATCACGATCGGCGGCTCGTATCTCTGGAGGAACTCCGTCTTCGCGCTCGACTTCGAGAAGGTGAACGACCTGGAAGTCACCACGCGCGCCGGCGTGGAGTATTCCCCCGTGCGCTATCTCGATCTGCGAGGTGGGATGATACTCGGTGGTGAGGCGGCTCTCTCGTCCTTCACCGGAGGTGTCGGTCTCAACTGGGACGAGCGGTGGGCCGTCGACTACGCCTATCGTCCAAGCGATCTCGGTGGGACGCACTGGCTGGCATTGTCGGCCGCACTCGGCGGGGCCTCGGCTGAGGAGACAGAGGGCGCGATCTACAGAGCGGCACCTGAAGAACTGACGATTCCGACATCGAACATCAACGTTCTCACCGATCTCGCGCGTACCGTGATAGGCTCCGCCCTGGACAAGATGGGCATCCCGGCAGGCGCCGAGGTGAAAATCGGCCAGATCGACACGCACGGGGCAGACTGGCTGGTGCAGTCCATCTTCCTGGAGGAACTGACCGACCGGGGTCACACAGTGAGGACATCCGCAACGCTGCCCGGTGGGGGCAACATGGTAGCCCCAGTCGACGCAGTGGAATCGTATGACGTGTCCTACCGGATCGTGTCCTGCGACGTCACCTACCCGCGTGTGTGGCGGGAGTGGATGGTGGGGGCAAGGAAGGTTGAGCGCCGGTCGTCGGTCGATATCTACTTCCAGCTTGCCGACGATTCAAACGCCATCGTATGGGCCGGCAGCGAAGAGCGCGAGCGCCGTGACATTGTGCCCGGTTCGCGACTCGAGGCCCTGGGCACCCCGGGACAGGCATTCACGTCACCCGAGATCGAACCGGGTGGATGGGACAAGGTCATCGAACCGGTTGTCGTGGCCGGGATCGTGGGGGGGCTCATCTACCTCTTCTACACAAGCAAGTCGAGCGAATAGGGAGGTCACAGGATGTCGTTTCTAGAGCCTCGCGCACGCGCGGGAGTTACTTCTCTTCTCTTAATCGCAGTCATTGCGCTCGCTCTCGGTTGTTCGCCGATCCCGGAGTTCGGCCAGACCAGCGCGGAGGACGTGTACGCAATAGGGCAGGAAGCGCGGGAGCGTGGGGACTACATGGTGGCCATCGAGGCCTTCAAGCGCGTTTCGATGTCCTGGCCCCTGGATGAGCTGGCGGACGATTGCCTGATGGGGTTGGGGGACGCATACCTCGACATGGACGACTACGCATCCGCCGAAGGGGAGTACTTGAGACTGCTCTCCGACTACCCCCGATCCAACCTTGTGCCCGAGGCTGAGTACAAGCTTGGGATTGTTTACTTCGAGCAGTCGAAGCCCGCCGCGCTGGATCAAGCGACGACCGACGAGGCCATCGAGCAGTTCAGGCGCTTCTTGCGTACATACCCGGATGGTGAGTTCTCGGATGGCGCGAGGGAGCACCTGGAAGAACTGATATCCCGCCTGGCGCAGAAGGACTTCGAAACGGCGATGCTCTACATGAAGCTCGGAAGCCCAGTCGCGGCCGAAGTCTACCTGAAGTCGATTCCCCTTGAGTATCCGGACACCCCCTGGGCTCCCAGAGCGCTGCTCGAGCTCGTGCGAAACTACGTTGCAGCTGGGGAGACGGCGCACGCGGGGGAGACGCTCAGGCGTCTGGATGAGTCGTATCCGAACACCGCTGAGGCCGAGGAAGCAGGGAATCTCCTGGCTGAGCCGGGTGGCTCTGAGGAGTAGGATCCAGAGGAGGCCGCTCGTGGCGACAGGGCTGATGGGAGGGACCTTCGATCCGATCCATATCGCACACCTCATAATCGCAGAGGTGGCGTTGGAACAGTGCGGCCTCGATCGTATTCTGTTTGTTCCCGCTCCCCGCCCTCCTCACAAGACAGAAGGCGGGGTGAGTTCGATCGAGGACCGGATCGAGATGGTCCGGCTCGCGATTGAGGATAATCCCCGTCTTGAACTGTCTGATATCGAGACGCGACGCGAAGGCAAGTCGTACACCATCGAGACAGTCCGCGAAGTGAGGCGCTTGCTCGGTCCGGGTGAACGCATCTGTTTCATCATGGGAGCCGACAGTCTGACACAGCTCTCAACGTGGAAGGCGCCGGAACACCTGCTCGACGAGATCGAGGTCGTCGTCGCCGGCAGACCGGGAGTGAACGAACGCGACGCCGATCCTGCGGCGCTTGAGAAGGTGCTCATTCTCGATAGTCCCCTCATGGAGATATCAAGCAGCCACATCAGATGGCGTGCGAGGGAGGGACGCTCGATTCGTTACCTTGTTCCAGCGGCCGTCGAATCCTACATCAGAGAGAAGAACCTCTACTCATGACCAGCGTCGAAGCTGCAGGACGGGGCACCCCGGTCCTCTGTCTTATCGACGGGAGCGCCCTGGTCTACAGATCACACTACGCCTTCATCCGGAACCCACTCGTTAACTCGAAGGGCGAGAACGTGAGCACCACCTTCGGGTTCATAACGTCGGTGATGGATCTGCTCGACCGGTTTGCGCCGGAGTACGTCGCGGTTGTCTTTGACACCCCTGAGCCGACATTCCGTCACGAGATGTTCGAGGACTACAAGGCGACGCGGGAGGCAGCTCCTGATGAGATGATCTCGCAGCTCCCGATGATCAGGGAGGCCATCGATGCACTTGGGATCGCCGTGATCGAGTCCCCGGGCTACGAGGCTGACGATTGTATAGGAACACTGGCTGTCCGTGCCCGCCCGCTCGGTATTCACACGATCATCGTTTCGGGCGACAAGGATTTCTATCAGCTCGTCTGCGATGATGTCTCTATCTACAACCCCAGCAAGAAGACCGAGTACAATGCCGACGGCGTTGTAGAGAAGTTCGGTGTGCCGCCCAAGCAGGTCATCGAGGTCCTTGGTCTCATGGGGGACTCGTCGGACAATGTCCCGGGAGTTCCGGGGATCGGGAAGAAGACGGCCGTCGATCTCATCCGGTCGTTCGGGACCATCGAGGACGTGCTTGCGAATCTGGACTCCGTGAGCGGCACCAAGAGGCGCGAGAATCTCGATGTGTATCGGGATCAGGCGATTGAGAGCCGGGTTCTCGTCACGATCGAACTCAATGCTCCGGTCGAGGTGGGCGTTCTGGATCTGTCAAACGGACCCGTGGATGTCGAGCGCGCAACGGAGCTTCTCAAAGAACTGGAGTTCCCATCGCTTCTGAAGCGTCTGCCGGTCGCGAAGACCGACTCCAGCGAGTTCGAGTACACGATTACTAAGTCTATTCCTGAACTCGACCAGCTCGTTCTTGAACTTGGCCAGGCGCGCGCGTTCGCAGTCGATCTCGAGACGACGTCCCTTGATCCCCTTTCAGCAGACATAGTCGGCGTATCCGTTTCCTGTGCCGCTCGTAAGGGCACGTATGTCCCCGTCAAGAAGAAGGGATCTCCCGGTGTCCAGAAGAGGAGCCTGCTCAAGCGACTGCGCCCTCTTCTGGAGAACGCCGATATCAGGAAGTATGGACAAAACCTGAAGTACGACTACGAGGTCTTGAGAGTGCACGGTGTCGAGATGCGCGGCATCGAATTCGACACGATGCTGGCCTCCTACCTCCTGGATCCGGGGAAGCGCCGCCACAACCTCGCTGGTCTCGCGCTCGAGTACTTGGGAAGGAGCGTCACCCCGATAGAGAGTCTGATAGGGAAGGGTGCGAACCAGCTCTCGTTCGCGGATATCGACGTGGAAAGGGCCGCCGATTACGCCTGTGAGGACGCCGAGGTTGCATACGCACTGACTGATGAGCTGCGGCCCAAGCTCAAGAGCGCCGGTCTCGCGCCGCTCATGGCGGAGGTCGAGATGCCGCTTCTGCGCGTGCTGGCGCACATGGAACTTGAAGGTGTCGCTCTTGATACCGGCATTCTGTGTAAGTTGGGCGATCGCTTCGGGAAGACGATAGGTGAACTCCGCGCGAGCGTGCATGAGCTCTCAGAGGTTGAGTTCAATATCGACTCCCCCAAGCAGGTGAGCGAGGTTCTCTTCGAACGTCTTGGGCTTCCGAGAGGGAGGAAGACCAAGACGGGGTACTCGACGGACAACAGGGTCCTGAGCGATCTCAGCCACGAGCACGAGATAGCGCGTCTGATACTGTCGTATCGTCAGCTCACGAAACTGAAGTCGGGCTATCTCGATGCGCTTCCAAGACTCGTGAACGTGAACACCGGACGCGTTCACACGTCTTTCAACCAGGCTGTCACGGCTACGGGGCGGCTCTCGAGCAGTAACCCCAATCTTCAGAATATCCCGACCAGGACTGCGCTTGGGCGGGAGATCAGGAAGGCCTTCGTCGCTGGTGACGGATCTGTCCTGATGTCGGCGGACTACTCCCAGATCGAACTCAGGATCATGGCTCACATCTCGGGCGATGAGAACATGAAGGCGGCGTTCGATGAGGGGAAAGATCTCCACAGAGCCACAGCCGCGCTGATACTCGAGAAGAACGAGGAGGACGTCGAATCGTCTGAGCGTGACTGGGCGAAGACCGTGAACTTCGGGATCATGTACGGCATGAGTTCGTTCGGGTTGGCCCGGCAGCTCGGGATCTCAAATGATGCGGCCGCGATCTTCATCGACCGGTACTTCGAGAGCTACCCGGCCGTGCTCGCCTACACCGAGCGTGTCAAGCAGGAGGTCCTCGACACCGGGTATGTCTCAACGCTCCTGGGACGAAGGCGCAGCGTGTCGGGGCTCGATTCGGAGAACGGACGCATCCGGGGAATGGCTGAGAGGGTGGCCGTGAACACCCCGATCCAGGGAAGCGCTGCCGACATGATCAAGGTGGCGATGATCGGACTCGCAGACCGGATCGAGAGGGAGAAGCTCCCGTGTGCTCTGATCCTTCAGGTTCATGATGAACTCGTTCTTGAGGTGGAGAGAGGCGCGGTCGACGAGCTTGCCTCGATCGTCCGCGAGGAGATGGCAAGACCCAAAGGGGTCGAGCTGTCGGTTCCTGTCGTCGTCGATATCGGGCACGGCAATAGTTGGTTCGAGGCGCACTGAACGCAAGCCGAGGTGAAGATGATCAAGATCGGTCTCACGGGTGGAATCGGTTCAGGGAAGAGCGAGGCCGCGCACGCGCTCGCTCGACTTGGAGCGCACGTGGTCATTGCAGACGACCTTGCAGTCGACCTGGTGGCACCCGGGTCGCCGGTTCTCGACGCTCTCGTCGAGGAGTTCGGGGACGGGGTCCTTCTCCCCGATGGGCGGCTGAACCGTGCGGGACTTGCAGAGGTGGCGTTCGCCTCAGGCGAAGCTATCAAGCGGCTGAACTCCGCGACACACCCGCCGCTTGTGAATGCCATAAGGAAGACCATCGAGCGTGTGGAGAGGGCAGGGGATGTCGACGTGATTGTCGTGGACGCCGCTCTACTTGCAGAGTGGGGCATTCTGGACCTCTTCGACATCGTGCTTGTTATTGATGCGTCGCTCGAGACCAGGTTCAACAGGCTTGCCGGAGTGGGGCTCTCGAGGGACGCCGCTCTGGCCAGGATGCGGGCGCAGCTTCCACGCGATCGACTCCTGGACGCGGCGGATGTGGTGATTGAAAACGACGGCACGATCGAGGAGCTTGGTGAGAGGATCAGAACATTCTGGACGGAGCGCGTGTCCGGGGGAAGGAACGACGCATGAGCAGCGACAGAGAGAGAACACTCAAGGACATCGCCCGGCGTGTAGGTGAACTCCAGGAGTATCTTTGACATCCCAGGCCTTCAGAAGCGAATGAATGAGCTTGAGGCGATGACGGCCGCCTCCGATTTCTGGCAGGACTCGGAGCGCGCCAAGGGAGTCGTCGGTGAGATATCCTCGCTCAAGGCTTGGCTTGCGCCTGTGGCGTCGCTCAAAGGGCGCATTCTGGATCTGGAGACCCTGATCGAGTTGGCCGAGGAGGAGGGTGGCGAGGCTGATGAGGAGGCTCAGGCGGAACTTGAAGCTGCCGTGAAGGCGCTCGATGACCTCGAGTTCAGGAAGATGCTCTCCGGGAAGGACGACGAGCGGAATGCGATTCTCTCGGTCCATCCGGGCGCCGGGGGCACCGACTCTCAGGACTGGGCGCAGATGCTTTTCAGGATGTACATGGCCTGGACAGAGAAGCGTGGCTTCTCTGCGGAAGTCATGGACATTCAGTCGGCCGATGAGGCCGGCATCAAGAGCGCCACGGTCCTCGTGAAGGGATCGTACGCATACGGCTACCTGAAGGCTGAGATCGGCGTTCACCGTCTGGTCCGTCTCTCACCGTTCGATGCGAACCATCGCCGTCACACATCGTTCGCATCTGTGGCCGTCTATCCTGAAATCGATGAGGAGACGGCCATCGAGGTAAGCGAGTCGGATATCAGGATAGACGTCTTCGGGGCTAGCGGTCCCGGCGGCCAGCACGTCAACAAGAGTTCCACGGCCATCCGAATTACGCATCTGCCGACCGGCATTGTTGTCTCGTGTCAGAGTGAACGGTCGCAGTTCCGGAATCGCGAGAATGCGATGAAGGTGCTGAAGGCTCGTCTGTACGCCATCCGGGAGGAAGAGCGCAGAAAGGAACAGCAGGCGAAGGCGGGGGAGAAGCTCGAGATAGCCTGGGGAAGTCAGATACGGTCATATGTTCTCCATCCGTACCAGATGGTCAAGGACAACCGGACCGGAGTCGAGACGTCGGATGTGAACGGCGTGCTTGATGGCGCTCTCGACGCATTCATAGAGGCGTATCTGAAGGCGACTGGATAACGAGCGCGCGATAGCGCCGGTCGGGCCGTCCCCTGGATTACAGGCACACTCCGGCGCCGACATGGGATATACTCTCGCCTGTGCATCAGGTGTGCAAGCCTCCCGGAGTCTGTGCGAGGTGAATGGGTCGAGCAGGAGGTGTCACATGCGGAGAACTCCCGGATTGGTCGCGGTGGCTGTCTCTGTCATTGCCGTAGCGCTTGTCTCTACGGCAGCCGTCATACGCGTTCCCGCCGAAGCTCCAACGATCCAGGAGGGAGTCAACTCGGCGAGCGAAGGCGACACCGTTCTGGTCGCTCAAGGGACGTACACCGGTCCGATGAACCAGAACATCGATTTCTGGGGAACGAATCTGGTTCTCCTGTCGGAGTCCAGGGCCGAACTCACGATCATTGACTGCGCGCGCGGCACACGCTGTCTCTGCCTCCGTGGGGGAGAAAACGCAACGTCGGTCGTTGACGGCTTCACGATCATGCACGGCTATGCTGAAGGAGGCGGGGCCGTCTATTGCAAGGGGGCGTCTCCCACCTTCAGGAACTGCTTCTTCCGTTCGAACCGGAGCCCCGATGTCGGTGGCGGCATGGCGTTCTACGGGTCGTCTTCACTAATCGAGAGTTGCTTCTTCGAGGGGAATTCATCGGAGATAGCGCTGGACGGATCAGGCGGGGCGGTTTTCTGTGGGGACGGATCCGATCTTGTGATCAGCGACTGCTACTTCACTCACAACTCATCCGACATGGGGGGAGCGGTCTCGTGCACGGACGCCTCTTCGGTCCTTCTGGCCGACTGTCTTCTGGTCATGAACTGCGCTGATTCCGGGGGATCGCTTGGGTGTCGCCTTGGTTCGACGCTCATCATCGAGAGATGCACGATCGTTCACAGCATAGGTTGCGGGGGCAGCGGGATCTACTGCGACGGAGGATCCGACGTCGAGGCGAATACGACCATCATCGCCTTCGGCTACAAGGGTGAGGCCGTATGCTGTTCGACGGGAGGCACGGCTACGCTCATATGCTGCGACGTTTTTCAGAATGAGTACGGCGACTGGACAGGCTGCATCGCCGGACAGAACGGTGTTGCCGGCAACATCTCGGAGGATCCGCTCTTCTGCGGCATTCTCAATCCGGGCAGCCGGTACTCGCTCCGAAGCGATTCGCCCTGTGCCGCCGAGAACAATCCGGACTGCGGTCGCATAGGCGTGTTGGGTGTCGGCTGTGAGGCAACGCCTGTGGAATCGTTGAGCTGGGGGCGTCTGAAGATGCTGTTCAAGTAGCTCGGGTGGGAGGGGCGGTCCAGTTCTCCAGTGTAGCTGCCGTCTGGATTTCCACCGAATCGGCATAGACCACCGCGGGATTGACCGCGAACCAGGAGGTTGATGATTTGGAGAAGCCGGAGGGCGTCGCTCAGGAACAGATGCGAGCGAACCTCGAGAGCCTGAGGGAGAGCGGGGTCGATCCGTATCCCCGTCGTTTCGAGAGATCGTGTGTCTCTCTCGAAGTCGTGGACGGTTTCGACCGTCTTGAGGGCAGCGAGGTGACAGTGGCCGGACGTCTGATGGCGACGAGGGGCCATGGAAAGGCCGGCTTCGCGGACCTCGTGGACGAGAAGGGGAAAATACAGCTCTATGTGCGGCGGGATGAGGTCGGGGACGAGCAGTTCGCGGTCTGGAAACTCGTAACCGTTGGTGACATCGTCGGTGCGCGCGGCGAGGTCTTCAAGACCAGATCAGATGAAGTGAGCATCAAGGTGAAGGAGTTCACGCTTCTCGCGAAGGCCCTTCTTCCGCTTCCGGAGAAGTGGCACGGTCTCAAGGACAAGGAGATAAGATATCGCAAACGGTACCTGGATCTCATCTCCAATGAGGAGACGCGGGACGTCTTCCGTGCAAGGAGCAGAATAGTCCACATCATGCGGGACTTTCTGGCGGAGCGGGACTTTCTGGAGGTCGAGACGCCGATACTCCAACCGATCTACGGTGGAGCATTCGCGCGCGCCTTTGAGACGCACCATCACTCGCTCGATCTTAAGCTCTACCTGAGGATAGCCGACGAACTCTACCTCAAGCGCCTGATCGTCGGGGGGTTTGAGCGCGTCTTCGAGATCGGCAAGGACTTCCGCAACGAGGGCATGGACAGCACACACAGTCCCGAGTTCACGCAGCTCGAGCTCTACCAGGCCTACGCCGACTACAACGTGATGATGGAGACCACGGAATCGCTCTTCGAGCGGCTCGCCATCGAACTCCACGGCGGCACCAAGTTCACATGGCAGGGGCAGGAGATCGATGTCAAGGCGCCGTGGAATCGTGTCAAGGTGATGGACGCCGTGGCGGGCATCGTCGGGAACGATGCGCTCAAGAGCAGAGACGCTCTGGCGGCGGCAGCCCAGGCGGCCGGCCTCGATCTGGGTGACCCGGAGGGCGACGGACTCCCTGGTTTCGGCGAGCTTGTGGAGAAGATCCTGAGCGAGTTCGTGGAACCGAAACTCATGGAGCCGACTTTCCTGGTCGACTACCCGATCGAGATTTCACCGCTTGCCAAGCAGACGCCGGACGATCCAGCGATCGTCGAGCGGTTCGAGATCTTCATAGCCGGCATCGAGCTGGGCAACTCGTTCACGGAACTGAACGATCCCGACGAGCAGGTGCGGCGCCTGAGCACGCAGGTGGAGAGGCGCGCGGATGGAGATGAAGAGGCGCACGGGATGGACGATGATTTCATCACGGCGCTCAAGCACGGCATGCCCCCGACGGGGGGACTAGGGCTGGGAGTGGACAGGGTGATCATGTTACTGACGGACTCCCCCGGGATCCGCGACGTCATTCTGTTCCCCGCGATGCGTCCGGAGAGGGACGAGTAGCGATGGAGAGGAGCCCCTTCTTGTCATTTGAGTGGTTCGTCGCGTGGCGCTATCTCAGGGCACGTCGCAAGACCAGATTCATCTCGATAATCACGATCATTTCCGTTGTGGGTGTGGCAGTTGGCGTCATGGCATTGACTGTTGTTCTTGGCGTGATGAACGGATTCGAGGAGGAGATACACCGGCGGATCATCGGCATCAATGCCCATGTGATATTGCTCAAGTACGGAGCCGAGCCGGTCCGGGACTTCCAGACGATCATCGACATCGCCGAGACCGTCCCAGAGGTTGTCGCGGCGGCGCCGTTCACGTATTCGAAAGGCGTCATAAAGGGCTACGAGCGCTCCGATGGCGCCGTCATTCGCGGGGCCGACCTCGAGAGCGAGGCAAGAGTCACCGACATCATGGAGAACATCGAGCCTCGGCTTGAGACACTGACAAGCGGGCCCGGTGAGATTCCGCTCATGATCATCGGCGACGAGCTGGCTCTGAGGCTCCGGGTCACGGTCGGGGATACGGTCGCCCTGTCTTCGCCGTTCGACTATGTTGTCACGCCCATGGGAGTGATGACGTCGGTCTCGCAGTTCAGGGTCGCCGGGCTCTACAGCTCGGGGATGTACGAATACGACCAGCAGTTGGTCTACATAGATCTTCCCATGGCGCAACGCCTGTTCGGCATGGGGGATGGTGTTACCGGTATCGAGATAAGGGTGGAAGACCCGTGGCGAGCCCCCGAGGTTGGAAGCGCGGTTGTTGCGGCCGTCGGAGGGTTTCCTTACCGCGCCAACAACTGGATCTACCTGAACCGCAACCTCTTCACGTGGATGAGGACCGAGAAGAAGGTCATGTTCTGGATACTGTCCCTCATCATCATGGTGGCCGCGTTCAACATCGCGAGCACTCTCATCATGGTTGTCATGGAGAAGACGAAAGACATCGGTGTAATGAAGTCGATGGGAGCGACGGCTCGGTCTATCCTCAGGATCTTCATCGCAGAGGGGCTCGTGATAGGAGTCCTTGGAATGCTCATCGGCAGCATCGGTGGATTCGTGCTGGCGTCGCTTCTCGATAGGTATCAGTTCATTTCCCTTCCGGGAGACGTGTATCCCGTGGAGACACTCCCCGTGCTCATGAAGTTCAGTGACTTCGTGATCGTCGCGGGTGCTGCGATCCTGATCAGTTTCCTCGCCGCCCTTTATCCGGCATGGAAGGCAGCCAAGTTGGCTCCGGTGGAGGCCATCCGCAATGAGTAGTCATGCGTCGGATCCAGGTGGGCCCATGCTGAAGGTCGAGAGTGTGACCAAGACCTTCACATCAGGAACCGAGGAGTTGCACGTTCTCAGGGGCATCGACATGGACGTGAGACGAGGCGAGATCGTCGCCATCGTCGGACCATCCGGTGTCGGCAAGAGCACTCTGCTTCACATCATGGGTGCGCTTGATCACCCCACGTCCGGCAGCGTTTTCATCGATTCGACTGACGTCTTCGCCCTTCCGGAAGTGGAGCGCGCGGGTTTCAGAAACAGGACCGTCGGATTCGTGTTCCAATTCCACCACCTCATGCGTGAGCTGACCGCTCTCGAGAATGTCATGATGCCCTGTCTCATCGCCGGGATGAGTGGGTCGGCCGCCAGGGCGCGAGCCTTTGAGATCCTTGAGCAGGTGCACCTGGCTCCTCGCGCACACCACAGGCCGGGAGAGCTCTCGGGCGGCGAGGAGCAGCGTGTGGCTGTGGCAAGGGCACTCGTTAACGACCCCTCGGTGGTCCTTGCCGACGAGCCGTCCGGCAATCTCGACCGCGCCGGCGGCAAGGAGCTTCACGACCTCATCTGGCACTTGCGGGAGGAGCTTGGACAGACATTTGTGATAGTGACCCACAACCCCGAACTCTATGAGAGAGCGGACAGGGTCGTGGAACTCAGAGAGGGAACGACGGTCCGCATCTGACGATGGGGCCGGAGAGAGGGAACGACGGTTCGCATCTGACGAGGGAGCCAGAGCGATGATCTGTGATGAGTGTGGCAGGCCTGCAACCATCCGGTTCGTAGAGACGGTCAACGGCGAGATGCGGCTGATGCGGCTCTGCGGGGAATGCGCCGCGGCGCGAGGTATCGGTCTGTCGTTCGCTCCTCTCGCAGGACCTCTCGTGAACATGCTCATGGGGTTCCTTGAGGAGGTTGGAGCGCAGGAGCCGGTAGACATACGGGAGCCGGCGTGCTCCGAGTGCGGACTGCCCTACGAAGAGTTCCGTCGGACCGGCAAGCTTGGATGCGCAGTCTGCTACACGTCGTTTGAGAAGGAACTGCGGCCCCTCATACGCCGCATCAACGGTAGCACTCGGCACACCGGGAGGATTCCCACATCGGCGCCCGACGATGTGGAATCGATCAGGGAGGTCAGGCGTCTCAAGGTGGATCTGGAGTGTGCTGTCAGGGGCGAGGAGTACGAGCGTGCGGCCGAACTCCGTGACCGCATCCGGGACCTCGAGTCGAAGCGCTCGGAGGGGGGGGACGATGGGGACGTTTGAGCAGATGCTCGCCACTCCGCCAGGCTGGCTCGACGCATCCGGTCCGATCTCCAATGTTGTTCTCTCGACCAGGGTGCGACTGGCTCGGAACCTCAAGGGCGTGCCGTTTCCAATGAGGGCAGACAACGCGGAACTTGAACGCGTGAGAGATCGCACGCTGGATGCGGCGTCGGCAAGCAACTACCTGGCAGACGCGCTGGTTCTGATCATGGATGAGAGTTCGCAGTCGAAGCGGGAGATTCTGGTCGAACGTCACCTGACGGGACGGGAGTTCCTGAGAGATAGTCCCGGACGTGCGGTCATCATAGGTGATAGGGAACTCGTGAGCGCAGTGATCAACGAGGAGGATCACCTCAGGCTGGCATGTCTCAGATCCGGTCTCGAGCCCGTGGAGGCCTGGCGCCTGGTCGATCGGCTCGACACCGAACTGGAGCGGAACTTGCATTATTCGTACTCCAGCGACTGGGGATACCTTACATCCTGCCCCACGAATGTGGGCACGGGTATGCGCGTGTCCGTGCTTATGCATCTGGTGGGACTTGTGAGAAGCAACCGCATCGCGCAGGTCCTTGGCAGCATATCGAAACTTGGGCTTTCGGTGAGAGGATTCTACGGCGAGAGGAGTGCGGCTCTCGGGGGGTTCTTCCAGGTCTCGAACCAGATGACACTGGGGCAGTCTGAAGATGACATAGCTTACACGGTCGAGAGGGTGGCCGGTCAACTGGTCACTCTTGAGCTTGAGGCAAGAAGTAAGCTCACGGAGAAGGGTGCACGCAGGATCGAAGATGAGGTGCACAGAGCACACGGCATCCTTACGAGCGCGAGAATCATCTCGTCGGATGAAATGATGGCGCTCTGTTCGTCACTGAGATTCGGCATCACCGAGGGGCTTATCGATTCGGTCGATCTTGCTACGGCAAACGGACTACTCGTCTCTACACAGCCCGGTCATCTCAAGCACTTCAACGGCAGGGATCCGGGGCCGGAGCGGCGCGATCGAATGAGGGCGGATCTGATCCGCAGGGAACTGGCGTCGGGGAGCAGTGCCTAGGCTTCCTGATAATCGGAGGGGAGAATGTACAGACATACGGACTTCACGCCGCGCGTCAGACGAGTTCTGTATTTCGCGCGGGAAGAAGCCACGCGTCTTCACCACGACTATCTAGGCACGGAGCACCTTCTGCTCGGCATCGTTCGGGAGGGTGAGGGTGTTGCAGCGACAGTTCTGCGTGAACTCGCCATCGATCTCGATACCGTGAGGGAGATGGTTGAGTCGCACGTTGCTCGCGGCAGCTATGGTGCTTCCATGAAGGAGACCCAGTGGACTCCCCGAGCCAAGACGGTTCTCGAACTGGCGCGCGAGGAGGCCCGGCTACTCCACCATCAGTACATCGGAACCGAGCATCTGCTTCTGGCGCTGATACGTGAGGGGGACGGGGTCGCGGCAAAGGCGCTCAAGGATCTGGATGTGGACCTGAGGACTGCGCGCGAGATGGTGATGAAGGTCTTGGGTGGTGGCGGCGGCGGCGGAGTGGCAGCGCAAGAAGTCCCGACCACTGACGAGACCGAGACTCCTACGCTCGACCAGTACGGCCGGGATCTCACCAAGATGGCAAGGCAGGGTGAGCTGGATCCCGTCATCGGTCGTGCGAACGAGATCGAGCGCGTGCTCCAGGTTCTCTCCCGCCGCAAGAAGAACAACCCTGTTCTGATCGGTGAGCCGGGAGTGGGGAAGACGGCGATCGTTGAGGGGCTGGCGCAGAAGATAGTGGCCAACGAGGTACCCGGCACCCTGAAGGACAGGCGCCTGGTCATGCTTGATCTCTCGTCGACAGTTGCGGGAACGAAGTACCGCGGCCAGTTTGAGGAACGCTTGAAGACCCTCATAAGCGAGATCAGGGAGAGTGAGAACGTCATCGTTTTCATAGACGAACTTCACACGATCGTGGGAGCCGGCGGCGCTGAGGGCGCCATCGATGCGGCGAACATGCTCAAGCCGGCCCTGGCCCGAGGGGAACTGCAGTGCATCGGAGCCACGACGTTGGACGAGTACAGAAAGCACATCGAGAAGGACGGGGCGCTCGAGCGTCGGTTCCAGCCGATTATCGTGGACGCTCCGACTGTTGAGGAGACCATCGAGATTCTGAGGGGGCTCAGGGGGAAGTACGAGGAGCATCATATGGCCAGTATCTCCGACGAGGCGCTTGTCGCCGCGGCGAAGCTGGCCGACCGCTACATCAGTGACAGGTTCATGCCCGACAAGGCCATAGACGTGATAGATGAGGCCGGTGCGAGAGCTCGCATGGAGATAAGCACGATTCCCCTGGAGGTTCGCGAGCTGGAGAAGGCGCTGGATTCCGTCATGGATGAGAAGAGAGCCGCCAGCGAGTCGCAGGCGTTCGAGCGGGCGGCCGAACTCAGGGACCGGGAGCGGGATCTCAGAGGCAAGCTCGAGAGTTCGAGGAAGGAACTCATCCAGGCGAAGCACGAGAGGAAGGCGACCGTATCGGCTGAGGATGTCGCCGCGGTTGTCGCCTCAATGACCGGCATCCCAGTCACGAAGCTGGCACAGGAGGAGAGCGAGAAGCTGCTCCGGATGGAGGACGAGCTCCGGAAGCACGTCGTGGGTCAGGATGAGGCGCTTACGCAGGTGTCGAAGGCCATAAGGCGGAACCGCGCCGGTCTTCGGGATCCACGGAGACCGATCGGGTCGTTTATCTTCCTGGGACCGACCGGAGTCGGCAAGACCGAACTCGCCCGCACACTTGCCGAGTTCATGTTCGAGGACAAGAACTCTCTCATTCGCCTCGATATGTCCGAGTATATGGAGCGGTTCGCCGTCTCGAGGCTTGTCGGCGCCCCTCCCGGCTATGTGGGATACGATGAGGGCGGTCAGCTCACGGAGAAGGTCCGTCGTCGACCGTACTCGGTTGTACTCTTCGATGAGATAGAGAAGGCCCACCCGGATGTCTTCAACATCCTACTCCAGGTGCTGGAGGATGGACAGCTGACCGACAGCTTCGGACGCATGGTTGACTTCAGGAATACGGTCATCATCATGACGTCGAACGTCGGCGGCAGGGAAATCGCGCAGCGCGGAGGCATCGGTTTCCAGCAGGACAACGATACGGAAAGCGCCTACTCCCAGATAAAGGGCAAGGCGACCGAGGAGCTGAGGAAGGCCTTCAATCCCGAGTTCCTCAATCGCGTGGACGCTTCCATCGTATTCCATCCGCTCGGCCTCGACGAGATGAGGCTCATCGTCGACATACTCCTGAAGGATGTCGACTCAAGGCTTGCTGAGTCTGGCATCCGCCTCAAGCTCAGCGATGGAGCCAAGGAACTCCTGATCGAGAAGGGTTTCGATCCCGCGTTCGGGGCGAGGCCGATCAGGCGTGCGATTCAGCGCTATCTTGAGGATCCCCTCTCTGAGGAGATCCTGAAGGGTCATTTTGAGAAGGGTGGCCCCATAAGCGTCGAGCGCAAGGGAGATGAACTGACCTTCCGCGCGTCTCGCAAGCGGGCCAAGGCAGCGGCCTAGTGGCTGTGGCCGTATGGCCAGAGTGGCCGTCGCCGACAATCACTTGCACCGGAACTGATGCCGGCAACAGCCGGCGTGGGGTCCGGATAGGTTTGCGAAACAGAGCGCTCACGCCGATCTGCCGGCTCCTCGCGTCCAGTGTTCTTCGGATGAGAGATATCCTGTCATGAAACATCGCCGCTGGGTAATCGTGCTTGCGATCATAGTGATCGCCGTGCTGCCCGCATCGTATGTGGGACTCAGAGTAGCTGCGCGGAGGCCGGCCGTGAAGCTCGCGCTTCTGTCGCGAGTGATGCCCTTTGTTGGCGGCGAAGTTACCGTGGGCGAGCTCAATCTCGGGCTTGCGTCATTGACTGTGAACGACGTTCGGATCGTGTCAGAGGACGGCAGCTCGGTCTTCGTTCCATGTGCCAGCGCGAGCGTGAGTTATGCCAGACTTATTGGGAGTGGCTTCGATCCAAGGCGAAGTCTGGACATTGTTATAGTCAACACCCCCGTGATCGTGGTTCGCGTTGGCGTGGGAGACACGCTTGGGTCGCCGAGCGCCGACGTCTCCCGTTTCGGCCGGTACGCGCGAATGCTCCCAAGCTATCTTGTGGTGTCGGATGCGACTGTCATCCTCGAAGACGCCCAGACCGGGAATGCGCTCGAGGTCTCTGGTCTCGACCTCCTTATGGAGCGGACGGATGGAGGCGACTTCAGCGGTGGAGTCACAGCCGGCTGTCTCGGGGCGCCCGACAACATCACAGCCGACATCATCTGGAATCTCGATTCGTCGCTTCTGGAGATGAATATCGAACTGACTGGGGCAGAACTGCGTCCGGGACTCCCTCTGATCGATGTTCTACCGTTCGCTCCCGTTGATGGGCGCTTGGAGGCCGGCGCGGTCTTGACCGTCGGTGCTGAGACGGGTGTGGATCTCAAGTACAGCCTGAGCCTGAGTGACACCGATTTCGAACTGGATGCCGTGCCTGAGATATTGACCGTTGACGAATGCAGCTGTTCGTATGAGTCCGGTCTTCTCGATATCAGCACTCTCCTCGCGAGCTTCAGAGGTGATGCGGTGAGCGCCTCCGGACGGCTCAATCTGGAGCACGGTGTCTTTGAGGACCTGGCTGTTCTGACGGAGTCGCTGGATGTAAGCGGCCTTGTGCCCCCTCGAGATGGAGGCATCTCAGTTGCGGGGAGGGCCGACGCGAGCGTCAACGTCACCGGACCCTTCAGAGATCCGACGCTTCTCTTCGACTTGAGCTTCCCGGAACTGACTGTGGAGGCCGTCACCGCCTACGATCTCGTGACGAGCGGGGAGTTTAGATCGCGTAGCCTCAAGATCTCCCGCCTCACTGCCGCTGTCTTTGGCGGAGACCTGACATTGAGTGGCAGGGCCGACGGTCTCGGTGTCCGGGAGTCGCTCGATCTCAGCATCACCGGGGATTTCAGCGAGGCAGATCTTGAGCAACTCCTGGTGGGACGCGGCACCCATTACGGTGCCGGGACGATCTCGCTCGGCGATTTCGTTTTGAGCGGAAACTCGGAGTCGATCGACCTGGAGTCTCTCGTTCGCTGGTCGGACGCAATCCTGGGTCCGGTGGCGCTGGGATCGGGTGTCGGCGGCGTGCTTCTGAAGGACGACGTGCTCTACGTGACGCTGGACTCACCGGACATGGGCTACTCGCTGTCCGGTGAGGTCAGTGATGTTCTTGCTACACGCCACCTGGATCTGGAGCTCCTGCTGTCGAGTCTCCGAGTAGATTCGTTGCTCTACGGCGAAGTCGGCGCCCTGATGTCGGTCTCACTGGACGGTCCTCTCAGGATCTCCGGCGACCTCGAGTCGGCGGCGGTGGACGGTATCGCCAGTGTGACTGGAGAGAACGGTGCGGCCAACGTGCGCGTGACGGGACGCATACGCGGCGACACTGAACGCCGCGTGTTGGAGCTGTCTCTCGAGTCGGACGACACCGTTCTAAGGGGCGTTGATATGGCGCTCCGTGCGGATGCCGTGATAGGCGAGAACGAGATAGCTGTTTCCCGTCTTGACCTTGGCGACTACGGGGAGGCCGAGGGATCCGTGAGTCTGAGGAGCGACGGTCTGATGAGGGGTAGTCTCGTTGTGTCCGAGGCTCCGCTCAGGGACGTGTACACGCTTGCGATCGGGCACGAACCCCCCGATGAACTCGATGGGCTCGTGTTTGCCGCGATCTCGGGTAACGGAGAGATAGGAAACCCATCGGCCACGGTCCAGATTCAGGTGGCGAACGCCACCATCGGACAGGTCGAGGACCTCGACGTGGCAGTCATGGCAACGCTCGCCGATGGCGCGATCAACGTCAAAGAGCTGACCGTGCAGGAGTCGGGACGGACGATACTGCTGACGGAGGGGACGGTAGTGCCCGGTGGCGAGCTCGCCCTCTCTGTGCGGGGGGATGGTATCCCGGGGCCGTTTCTCGCCGGTGGAATCGATACCAGGTTCGATCTGGCCGCGGGTGTCGGCGGTACGACCGGCGAGCCGAATCTCGACGCGCTCGTTGAGTCGAGCGACGGCGAGTTTCTCGGTGTTCCCTTTGACGAATTCGTGGCCCGGGTCAGCGGGGCCGCCGGACAGATACATGTGGACCGACTCGCGCTCGAACGGGATCGATCATACCGTGTGACGGTCAGTGGTTCGGCGCCCTTGGCTGCGATCTTCGATCCCACGAGCGGGGAGGAGGGTGAAGTAACCATCGAAGTCGACGGCGATCCCTTAGCTCTTCTTGGAGAGATCTCGTCGTCCGCCCACGTCTCCGGCGGAACCGGCAGAATGACGCTCCGTCTTGCCGGGAACCGCAGTGGATTCACCGTGGCGCGGGCGGAACTCGATGCGACAGCCTCATCGGCCAGGCCGACCGAGGTCTTCGGGGAGCTTCGGGACGTGCACGCTCGGGCCAGCGTGACCGACGGCAGACTGCGTTCGGGGGCTATCGAGGCGCTCTCGGGAGGACGCAGTCTGAAGCTCGAGAGTCGCAGGGATCGCACCGTGGACGGTCGGATGCTGCCGCCGCTTGTCATAGGTGGCGTCGATGTTGGTGTGCTCGCTCTGACAACCGACGCGGCAGGCGTGGAGGTGTCGATCTCCGGCCTGATGGAATCGGGCACAGTGGGGAAGGCGGCCGCGCGGGGGCGCGGAGATGCGGCGGAATTCCTGATCGCGGGTCCGTCGGAGCATCCTCTTCTCTGGGGAGAACTGACCTTCTCAGACATGTCGTTTACCTATCCGTTCAGTGATGGAAGTGAAAGGGAGAGGGACGATTTCCTCTCGCGAGCCAGGTGGGATATGAGAGTGAGCGCGGGCAGGAATCTCTGGTACCGAAGGACGAACATATCCATGAAGCTGGACAGGGGCAGTGGTCTGGAGTTCGTGGGTGTGCCTAGAGATCACACGATGTGTGTGTCGGGACGGCCCTCGGCATCCCGAGGCACATTGGAGTACCTGCATGCCGATTTCACAATAAGGACTGCCTTCATTGATTTCCCCGCGTTCTGTGAGCTGCCGCGCTTCTACGTCGAGGCGACGACCCACGTGGCGGACGGGACAGAGATAACGCTGACTGTTGAGTCCGATGAAGTTGCAGGGCAGTTCTTCGCGGCTCTTGGGACGGCTCTGGATGAGAGCACAATCAGGCTTGCCTCGGATGACCCCGATGACATCACACAGGAGGATGTTCTCTCCAGGCTGACGTACGGGGTTGCGTACGATACGCTGGAGGACCAGGAGGGGCAGGTACTCGAGCGGCGAAGGGCACTGGGTGTCGTGGCCACGCAGGTGGGCGGGATGGTGGTACGTCCGCTCGTCGCGCCCGTTGAGGGACGCATCAAACGCGCTCTCCACCTGGATCTCGTCCGGATAGACGTCGATTTCGTCCAGTACTTCCTGGCCCAGCTTGACCAGTGGCGCGCCCAGGAGGATGCTGGAGAGTACCAGCCGTTCTTCTCCGATTCCCGTCTGACACTGGGCAAGTACGCATCTCAGAACTGGCTCGTCTCCTACACCGGCGAGGCTGAGAGCTACGATGTCGGCGTCGGCGAGCGCCGGCTCGGAGTGCAGCACGAAGTTGGGATTGAATACGAGGTGTCCCGCAATACGTCTCTCTCTCTGAGCGTGGTTATCGACCCGCTGCTCACCGGGTGGGACAGGCGAATCTCCATCGAAAACAGATTCGAGTTCTAGCTCTCTCCAGCTGGCGCCCGCATCTACTTCGCGCGCCGTCCTGTGGCCCCGCCCGGGCGTCATCGGATGTGCCGTAATCGACTCTGAGACCGCCAGTTCCAGCTCCTCTGGTTTTCGTTTACAGCCCATCCACCGTGTGCTAACATCCGCCATCGGCATACCCTATTGGAGGTACATACATGCGTCGACGGGCCATCATGTCATTCTGTCTCTGTGTTCTCTTGTTGACCCCCCTCCTGGCGTCCGCGGAGGTGGTGAGCGAGATCACAGTTGAGGGGAACGAGCACATCAGTCGCGACAGAATCCTGCTGTTGTTCGGGGTGGTGATGAACGATGAGTTTACGACCGAGGGAGTGCGTGAGGGGATACGGCGGCTGTATGAGACGGGTAGTTTCTCAGACGTCCAGGTGCACGCGGAGGAAGCCGAAGGCGGAGGGCTCCGTTTTGTGATCGTAATTCAGGAACGGCCGAGGATCTCCTCTGTCGATATCGTGGGCAACAATGGCATAGACAACAACGATATTGAATCGGTGCTCAGGGTGGAGCGCGGGATCCCATTCGATTCGAGCAAGCTGGACGATTCCAGGATCGCAGTTCTCGGTCTGTATGAAGGCAAGGGGTATCCGGCGGCATCGGTCGACGTGTCCACCGAGGACCTCTCCGGGAACAACGTGCGCGTAGTTATTCGTATCGACGAAGGCAGCAGGGTAGTCGTGAAGCGGATCGAGTTCAGTGGCGGGTCCATTCAGGACAGCAAGCTCAAGGATGTGATGGAGACCAAGGAAGACCGGTGGTGGAGAACGGATGCGTTTCTCGATAAGGCCGTGCTGGAGGACGATCTCCTCAGAATCGAGGATCGATACAGGGCCGAGGGCTACATAGATGCCAGGGCGACCGGCTACGACACGACCTACGAGGAAGACGGCAAGAGGGCCATCGTTACCATCCTGATTGACGAGGGCAACCTGTACGTAGTCTCCGACATCGAGTGGGTGGGAGCGTCAGGCTTCGCCGAGGATGCGCTCTACGACCTGACGGGCATCCGTCCCGGGGACACCTACTCTCCGGTGGATGCGGATGGGATCATCCGGGATGCCTACTCATGGTACGGTGAGCGCGGATACATCCATGCGAGGATATTCCGGCAGGAGGACATCGAGTCCGACAGCAGTATGAAACTCCTGTTCCACGTCGAGGAAAACGAACCGGCACGGGTCGGCCGGATTCACATCGTGGGGAACACTCGAACCAACGAGAAAGTCATAAGACGCGAACTCACGATCAAGCCGGGCGATCTCTATCGGACGTCGGACGTGGTAACGAGCCAGCACAAGGTGGCCAACCTGGGCTTCTTCAACGGCCCGGGAGTGGAGTTCACCGACAGCACCAATCCCAACGACATAGACCTCATATTCAGAATCGAGGAACGTCAGACGGGTCGAGCCGGTGTTGGTATCTCCCACACGAGCGAGAAGGGTATAGTCGGCTTCCTCGAGCTTTCGGAGGGGAACCTGTTCGGCAGCGGGAGGCACCTCGATCTCAAATGGGAATTCGGTGCGAAGAACACGGAGATCGTGCTGGGCTTCACCGAGCCGTGGTTCATGGACAAGCACCTGTCTGTCGGTTTTGATATCTACGATACGAGCGACAAGCTCACATATGGACTTCTGGACGACGACTTCTACAGGAGCGCCTTCAGCGACTCGACTGCGCACAGCGACATATGGGAACTCGAGGATTCGCATGAGTCCCGCCGCTATGTTGTGGAGAGAGAGAGGAAGGGAGGCGACATCCGTGTCGGGTGGCCGTTCATGGGGTCACGCAATACGATGCTCTACACGAAGTACACCCTCGAGCAGGTGAAGCTACACGAATACGGTGAGCTGACCACACCCGTTTACGAGGACACGACGGATGTCGTCGATCACTACGACACCACGGAGTTCGTGAAACTCGATGAGGGATGGGAGTGGAGAAGCGGACTCACGACCACATTGTCCAGGCGGACCACGGACCGACGTTTTCATCCTCGCCGAGGTAGCTACACCCGCTTCACGGTCGACCTCGTCGGCTGGGCCTTTGGCGGTGATGTCGAGTACCAGCGGCACGTCCTGGAGACCAGGAAGTACGTGCCCAGCTTCCTGAACACGACACTGATGCTCCGTGCCCGCGCCGGTATCGTGACCGGCTACGGGGATCCGAGCACTGTACCTGACGACACGAGATTCGAGCTTGGTGGCGTCGGCCTGTATGGGGTTCGTGGCTACACGGACAGGTCGATTCTGCCGGTCGGCCGCGAGCTCTACGGTGGTCGCACGATGCTCATCGGCTCGGTCGAGCTCAAGTACCCGATCGTCGAAGGTGGAGACTCGATTCCGATCTACGTGCTCGGGTTCGTGGACGCCGGCAACACATGGGAGAGTGTCGAGAAGACGCACCCGTCAGTGCTCTATTGGGGTACGGGAGTTGGGGTCCGTGTCGAAGTACCGGTCTTCGGCAACATGGGCATCGACATGGGATATGGATTCGATGAAGAGCTCGGAGGGGAGTGGGAGGTTCACTACCGCTTTGGGATGGAGTTCTAGAGAGTCAACAGGATCAGACCGCATCACGCGCGGCCGATAGGACAGTGGCCGCGTGGGCGAGGACAACGCAGGAGGTTTCAGTGAGACATCAGATGATGAGCATCGTCACGGCACTCGTGGTGCTCTGTGCATTCTCCACGGCCTTCGCGGCTGGGGACATGGCCTACGTTCATTCGGAGCGCATTCGCATTGAGTACGACGGCGCGAGGGACATAGACAATCAGCTGCAGGCAAGCGTCAATGACTGGAAGGCGCAGGCACGCGATATGGAGACCGCCATCCGGGCGCTCGTGGCTGAGCTTGAGAGCCAGCAGCTTCTGCTATCCAACGAGGCGCTCATGGAGAAGCAGCAGGCGATTCAGGAGCAGCAGATGGCCTATGAGTCGTTCCTGAACGATGTCTGGGGAGTGAGTGGTCTGGCCGCACGTCGCGAGGCGGAGCTCTGGCAGCCGGTCATTGAGAGGATCAATGTGATTCTCCAGGAGATCGGGTCGGAGGGCGAGTACGACATGATCTTTGATGCTGCCATGGGTAGCATTGTATACGCGGCGCCCGGGACGAATCTCACGCAACGTGTGATCGACGTGCTCAATGGGAATACAGAATAGCCTGAGGTGGGGTGGCTTGAGACCGTAGCCGCCGCTTCAGTGTGGGCCGTGGAACCGTGGGAGTTCGTTCATGGAAATGACCGTAGCCGAGATCGCCGGACTAGTGGGAGCACAGGCAGACGGGGATCTGTCAGCCGTTGTCAGTGGAGTCGCTCCGATCAGCGAGGCAGGGCCGGGACACATCACCTTTCTCGGCAATCGGCTATACGAGCGTCACCTTGCGACGACGGGTGCTACCGTCATCATCGTGCCGGAGGCGTACGCGGGCTCGCCGGCGATCGCCGGCAAGACCGTCATTCTGGCTGCAAACGCACCCGTGGCATTCGCGAAGGTCCTGGGGCTCTTTGAGATCAGTAGTGCGCCGCTTGCACTGGGCGTTCACCCCAGAGCTCATGTTGCCGACACGGCGGTGCTGGGGGAAGGTGTAGCCGTGGGCCCATGCGCGACAGTCATGGACGGCGTGACTATCGGGAAGGGCTCCGTGATACACCCCGGGGTCTACATCGGGCCTGACGCCACGGTGGGTAGCGGGACGACGATCTACGCGAATGCCACCGTTCGTGAGCGAGTTCGCATCGGCGACAGGGTCATCATTCATTCAGGCGCCGTCATAGGCAGCGACGGATTTGGTTTTGCGCGTGACGGAGACGTCAATCTGAAGATTCCCCAGATCGGCATTGTTGTGGTGGAAGATGATGTCGAGATAGGAGCCAACGTGGCCATCGATCGCGCGACGATCGGGGTCACGACGATTCATCGTGGAGCCAAGATCGACAACCTCGTTCAGGTGGCGCACAACGTGACCATCGGAGAGGGTTCGATGATCGTGGCGCAGACCGGAATATCGGGCAGCACGCGTGTGGGAAAGGGTG
Source organism: uncultured bacterium (assembly GCA_964521425.1). GTDB lineage: Bacteria > Joyebacterota > Joyebacteria > Joyebacterales > Joyebacteraceae > Joyebacterum. Next base: position 43,606 of record CAZFRO010000003.1, read on the forward strand.
TCGTGCTTGCCGGGCAGTCGGGAATCGCAGGTCACATAGAGATTGGAGACGGCGCGGTGATCGCTGCCCAGGCGGGAGTGATGAGCTCCGTGCCGGCGGGTGCTCGCATGTCGGGCTATCCGGCCAGGAAACACTCCGTCGCCAAGCGAATCAGCGCCAGTCTGGCCAATCTCCCGGCTCTTTTTGCGCGGGTTGGCGCCATGGAGAAACGGCTCGAAAAGCTGGACAGGGAGGATTGATGAGGCGGACGCAACAGCGAACTCTGGGGGGGGAGTGTTCCTTCACGGGGATCGGGATTCACTCGGGGCAGGAAACGACAGTCACGTTCAAGCCGGCGCCTCCGAACAACGGCATCGTGTTTGTCAGGGTGGACTTGCCCGGCTCGCCATCGCTCGGGGCTCTGATCCGGCACGCCGTCACGTCGGACGATGCTACCAGGCGGACGATGCTCTCCTCGAAGGGCGTCAACATCATGACCGTTGAGCATGTCCTGGCGGCTCTTACGGGTCTCGGTCTGGACAATGTGGTCGTGGAACTCGATCGCGATGAGCCTGCGGAGCCGACAGATGGAAGCTGCGATCCCATCGTCCAGATCCTCACGAACGTGGGTATTGTCGAGCAGGAGGAGGCGCTGCAGGGTCTCGAGATCGTGGAGCCGGTGACGATGTCCGATGGTGATGCCTACCTTACGATAGCGCCGTACGACGGTTTCAAGATCAGCTTCACAATCGACTACGACAACCCGACCATCGGAACACAGCATGCTAGCTTCGAGATCGACGAAGAAACATTCAGGAAAGAGATAGCGCCTGCGCGGACATACGCCCTCAAGCGCGATATCGATGGTCTCAAGAAACAGGGTCTCATCAAGGGTGGAAGTCTGGAAAACTCCATAGTCGTGGGTGATGATGGAGTGATCAACAAGGGCGATCTCCGCTTTCCCGACGAGTTCGTGCGCCACAAGATCCTCGATCTGATGGGTGACCTGGCGCTTCTCGGAATGCCGCTCAAGGGGCACGTCTACTCCTCGAAATCAGGACACGCCTCCAACGTGAAGTTCGTGCGAGCTCTGGAGAAGGCGATCTCGGCAGGCAAGATCCGATACGCAGAGGCCAGCAGTTGGGACATCGACGACATAGAGAAAGTGCTTCCTCACCGCTTCCCGTTTCTGTTTGTCGACAGGATCCTGGAACTGAGTGAGAGGAGAGTCGTCGGCCTCAAGAACTTCTCGATGAACGAGTGGTTCTTCGCAGGGCACTTCCCCGGTCACCCGATAGTCCCCGGGGTCGTGCTGCTCGAGGCCATGGCGCAGGTCGGGGGCTTCCTGCTTCTCTCCGGGATTGAGGATCGTGAGAGGGAGAAGACACTGGCCTACTTCACGGCCATTGAGGATGCACGTTTCAGGCGGCCGGTTCTGCCTGGTGACACCGTACGTTTCGAAATGGAACTCCTGCGCTTGCGCAGAGGAACCTGCAAGATGCAGGGCAAAGCCTACGTTGACGGGGAGCTTGTGGCAGACGGTGTGTTCTGGTCGCAAGTCGTTGAGCGGTGATGGAGATGCTGATGAATCAAGTAGATGCCATGGCAGTGATCGATGAGAGCGCGCAGTTGGGGGATGGGGTCATCGTGGGGGCGTTCGCCATAATCGGTCCCGGTGTCACGATTGGCGACGGGACTACTGTTGGATCGACCGCGCTCGTGGAGAAAGACACGGTCGTCGGAAAGAACTGCTTCATAGCACACGGCGCCGTGGTCGGCTCGGATCCCCAGGATCTGAAGTACGATGGCGAGAACTCGTTTCTAACCATCGGCGACAGGACAACGATCCGGGAGTTCGCCACGATCAACCGCGCCGCCGGCGCAGGCGAGGCGACCACCATAGGCAATGACGTTCTGATCATGGCTTACGTGCACATCGCTCACAACTGCATCATCGGGGACAACGCGGTGATAGTGAATGCAGTGAATCTCGCGGGTCATGTCGAGGTTGGGGAGTACGCCATCATCGGTGGAATGACTCCCGTGCACCAGTTCGTACGGATAGGAAAACACAGCTTCGTCGGTGGCGCATCACGCGTCAGCAAGGACATCCCGCCGTACTTCAAGGTGGCAGGCATTCCGACCCGACCGATCGAGGTCAACACCGTAGGGCTTCAGCGGCACGGCTTCTCCGATGAGTCCTTGAGCCAGCTCAGGCAGTGCTACAGGCTTCTCTATCTCTCGGACCTGAACACCACGCAGGCTCTGGTCAGGATACGGGCCGAGATGCCGGCGAGCGCGGAGATAGATGACCTCGTAGCCTTTATCGAGTCTTCATCCCGGGGCATTATCAAGTAGTCTCCTTGAGGGGGCTTTTCAGCGGACACGCGAGGGTACCCGCTCCAATAGCCGGATACCGCGCGTCTTGCGATGAAAACGAGGGAATGCGATGCTCAGAGTCGGCGTTATCGGTGTCGGTCATCTCGGGAGATTTCACACGCGCGTTTACTCCGAGCTTCCCACCTGTGAGCTCGTTGGCGTCTATGACGACGACAGGACTCGCTCGGGCGTCATAGCGGAGGAGTTCTCAACGCGTGCGTTCGATTCCATGAGCGAGCTCTTAGAGACCGTGGACGCTGTGAGTGTCGCCGTACCCACGATGGCTCACCATCGGATAGGACTCGAGTGCCTCAAGAACGACGTTCACGTTCTCATTGAGAAACCCATAGCCTCGACTGTCTCTGAGGCGGAGGAGCTTGTTGCAGTCGCGGGTGAGCGCAATCTCAGGCTCCAGATCGGTCACATCGAACGCTTCAACCAGGCGATTCGTGCGGCACTCTGTGAAATCACGAAACCCATGTTCGTCGAGGCGCACAGACTTGGCATCTTCGCTCCCCGCGGGACGGATGTGCCGGTCGTCCTGGATCTCATGATCCACGATATCGATCTCATACTCACAGCGGTTGATTCTCCGATCGAGCGGATCGACGCGGTCGGCGTCCCTGTCCTCTCTCCCAATGTAGATATCGCGAACGCGAGGCTGACATTCGCAAATAGGTGCGTTGCGAATCTGACGGCGAGTCGCGTCTCGAGGGAGAGGATTCGCAAGATCCGTTTCTTCCAGCGCGATGCGTATATCTCAATTGACTGCATGGCGCCGAAGGTGGAGGTCTTTCGCAAGAAGGACATTTCTCCTGAGAAGCTACTCGAGATCGCCACGGGCAAGATCGAGGGAGGTCTCGGGGACGTTGTCGATTTCACGGCGCCCGCCATGGACGGAGCCGACGCGCTTGAGATGGAGCTGGCGTCGTTCCTGCGATCGGTGTCCACGGGGGACAAGCCCACCGTCAGTGGGAAGGACGGCCTCATGGCTCTCGAGGTCGCGACTGAGATCCTTAGGCAGATCAGCTAGATCCCTAGCGTGCAATCCCACACACCAACGGCCCGTTACATCCAGGCGTGCTTGAGAGCAGGAGCGGCGTCTTCGGAGGACGATGATGAGTCATCGGAGTCGATCGCTGCTATTTGTTGCCGGTGAGGCGTCCGGCGATCTACATGCTTCCAAGGTAATAGCCCACCTGAACGAGCTTTCCTCCGACATACGCATCTTCGGAGTCGGCGGCGACCTCATGCAGTCGGCCGGCATGGAACTCAGCCACCGTTCGAGCGACTTCGCCGTCGTCGGTTTTGCGGAGGTCATCCGCCACATCCCCAGACTCAAACGCGCCATGCGTGAGCTTCTCGATATGGTCTCGCGTAGGCAGACGGGCGTTGCGGTCCTCGTCGACTACCCCGGTTTCAACCTCGCGCTTGCCCGCGCGCTCAAAGCGGCGGGAGTGAAGGTCTTCTACTACATCAGCCCTCAGGTCTGGGCGTGGGGTGAGCGACGCGTCAAGAAGATATCCGAGCGCACCGATCGCATGGCTGTCATCCTGCCCTTTGAGAAGGGCTTCTACAAAGATAGGGGAGTCGAAGTCGATTTCGTCGGACATCCGCTCATGGATGAACCCGAGATAGCGGCTCTGCGCACGCCCAGGACTGCCGCCTGGGCGCGTCCCTTGATAGGTCTTCTTCCCGGCAGCAGACGCGAGGAGATAGCCCGGCATCTGCCGCCGATGCTCCGTGCCGTCCGCATCCTGAGGCGTGAGTTCGGGGAGATCGACTTCAAACTCGGTCTCGCTGAGGGAATGAACCCGAGCGAGCTTGAGGTGGGGGGAGATCCTGCGCTCGATGGCGTAGAAGTGATGGCGCCCGGAGGCACTCATGATCTCATGGCCGAAGCCAGCGTTCTGATGGTCTCCTCCGGGACGGCGACTCTGGAGGCGGCCTGCTTTGGGACACCGATGGTCATTGTCTACCGCACGTCACCGCTTTCGTATCGGATAGGTCGGTTGCTCGTGAGGATTCCACAGATAGGACTCGTGAACATCGTGGCCGGCGAGAGAATCGTTCCGGAGCTTGTGCAGGCGGACCTGACACCAGAGCGGCTGGCCGCCGGTGTGTCAGACTACCTGAAGGACGAGAGGCTGTATGTAGACACGTCACGTCGTCTCCTCGGGGTCCGGGACCTTCTCGGGGAACCGGGTGCCGCGGAGAAGGTTGCAGAGAGCATTCTGGCCATGATGGGGGAAGCATGACGGCGCGGGCAAGACAGAGCAGCGAGCCCCAGGGCGCGACGCTCTCGCGGCGCGAACTGCTCCTCATGTGGATCGTGGGGTTCGTGGGTCCTGCCATAGTCAGGACGCTTGGAGCGACATGGCGAACGCGCGCCGTGAATTTCGAGGCTGTTGAGAGGGTTCACGCAGGAGGTGGGGCCGTTGTGCATGCATTCTGGCACGGCCACATTCTGCCTCTCGAATACATCTATCGCGGACGGAGCATATTCGTGCTCTCGTCGTGGCACCGCGATGGCGAGATGAGTGCCAGGGTGATGACGGGTCTGGGATTCGGCGTCGAGCGAGGCTCGACGAGCCGCGGTTCGGTCAGGGGACTCCTGAAGATGATCGCGCGGGCACGGAGCGGATACGATCTTGCGATCACTCCGGACGGACCTCGAGGCCCGGCGCGACGCGCACAGACTGGAATTCTGTATCTTGCCGCCAAGTCGGGAGGCGTCATCATCCCAGCGGCCGTTGCGGCGAACAGATACCGTAGACTTTCAAGCTGGGACGGATTCCTGATCCCACTGCCATTCTCGAGGGTCGTTGTCGTGCATGGGGAGCCGTTCGAGCCCGTGGACCCCGATCCGGGAAGTGTAGATCTGGAGGCAAAGGCCGGCCGACTAGGGCTGGAGCTGGACAGACTCGGGGAGCTGGCTCAGGGGATGGTTGGGAGGGAGTTTCGACGCGGTCCGGGATACAGGCTTTACAGAGGGCTTGCGACTCTCCTGTGGTGGATTGCACTGCCCTGGTCCGTCCTTACTCGGTCGATGGGACGGGAGGAGTGGCAGGAGAGGCTTGGGAAGACCCCAAAGGTCCCTCCCGGCGCGCTCTGGATTCACGTCGCGTCCGTGGGGGAGATAACGGCGGCTCTTCCTCTCGTGCGTGCTCTCGTCTACCGAGGCGAGCGCGTCGTCGTGACGGCTGTGACCCGGACAGGTGTCGAGGTTGCTCGGTCGCTTCTCGGTGATGTCTGTAACGTGTCGTTCGCTCCGCTCGACTTCCCGGCCGCCGTGTCGTCTACGCTATCGAGGATGCGGCCGCGTGCCCTCATTCTCGCCGAGACCGAGCTCTGGCCGAATCTGCTCGCCATCGCCGAGCGCGCTCGGCTGCCGGTGGCAGTTGTGAACGGGCGCCTCTCAGAGCGTACGGTCGACCGGTCCGGGGGACTTCTCTCACCGCTCAAAGGGGCAGGACGAGTCCTGGCGCTCGCCGCCGTCCAGACGGAAGCCGATCGAAATAGATTCCTTCGCCTGGGTGTGTCAGAGGGAGTCGTGCAGGTCGTGGGCAACCTCAAGTTCGACACGCTGGCTCGCCCTCTCTCGGATGGCGAGAGACGCGGTTTGCGGGCATCGCTCGGGATGAAGCAGAATGATGGGATCGTCGTATTCGGCAGCGTTCGCCCGAAGGAGGAGCGTGGTATCGTGGGAGTCTTGGGCGAACTCCTCGGTGAGATCCCGGGACTACGCGCGGTCGTAGCGCCGAGACACCTTGCGCGGGTGCCCGCTCTCGAGAAGAGGCTGTCAGAAGCCGGAGTCGCCACTGTTCGCCGCACACATCTGGAGGCAGCGAGCGAATCGGAGAAGCGGGCCGTCGTGCTTCTCGATACGACGGGAGAGCTTTCGAGTCTGTACGCCGTTGGTGATGTCGCGTTCGTCGGAGGGAGTCTCGAAGCCTACGGGGGCCACAATCCTCTGGAGCCCGCGGCACAGCACGTGCCCGTTCTGTTTGGTCCGTACACCGACAGCTGTCGTGAGAGCGCGCAGGAGCTCCTGGACTCGGGGGCGGCGAGGGAGGTTCAGGGCTACGATGAACTCGCGTCAGAACTCAAGACGCTGCTGTCTGATCAACGCGTGCTGGCCTCAATGAAGAGCGCGGCAGCGCACGCTCTGGCTTCCGGGCGAGGAGCCACAGCGAGTACAATCGAGCTTCTGGAGACGGCGGGAATACTGATGTCAGAAGCGGAGAGGAGCGATTCGTGAGCATGTCCTGGCGGAGAGTCGCCGAGTGGTGGGGAGCCATCGCCGGAGGGCGGCGGAGCGTGAAGCACCCCGCACTCCTGCTCATGTGGCTTCTCACGCTTGTCTCGCTCCCGTACTCCATCGCCGTGTTTGTTGTCCTGCGTTTGAGGGCCATGCATCCAGCGAGCGTCGACGTCCCCGTCATATCTGTCGGGAACATGGTGGTCGGTGGAACGGGGAAGACACCGATAGTCATCTATCTGGCCCGACGGCTTGTCAAGGCTGGGCACTCGGTGGCCATCGTAAGCCGGGGCTACGGTCGGACAGGTCGTGGCACGCAGCTCGTCTCTCGCGGGGAGCGTCCCATAGCCGCCTGGCGGGAGGTGGGGGATGAAGCATATCTTACGGCGCTCCTGACCCGTGGAGCCTCCGTTGTAGTCGCGACCAAGCGAGCTGACGGTATCCGGTACGCCGTAGACAGACTGAGGGCAGGTGTTATAATTCTGGATGACGCCTTTCAGCATCTGCAGGTGGCACGGGACCTCGACGTCGTCGCAGTGGATGCGCTTCACCCGGTCGGCAACGGCATGATGCTCCCGGCCGGAACCCTGCGTGAGCACCCACTGGGCATCGCGAGAGCGGAGCTGATCATTGCGACGCGGTGCGATTCGGGGGGGGGAGCGGAGCAGGTGCGCGCCACTCTTGGCGCGCTCGCGCGTGCCGTGCCCGTGGTCGAGACACGGATGCGACCTGCGGAATTCTGGGACGTAACGACAGGCAAGGCAGCGAACCCCGAAGCCCTCAGGACGAGCCGGCTTCTGGCCGTCGCGGGGATAGCCAATCCCAGTGGCTTCTTCAGTATGCTCGAGGGTCTGGGTTTCGCCTTGGCTGACCGGGTGGCTTTCCCGGATCACCATGCGTACAGCACGCAGGATCTTGCCGAGCTGGAAGGGCGACTCAAGACGGCGGGTGCGCGTGCGATACTGACGACCGAGAAAGACGCCGTGAGACTGGGTGGGTGGCGTCCCGCAGTTCCTGTGATCGCCGTGGGCATCGACCTTGAAGTGCTCAAGGGGCGGAAGCTCCTGGACGATGCGCTGACCGCCGTGATGGGATCCTGAGGGAACAGGACCCGGAACATGGCCGGCCCGGAACGAATCCGTGGCCTTGAGTGGCAGGCCTTGAGTGGCATGGAGGCAAGATGCATCTCGATGAGTATGCGAGTCTCACCGTGGGTGAACTGAGCTCTATCGTTGAGGAGTTCAAGAGGTCGAAGAACGCGGTGGTTCTCGGACACAACTACCAGGTGCCTGAGATCCAGGTGCTGGCTGACTACCTGGGTGATTCCCTGAGACTGGCCCAACTCGCCGTGGAGACCGATGCGGAGCTTATCGTGCTCTGTGGTGTCAGGTTCATGGCCGAGAGTGCAGCCATTCTGAATCCAGACAAGAGGGTGATAATACCCTCTCTCGAGGCCGGCTGTCCTATGGCGGCCATGGCCACTCCCCAGCAGGTGGAGGCAGAGAGGAAGAAGCACCCGGGCGCTCTTGTCGTCTCCTACGTCAACACATCGGCCGAGGTCAAGGCGGTGAGCGACGTATGCTGTACATCCTCAAACGCCGTCGAGGTGGTAGAGGCAGTGGATGCCGATGAGATCATCTTCGTGCCTGACAGGAATCTCGGAGCCTATGTCGCCTCCAAGACAAGCAAGAGGATCATCCTGTGGGATGGGCACTGCTACGTTCACAGCATGTTCGGGACGGAGGACATCGAGCTGGCTCGCGGGGAGCACCCCGGCGTGAGAATCGTGGTCCATCCCGAGTGCCCACCGGATGTTGTAGGCGAAGCAGACTTCGTGGCATCCACCGGCGGGATGATGAAGCTTGCCGCCGAGCACGATGAGCTGATCGTCGGCACGGAGATCGGCCTTGTGGAACGTATGAATCGCGAGTACCCCGACAGGAATTTCTACCCGCTGTCCGCCTTCGCCGTCTGCAGGAATATGAAGATGACCGACCTGCCGCGGTTGGCATTCGCCCTCGAGCATGAGCAGCACGTCGTCGAAGTGTCTGAGGAGACGAGAGTGCGCGCGGAGCGCGCGCTTGTGAAGATGCTCGAGATGTCCCCTGGCCCATAACGGCCTTCATCCTGACGCGGAGATACCCTGGGATGAAAACCGACTACGTTGTCGTAGGCAGTGGGATCGCCGGCCTGACCTTTGCGCTCAGTGTGGCCGAGAGCGGTCGAGTCGTCGTCATTACGAAGAAGAACGACGCGGAATCGGCCACGAACATGGCGCAGGGCGGCATAGCGGCCGTGGTCGATGGTGCCGACAGCTTCGTCGCGCACGTTGATGACACCCTTGAGGCCGGCGAGGGACTCTGCGATCGCGAGGCGGTTGAGATCGCGGTCAGAGGGGGACCGACGGCCGTTGCCAGACTGATCGAGTGGGGCGCCGATTTCACGACCGAACAGAGGGACGGCGGAGCCCCTGCATTCGCACTCGGCCAGGAAGGCGGACACTCCGCCCGCAGGATCATTCACGCCTCCGACATGACCGGCAAGGAGATCGAGAACGCCCTCCTCTCGGCAATCAACAGCCATCCCAACATGGAGGTCCTTGAGGATCACATCGCGCTGGATCTGATCGTGCGGAGCGGTCCTGATGGCAAACGCGAGTGCGACGGCGTCCATGTCCTCGACGAGCGCGCCTGCAACATCATCTCGATCACCGCACGCGTCACCATCCTCGCAACCGGTGGGTGTGGGAGAGTCTACCTGTACACCACGAACCCGGACATAGCCACGGGGGACGGGATCGCGATGGCCTTCAGAGCCGGCGTTCCCGTCAGGAACATGGAGTTCGTTCAGTTCCATCCAACGTGCCTCTACCACGCTGATGTCCGGTCGTTTCTCATCTCAGAGGCCGTGCGCGGCGAGGGAGCCGTTCTACTCAGCATGTCAGGTGAGCGGATCATGGATGGTATCGACCGGAGGAGGGAACTGGCTCCAAGAGACGTTGTGGCGAGAGCCATCGACAGGACGATGAAGATGACCGGTGATAAGCATGCCTACCTGGACATCTCACACATCGACGCCGACCGCGTGAGATCGCGTTTTCCGAATATCTACGCGAAGCTCGCGGAACTCGGTATCGACATGACGACCGATCCCATACCGGTCGTTCCCGCCGCTCACTATCTCTGTGGCGGCATCGAGGTGGACATGGATTGCCGAACGGCGCTTCGCGGGCTCTTCGCGTGTGGCGAGGCAGCCCACACAGGAATGCACGGCGCCAACAGACTGGCGAGCAACTCGCTTCTGGAGGCAGTCGTCTTCAGTACCCGCGCCGCCGAGGCGGCGAAGCTGGAGCTCAAGGACCGGGGGGACGTATCCGGTCTCACGGGACATTGCGCTTGGGAAGGCAATGCGCCCGGTCCGGTGTCGGAGGGCGTCCTGATCGACTACAACTGGGATATCGTCCGCCGGTTGATGTGGGACTATGTTGGGATCGTCAGAACGGAACGTCGTCTGGAGCTGGCGGTCGGAAGAATGGCGACCGTCAGGCGTGAAGTTGCCGGGCACTTCGACCGCTATCCTCTGAACAGTGATCTGGTCGAACTCAGGAACATCGCCCTTGTGGGGGAGTTGATCATCCGCTGCGCACTCAGCCGCAGAGAGTCGCGGGGGCTGCACCACATGGAGGACTATCCTGAACGGGACGACGCGCGATTCGGAAGGGACACGATCCTGATGGGAGGGAACATCCTGTGAAGGTCGCCCGGATCATGTCTGCACTACTCACGTTGGTCCTCGTTGCCGCATCCGGAACAGCGGGGTGCGCCGAAGGAGGTGGAGAACGCATGGACTCAGAGCACGTTAGTGGGGAGACGCGTCACCCGGTCGTGGCCGGGGCGTTCTACCCTGGTGACCCTGTGATCCTGGCGCGCGACGTTGACGGCTACCTCTCCGAAGCCGGCCATGAGCCCGTTGGAGGCGAGATCGTGGGCATCGTCTCACCGCACGCTGGGTACATGTACTCAGGTGCTGTCGCCGCTCACGCCTACGCGACGCTCGAGGGACTTCCATACGATACGGTCGTTGTCGTGGCGCCGTCCCACAGGCATGGATTCAGCGGCAGCTCCGTCTATGGCGGCGACGGCTATGAGACTCCGCTCGGTGTCGTGGCCATCGATCGAGAGCTGTCCGATGCGATAACGGAATCCTCGGATGCGTTCCGCTATGTGTCGGAAGCCCACGCCTCCGAGCACTCGCTCGAAGTGCAGGTGCCGTTTCTCCAGAGGGCCCTCACCGGATTCCAGATGGTCGCGATAATCATGGGTGATCAGCGAGAGGCCAGTGTGCGCGAGCTCGCTTCGTCCATCGCGAAGGCGGTGGGTGCATTCCCCGAGAAGCGTGTGCTCTTGGTGGCGAGCACCGATCTTTCGCACTACCACGGGCAATCCGAGGCGCTCGAACTTGACCGGAACGTCATCAAACGTATCGAGGCATTTGATCCGGACGGCCTTCTCTCCGATCTTGCGAGCGGACGGTGCGAGGCTTGTGGGGGAGGACCCACGGCGGTCGTGATGGTGGCCGCGCGCGAGCTCGGGGCCGACGATGCGAGAGTCCTGAAGTACGCGACGTCCGGGGATGTGTCTGGTGACATGAGCCAGGTCGTCGGCTATCTGTCTGCCGTCCTCGTGAAGGGCGTGGTCGAGGAATCGAAGATCGCGAGTGAGGAGTCAGATGTTGTGGCCGGGGAGCCGGGGGGTGAGGCGGACAGGCCGGCGGCAGATGAGCCCGAGCGTCCCTACGAGGGACTGACACGGGAGGAAAGAATCGCGCTTCTCGAGCTGGCCCGTGGGACGATCGTGGCTGCGCTCAGTGGGGCCCCTCCGCCTGCGGCATCGATTGATACCGATGCACTCAAGATTCACTGTGGCGGGTTCGTGACGCTCGACAAGAACGGGAGACTCCGCGGATGCATCGGCTACGTTCAGGCGGTCAAGCCGCTCGTTGAGACCGTCTCTGAGATGGCGGTTCAGGCTGCCTTTCATGATCCTCGCTTCGCTCCGGTCACTGCCAATGAGGTTCAGGATCTGGAGATCGAGATATCCGTGCTCTCTCCGCTTGTGCCGGTGGCGGATATCGCGGAGATCGTTGTGGGACGAGACGGCCTTGTTATCCGCTCGGGACGTGCAAGCGGTCTCCTGCTTCCACAGGTGGCCTCGGAGCGGAATTGGGATCGCGAGACCTTTCTTGACCAGACGTGTGTCAAGGCGGGGCTACCCGCCGGCAGCTGGAGAGCGGAGGGTGTGACCATCCTCAGATTCACGGCCGAGGTCTTCAGCGAGAAGGAGATGGGGCTCTAGGGCCTCAAGCCAACCGGATGAGACTGCAGAAGAACATCCTGCCAGGGCTCCTGGTCGTCATCGCCGTCGCCGTAGTCGCATCGGGAACCGTGGGATTGGTCACGTCGGAGCTCGGGGGTGGGGATGGGTATACCGACCCGCGCGTTGCCCGCTACTGGGAGGCTCTGGACGACGGCTACATCAGATGTGGGCTCTGTCCTCGCCAGTGTGTTGTGCCTGCCGGAGGGCGAGGGTACTGCGGGGTGCGGGAGAACCGGGACGGGGTCTACTACACACTGACGTACGGGAATCCCTGCGCCGTGCACGTCGACCCGATCGAGAAGAAGCCCTTTTACCACTTTCTGCCCGAGACGACGGCCTTCTCGATCGCCGTTGCCGGCTGCAATCTGGACTGCAAATTCTGCCAGAACTGGCACATTTCGCAGGCCAGACCGGATGAAACCTACAACTTCGCTCTCGCCCCGGGCGATGTCGTCGATCTGGCAGTCGAGAGCGGATGTCCGTCGATCGCCTACACGTATTCGGAGCCGACCATCTTCTTTGAGTACATGCTGGATTGCGCTCGCGTGGCACGCAAGCGTGGGATACGAAACGTCTACCACTCAAACGGGTTCATCAACGAGGAGCCTCTGAGAGAGCTCTGCCAGTACCTTGACGCCGCGAACATTGATCTCAAGGGTTTCAGTGATGATTACTATCGGGAGATGAGCAGCGGTTCACTGGCACCGGTCCTGAGATCACTCCGCATTCTCGTCGAGGAGGGCGTTCATCTGGAGCTCACCACACTGGTGGTCCCAGGCGAGAACGACCAGCCAGAGATGATACGGGACATGTGCCGCTGGATTCACGCGAACCTGGGCGACTCTGTGCCGCTTCACTTCTCGCGTTTTCATCCTCAGTATCGTCTCCTGGCTCTTCCGCCGACTCCAGTGGAGACCCTTGAGGAGGCGAGGGGGATCGCCCTGTCGGAGGGACTCAAGTATGTCTACATAGGCAACGTTCCCGGACACGAGGCGAACAGCACATATTGCCCGGATTGCGGGAGCAGAGTTATCTACCGCATAGGGTACAGGGTCGATCCATCGGGGCTCAACGGTGGTCGTTGTTCGGCCTGCTCGGCCTCGGTGGAGGGTGTGTGGGAGTAGCAGGATGTCACCCTTGACAGGGTATGTTCTATCGTCTAGAGTCGAATCTGGTATTCAAGACACGCACAGGCAACCGGATTTCCTACGGACCCTCTGAAACATTGAGAAGGAGGAGTTTCATGCGTTCTCTCTTGGCGATCCTCATGATCGCTATTGTGGCAGCCATCGCCGCAGCGGACGTCATCCATGTCCCGAATGCGGAGGAGGGACTCAACTGCATTCAGGATGGTATCAACCTGGCAGCCGACGGAGACACAGTACTCATTCATGGCGGTGTCTACGACAGCGTTCACTTCGTCGATGAGACTCCCCTTGGGCGGCGCTCCGCCATATGCGTAGCCAAGGAAGGTGTGACCATTCGGGGAATCGACAGGGACGACGTGATGATTGATCACACGCTGGCGGACTTCGGGGTTCTCTGTCTTGATGTCGGAAGCTCAAGTCAGATCAAGAACCTGACGATTCTCGGTGGTGTTGCCAAGGGGATGGACCTGGGTGATGATGAGGGGGACGGTCGCGACTTGAGGGCCGGGATCGCCTGTCTTGAATCGGCCTCTCCGACGGTGCGCTACGTGACCATCGAGGAGAGTTCGACCGGGATCGTGTGCAGGACGGATTGCGCGCCGACAATCGAGGAGTCAGAGATCGTACGCTCCTCTCACCATGCGATCTACATCTACGAGAACGGCATGTCGCCTGTTGTCATTGACCGCGTGACTCTTGCCGCGAACTTCGACCACGGCGTCAAGCTGTTTGGGGGATCGGCGACGATCACGAACTCCTCCATCACGCACAACCACAAGAGCGGCCTTTACGCCTGGAATTCGAGCGCCACCATTGAGTACTGCAACCTCTACTGGAACGACTACAACAGTGACCCAGCCGAGAACTACGGTGGGGATCTGAGTGACCTGACCGGAACCAGTGGGAACATCTCGGAAGAGCCGTTCTACTGTGACTACACGGGGAGCGCCGGGTATGACTACCACGTCTGTTTCCTGTCACCCAATATCGGTGGTGGGGCCGGCGGTGTCAACATAGGGGCTTGGGGAGGCGGGTGTTCCGACTGCGTCTCTCCGGTCGAGGTGATCTCGTGGGGTGCAATCAAGGCGCTCTACAGGTAGATGTGCGGGGGGTGCTCCGCCTGCGGAAGGTGTTCCGCTGACGATTCAAAGGGCCTCGCCATTCAGGCGGGGTCCTTCGCTATGTGCACCGATCTCCTCGCCTTGAGGAGTATCGGGAGCGGAATGAGCAGGGCGACAAGGACGAACGAGTTCAACACTCCGAGTGCCTTCATCGCCCCCGTGAGTCCCATGACGGGCAGCAGGAAGACCGCGGCGGCCGTCGCCCCCAGTGCTGCTCCGAGAAGGTCGGCCGCATAGAGACGCCCGCCCGCTGCCGCGACAGGTCCGATCTCGAGTCCGTCTCGCGTGCCTCGCGGAGCAGAAAGCGCAGCGGCCATGGGGAACTGCGCCCCGGCAAGAATGGCGGAGGCAACGACCAGGAGTGGGAAGAGCGATGCCCAGTTCACGAGGCTCTCGGGTGGAAGTGCGGATATGGCATGAACGGCTCCCGCGAATACGAGTGGAACGAGGCATATCCCAGCCTGAAGAGCGACGAAGACGGGGAGGTTCGCACGCCGCCGGGCGATACGGGAGCCAATCCAGCCGCCGCCGGCGAGCCCTCCCATGAATGCTGCTGCAATGAGCGCGAGATCCCTGTAGACGTAGCCGTAGAGATTCTGAAACGTGAGGATCGCGCCGATCTGCAGGGTCATCTCAGTGAACCCGACTACGATTATCGCGAGCACAACGGCGGACCTGAACGCGACATGTGCGAGATCCTCAGCGTCAGCATGATGCTTTCCGCGGATCCAGGACAAGAGCGCCGAGATCAGGGTGACTACGAGAAGCAGCCCGCCCAGGATGAGTGTGTTCCTTGGTGTGAATGCTCGAGCCGCCGAGGTGAAGATCCCCGGAGTCGAGCCGAATTGGCGATTCCACAGGACGAGGGAAAGCAGATAGCCGGCCGGTTCGAGATCACGGTTGATCGGAGCATCCACTCTGAGAAGCGAACTCTCAAGCGACGAGATTCGCTCGGGGAGCAATCTGTCGCGCAAGTAGTAATCGCGGAAGTGCACGACGTCCAGACCACGCTCTTCGACGCGTCGCGAGATTTCCTCGGTGTTCCTTGTGATCAAGCATCCATCCATCGTCGCCAGGATGTGACAGGGGTCACCGGGGAAGACTATCACGCTATCAAAGACCTCGGACATCGTACGTCTCAGGCACTCGATGAGGCCCGCCAGCTCGCCGCTCACGTAGTTCTCCGAGGATGTCACGGAGATTGCCACAAGCCCAGCAGGCGCCGTCGCGGTCGAGACCTGTCGGAAGAACTCCTGCGTATAGAAGCGATTCAGGAGCGTGGTTGTGGGGTCGGGCATACTGACGATGACGACGTCGTAGACGCCAGGCAGGGACCGCATCACGAAGAGGCGTGCATCCGTGAAGACGGTTGTGACCCTCGTGTCGCCTATCCCAGCAGTGAGAGACGTCCCGTGAACGGCAATCGCTTCCCGTACGAGGCGAGGATCGAGCTCAACGTAGTCGAGAGTGAGGACCGTGGGGTGCTTCAGTATCTCCTCAAGAGATCCGCCAAGCCCTCCTCCGAGGAGAAGAACTGAGCGAGGGTTGGCATGCTCTATCATCGCCAGGTGGACCGCCTCCTCGGAGGCAAACCGGTTCGGAGAGGAGGCGACGAGCAGACCGTTCTCGTAGATGCTTCTTTGGGATCCGGTACGCGTCGTTACGACGCGACCGTAGATGGAGTCGCTCGTCGCGATGAACCCGAGTTCTCTCCACTGGGCGCCCACGGTGGCGCGGTCCAGCCAAGCGCCGGGTCCGACAAGGGCGAGAGCAAAGAGAACAAGAACGACCAGAGGGACAGCCACTCTGCCTCGTGGAGGTCGCGACACGCTGGTCAAGACGAGGAGGAGACCGGCCAGGGAAGAGAGGAGGCCCGAAAGGAGTGCGATAGAGAGTGGCCCCATGCTGCCAAGCAGGACAAGACTGAGGAGCGGGCCGGCGATCAGGGCCCCAAGCGCCTCATAGACGTAGACGTCTCCCACTGATTCGGCTGCGAGCAGTGCGCTCCCGGAACGACCGCGCCGCGATTGGGCGCGCTCGCGGGACGCCACAGCCGCTGACAGGGCGAACATGAAGCCCGAGAGAAGCGTGAATGGCACGACCGAGAGCGCTGTTCCGAGAACGAGCGGCTGCACACCTGTGAGTTCACCTGGTGAGATTCCAATGAGCCGGCCGGCCACCCTCGAGAGCAGGATGGCCAGAGGAGAGACGACGGCCAATGCTACGAAGGCGGTGGCGAGCGTTCCTCGATCGGCGCGCTCGAGTCCAGGTACACGGCTCGCGAGGGCGCTTCCGGCCGCGGCCGAGATCAGCCACACGGATAGCGTGATGCCGAGCGACATCTCGTTACCGTGCCACGCGACCATTAGTTCCCGCAGGAGCAGCGCCTGGATCGTGAGCGTGGCGAAGCCAAGAGTGGCGAACGCCAATCGTGGAACGAGCATCCCGCTCGAAGTCAATGAGTTCTCTCCGCCTCTTATCATGATGCTCTGAGTCTAGCAGAGGGGGAGACGGTCAGGAGCACGAATGGGACCGAACTCTGCGTCCAGTCTTCGGTTAGACGCCCAGAAAACGGTTGACACTCGCGAGATGGGTCTGTTAGCCTTCGACGCAGTAACGCTCGGCGGTGCTGCGTTTTCCCGCATTGTGCAAGCAATGTAGAGGGCATGGTTCGTCTTCGGCAAGCTGATCTACCCATGTCATCGTCGTAGCCCGCATCCAATCGCGCGGCCTCCGGGAGGCGTGATGTTGCAGAGTAAAGACAGAGAAGAGCCCCAGGTCGCTGAGTTCCTGACTCACTCCGCAGGGGATCCAGGGGTCGGGGCGAGTGGGCATCCAAGGCTCGCCCATTTCATAAAGAAGTACATCGAGCGCTTCAAGCGTCCGGAGCCTGTCTCGTTTTCGCAGGCTTTCAGCAGCGTGGAGCGCATTCTTGTCATACCCGAGCGTGGCGTTACGGGTGCGCTCTTCGCCGTACCGACGCTGCGAGCCATGAGACGCGGCTTTCCCAATGGGAAGATCGCAGTGCTCGTCCACGACGAGGACAAGGATCTCCTGGATGGG
Organism: uncultured bacterium; assembly: GCA_964521425.1. Classification (GTDB taxonomy): domain Bacteria; phylum Joyebacterota; class Joyebacteria; order Joyebacterales; family Joyebacteraceae; genus Joyebacterum. The sequence goes on from CAZFRO010000003.1 coordinate 60,932, forward strand.
AGTGTCGAAGTCGATAGGGTGATCGGGTACAGCCTTCCACGCGGGATCAAGCGTTACCCCGCTCTCCTGGCCCTGGCCAAGCGCTTCAAGTCCTACCGTCTTGATCTTGCGATCATCCTGGACAGAGAGTTCGATCTGGAGAGGGTCTTCCTCTGCTACCTCACGGGCGCGATGGTGCGGGCAGGGCTCGAGAGTGAAGAGAGTCATCCGCTTCTGAACCTAGAGGTGAGCCGGAACGTGTCGGGTAGCACACGCGCGCAGCTCGGGATCGAAGTCGCGCGCGTCATGGGGATAGACGTTGCGGGGTTGCGTCTGAGCTGGGAGGTGCCGGAGCGAGAGTTGCGGCTGGCCGAACAGCTCGTTCATTTCAGAAAGCCCCGTGAGGACGAACTGCTGATCGGATTCGATCCGGGGCCCGGGCGTGGTGGGACTTCGATATCCAGCACCCAGCAGGCGAAGCTCCTGGACCGTATCTGTCAGGATTTCCACGCGAGGGCCATTCTCCTGACTGCACCCGAGCACCACGAGTTCGTAGGGAGACTGGAATCGATGCTGTCGAGGGATCCGATCGTCGTGCAGCAGCGGCGGATGTGTGATGTCGTTAGTCTGCTTAGTCAGTGCGATCTCTTCGTTGCCGGCAATACCGACCTCGTCTACTTCGCGATAGCCATGAATGTCCCGACGGTGTCGCTAATGACGCCACCGGAGATGGGGGAGGAGGCGTTTCCAGAGTCGGAGCGCCTGGCTGTTGTGAGGCTGACTCCCGGAGCGAGGTTTCCGATAGAGGACTTCATGGAGAGGACGCAGTCGGTTCTCTTGAAGGGCGCTCCGAAAGAGAAGGCGTAGCATGAGAGACTTCCTGCGCCTGATGCGATACGTGAGACCGTACTGGCGTCGCCTCCTGGCGGCGCTACTGTGCATGGCGGTCTTTGCTGCTCTTAGCGGCGTGTCGCTCGGTATGATTCTCCCCTTTGTGAACGTGCTCTTCGAGGAGCAGGCGCTTCTGACTGGCGGCGGGGATGTGGCTATCGTCGCCCCGGCCGAGATCCCCGGCGAACCTGCGGGCAGCGCAGGCGATCTCCTGGACACGGTAGTGGATGACATCGAGAGCCGGGACATCGGGCTCGGCGGCATCAATGGAGAGCTCCGCATCCGACTGCTTGCGGTGTTTGCGAGCGACACACCCCAGTCAGCGCTGCTCAAGATCTGTATCGGGTTGATCGTCGTCTTTCTCGTGCGGGCCATCGTCTTCTATCTCCAGGCCCTTCTGATGATCACTCTCGAGCAGCGCGTCATCCGGGACTTGAGAAACGCCATCTTCTCCCATCTCACCAGGTTGTCTCTCTCATTCTTCCAGCGCGGGCAGACAGGCCAGCTCATCTCGCGTGTCACGAACGACGTGATGCTCGTGCGCGGCGCGCTTGTGGCGACCTTCGCTCAGATGTTCAGAGAGGCGCTTCTGGCCATCATCTACCTCGGCGTGGCCGTGTGGATAAGCTGGCGTCTCTCGATCATCACTGTGCTCGTGCTTCCTCCGATGATGCTGCTCATAGGGCGGCTCGGAATCCGGCTCAGACGCCGGAACGTCCGAATCCAGGAGAAGATGGCCGACATCACATCGACCCTCGAGGAGTCGATCTCCGGTATCAGGGTTGTTCAGGCGTTCAGCATGGAGGAGTACGAGCGGAAGCGGTTCTTCTCTCACACCGCGGGCTACCTGAGGCGCTTCGTCAGGATGGAGGCGCTTGGCGCGCTTGCCGGCCCTCTGACGGAGTTCCTCGGCGTCGTCGGCGTTGTCGTCATCCTCTGGTACGGTGGGCGTCAGGTGCTTCTGACAGAGACGATCTCATCGGATTGGTTTCTCATGTTCCTCGCCGCCTCGCTTTCGACGATGCAGCCACTGAGGAACATATCGAGGGCCAACACCGCACTCCAGACAGGTCTTGCGGCGACCGGCAGGGTCTTTGAGATTCTCGACACGGAGTCCGCTATCAAGAATATCCAGGGCGCCGAGCCAATCAGTGGACTGGATGATGTCATTCGCTATGAAGGCGTGACCTTCAGCTACGAGACCGGGCCGGAAGTGCTTCACGACATTGATCTCTCGATACGGAAGGGTGAGGTCGTGGCGATTGTCGGTTCGAGCGGAGCAGGGAAGACGACTCTGTTGGATCTCTTGCCGCGCTTCTACGATCCGGTGGCAGGGTGCATCACAGTCGACGGACGCGACATAAAGGAAATCGAACTCGGTTCTCTTCGGGACCTGATGGGGATCGTTACGCAGGAGACGATACTCTTCAATGATACGCTCGGAGCGAACATCGCCTACGGTGTTGTGGGCGCCGGCCGCGAGGAGATCGTTGCGGCTGCGGAGGCAGCGAACGCGCGAGAGTTCATCGAGGCGATGCCGGAGGGGTATGACTCGATGATCGGTGAGAGAGGAACGAGACTCTCCGGCGGCGAGAGACAGCGCATCGCGATTGCCCGTGCCCTGCTCAAGGACCCTCCGATTCTGATCTTCGATGAGGCGACGTCCTCGCTGGATACCGAGTCAGAACGATTGGTGCAGGGCGCCATAGAACGACTGCTTGAGGGCAGAACCGTCCTGATCATTGCCCATCGTCTGTCGACCGTAAGGAACGCCGACCGGATCATTGTGGTCGACGGTGGTTCGATTGCGGAGAGCGGCACCCACGTTGAGCTCATGCGACAAGATGGGCTGTACCGGCGTCTCTACGAGATGCAGTTCGGCGACGAGGATGGAGACGATCGTGGCGACGACGGGATCCGGGAGCGGCAGTCCGCTTCCTGAGGACAGCATACTGGTCGTTCGGATGAGCTCAGTCGGTGATATCGTTCTGACCGAACCCGTGACGGCGGCCCTCAGACGCGCGTACCCGAGCGCGCGAATCGGGTTTGCCGTCAAGCGGCAGTACGTCGACCTAGTCGCATCCAATCCGGCAGTAGACACCGTTCATCTTCTGGAAGACAGCTCCCTCTCGGCCCTCTGGCGCTTGTGCCGCGAGGTGCGAGCGCAAGGCTACTCAGCCGTTGTGGATCTCCACAGGAATGCCCGAAGCTTCGCTTTGACCGTGTGTTCGCGTGCGTCTCTGGCCACCGCCTACAGGAAGCGGGAACTCGGAGACTCTCTGAGAGTCCGTCTCTGGCGGCGTCCGTTCCGCGTCTCCAGGATGTTGGTTGAGCGGTATCTGGACGCGCTTGCCCCTCTTGGCCTGAGACCGGAATACAGGAAGCCCGTCTTCCATCTTTCAGCGACCGATATCGAGTGGGCGGGCCGTCATCTTGACGGGCTTGGACTTGCGCCGGGCGCGTATGCCGTCGTTGTTCCCGGGGCGCTCTGGCCCACGAAGCGCTGGCCGCCGGAGCGATTCGCCGCTGTTGCAGAAACCATCGTCACGGAGTCCGGTCTCGGAGTCCTTCTGCTCGGATCACCGTCCGAGCGGCAGCTCTGCGACGAGATTGCCGGGCAAGCGGGCGCCGGTGTCCTCGTGGATGCTGGGGACACGGAACTCGGGCAGATGGCCGCTCTCATTAACTCGGCGCGCGTCTTCATCGGCAACGACAGCGGTCCAATGCACATCGCCACCGCAGTGGGCACACCGACCGTAGCGATCTTCGGTCCGACCGATCCGGGGCAGTTTGACTTCGAGAATGATGAGGTCATCTACGCGGACCTCGAGTGCAGCGCTTGCTCGTTCTACGGTACGGAGACGTGCAGGCTTGGTCACTGGGAGTGCATGCAGAGCATGAGTTCCGAGCTGGTTCTCGCAGCTGCGCGGCGCCTCCTCAGAAGCACGGATGGTGCTCAATGAGGTACCTTGTCATTCAGACGGCTTTCCTTGGGGATGCGATTCTGACACTTCCGCTTCTCGCTGCCCTCAGGCGAAGCAATGACTCGAATTGGATCGGGGTAGTGGCTTCGCCCCCTGGAGCAGAGTTCCTCCGGGGGCAGGGGATCGCCGACTCCATCATAGAATACGACAAGCGAGGCGCCGATCGGGGCCCAGGTGCGTACCGGCGACTCATCAGGAGAATCAAGGAGCACCAGATCGACATTGCGCTCATACCGCATCGCTCGTTTCGAAGCGCGCTTCTTCCAGCACTGGCCGGTGTGCCGGTCCGAGTCGGCTTCGATGAGAGCGGCGGGCGCCTCTTTCTTACGGAAGCCGTCGAGTATAGATCCCGGGCGCATGAGGTCGAGCGCGTGGCAGCGCTTGCCGAGGCGGTCGGTCTTCCCTTCTCCGGCGGACGTGTGCCTTTCGATATTCGCGTTCCGCCCCTCGCGGATGACGCGCTCAACGCCGTGCTTTCTGAAAACGGCGTCGAGAAGGGACGTGCACTAGTAGCAATCAGTCCCGGAAGCAGGTGGACCACGAAACGCTGGTTGCCCGATCGCTTCGGCGCTGTTGCGCGCGCTCTGTCTCTTGAGCGCGGGATGGCGGTCGTGGTCGTCGGGTCGGACGCCGACAGAGAAGTGGGTGCTGCGGTCTCAGCCTCCGCCGGTTCACGTGTGGTCGATCTTACCGGTAGGCTTGGGCTTGATGAGTGGGTGGCTCTCCTGGACAGGGCCGAGCTCCTGATCTCGAACGACTCGGCCGCCGTTCATGTGGCGGCCGGTGTAAGTACCCCGGTCGTTGCGATCTTCGGACCGACCGTAGAGAGCCAGGGCTTCGCGCCCTACATCGATCGTGCCGTGATCCTCGGTGTGGATCTCTCGTGTCGTCCGTGCGGCCGGCACGGCGGCGATAAGTGTCGTCTGGGCACGCTCGCCTGCATGACGGGGGTCAGTGAATCCGATGTCCTTGGGGCCGCGGACCGGCTCCTGGAGGGCACTCTGCAGTGATGGATGCACTACTGGTCACAGATTCGATGATATGGACGGATGAGACGGAGTACGCCCTCTCGGTTGCGTCGGCTGAGGCATCGACCGGCCTCTCGATCACGATCGCAGCGCCTTCAGGGAGTGCGATTGCGTTACGCGCGCCTGAGTGCATCCGTCTTATGGAACTTCCGGGAGCCGAGCCTGCGAGATCGGTAGCGGATTTCACAACCTGTGTCAGGTGGTTGGCGTCCGTGGTGCGAACGGAGCGACCTCGAATCGTGCATTCCTCGCGTGCGACAGCTCATCTCATGATTGTTCTGGCTTGCGGCAAGTCCGTCCCGATCGTTCATCTCAGAGGAGGCGCGACGCCGGCCTCGCGACATATGCTGAACCGGCATCTCTACCGCTTCATGATATCTGCCGTCATCGCATCATCGAGGCGAGTGGAGAGCTGGGTGTCCGATGGACTCGGTATGGATGCGAGTCGGGTCTTCCGCATCTACGCTCCCATCGACACGGAGCGGTACGCCGCGTCAGCGCCGGACACTGAACTCAGAAGTGAGCTTGGGCTTTCACCTGAGTCGCGAGTGGTCGTGAATGTGGCGCGTCTCGCGCCCGTTAAGGGACACGATGTTCTCCTGGATGCGATGCAGATTGTACTGAGACGCGTCCCGGAGGCCGTCCTCGTGCTGGTCGGGGAGCCATGGCGAGGGCAGCCCGAAGGACTCATGCGGCGCGCGGAGCGACTCGGAATCGCCTCCAGCGTGCGCTTCGTGGGACGTAGGGAGGATGTTCCGAGGTTTCTGGCCTTGGCTGATCTGTGTGTGTCGTCCTCCACGGCAAGTGAGGAGAACTCGCGCGCCGTGAGTGAGTACATGGCCGCCGGGCGTCCCGTCGTGGGAACCGGTGTGGGCGTCATACCCGAACTCATCGTCGATGGAGATACAGGGCTTGTTGCGCGACCGGGTGATGAGAAGGAGCTGGCTGATTGCATGGTGGCTCTTCTTACCGACGCGGAGCACGCGAGGCGCCTGGGCGTGGCCGGACGGCGCCGGGCTGAGGAACTGGTCTCGAGAGGTGCTTTCTCATTGTCCCTGGCGAGAGTTCTCGATCACGTGGGGATCGGCGAGGGCCACGCCGAAGGGCGGGGGCCACGCACGGGCGGAGATGATCCTACAGACCACGGGGAGCGACAGGTTTGAGCACTCCGGACATCATCTGTCTCTCGACAAACCACTGGACCGGGCTTCCGACCAGCAAGCAACACCTCATGTCGGTGCTGGCCAGGACCGGACGCGTTCTCTACGTCGAGCCACCGTTGGACATCTTCTCCGTTCTCGGACGCCGACGCCAATGGGGCAGGCTCGCCGGGATGAGAGAGGTAGAGGAGCGGCTCTGGGTTCTGTCTCCCGTGGTCGTCGCCGACAGCTCATTGCCGAGGAAGAGGGTTAGATTCCACCGGGGATTCCTGCCGAAGGTGGCGAGCGCGGCACGCGGGCTCGGGTTCGAGAACCCTGTCGTTTGGTGCTTCTCACCAGAGCATGTCGCCTATGCGGGAGGCTTGGGGGAATCCGTCCTCATCTATCACGCCGCAGACGAGCCGACGGGTCTCAGTCGTGACCCGGATTCGACACGGACGCTCGAACGTGAGCTGATGGAACGCTCGGACATCATCTTCGTGGCTTCACAGTCGCTCTATGAGGCGCGGAGCGAATTCGATAATGTCCACAGACTCCAGAACGCGGCTGACGGGATGCATTACGGACGCGTGCTCGCTCAAGATGCGACTGCGTCGGCCGATGTTCTCCTGGGGGCGCTTCGGAAGCCGGGCCGCATACCTCGCGAACTCGCGGGTCTTGAAGGTCCCGTGATCCTGTACGGCGGCGCCGCCTATGGCTGGTTTGATTTCGAGCTTGTCGAGGAGCTGGCGAGGATGCGCCCGGACTGGAATCTAGTCATGGTCGGTCCCTCTGAACGCCGTACTCCTCCACCGGGTGTGTTGAGTGTGGGGCGGAAGCGCTACGACGAGTTCCCGTGGTACGTCGCGGCCGCTGATGTCGCCATCCTCCCCTTGAGGATCGGCTCGCACACAACGAACTGCGACCCGATCATTCTCTTCGAATATCTACTTTGCGGGAAACCCGTTGTTTCGACACCGTTCCCCGCAGCGGCCGAGCATGGGGATCTTGTCACAAGGGCGAGTGGCGCCTCAGGTTTCGAGAAGGCCATTTCCTCAGTTCTGGACGCGGGCACGTCCACGGAGATCATCAGACGAAGGGTGGAGTACGCGCTCGACAACACGTGGGAGAAGCGGGCTCAGGCGGCTCTCGGAATCATCGAGAGGGTCGGGGAGAAGGGGCAATGACCGCGATCAAGCGATCAGGCGTGTCACAGGGCAGCGCGCCGGGCGTGCCGCAGGGCGACACGCCGGCCGTGCCGCAGGGCGGCACGCCTTGGCAGGAGAAAGCGATAAGGCGCCTGGACGGGCTTCAGTCGTTCGGTCTGGTCGTGCTCCTGATCGGTCTTCCTTTCTCTGAAGTGGTGAAGAGCGCAGGTCTGGCCATCGCAGTGGTTGGCTTTGCTGGAAAACTGATCCTCGGGCACAGGCCTTCACTTGGGAGGGACGGTGTTCTTGCAGCGCTCGCGGTCTACTTCGCCGCAGCGGCGCTGTCGGTCATCGTTGCGGCGCCTGAGACGCGGAGACCTCACGAACTTGTGACGCTGGCGATGACCATAGTTCCATTCATCCTCGTTCTCGATTCGATAGTCGTCCGTCCCTCACGGCGTCTCTTTCTTACCGGCGCCATCCTGACCGGCGCGGTCGTGGCCTCTCTCATCTGGCATGGTACCTACGATGCAGGTTCTTTCTACCGGCTCAGTCTTGGCTCAATAGAGAACCCGGTGCCTGCGGGGGAGTACCTGGCGATCTGCCTGGTTCTCGGCGTGGCCGTTCTCTTCGCCGAGAGACGCGCATCGGTGGCCGGGCCGATCATGGCCCTCACGGTGGCGCTGACCGGGATCGCGCTCGCGCTGACGCAGTCGCGTGGCGCCCTCCTTGGGGCGATATGCGGTGTGGCCTTCGTGGTCTGGTCCACGGTGCGGAAACGGAGGTATGTGACGGCTGTGATCGCGGTAGCCGTGATCGGGATCATGGCGTTCGCCGCAGCGAAGCCCGACTCGAAGATCGCTGACGGCCTCGATCTCCGATCGAGAAACACGCAGGCGAGGTTCGAGACATGGCGGCAGACAGGCGACCTCGTTCAGGCGCGGCCTCTCACGGGACACGGCCTGGGCAGTTTTCCGCTCCTTGGCGTCACGTACTTCGATGGCCGTGTCGTCGAGCATCCTGTCTCCGCGCACAATGTGTGGATCAACAGCCTCGCGGAGACCGGGATTCTGGGCGCAGCAGCACTACTCGCATTTGTGGCGCTGCTGTTGCGATCGGCATGGCTTTCGCAGAGACGCGCGACCTACGCTCTCGACGGAGCACTGTCGAGAGGAGCTCTGGGAGGCTTGCTGGTCTCGCTTGTGGCCGGGCTCACCGCCATCTCTCTGGATGCGGAACCTGGGATGCTCTTCTTCACGATCGCGGCAATAGGCATCAGCGGCGGGCGTGCCACGAACGTCCGGGCAAGGGAGGTGCGGCATGGGGGAGGGTAGATCCGCGGTGTTCTTCGACCGGGACGGTGTGCTGAGTGTGGAACGAAGCTACGTTCTGCGTCCGGAGGACCTCGAACTTGTGCCCGGGGCCGGGCGCGCGCTCAGAGCCCTGAACAACCGGGGCATCGAGGGCGTCCTAGTCAGTAACCAGTCGGCCGTTGCCAGGGGATTCATGACAGAGGAAGAGCTGGCGGCCGTCCACAGACATCTCGAGGATCTTCTTGAGGCGGAAGGGGCATCCCTCGACGCGGCCTACTACTGTCCCAACCTCCTCGGCGCCGCCGTGGAGCGATTCGCCCGCGACGATTCCTGCAGGAAACCGCGCACGGGGATGCTCAAACGGGCGTCTCGCGATCTGGGGATCGACCTCGCGGTTTCCTACATGATAGGAGACCAAGCGACGGACATCGAACTCGCGAAGCGCGCCGGACTGACTGCCGTGCTTGTGCTTACGGGAAAAGGCCGTGAGACTCTGGCGACTCAGGACGAGCGAGGGCTCGCGATCGATCACGTCGCAGTCGACGTCGAGGCGGCCGTATCATGGATACTGGAGCATCTGGAGAAGTGATGACTGGGTGGAGACACAGGGAATCATCGGGCGGCATGAGGGTTGCGTCTCTCAAATCCATGGTGATGGTGGTAGCACTCACCGTTCTGTGGACGCTCCCGTCCGCCGGCCACGTGACCGGCCAGAGCTCGGCTCTGTCCCCTCTGGCTCTCGTGGCGAACGGCGAGCCTGCCGTGCCTCCGTTCGGCGTGGGAGAGCGGCTTGTCTTCGAGGTCAAGTACGGCTTCGTGAACGCTGGAACAGCCGTGATGAGCATACCGGAGATGGTCAGCTACCGGGGGCATGCCTGTTACCATATCCTCTCCGTCGCTGAGTCGAACGCGTTCATCTCCGCATTCTTCCCTGTCAGGGATGTCGCGGAATCGCTGCTCGATGCGCGCGAGATGGTATCGAGGAGGTTCGAGAAGCGACTGAGAGAAGGTGATTTCCGCGCTCACGATCTGGTAGTGTTCGATCATGATCGGCACATCGCCATCTATCCAAAGAAGGGACGCGTAGTACCGCTTGCGCTCAATGCGCAGGACATACTATCGTCCCTCTACTACGTTCGAATGATGAAGCTCGAGGTCGGCAGTCCAGTATCGATCGAGAATCACGCCGACAAGAAGAACTACCCGCTCGAGATCAAGGTGCTTCGTCGCGAGCGGGTCGAAGTCCCTGCCGGGGAGTTCGACTGCATCGTTGTGGAGCCTGTGATGCGAACCGGCGGCCTCTTCAGTCAGAAGGGCAGGCTGTGGGTCTGGTTGACCGACGATGATGCCCATATGCCGGTGCTCATGAAGAGCAAGATAGCCATTGGATCCATATCCGTTGTCCTCAAGAGCTACGAGCGCGCGGAGCACATCCGGCAGCAGTTTCCGTAGGGAGGTAGCATGTCATCACGCTTTCCAGAAGTCGATCTCACGAAGCTCAGTAGGATCTCGATGGAGTCACGAGGGGGGACGGTAAGCGTTGACAGCTTCGTTCACCCGGTCGAACCTGGTGGGGGGATAGAAGACCTTCTCGCGATGGTGCCCGAGACGTTCGCGGGCGCCGACTTCAGACGTGCGGTCAAGGCGGTCGTCTCGTGTGGCCTCGCACAGAGAGCTGGACTTGCGATGTTCGGGGCGCACTTCATCAAGTGCGGTCTGAGTCGCATGCTGATCGATCTCATGGAGCGGGGCATCGTGACAGCGGTCGCGATGAATGGAGCTTGCGCGATCCATGATTACGAGATCGCGATGTGGGGCGTGACATCGGAGGATGTCGCAACCAGGCTCGAGGACGGGAGCTTCGGTATGTGCTCCGATACTGCGGACGGCATAAACGACGCAGTCGCCCTTGGGGCGAAGGAGGGGGCCGGTTTCGGAGAGAGCCTCGGAGGGCGGATCGTTGGCGATCGTGCCCCGCATCTCGATGCCAGCATCCTCGGCCGCGCGCACGAACTCGGGATACCAGCAACCGTACATGTTGGTCTCGGCACCGACATCGTCCATCAGCATGCATCGGCGGACGGCGCGGCGATTGGAGAGGCAAGCCTCCGGGACTTCCGGATCCTGGCGAGCGTGGTTGGGGGGCTCGGGGATGGGTGCGTTCTCAATATCGGCTCTGCAGTCATTATGCCGGAGGTATTCCTGAAGGCGCTCTCAGTGGCCCGGAATCTCGGACTTGGCCAGGGGGCGCTGACTGCCATCTCTATGGACATGAATGAGCCCTACAGGGCACTGACCAATATCGTCAAGAGGCCGACAGCGCATCGCGGCACAGGGATTGCACTTAGGGGACGGCACGAGCTTCTCTTCCCACTCTTCTGGGCGGCGGTAGTGCGGGGTGTTGAGAGGGGCAATGCGTGAAGGGAATAGACGTTGACATCGGACAAAGCTTGTGATACAATGGCATTGATCGGAAGTACGGACGAAGAGTCGACACCAAGCGCGAAAGGACTCGCATCGCACCATTGCTAAGGGCTTTTTCTCACGTCTGACAGTGCATTCAGTAACGTGCCTCGGCACACGGTCCGCAGAGAGCGGGGCGTTTGTCGGTGATGTCGGACGGGGCCCGCCCTTGGCTGACGAAGAGATTAGTGGATCCCGGCCGGGTGTGCCCAACTGGACGCCCGGTATTTCTTTGTTCGATGTCCTCGCAATCGCATCATGGGAGTGAGCTTTGTACTTCGTCGATGAACGATTCGGATATGGGACTATCGAAGAGCTGACGCGAGGCGACGTTGAGCGTGACAGCTTGATGCGTGGGGAGTTCTATAGACGGTTTGTGAAGCGACCGTTCGATGTGATAGCCAGTATCCTCGGTCTTATTCTGCTCTCGCCTCTCTTCCTGGCGATCTTCATTCTGATCAAGCTCGATTCGCGCGGTCCCGTGCTCTTCAGCCAGTTGCGTGTTGGGAAGGGGGGGCAGGAGTTCCTGTTCCACAAGTTCAGATCGATGGTGATCGATGCTGAGGCACAGAAGCACACGCTCATGCATCTCAATGAGCTCGAGGGTCCCGTCTTCAAGATAAGCGACGATCCGCGCGTGACACGCATCGGTCGCTTCCTGAGGAAGACCAGCTTCGACGAGTTCCCGCAGCTGATCAATGTTCTCAAGGGCGACATGAGTCTTGTCGGCCCACGGCCGCCGCTTCCCAGCGAGGTTGAAAAGTACGAGGGGTGGCAGCGGGAGAAGCTGTCGGTGGTGCCCGGGATCACCTGTCTCTGGCAGATCAGTGGTAGGAACCACATCGGGTTCACTGAGTGGATGAGGCTGGACGTGGAGTACATCAGACGGCAATCCCTGGCGATGGATCTCAAGATCCTTGCCAGAACACTGCCGGCGGTGCTGATGAGAAAGGGAGCGTACTAGAGGAAAACAACTGCGATAACTGGGCGCAGTGCTAAGACATCATGGATCCGGCAGCGGGCGCGTCATCAGTACTCCTTACTCACAACCCGAAGCTGCCGGATTTCTCTATTCTGTCAAGATTGCTTTGCATTGACAGCCGATGGGCCTCCTGTATAGACTCAGTAGTTGCTACCGTAGGCCCCGTCGGCTCACTGGCTGGGCAGCAGAATCGGGACTCGGATGGTGAGTCGAAAGACAGACAGAATCGGGAGACGCTCGATCTATGATCCGGCGTTCCTCCATCTTGCCGCCATCGTTGTGCTTGGCGGGCTTCTGCGTTTCTGTGGGGTAGGGGCGCAGAGCCTCTGGGTGGACGAACTCTGGAGCATCAAGGCAGCCGGGATCGGAGAAGCACTGTCACCGGCCGCAATCTTCAACAACATTCAGGGACCCGCGCATGCCGTCCTTGTTCACGCCCTCGCGTATTTGTCCGACGCTGAGGGCGTGCTGCGCAGCATCTCCGCGCTCTTTGGAACTGCGACGATCGTGGTCGTCTACGCTCTGGCCAACGATCTCTTCGATAGAAAGACTGCTCTTCTGGCCGCGCTGCTGACGGCCATTTCCCCATTCCTGATCTGGTATTCGCAGGAACTTCGCAACTACTCGATGGTCATCTTCTTCGCTGCTCTGTCGACGCTTGCGGCGTGGCGCCTGGTAGAGAGGCAAAGCGCATCCTGGCGCACGTTCGTGTTTGCCACGGTACTCGGGGGTCTGTCGAATCTCTCGGCGGTCTTCCTGACTCTTGCGCACTGGGTCTTCGCAGCTCCGAGGCTTATCAGGAACCGCGCATTCCGCGTGAGGTGGATCCTGGCCTTCGTGATCGTGCTTGTGCTCGTCTCTCCCTGGATCTGGGGGCTTGCCAATTGGACCAGGGTGGATCGCGTTGGGGAGCGGATAGGTACTGTCGCCACTGCTGACGGATCGGAGCGTCTCAGGGGAGAGACGACGTTTACGCCGATGGCGATACCGTATTCCTTCTACGTTATGGTCTACGGCTATTCCTTGGGACCATCGAGTGCCGAGCTCCATACAACTGCTCCGGCATCGGCGTTTATGAAGCACGCCGCGTACACGGGACCGGCGGCGCTTCTGCTTGCGCTCGTGCTCACCCTGGGGCTCACGAGCTTCGCTGAATCGAGAGCGCGGCTCCGTCTGCTCCTCCCCACGATCATCGTGCCGATTGTCGGAACATCTGTGCTTGCGATTTTGAACGTGAAGGTGTTCAATCCGCGCTACATCGCAGTGGCGCTTCCGCTGATCATCATTCTTGCGGCGGCGGGGGCGAGGAGACTGAGAGGATTGCCGGGCAGAGCGGTCGCGGGACTTCTGATCGTCCTCTGTCTCTGGTCCGCAGGGAACTACTACTGGAACCCGGCCTACTGGCGCGAGGATGTGAGAGGCGCCGTCCAGTATATCGAGGAGCGGGAGAGCGACGGGGATATTGTCCTCGTGCCTGTTGTCACGGATGTCTTCGATCACTACTATGGGGGAGAGCAGGAGCGCTTCCTCCTCTACCCGGGGCAGGCTGGAAGCGACACCGAAGTTGCGGAGCGCGTTACTTCGGGTGTGTCCGGGCGCCAGAGGCTCTGGTATGTGAGTGCGAGGCCGTGGCACGTGGACCCTGAGGGGCGGATCGCGGAGTATCTTGACAGTGAGTATGAGTTAGAGGGTTCTGCCGATTTTCCCGGGGTTCAGGTGAGGCTCTATGGCTTGGTTCAGCGTACGATGCCCCCTGGTGCGATTGGGACATCGGGACCGGGGGAATTGCCATAACCGTGGCACGAGTTATGCTTTAGGAGGGTTAGAGTTGGAGCCCCGTGGGGGGCTCAACTGCTTGCAGGTGCACAGGGGAGACCTACTATATGCTGTCCATGAGGGCGAGATTGCTAGTCGTATTCCTGGTGGCCGCTCTGATCGCATGCGTTCAGGGTTGCGGCGCACCGCGTAGTGACGTGGGGGCGCCGGATGCAGCTCCATCCTCCGTGGGTGTCGGCGCTCCGACGACGGTGGCCGGCGCGTACAGGCTGAGGATCGGGGATGAGATCGTCGTGAGGTTCCTGACCGATGAGAGCTTGGGTTTCAGCACACCTGTAACCCCGAGCGGTACGATCAGCGTGCCGCTGGGTGGGGATGTTGTCGCTCTGGGCCGAACGACGGCGGAGCTGTCGGAGGCGGTCGAGGAGGGCATCGGGGAGTATCTCCTGGATCCGGCTGTCACGATCGTTATCACAAGCGTGGCAGCGCAGCCGATCTTCGTGATCGGTGAAGTGAAGAGGCCAGGGCGCATCGAGGCGACGGGCGAGATGACGGTGACTCGTGCGGTAGTAGCGGCGGGGGGGATTCTGTCGACGGGGAGAGCGAGCAGCGTGATGGTCGTGCGGACCTCTGGCGTTGAGGAAACGGTCGCGTTCCGCGTGGACGTGACGAAGGTTCTGAGTGGACGCGACTTCTCGGAGGACATTGTCCTCGCTCCGAACGATATTGTGTATGTTCCCAAGTCCGTGATTGGGAAGGTCAACGAGTTCGTTGATCTCTTCTTCGATAACATCGCCCCCGCTCAGCTGTTCTACCTGCGGGGCTACGATATGACGCATCTTGGCAGCGACGGGCGGACCTGGTACTAGCGTACCGAGAGAGGCCTGTGAGGAAGGACACCGGTTTGGAGAGCAGCAGGCGTGGGATGCAGGATACATCGCTCTTGCGTGATGTCGTGTACGTCATCTTCAAGAGAAAGGCCGTGCTGATCACGCTTTCCGTGGTCGGAATAGCCATCATGATATTCGGTTTCAAGACCGGCGTCGCGAGCTATGAGGCGTCAGCGCGTGTGTTGATCAAGCGTCAGCAGCTGGGATACGTCATGCCCGCGGAGTCACGCGCTGTGCTCAAGCGGGCTGAAGTCGTCAACTCTGAGATCTCGATAATCAACAGCACGGCTGTAGCCGAGGCTGTTGTAGACAGGCTTGAGCTTGCGACTGGCGATGACCGGCCGCTGGCCATCCACCGCATGTCGAAGATGATCAAGGCACAGGAGCAGCCGGAGTCAGATATCATAGACATCTCGTACCGGCACAGGGATGCCCAGGTGGCAGCCGACGTCGTGAATGCCGCTCTCGATGCCTACCTTGAGATCAGAAAGGCTGTCGCCCTGAATTACGATGCGGTCGTCTATCTGGATGAGCAGGCGAGCAAGGTTCGGGCTGACCGTGACTCGACCGCGATGGCGATAGCGCGTTTCACTGGAGCGAAGGGCGAGCTTGCGGAGGGGCGTCGTGGCGAGCAGCTGATGGGACTCCAGAACCGCTTCAGCAACGACCTGCTGACCTTGGACTCACGCATTGAGTGGCGTGAGGAGCAGCAGGCCTTGGTCCAGGAGTGGCTGGCGTCAGGCGCCAGCGCTTCCCTCATTCCGAGCGGCGAGATCTACAATGTGCCGGCCGTCCAGCAGATCAAGGATCGGTTGGTTCAGATAGAGCTGCTTAGGGCAGAGGCTGCTGCGAAGTACACGATCGACCATCCAGAGGTTCTGAAGCTCGAGCGGCTGATCGTGGCAACCGATGAGCTCCTGCGGGAAGAGGTAAGACGGGCCGTTGCCCGACAGCAGATGCGCATCGATGAGTGGAAGGCCGAGCGTCGCGCTGTGATCAACATGCTGGATGACCTGCACAATGAGGACGAGGACATAGCCCAGAGCCGATCCACGATCAGGCTCCTGGAGCACGATCTGATGATCCATGCGGACATGTATGCGATCATCATGGACAGACGGGAACAGTTCAGGATTACGGCCGCCACTGATCCGAACCTTCTGAACGTCGGCATCGTGGCGAGGGCCACGGTCCCTGCGAAGCCAACGCCTCCGCCGGTCAATATGAGGGTCGTCGTTGGTCTCTTCACGATCATCTTCGGTGTTCTACTCGTCTTCACCGTAGAGAGAGCGGACAATTCGCTCGAGCGCCGCGAGGACATCCAGAGAGTGCTCGGACTCAAGGTGCTGGCCACGATTCCGGAGCGGAAATAGCATGTATACGAGGTTCTACAAGCTGGCCGAGAGGCCATTTGAACTCACGCCGGATCTCAGGTTTCTCTATCTGAGCAGCAAGCATAAGGAAGCCCTTGCTCACCTGACCTACGGTGTCAGAGAACGACGTGTTTTCGTGCAGCTCACCGGAGAGGTGGGGACCGGAAAGACAACGATGCTCGACGCACTCGTTCACAGACTGGACGCCGGCACGAAGGTCGCGTGGCTCTCGAACACGACGATCGGACGGACCGATCTTCTGCGCGTCCTTGGATGGGGGCTCGGGATCGAGCTGAAGGGCCGCTCAAAGATGGAGATCCATCGCGAGATCTCGGAGTTCCTCAACACGTGGACTGCATCCGGTCGAAACGCGGTCTTCATTGTGGATGAGGCTCAGAACCTCAATCTTCCACTGCTCGAGGAAGTGAGGCTTCTGTCCAACCTCCGTTCCGGCGGGCACCCGAGTCTGCAGATCGTCCTGGCCGGGCAGCCGGAACTCAGGCGGAAGCTCGAGCTTCCGCAGCTGAGACAGCTGAGACAGCGTATCAGCATCAGGTTTCATCTGGATCCGCTGTCCCGCGTCGAGACAGGGGAGTACATCAGGCACAGGCTTACCGTTGCCGGCGCAGCGGATCTTGAGATCTTCGACCGTAGCGCCGTCGATGGGATATTCGACTACTCGCGTGGTGTTCCGAGGATGATCAACACCGTCTGCGACAATGCTCTTCTGGCCGGGTACGCCGACAATCGTCCTTGGATAGGCAAACGGACGATCGCTGAGACCATTGAGGTTGTCGAATGCAGAACGAGTGACCACGTTGAGCAGCCGGCAGAGCCTGTGCGCAGTCCAGCTATAGCCGGTACACGATTGGAAGGGCCGCAATGAGCAAGATCTCAAAGGCGATGAATCGAGCGGACCGCGAGGAGCGCCGAGGGCAGGATGTCGGCGGACCGGCTGCAGACGGAGAGATTCACGATGGGCCGCGACAGGCGGAGGAATCCGAGGTCGTGACCCCCAGAGCGAGACGCGCGCCTGTTCGAACGGCACGCGCGGCCGAGCTGCCCGAGAACATCGAGGAATACCACGGCCTGGCGTCGGAGATCTACATGGCTCTCCCGGACATGCCCTCGCGTGTCATCATGATTGTAAGTGCAGTAGAGGGCGAGGGCACGAGCACCGTGGCACGGGAGTTCGCCCACAGCGTGGCCGTATCCAACGAAATCGACACGCTGCTTGTGGATGGGAATCTTCGCCGGCCACAGCAGCACAAGGCGCTGAGAGCGTCGCAGGATCCTGGTCTGACAGATCTGGTTCTCAGCGACGCCGCATTCGATTCGTGCCTGCGGAGCGTGGGTGTTCCGCACCTTGTTCTGATGCCGGGCGGGAGGAGAGTCGTTGCGCCCCCGCGTGTCTTCACTGATCCGGGCCTGGATGCCGGCCTGCAGGAGTGTCGCAGACGTTTCAAGTTGACTGTGATCGACGCCCCACCCCTTCTCGCGTTCTCCGAGGCGATACAGCTCTCCCGGAAGGTTGACGGTGTCATACTGGTGGTGAGGGCAGGCCGCACGAAGCGCCAGCTGGTGGAGGTGGCCGTCGACCGGCTCAACGATGCGGGTGCGAATGTCATTGGAACCGTTCTGAATCGGAGGAAGTTCTACATACCTCCCATGATCTACGAGCGCCTCTAGGTGTCGGCGCTCGGATTCCACGAAGGGGTACGATTCGGCTCATGACTCGTGCGGTGACCATTGCAGGTCTGTCGAGGAGCGGCGTCGGTCGGACCCGGGAGCAGCGCGATGAGTGGCACAAGAGAACGGATTCGACATGCGTTCGAGCGGAGCGAAGATTGCCTTGGCCGCTCGTGGCCCGTGTGGGTTTTCGCCATCCTGATGTATGCCGCCGTCGCGTCGGTGGTTCTCACCAAGATTCGCCTGCCTGATCCCCTGTATCTCATTGTCTCCATCATGGCGGCCGCAATTGTCTTAACAACCCTGTTCAAGATCGAATGGGCGGTCCTCGGTCTTGCGGTGATGATCGCATTCACAAGGCCGGGCGTCAGCGTCGGCCCTGGGAGTGTCTTTCACATCAGCGGCTTCAACCTTGCGCTTGTCGGTGTCTGGATGGTCTACTTCGTCCGGTACGCCGCTGATGCCAAGATGGCGGCCAGGGGTCCACTGGTGCGGCGCACGGAGTTCGATACGATCATAGGCATCTTCCTGATTCTGGTGACGCTGTCGATGCTCATGGGGTTGAACAAGAACTGGCAGGGGATGGCGCGTGCACGAGTCCTGCTCTACTGGAAGGAGCAGATACTCTACTTCGCCTGGTTCTACCTTGTCGTGACCATGCTCAGGACGCCGAAGGATCTGAGGCGTTTCGCGATTACCTTCGCTACTGCGGGTGTCTTCATCGCCGCTGTCGGACTCTACAACAGGTTCGGTGGCGCGGTGGAAGCCGTCCATGCGACAGCGGAGGAGATTGAAGCTGGCGTGATAGGGGGTCGCGCCGAGGGGGCCGGCACGGCATTCCTTGGTCTTGGGCACCCGAATTTCCTGGGTGCGTTTCTCATAATGTCTATGCCGTTCTGGTTCTTCGCTGTTGATCATCTGAAGAGAGCATGGCACAGGCTCTTCGCCGATGGCGCCATCCTCCTTGGGTTTCTGGGACTACTGTTCACGTACTCGCGGAGTGCGTGGCTTGGAGTTGTGGCCGGTATCGGTATGTTGAGTCTGAGTGACAAGCGGGCCATATCGAGGATCATCATCTTTTTCGTCCTCTTTGCGGTCGTGGCGCAGGTGCTTTCGCTTGCCTACACGGGCATAGGCGTAGCGGACCTCGTAGCCATGAGGTTCGAGCAGCTGAACAGAAGTAACTACTCGGCGAGGCCTGCCATCTTCGTGAGTGCTCTGGAGGTGATAGGGAACAATCCCCTGACCGGAGTCGGCCCCGGCGCATTCTCGCATCACGCGGACAACAGCATGGTTAGTGGGGTCCTCTCGCAGGCGCACAATCTGTTGCTCACGATCGCTGCTGAGATGGGCATCCCGGCGGCGATCATGTATATCATCTTCCTCATCGCCATCTTTCGAACAGGGATAAGGAATCTCCGCGCCATCGCTCGAGAGCCGGGGTACGGTTTCATTGCCCAGGGCGCTTACGCCGGGTTTTTTGCTATAGTGGCTCAGACCTTTTTCATCCATCTCTTCTACCATCGAAATGTCGGGTACGCTCTCTACGCGCTCTTGGCGATCATCGTAGCGCTTGGCCGGATGGTGCGAGAAGGGCAGCTCCCGATTCCACGTGGTGAGAACACAGAGGCGGTCGGGACTCCGGACCGGCCGGACTCCGTCTGGGTCGAGCCATGATGGGTGAGAAGCGAGCCGATGGGCTTCCCAGAGACATAGCTTTCTATACCGACGCGCGTGCATGGGGTGGAGCTGAGGTCTATATGACCCAGGTTGCTCTCGGTCTGAAGAGAGCGGGCTTCGATCTACGGCTCTTTGTCTGTGACCTCCGGGAGGTGGATGAGTGGGTCGAGCACCTTCGCGAGCGCGGGCTACATGTGGAGCGTTTCCGTCACGGCAAAGAGTTCAATCCGCGGGTCTTCTTCGATGGACTGAAGCTCTTCCGTGGTTTCGAGATCGTGCACTTCAACAAAACGGCTCCGAGGAACTGTCTTCCTGCAGTGTGGGCCGCACGGTTTGCAGGAGCCGGCGTGGTGGTCGCGACCGAGCACCTGG
The DNA here is from genome assembly GCA_964521425.1 of uncultured bacterium. Lineage (GTDB taxonomy): Bacteria > Joyebacterota > Joyebacteria > Joyebacterales > Joyebacteraceae > Joyebacterum. Next base: position 80,639 of record CAZFRO010000003.1, read on the forward strand.
CACATTCTCCAGATTCACATGTGCCGTTCGGGAGAGGGATCATCACGACCATGATCAGCCTCACCAATAGGCTGATAGACATGACCGTAGCCGTCTCGGAACTGAGCAGGGAGATGCTCATCAGGAACTACAGGATCCCCCCCGAGAAGATCTTGAGCGTCAGGAACGGCATAGATATCTCGCAGTTCGACGAGAGCTTCGACACGAGTGCCGTGCGGGCGGATCTTGGGTTAGGTGCATCGGAGCACGTTGCTGCTCTTGTCGGACAGATATCCGATCGGAAGGGTCATCCTCTTGCCATCAAGGCCGTGCCCGAGATCCGGAAGCGGATACCCGACTATCGACTTGTCTTCGTGGGAGATGGCGAGATCGAGGAGGAGTTGAAGGCGGAGGCCGGGCGCCTTGGCCTCACAACAGAGGTGATCTGGGCCGGTTTCAGACGCGACGTTCCGGCGATACTCGCCTCCGTCGATCTTCTGATCCTTCCCTCCAAAGACGAGTGTCTACCGTTTGTGATTCTGGAGGCGATGGGTTCGAGGCTGCCGGTCGTGGCCACAGACGTGGGGGGCATCAGCGAGCAGGTCGAGGACGGAGTCACCGGTCGCCTGATACGTCCACGCGACGTCGCCGCGTTGGTAGAGGCCATCATCGACGTGCTGGGCCGGTCGGACAGGGGAAGATCGCTCGGAGAGGCGGGAAGACGGAAGCTCGAAGCGGAGTTTTCAATAGAAGCAAGCGTCGGACGAGTTCCGGAGATCTACCGCGATATCTACGCGAGACGGGGACACCGCCGATGATGAGCGAGACGCGCCTCGGTGCGCTTCCCCGACGAATAGCCTTCTATACCGACGCGCTTGCATGGGGTGGAGCCGAGGTCTACATGACCCAGGTTGCTCTCGGTCTGAAGAGAGCGGGCTTCGATCCGCGGCTCTTCGTCTGTGACCGCCGGGAGGTGGATGAGTGGGTTGAGCACCTTCGCGAGCGTGGGCTCCACGTCGAGCGTTTCCGTCCCGGCAAGGAGTTCAATCCGCGGGTCTTCTTCGATGGACTGAAGCTCTTCCGTGGTTTCGAGATCGTGCATTTCAACAAGACGGATCCGAGGACTTGCCTTCCTGCAGTGTGGGCCGCACGGTTTGCAGGAGCCGGCGTGGTGATCGCGACCGAGCACCTTACACTTCTTCCCGATTCGAACGTGCCGTTCGGCCGGAAGATCATCACGGCTCTCATCAGGCTCACCAACAGGCTGATAGACATGACTATAACCGTCTCGAAACAGAGCAGGGAGATGCTCATCAGGAACTACGGGATCCCGGGTGAGAGAATTTTGAGCGTCAGGAACGGCATAGATCTCTCGCAGTTCGACAAGGGCTTCGACACGAGGGCCGCGCGCGTGGATCTCGGCCTGGGCGCATCGGATCCCGTTGCCGTCCTTGTCGGACGCATCGCCGATCGGAAGGGCCACATCTTCGCTATCAAGGCCGTCGCCGAGATCCGACAGCGGATACCCGATTATCGACTTGTCTTCGTGGGGGAGGGCGAGATCGAGGATGAGCTGAAGGATGAGGCTGAGCGCCTCGGTCTCACAACTGAGGTGATCTGGGCCGGTTTCAGACACGACGTTCCTGCGATACTCGCCTCCGTCGATCTTCTGATCCTTCCCTCTGAGGATGAATCTCTACCGTTTGTGATCCTGGAGGCGATGGGTTCGAGGCTGCCGGTCGTGGCCACGGACGTGGGGGGCATCAGCGAGCAGGTCGAGGACGGAGTCACCGGTCGCCTGATACGTCCACGCGACGTCGCCGGGTTGGTAGAGGCCGTCATCGACGTGTTGGATCGGTCGGACAGGGGAAGATCGCTCGGAGAGGCGGGACGGCGCAAGCTCGAATCGGAGTTCTCGATCGAAGCAAGCATCGGGCGAATCCCGGAGATCTACCGCGACGCGTACGCGAGACATGGACATCGCCGATGAAGCAGAGACTTAACATACTGTCGATCAACCAGTTCTTCTTCCCGGATAGTCAGGGCGGTGTGGAACGCGTTGCTTATGAGACGACGAGACGACTCGCGGAGCGCGGACACAATATCCACCTTGTTGGGCAGAGAACCAAGCCGGGTACTCCTGACACGGAAAAGCTCCATGGACTTACTGTCCATCGCTACGGGGCCGCCGAGAGTCGCCGGCGAGTGGGAGGCAGAACGAAGGACGCACTCTACGCATCGCGGCGGGTCTTAAGCGAACTCGTCGAAGCCCTAGAGTTCGACATTGTGCTGCCGCATCACTACTTCCCCTACTATTCGTACATCGGGAGCACCGGGAAGAAGACGATGCCTGAACTCATGACTTTTCATGCCTCCTATTGGCAGGAACTTCGCCTTGAGGGCGCCGAGCGGCAGACGGCAAAGCTGATTGAGCGAGCGTTCTTTGGCAGGATGGCGCGGAGAACCGAGGTTGCCTGCCTCAGGCGAGCGGACCGCATCGTCGTTCTCAGCGATTTCTCCGCCGAGCAGCTGTCGAGCTACTACTCGTTTACTGCCGGGAAGGTTGTCAAAATCCCGGGGGGTGTTGACCTCGAACGCTTCACACCGGCATCCGATCGCATGGCGGTGAGAAGGAGATTGGATCTCCCGGTTGACAGGCAGATCCTCTTGACTGTCAGGCGGCTTGTGCCGCGCATGGGATTGTCGAATCTCGTGGCGGGGTTTGGTAAGGCGCTTGCCCGACATCCGAATGCAATGCTCGTGATCGCCGGGAGCGGGAGGTTGGAGCAGGAACTCAAACGCCAGGTCATCGATGGCGGGTTCTCGGACTCCGTTCGTTTCACCGGGTTCGTGGCGGATGACAAGCTTGTCGAGTACTACCAGGCCGCCGACCTCTTCGTGCTTCCATCCATTGCTTTTGAAGGTTTTGGAATGGTGACCCTGGAGGCACTGGCGTGTGGGACGCCGGCTCTGGGAACACCGATAGGGGCAACCCCGGAGATACTGAAGCCGCTCCTGCCGCAGCTCGTGCTCCGAGGAACGCGACCTGATGCACTTCGCAGAGGGATAGGCATGATGCTCGAGTGGCTCTCGGATGCTAGTGCCGCGGAGGAACTCCGCGGGCGGTGCCGCGAGTACGTCGAGCCGGGCTTCGGCTGGGATCCTGCGGTGGATGCCCTGGAGAAACTCATCTTCGAATTGGTGGAAGCCGGGGTGCACAATGGCTAGTGCAGGGAAGCTCATCTGGGCGGCCCGTCGGGCATCCGCCATGGGTCCACAGGAGCTGGGTGTCAGGTTGTGGCGTGGGGGCCGGAATCGTCTCCTTCGCCCCGGGCGACCGCGTCCACAGCACGAGATAGCATCGCTCGATCGGGTTCTGTTGCGTTCGCCGGACTGCCTGGCGGAGGAAACAGGCAGGCTCCTCAGGGGCGCGCTGGATAAGGAGGCGCTCAGGGAGTCCCTGGTCTCTATCGGGGTCCCACCCGAGCGAGTGATCGCGGAAGCAGAGGAGATCCTGGGTGGTCGGATTCCTGCTTTCGGCTGGACTCGGTTCGAGCTCAGCTACCCGCCCAACTGGCTCGAAGACCCCGCGACGGGTGGCACGTGGCCGCTCGACTATTGGGCCGGGCTCGATTTCCGCTTCAAGAAGGGACTGGATGATCCGCGCTACGTCTGGGAACTCAACCGGCAGCACGAACTCGTGACGCTTGGCCGCGCGTACGTGTTGACCTCGGACGTCCGGTATGCGGAGGCGGTCTGGGCAGGCATAAGGACGTGGGTAGATCAGAATCCTCCATTCCACGGGATAAACTGGACGAGCGCGCTTGAGGTTGCTCTCAGGCTCATCTCTTGGGCGTTCGCCGTGGATCTTGTGGGCCTCGCGGGGGCTCAGGATGGTGATGTGAAGATTTTGGCGCTCAGTGTCGCATTGCAAGGACGCCATCTGCATGATAATCTATCGGTTTACGCATCATCGAAGAACAACCACCTGATTGGGGAGGCGTGCGGCCTATTCGTCGCAGGGACGAAGTTCGCATTTCTCGACCAGGCAAAATGCTGGACCTCCAGGGGACGGCGTGTTCTGGAACGCGAATTGCCCCTGCAAGTCGGTTGTGATGGGGTAAGCCGCGAGCTGGCCGTTCAGTACCAGAGTTTCGTGATGGAGTTCGGGCTGACGGCTTTGGCGGCGGCGAGATCGACCGGCAGTCCGATGAGCCGCCGATTCCACGAGGTGATCGGGCAGATGGCGTTCTTTCTGACGGCCATCTGTGGAGAGGCTGAGACGCCTCCGTCCCTCGGTGACGAGGATGGCGGCCGGGTCTACGATCTGGGCGGCGAGCAGCACCGACAGGCGCTTCGGGCGGCCGCGTGTGGTGAACTTGTGGCGGGATCCCGGGGTTCTGGGATCGGTGATCCAGCTGATCTGGAACCTGCCGTGTGGATGACGGGCGCTGATGTTGTGCCTGAAAGGCCGCGGGGCGAGCAGGTGACGGATGGGAGCCCTCAGACTTCGAGGAGCGTGGCCTTTTCAGAAGGCGGGTACTACGTTCTGAGCAGGGGCGGGCAGCACGCGGTCGTGGATTGTGGCGAACTTGGGTATCTCTCGATCGCTGCACACGGGCACGCGGATTGTCTGTCTGTATCGATGGCAGTGGATGGGCGCTGGCTGCTGGTTGATCCGGGTACCTATTGCTACCATCGCGCGCGCGAGTGGCGTGATCATTTCAGATCCACACACGCGCACAACACGGTGACTCTGGATGACCTGAGTCAGTCGGAGATGCGCGGGCCGTTCATGTGGGGCAGAAGAGCCAAACCACACCCGCGCGCCTGGATATCATCCGGTCTCTTCGATCTTTTCGAAGGGGCTCACGATGGATATGTCGGGAACTGCGGCGTGACGCACCACCGTACATTCGTGCTCACGCGCGGCGGGGCCTCGATCATCGTAGACCGGCTCGAGGGATCGGGCGAGCACCGGGTGTCGGCATCGTTTCAGCTCGATGCCGGTGTGCGTGTCTCGGTGGGAGAAGGAGCCGGGACAGACGAGCGTATCGGATTGAGTTTCGCAGACGGCATTGGGCTTGAGCTTAGCGCATGGTTGCCCGAGGGTCTGGAATGCTCGGTGGCAGCGGGCTCGAATGAGCCGAAGAGAGGCTGGGTGTCGCACGGATTCGGTCAGATGGATCCGGCAGAGCAGATCTCGTTCGGAGGCATGCTGAAGCTTCCTGCCACTCTCGTGTTCGCAGCAGTGCCGCTTGAGTCCGGCAAGCACATCGAGGTTGAGCGGGAGCAAGGTCACTCGGAACGGGGAATCGCCATCCGATTCACCGATGGCGACCTCGTTGAACGATGCCTCTTCGGAGAATCGGAGCAGGCCGGGGAGTCATTCAACGGGACATTCGGAATAGAAATATCAAGGAGTGGCGGTGTTGAGGCCTCGGGCTTCGAGATAGACAAATGGAGTTGCGGAGGACGGCCGGTGACTTTCACAGAGATTCCCAATCAGCTTGAGTAGCGACGGCTAGGCGAAGGAGAGGTTCAAGAGACATGAAGATCAGCGTTCTCGGACTTGGATATGTTGGCTGCGTATCGGCAGCCTGTTTCACAGACATGGGTCATCGCGTGATAGGTCTCGATGTGGATCCCAGGAAGCTTGAACCTATTCGAAACGGGTCAAGTCCTATCGTCGAGCCCGGGTTGGGTGAATTGATCAAGAATGCAGTTACGGAGGGTCTCCTCACCGTGACTGACGACTACGAGGAGGCGATCAACGGGACGGAAATCTCGCTCGTGTGTGTCGGTACTCCATCGATGGAGAGCGGCAGTCCGAACCTCGAGTACACGAAGCGCGTGTGTGAGCAGATGGGGAGTGTCTTCTCGCGGAAGAACGACTTCCACACGGTGATTTTCAGGAGCACGATACCTCCCGGCACAGTCGAGAATGAACTGATCCCGATCCTCGAGAGTTCGTCGGGGAAGAAGGAGGGCAAGGACTTCGGCGTATGCTTCAATCCGGAGTTCCTTCGTGAGGCCTCTGCGGTCAAGGACTTCTACCATCCACCGAAGATCGTGATCGGCGAGCGGACGCCGGGGAGTCGCGCCGGCGACGTTCTTCAGGAGATCTACGCTCCGATCGATGCCCCACTTGTGAGAACCGAGTTCTCCGTGTCGGAGATGGTGAAGTACGCCGATAACTGCTTCCATGCCATCAAGGTCTGTTTCGCCAACGAGATCGGAAACGTGGCAAAGGGGCTCGGCGTCTCTGATAGCCACAAGGTGATGGAGATCTTCTGCCTGGATACGCAGCTCAATCTGTCTCCCTACTACCTGAAGCCCGGCTTCGCCTTTGGCGGGTCGTGCCTTCCGAAGGACCTGAGGGCCATCGTGAAGATGAGCCAGAGACTTGACATCGAGTGCCCGGTTCTGAGCGCCGCTGTGCCATCGAACGATCTGCAGATCCAGCGCGCCATCGACTACATAAGAGAGAGCGGCAAGAAGAAGGTCGGCATTCTTGGGATGAGCTTCAAGGCGGAGACGGACGATCTCAGGGAGAGCCCCATCGTTCAGGTCGCGAGCACTCTGATCGGCAAGGGATACGATCTCTGCATCTACGACGAGAACATCTCATGGGATGAGCTCTTCGGTGCGAATCTTGGGTTTCTGGAGAGCGAACTACCGTACGCGCAGAGCCTCAAGGCGGGGAGCGTCGATGAGCTGCTGGAGAGATCCGAGATCATCGTTGTGGCCAACGCAGCTGAGGAGTTCAAGAGTGTGCCGGCCAGGATGCGCGAGGACCAGATAATGGTCGATCTCGTCAGGATCGTGGAGGACACCGGAGTCGCACGCGGAACCTACATCGGCATCGCCTGGTAAGAGAATCGGGGAACGGTATCGTTCCTTTGTTCTGACGGAGGCAATCGTGGAGAAGAACAGACGAATCCTCATCATCGTCGAGAACCTGCCGGTTCCGTTTGACAGGCGCGTCTGGCTTGAGTCCACGACGCTCAAGGCCGCAGGGTACGACGTCAGCGTCATCTGTCCGCAGGGGACGGACTACATGGAACCTTTCGAGGTTATCGACGGGGTCTCGATCTACCGCTATCCTCCGCCCCCCGAGACGACGAACAAGCTCTCGTACGCCTGGGAGTTTCCGTACTGCTGGCTCACGTCTCTTAAGCTCGCCTTCAGGGTCGCGCGAAGAGAGGGCTTCGATGCGATTCACGCGTGCAACCCGCCCGACACGTTCTTTCTGATCGGGTTGGTGTTCAAGCTTCTCAGACGCTCGAAGTTCGTGTTCGATCAGCATGATCTGTGTCCCGAACTCTATCTTTCCAGATTCGGTGGGCGCCGATCGATCAACTTCGGACTGCTTCGCGTTTTCGAGTGGCTCACGTACCGGAGCGCGAACATGGTGATAGCGACGAACCTCTCGTACAAGGAACACGCTTCCGCGATTGGGGGCTTTCCAGAGGACAAAATCCATGTCGTCCGGAGCGGACCGAGGATCTCCCGGTTCACACGAGTCGAGCCGGAAGAGAAGCTGAAGAACGGGAAGAAACACCTGGTTTGCTATCTCGGTGTCATGGCTCCTCAGGACGGGCTCGACTACTTGCTCCGCGCAATCAGGCATGTCGTCGATGTGGTCGACCGGAAGGACGTCCACTTTGCACTGATCGGCTCCGGTGATTCCTTCGTGGATGTGAAGCTTCTCAGGGACGATCTCGGCCTGGAGGATTACGTGGAGATGACCGGCCGCATCCCGGACGAGGACGTGAGGCGGTATCTGTCGACCGCCGATGTCTGCGTGTGTCCTGACCCGAAGAACCTGCTGAACGATGTCTCCACGATGAACAAGGTCCTGGAGTACATGACTTTTGCCAAACCGATGGTCTCCTTCGATCTTAAGGAGAGCCGATTCTCCGCAGAGGACGGAGCGCTCTACGCTGCGCCCAATGACGAGATCGAGTTTGGCGAGCGCATCATACAGCTTCTGGACAATCCTGAGCTTCGCGACAGGCTGGGCAAGCAGAACCGCAAGCGCATCGAGGATGCTCTCTGCTGGGAGCACACTGGGGAAGAGGTTGTCAGAGCCTACGATGCTCTGTTCGGTTTCGATGTGGCGCCGGAGGAAGTGTAATGCTCGGACCCGTCAGTTGCATCGCCGCGGTTACGTACGGTTGCAACTCCAGATGCGTCATGTGCGACATCTGGAAGCGAGATCCGGACGTCGCGCGCGAACTCACGCCGGACGAGTACCGCTGGCTTCCGCGGAGTCTCAAATCGGTCAACGTGAGCGGCGGAGAACCGTTTCTGCGCGACGATCTTCCGGAGATCGTTGCAGTCATGTCGGAGACATGTCCGCGCGCCCGCATCGTCATCTCGACTAACGGTCTCTTACCGGAGCGTATCGAGGCGGCTGTTGCGAGGATCAGTGAGACGTCGCCGAAGGGTTCCGATCCAGCCGGGGCGGTGGCCGTGAGGGTATCCGTCGACGGCGTGGGCGAAGTGCACGATCGGATCCGCGGCGTCCCGGGCGCCTACGACAGGGCGATGGAGACCGTTCGCAGACTTAAGCGTCTAGGAGTACCCGACCTCGGGCTTGCGGCGACCTTGACGCAGGACAACGTCGGCGAGATCACGAGGGTGAAAGAGAAGGCGGACGAACTCGGTATCCGCTTCGTTATGAGCGCTGCGCACAGCTCCCCGATCTTCTTTGGTGAGCACGAGGTGGAGCGTCCTGACTCGGAGGAATCGGTAGCTGAAGTGCTCAGTCTCATGAGGGAGACGCTCCGTTCGTGGCGCCCCTACGATTGGGCGAAGGCATACTATCTGAGGGGTGTTGCCGAGTACATCAGGGGGCGGCCAAGGCGGATGCCGTGCCGCGCCGGGATCGACTTCTTCTTCCTGGATCCATGGGGCGATGTCTATCCCTGCAACATCGGTGGGACGAAGATGGGGAACATGCGGGAGAGCGATTTCAGGAGCATGCAGAGAGAAACCGCGGACGTCGTGCGCGAATCCGTGGCGTCGTGTAGTGTCCAGTGCTGGATGGTCTGCACGGTCGCGCCACCCATGAGCAGGCGGCCTCTGAAGCCGCTGGCCTGGATGCTGGGAGCCAAGTTCCTCGGGCTTGACACCAAGCTTACCCAATGAGAATCTCGCTCGTCGCTGGGAGGCATGTCGTTCAATAATGAGAGTGCTCGCGGCAAACAAGTTCTATTTCGTCAAGGGAGGCGCCGAACGGTACCTCTTCGAGCTGACTCGTATTCTCGAAGAACGCGGTCACAGTGTGGTTCCCTTCGCGATGGATCATCCGCAGAACGAGGAGAGTGATCACTCTGATCTGTTCGTTTCACACGTCGGATTCGATACCCGTCGCACAGTTGGGGGCCACTTCAGGACAGCTGTGCGGGTGCTTCATTCCGTGGAGGCCAGGAGGAAGATCGGAGCGCTGGTGGAACGCACGCGACCCGATGTGGCCCACCTTCACAATATTGCACACCAGCTTTCTCCTTCGATCTTGTACGGGCTCAAGAGCGAAGGAGTGCCGATAGTGCAGACGCTTCATGATCACAAGCTCATCTGCCCGAACTACCAGATGTTCGTCCACGGGCAGCCGTGTGAACGCTGCGCGAAGTGGCGTTACTACAACGCGTGTGTTCACAGATGTATGCACGGTTCCATCGCATGGAGCTGTCTGGTTGCTTTTGAGGCATACGCACGCAAGCTGTTGGGAACGTACGGCACATGCGTGGACACGTTCATAGCTCCCAGCCGGTCGCTCATGAAGCGCATGATAGCCCACGGCGTTGAGCCGGACAGAATAGTCCACTTGCCCTACGCGATCGCGCTCAAGAGCTACGAGCCTCGCTTCGAATCAGACGGCTACGCAGTGTATGTGGGTCGTCTTTCGTCCGGGAAGGGGCTCGAGACACTTCTGGAGGCTCTCGCTCTTTCTCCAGGCGTCGCATTCAAGATGATAGGGGACGGTCCCCTGGCGGATGATCTCAAGACGATGGCGGAGCAACGAGGGATCAGGAATGTGGAGTTCGTGGGCTACAGGAGCGGGGCGGAGCTGAGAGCGCTGTTGCGCGGCGCTCAGTTTGTTGTCATGCCGTCTGAGTGCTACGAGAACTCACCGCTTGCCGTGTACGAAGCGAGCGCGTACGGGAAGGCCGTGATCGGTTCGTCGATGGGTGGGATACCCGAGCTGATCGAGGATGGTGAGACGGGTCTCATCTTCTCGGCCGGGGATGCAGATGAACTCGCAGAGGCGCTCGCCGCGTTGTGGAACGACAGGGAGAGATCTGTCCGGATGGGCAAGGAGGCTCGTCGGAGGGCCGAGAGGGAGTACGGTCCCGACCGCCACTACGAGCAGATAATGTCGATATACGAGAGGGTCACGCAGTGAGAATCGCAATGTTGGGACAGAAGGGGATACCGGCCACGTACGGGGGGATCGAGCGGCACGTCGAGGAGCTGACCACGAGACTCGTCGATCGTGGTCACGATGTAACGGTCTACTGCCGCCCCTACTATACGAAGATCAAGGGGGACTATCGGGGCGTTCATCTGGCCACCATTCCGAGCGTGAGAACAAAGCACCTCGATACGGCCTCGCACTGCGCCCTGGCGATTCCCCATATCCTGGCCAAGGGATACGACATCGTACACTTCCACGCATTGGGGCCATCTCTCTTTGCCAATCTCCCCGGGCTCCGGGGTACGAAGACCGTCGTCACAGTACACGGCCTCGACTGGCAGCGTGAGAAGTGGGGGACTCTCGCCACCTGGGTTCTCCGGAGGTGCGAGCACACATCGATTTTCTATCCGAACAAGACGATAGTCGTCTCGAAGGCCCTGAGGGATTACTTCTCGCAGCACTACGGGAAGACGGTTACCTACATCCCGAACGGCACGGTTCTGCCGCACGTGCGTAAGGCTGAGAAGATACAGGCGATGGGGCTAGAACCCGGGAAGTACGTGCTTTTCGTCGGCCGCCTCGTGCCGGAGAAGGGCTGCCACTATCTCTTGGACGCATACAGACAGCTCGACACCGACATGGAGCTTGTGATAGCGGGAGGAACCAGCTTCTCATCGGAGTACGTGGACAAGCTCCACGCGATGGCGGGAGATCGAGTGCGGTTCCTCGGGTACGTCTACGGTGATGTGCTTGATGAGTTGTACTCCAATGCGAAGATATTCGTTCTTCCTTCCGATCTGGAGGGACTGCCGATCGCGCTTCTGGAGGCGATGAGCTTCGGCAACTGCTGTTTGACGAGCGACATCCCGGAGAACCTCGAGGTCATCGGTGACTGCGGCGCGACATTCAAGAAGGGTGATGCCGCCGATCTTGCGGGCAAGCTCAAGGGTCTGTTCGAGAATCCGGAGCGCTGTGAAGCGATGGGAACGCGTGCTCGCAGGCACGTTCTTGAGACGTATGATTGGGACGGCGTGACGCTTCACACCGAGGCCATCTACTACACGATGCTGCGGGGGTTTTGACGCAGGAGCATCCCCGACCTGGGAGTTCACGAAGTGGATATTGTGGGTCTGCTGGCAACGGAGCGCGAGACGCTGGAAAGGGACCTCGACGAGTGGCTCCCGGCAGAGGGAGAATACCCGACCCTGATCCACGAGGCGCTCAGATACTCCGCGCTCGGAGGCGGGAAGCGCCTGCGCCCGATCCTGGCTCTGGCTGCAACGCGTTCGTTGGGACTGGACCCTGATCTCGTCATCAGATCAGCGTGCGCAATCGAATACGTGCATTGCTGCTCGCTGGTTCTCGACGATCTGCCTTCGATGGATGACGCCTCGTTGCGTCGAGGTCGGCCGACGGTCCACAAAGCCTTCGGTGTCGCGACGGCGATTCTCGCGGTGGACGCACTTCTCATGCACGCATTCAGACTTGTCGCCGACAACGGTGAGGCCATCGGAGCGTCCGGGCCTTGTGTGGCGGCAGCCGTCAGGAACCTCGCGATGGCCGTGGGGTCGTACGGCATGGTCGGGGGCCAGCACGTGGATCTTGAGGCCTCTTCCAAGGGGAAGAGCGATCCCGGGATCGTGGAGTACATCCAGACTCGCAAGACGGGCTCGCTGTTCGTCGTGGCCGCGACGACCGGTGGCACTCTGCTCGGCGCGGAACAGAGTCGCATCGATTGTGTTGGGCAGTACGCGCGCAACCTCGGGCTTGCCTATCAGATTATCGACGACATTCTCGATGTCGAGGGTGATGAGGCTGTCGTGGGCAAGGATCTCCACAAGGACCAGGACAAGCTGACCTTCGTCGCCCTGCATGGAGTGGATGGCGCTCGCAGAATGGCGAGGGAATTCGTAGATGAAGCTCTCCTCTCGCTCCACTGCGTAGGAGATGATGTGCAGGTCTTGCGGGGACTGGCCGCTTACTGCCTCGAGAGAGTATCTTGACCAGAGGCGCCTCGGAGGGATCATGACCCACATAGTGATTCTGGCAGGAGGTTGGGGCGTGAGGTTGTGGCCGATGAGCAATCGCTCACGGCCGAAGCAGCTCCTCTGCCTCGGTGGTGATTCATCGCTGCTCGCGCGTACCCTCGCGCGGGTTGCTCCCTTGGCGTCTCCCGAGAGAGTGCTGGCCGTCACGAGCGAGCTTCTCCGTGATCTGATGGCTGAGGAACTCGCCCCGGTCCCCAACGAGCGTGTCGTTGGTGAACCGACTGGGAGGAATACGGCCCCTGCGATCGCCCTCGCCGCACACATCCTCGTACGCGAGGATCCGGACGCCATGATGATCGTGCTTCCGGCCGACCATATCATCGGTGATGATGAGGCGTTTCGTCTGACGCTCGCTCGTGCGCTCAAGGCCGCGAGCGCGGAGAACGCACTCGTGACACTGGGTGTTGTTCCGACGCGACCAGAGACGGAGTATGGCTACATCGAGGCTGGGGAACCTGCCGGCACCGAGGGAGCCCTGCTCGTCCGGAGATTCACCGAGAAGCCCGACCGCGAGACGGCAGAGCGTTTTCTGGATACGGGTGGCTACTACTGGAACAGCGGGATGTTCGTGTGGAGGGCGGGGCTTTTCCTTGAGGCCGTCTCGAACTTCCTTCCGGACGTGGCCGTTGCTCTGGACGCAGTGACGGCAGGTGTCGGAGATGAAGCGTTCAAATCCCAGATCGCGGCGTACTACGATTCGGTGCCGTCCATCTCGGTCGACTACGGGATCATGGAGCGCTCGGACAACGTGATCGTTGTTCCTTCGGACTTCGGCTGGGATGACGTGGGCGCCTGGTCAGCGCTGGGACGCATATGGGAGCCCGATGACGACGGCTCCTCGGTCTCGGGCGACGCGACACTCATTGAAACGGCTGACTGCATCGTTCACGCGGAGGGCGGCGTTGTCGCCGCGGTCGGCGTGAGTGATCTGATCATTGTTCACACGCCTGAGGCGACGCTTGTCTGTCCGCGCGATCGTGCGCGAGACGTGCGGCGAATGGTCGATGAGCTGAAGAAGCAAGGCAGATGGTAGCCCATCGGAATGTGTGACGAGCCCGCTTCTCCAGCGGGCCAAGAGCGAGGAAATCAATGCCGCAGCTGAGAAAGGACCCCGTGCTGGGACGCTGGGTCATCATTGCCACCGAGCGTGGAAAGCGACCCACAGATTTTGTTCACATTCCGGAGGAGCGGCGTGGGGGCTTCTGTCCGTTCTGCTATGGGAATGAGGACAAAACCCCGCCGGAGGTGATCTCGTACAGGGATTCGAAGACGAAGCCGGACACACCCGGTTGGCAGGTGCGGGTCGTTCCCAACAAGTTCCCCGCACTGACCATTGAGGGAGAGGTCGATCGCGCCGGCGAGGGTATGTACGACAAGATGAACGGCGTTGGGGCGCACGAGGTGATCATCGAGACGCCGGATCACGATGCGGAGCTCTCGCGGTTGCCGGTTGAGCACATCGCCCTTGTTCTCAAGGCCGCCAGGGAACGGATGGTGGATCTTCAGGGTGATACGCGGTTTCGCTACATCCAGTTCTTCAGGAATCGAGGCTACTCCGCCGGTGCATCTCTCGAACACCCTCACTCCCAGCTCATTGCGCTGCCGGTCATTCCGAAACGGCTGACCGAGGAGCTGGCCGGGAGCAAGAAGTACTACGGTTACAAGGAACGCTGCGTATTCTGCGACATCATCGCACAGGAGCAGTGGACGAATGAGCGCGTTGTGGCTGAAAGCGATTCCTTCATCTCGATAGCCCCATTCGCGGCTCGCTTCCCGTTCGAGACCTGGGTCCTTCCCAAGAAGCACGACCCGTCGTTCGAGGACATCGATGCCGACACGAGACTCGCGCTCGCGGGTGTTCTCAAGGAGACGCTCTCGCGGATGAACGTGGCGCTCTCTGATCCTCCGTACAATCTGATCCTGCACACGTCTCCCGTGGGGGAGAGGGATCTCAAGTACTACCACTGGCACTTCGAGATCATGCCGAAACTCACGAAGGTCGCCGGCTTCGAGTGGGGCTCCGGTTTCTACATCAACCCGACGCCCCCTGAGGATGCGGCCAGGTACCTGAGAGAAGTGGAACTCTAGGGAGGAGCGTACCGCTCATGAGGATCATCATCGCATCAGCTGAGGTTGCTCCGTTTGCGCGTGTGGGGGGGCTGTCCGATGTGGTCGGAGTCCTGCCCAAGGAGATCGCGGCGGCGGGGCACGATGTCTCCATGTTTCTTCCCAAGTATGCCGACATAGATGACGATCGTTTCGGTATTGAAGCAGTTGATGGAGCCGGCGATCTCAAGGTTCCGGGTAGCGGGAAAAGCCCTGTGTCCCTATATAGCTGCCCCTTGCCGGGAGCTCCTGCCGTAACGGTCTACATGATCCGGTACGATCCCTTCTTTGATCGTGACGGAATCTATGTCGACCCCACAACAAAGAAGGGCTACCCGGACGAGGTGGAACGCTACGCCCTCTTCAGCCGCGGGTTGCTCGAGGCAGCGCGAGTGCTGAAGCTCAGTCCGGACGTGCTGCACCTGAACGATCATCACACGGCGCTTGCCGGCGTCTACCTTCAGGAGTTCTACGGAGACGATCCCCTTCTGTCCCGTGCCGGCACGGTCTTCAGCATTCACAATCTGGCGTATCTTGGTACTTTCGACAGTGCGCTGCTTCCGAAGCTTGGGTTCAAGGAGGAGCAGTGCGTGTACGGGAGCGCATTCGAGTACAAGGGCGGTGTCAGTACACTCAAACTCGGGATCGAGTACGCCGACTACGTGAACACCGTGAGCGAGCGATACGCAGAGGAGATCGCCGGTTCCCCCGAGTTCGGCCACGGTCTGGAGGGCGTCCTTGCTGAGAAGCGCGATGCAGGGAGACTCAAGGGCATCCTGAATGGAGTCGACTACTCCGTCTGGGATCCGTCAGTTGACGAGCTTATCCCGGCACAGTACTCGCGCGCCGATATTGCCGGCAAGGAACGATGCCGAACTGAGCTCAGGGCTCGCACGGGTCTTCGCGACGACGCGAGTGTGCCTCTCATAGGAATGGTCTCGCGGCTGGCCGACCAGAAGGGTTTCGATCTCCTGAGGGAGGTGGCCTCCGACATCATCGCCCTGGGCGCGCAGCTGGTTGTTCTCGGCACCGGCCAGGAGGAGTACCACGAGTTTCTGAAGGCTCTCTCGCTCAAACACCCGGGTGCGGTTTCGGTCAATCTCGCGTTCGACAACGAGCTTGCTCATTGGATAGAGGCCGGCTCCGATATGTTCCTCATGCCGTCGCTCTACGAACCGTGCGGACTGAATCAGATGTACAGCCTGCGCTACGGAACGGTTCCAATCGTGCGAGCGACGGGTGGACTTGTCGATACCGTCACTGACTACGATGCAGGCGCAGATGGAGGGGTGGGGTTCGTCTTCGCTGAGTACGATTCGGCTGAGATGCTGGCTGCCATCGCTCGCTCGGTCGAGGCGTACGGCGACCGCGACGCCTGGGCCGGGCTTATGGCGCGCGGGATGGCGCTCGACTTCAGCTGGAAGGCCTCAGCACGGGCCTATGTTGAGCTGTACAGAAGCGCAGCAGAGAGCGCTTCGGAGCGTCGTGTCTGATGGGGTCTTGACAACCCAGAGGCCAGACACTATACTGCCTATTCTGACTGAACAAAGCGCGGGAATAGCTCAGTGGTAGAGCGCGACCTTGCCAAGGTCGATGTCGCGGGTTCGAGCCCCGTTTCCCGCTCCAGCCGTTTCAGGCAGGGGCCGTCTCATTGAGGGGTCCCTGCCTGTCCAAGTCAGGCGGCGTAGCCAAGTGGCTAAGGCAGAGGATTGCAAATCCTCGATCCCCCGGTTCGAATCCGGGCGCCGCCTCCAGTTCTGGATCCGACCGGATTTCCGTGTGCCATGCCGGGGTGGCGAAACTGGTAGACGCATCGGACTTAAAATCCGCTGGGGCGTTCTCGCCCCGTGCCGGTTCGACTCCGGCCCCCGGCACCACCCTCCAAGCACAAGAGCCAGAAGAGAGCGACCACCGTCCTACGCTCCTTCTATTGCCCCAATTCCAGAATGAGCGCACGCAGAGTTGCCCCCGGCAACACGGCACAGCTTGTGCAGTTTGGCATGTGTTGTGTTGCGTAATGTTGCACTCCCGAGTTGGACCCTCGGGAGGAGGCGTCGGGAGGAACTCGGTATGTCGCGCTCGTATGTGCCTGTTTGGGGCACTGCCGCCAGTGCAGTGTTGCTCGTGCTTGTCCTCACCGTGCCGGCGGCATGTGAGGCGACGAGCTATCCACGGCTGGCGAACATCTACTTCCCGGATCTCAGGTCCGCGGATCTGGAGGTACTGGCGGGATGGGATCTGCTGGTGCTTCCCAAGCGAGCGACCGTTGAGTGCCTTGACGAGCTCACGATGCTGAGAGCCCTGAATCCGGATATCAAGTTGATCGCCCACATGCCCGTTGGCTACCACGGTGAGTGGCTATCGCCACCGATAAACGGCGACCTTGTCACAGCACTCTACGCGAACGATTGGTGGCTGAAGGACGTGACTGGCGAGAGGGTGTTCCTGCCGTGCGGAGATGCGCTCCTGAACGAGACCATCTGGGCGCCCACCAATGGAGAAGGAGAGATGCTCTGCGAGTGGATGGCCGAGTACATCCATGAACGACTCGGTCCGGGCGGGCCATGGGATGGCGTATTCCTGGACTACTGCATGGATGATATCCACTGGGTCGGCGATGTCCACGGCAGTCCGGTAGATGCCGACGGTGACGGGATCGCGGAGGGGGAGCCCGAACTGAACGCCGCGTGGAGAGCGGGCACGGAACTCCTTGTTTCTCGACTGAGGGAACTCGTCGGAGACGACTTCACTCTCATCACGAACGGGAACAACACGTTCTATCCCGACTGCAACGGGTCCACACGCGAGGACTTCCCAGAGATGCACGGCGATTGGTACGCCAACATCAAGGACCCCGAATGGGGATACATCGCCATCTCATCCCTCTACCGTGATCCCATTGTCTCAATAGTCAACACGATGTGGGGCGGACCCGTCTTCGAAGGCGAACTCGTGCGCGACGAGGCGTTCGAGAGGAAGTTCGGCTTCACCTACGCGAGCACACTGGTCTTCGGGAACGGCTACTTCTCGTTTGATGGTGGTGAAGGGCTGCCTGAGCACTCACAGATCTGGTGGCACGAGTTCTACGATCTTGACCTGGGCGAGCCGCGAGGCGGTCGGGAACGGGCTCATGTCAGTGTCGAGGGCGTTCCGCGCTCGGAGATGGTGAGTCTTCGGCGCTTCGATAACGGCGTAGCCGTGGTCAATCCCACGACCTTCACAGAGACCGTGACTCTCCAAGGAACGTACTTCCCAAGAGCGACGTTCAACGGGGAGTTCTACCCGTACGCCGGGGCGACCGGGAGTGTTGATCTTGAACAATGGTCCGGGGACGTACTCGTGGGGTCTGGCAAGGCGCTTTCATGGACCCCGAACGTACAGGTTGCAGTCAATGGATCAGGCGATGTCGAACTCGATTGGAACGCAGTCGGCGGCGCTACCGGCTACTCGGTCTACCGTTCACATAGACCGGACGGTACGTCAAGCCCTGTGGCTCTTATTGCCGTCGTGAACGAACCGGGGCATGTGGACATGACAGCAAGCCTGAATCGCACGTATTTCTATAGAATCGCGCCGATCGACGAGTGGAGCTGCGAGGCCCCTCTGTCCAACAACGTCTCCATCGTCACGCCCCCCGAGCGGCGTGGCGAGAGCACGAGCGGCGCATCGGACGAGTCGGACGGGGTGGATGGACCGCTGGGGAATCACCGAGGCGCCTGCGCCGTGAATGTCGACGGGACGGCGGAGTCGTTCGGGGTACCGGCAAGGGACGCGGGACAAAGCGTGGAAAGCGTACTGAGTCTCCACGGCAGCCACCCGAACCCAGCCGGCCAGACGACCTCCATCTCGTTCGACATCGGAAGCTCAAGAGACGCCGGATCACCAGTCACTCTGACGGTCTACGACATCACGGGGAAGGTGGTGAGGCGCCTCCTCGACAGGGCGCTGCCGCCGGGCAGTCACACGTTCACCTGGGACGCGAGAAGCGACAATGGCGAGCGTGTTGCCTCAGGGTGCTACCTCTACGTCCTGGCTCGAGAGGAAGAGAGGCGAAGCGGCAAGATCGTCTTGCTCGGACAGTAACGGAAGACCCCACGGAAACCGACCCGGACGTGCGGACATCAACCCGCACGCACCTGGCTGGACCTGCCGCCATATGCCGCGCGGTACGGACGTGCCGACCTCCCAATATTACTGACTATACATCAGTATGCGAGACCTGCTCTTCTGCAGGGGTCTTTGCGTGCCTCAGCGGTGGGGCAGAGGCTTGCTGAGCAGGCCTTGACACGTGGCACAGCTCTTGCAACTTGGGATAGCTGCGCA
Organism: uncultured bacterium; assembly: GCA_964521425.1. Classification (GTDB taxonomy): domain Bacteria; phylum Joyebacterota; class Joyebacteria; order Joyebacterales; family Joyebacteraceae; genus Joyebacterum. Next base: position 99,521 of record CAZFRO010000003.1, read on the forward strand.
TGGGGAAGAGCGTTTGATGAGGCCGGGACGAAAGGATGTTGATCCATGACAAGAGCAGCAGTCAGATGCGAGGCGCAGGGCCGGTTGCGCGGGCGACTGATGCTGCTTGGTATCGGCGTCCTCCTCACGCTCGCCGTGTTGGGATGGCCCCATCCGGCACTTGGTGAAGCATCATACCCACGAACAGCCAACATCTACTTCCCAAGTCTGATCGGCGCTGATCTCGAGAGGTTGGCTCGGTATGACGTCCTGGTTCTGGCCAAGCGCGGTGATGAATGGTACAGAGATGAGCTTGCGGAGCTTAGGGAGTTGAACCCCGAGATAATCCTTCTGGCTCACATGCCGGTGGGGTATGCGGGGGATTGGGAGACACCGTCGATCAACGGTGACCTGACGAACAAGCTCTTCGAGGACGACTGGTGGATGAGGGATTACTCCGGAGACCGGGTCAGGCTCCCGTTCGGCGCGAACGGTGGCGACCATCTGCTGAACATGTCGATGTCGTGTCCTGAGAACGCCGAGGGGGAGATGCTGTGCGACTGGCTCCCCAAGTTCATCGCGGATCGGCTGGGACCTGGTGGGTTGTGGGATGGTGTCTTCCTGGACTACTGCATGGATGACATCGCCTGGCTGAATGGGTCACTCCTGGATCCGATTGATGCCGACAGAGACGGTGTCGCCGATGATAGCTCGGAGCTGGATGCTGCGTGGATGGCCGGGATGGAACGCATGGTATCGCGGCTTCGCGGGTTCGTCGGTCCAGACTATGTCATCATGACGAACGGGAACAACACGCTGTATGAAGACTGCGATGGAGGGACGCGCGAGGATTTCCCGAACATGCACGGTGGCTGGTATGAGAACATCGCGAACACCGTGTACGGATACCAGGCAATCCAGTCGAACTACCGCCGCCCAACCGTCAACATAGTCAACGCCATCTACCACGGACCGGCGGATCCCGAGGAGGATGTGCCGGAGGGAGCAGAGCGGAAGCTACGTTACACGCTCGCCAGCACGCTGGTGTACGGCGATGGGTACTTCTCCTTCGACGGGGGAGACGGTCTTCCCGAGCATTCCCAGATGTGGTGGAGTGAGCTCTTTGAACTGGATCTGGGTGTGCCGTTGGGGAGGGCCGAGGATGTGGCGGCCCATCCAGGCGCTGTCGCGTGGGTCGAACACGCCGAGATGATCCGCCTTAGGAGGTTCTCGAAGGGACTCGCAGTTGTGAACCCAACCCTCTGCCCTCAGACCGTACAACTTGGTGGCATCTACTATCCAGCTGATGGATTCAACGGCCGTTTCTATCCTCACGCGACGAGCGGGGCCCAGGCTGATCTCAGTTACTACCTGGGGGAGGTCTATGTCGGATACGGTCGCGTCCTTGGTGGCATGTCTACGGTAGAGTGCGAGATCCTCGAGAGCGGCGATGTCCGCCTGGCCTGGGACGAGATTGACGGCGCCGTGGAGTACAGTGTCTACAGGTCGATCCCGAGAGGCGAGAGTCCGGGCATGGACGAACTCATCGCCGTCGTCGGGGAGCCTGTGTACTGCGAAGTCGGTGGAGGGAATCGCGGTGACTGTGTGTACCGCGTTGCGCCCATAGACGAACTGAGATGTGAGGGTCAGCTGTCTGCTCCGGTCGCGGCGTTTGCAGATTCGTTGAGCGACTTGTCTATGTTGACTATGGCTGATTGGCCGGACGGGCAGCCTGACCTTCCTTGGCACGAACCGGGCAAGTTCATTGTCCAGGCAGCTCCAGTGGGCGGTGGACGCGGTCCGGATCAGGAGCCCGCGGGAAGCCCGGGAGCGACTGTCCTTCTTGGTTCAGCTCCAAACCCGGTCCACGATGAAGCCGTGGTCTCGTTCGTCATCGGCGATGATGGCAGGCGCGGCAGGGCGGAGCACGTGACGCTTAGCATCTACACGGTGACGGGGCGACGTGTCTCACGGGTTCTTGACGCGGATCTGCCTCCAGGGGAACACTCCGTTGTGTGGAACAGACGGACCAGCTCAGGGGCGCGGGCGCCGGCGGGATGCTACTTCTACGCGCTGACGGTCGCCGGCAGCGTGATGAACGGCAAGATGACGCTGGTGCACTGACTCATCAGGCAGCACCGCATTCCATGGCGACACGCGACCCGGCTTTGGTGGCCGGGTCGCTTCGTTTGACCGGCATGTTGACAGCCACTCCGCTTGGTGCTAGCGTGTCGCGTGAGGGAATGAACGATCCACTTCCTCGGATTAGGGGGAACGATGAACGTCGTTGATATAGTCATAGGAGTGATTCTCCTTATCGGGCTCATCGCCGGGATCAGGCGCGGGTTCATTCGATCGTTGTTCGGATTGGCAGCGCTTGCCGTCGGTATCGTGGCAGCCGCGGCCGCCTTCACGTACGCGGCGAAGAAGGTGTTCTTCTTCCTTCCGGGGGAGCGGGTGCCGGAAGTAGTGAGCTTCATCCTGATTTTCCTGGTGGTATTCGGGGCTATCGTCCTCATCGGTCACCTGATTGCCAAGGCGCTCAAGATGGCTTCGCTCGGATGGCTGGATCGGTTGGCCGGGGGTCTACTGGGCATCATCATGGCGTCTCTGTGGACCGGGGTGTTCCTTCTCCTGGCCGTCATCGGCGGGTTCCATGAGGGAGGCGCGCTATCGAGTTCGAAGCTGGCGCCGCAGGTCTTCACCGTTACCGATGCGATTGTGACTGCGATCCCAGAGAACGTCAGAGATGGCTTTGAGAAGGACTACAAACGCCTGAGGGACGACTGGGAGAAGGGGAGGGCGCGGCAGAAGACGCGCCTTGCGTTGATGGATGCGGTACCGGGCGATCTGAACCGCGGCGATGAGATCATCGCGGCATAGTCTGGCGGACAGCACCGGAGGTGATCAGATGGTGGATGATCCCGCAGAGGTCGAGCAGACATCACCTGGGTCTTCGGACGGTGAGGATCGCGCAGAACCCGACGTCGAAGCGGAGGTCGATGTCCTCGGTCAGCTGGGTGTGGACATCACGGCGATGGCTCTGGCCCAGGGCGCCCCGGACTTCGAACTGTGGACCGATGAGATATCACGCGTCAAGGAAGTGCTTGAGAAGCGTGAACGCCATGCGGCAATGCTCGTGGGGCCACACGGCGTTGGGAAACGCGGACTCGTGTTCGCCCTTGCGATCCAGATAGCCGAAGGCGACGCTCCGCCGCACGTTGCGGGTCGACGGGTCATGGAACTACCCTTCCACCGCGTGCTCGCGAACGTGCACCAGCCTGGTGACTTTGAGCGGCTGGTGTTCACGGCGATGCGGGAGGCGGCTTCACAGGATGACACCATCCTTCTCATGAATAGCTTCCCGGCCTTCCTTGGTGTGAGCGGCGGTTCCAAGACGCTCTTCGACGCATCATACGCGGTGGAGATGGCGTGCCAGCAGCCGGGCCTCTATCTCCTGGGCGCGGCGACGCCTACCCTCTACAAAGCGGCTCTGAACACGCTGCCGTGGCTGGAGCGCGCATTCACAACTGTTGCCATCTCGGAACCGGAACGGAGCGCCGTCCTCGCGCTCCTCGGGAAGGTGGCCGAGATTCTGGCTGAGTATCACGGCGTCACGATCGGAGAAGACGCTATCACTTCGGCCGTGGATCTCTCCGGCTACTACGTCAAGGAGAGAGTCCTGCCCGGCAAGGCCATGGAGCTGCTCGATGAGGCGGCAGCGAAGGCCGTGTCTGCCGCCACACGAGATGGTGGGCGCCCACGACTAGACGCATCGCACGTCGCAGCGGCGCTCTCGCACTGGATAGGCATTCCACCCGACAAGTTGGCCGGCGCGGTGAATCACGAACTCCTGGACCTCGAGGATTCGCTGATGAAGCGAGTCAAGGGTCAGGACTTCTGCATCAGGCGATTGGCAGACGTTATCCGCGTATCGAGACTGGGTCTGAATGCGAATCCGGATAGACCGGACGGTGTCTTCCTGTTCGTCGGGCCGTCCGGTGTCGGCAAGAGTGAGCTGGCGCGGGCGCTGGCAGAGGAACTCTACGGTTCGTCCTCCCGGCTGTTCGAGTTCAACATGACAAGCTACAGTGATGAGGATGGTCTGGCGCGGCTCGTCGGTCTGCATCTGGGTGAACTCGATCACCCCGGCGACCTCGCGACAGTCGTCGAGCGCTATCCCCACTGCGTGATAGTGTTCGAGCAGATCGAGCGTACGCACCGCGACGTTGCCGTGATGCTGATGCGGGCATTCCGGGACGGTCGTTTTGTCGACAGCGGTGGAGAAGAGATCTGTTTTTCAAACACCGTCATGATTATGACATCGAATTCCGAGAATCTGGTGCCGCGGGAGGGGGAGGATGAGGCGGTAGGGTTTGGGACGACACCACGGGGACCCAACGATGAGCGGTACTCCAGAGAGGTTCGGGAGGCGATAGAGGAGTTCTTCCCGCCCGAGTTCATGGAGGGCGTCGATGAGGTCCTGGTCTTCGATCCACTGAGCGACGTTGCGCTTCGTGAGATCGTCCAGATCCATCTCGACGACATCGCCGCACGGCTTGCCGCGCGATCTATTGTGCTCGAAGTGTCGGACGAAGCGGTCGCCATGATTCTGGAGAAGGGCCACAGCAGAGAGTACGGTGCGAGGAATCTCGGTCGGACAGTCGAGGGTATGGTCCTGAGGCCCGTAGCCCGGTTCCTGCTGGGTAGTCCCGACGCCGCGACCGTGACACTCCGCGTAGTCGAGGGCGAGATCGAGGTAGGGGAAGGCTTGGGGGCGTAGGATCCACGCGGGAGGTTCTGGACTTTGCAGATGCTGATAGGTGGCCTAAGCGTCACGTGCGATTCCTTGATAGAGGTTGTCAACCCCTACGATTCCACAGTCATAGACACCGTTCCCATGGCAGGCGAGGACGAAGTTCTGAAAGCTCTTCTAGCGGCCGAGATCGGTGCTGAGGCGATGAGGCTCCTTCCGCGCGTCGAGCGTGCCGCGATTCTGAACCGGACTGCGCGCGCCCTCGATGCCGACAAGGACAATCTCGCCGGGCTCCTGGCAGCAGAGGTCGGGAAGACCCTCCGTGAAGCGCGTGGTGAGGTAGCACGAGCTGTTCAGACATTCACACTCGCGGCTGAAGAGGCGCGGAGGCTCGCCGGGGAGATCGTTCCGTTTGACGGGGTCCCGACCGGCGTCGGTCGCTTCGGATTCTACCTGCGTGTGCCGCTCGGAATCGTGATCGCCATCACCCCATTCAACTTCCCGCTCAATCTGGCCGCACACAAAGTGGCGCCGGCGATCGCCGGCGGAAACGCCGTCATCCTGAAGCCTGCATCCGTGGCGCCGTTGACTGCCATCAGGCTGGGGGAGATCCTCGTCGAGGCCGGTGTGCCTCCGGGAGCGCTGAGCGTCATAACGGGCTCAGGCTCGGTCGTTGGAAACCTCCTCGTAGCCGACCCGCGTCCGCGTATGGTGACCTTCACCGGAAGCGCGGAGGTCGGCAGGCGGATCATGGGGAGCGCTGGACTCAAGAAGACGGCAATGGAACTCGGCTCGAACTCGGCCGTCATTGTTGCAGCTGACGCGGATGTGGAAGAGGCCGCCGAGCGGTCGATGTTGGGAGCGTTCGCGCTCGCCGGGCAGGTCTGCATCTCGGTACAGAGGGTTCTCGTGGCCCAGAGTGTGTTCGACAGATTTGTGGAGCGAGCGGTTCGCGTCGCCGCGAGCCTGAAGGTCGGAGACCAGCTGGCTCCGGATACGGACATCGGTCCGATGATCGAGGAGAAGGAAGCCACGCGCGCGGAGAGCTGGATCGAAGACGCAGTCGCGGGCGGCGCTGAACTCGTGACGGGGGGAAAGAGGACCGGCAGCATCATGACTCCTGCCGTGCTCACGGGAGTGGCCGAGGATGCGATGATCTGGAAGGACGAGGCGTTCGCACCCCTTGTCTCAGTGCGGGCCTACCGTGATCTGGATGAGGCCATCGATCTCGTCAACCGCTCGCGGTACGGACTGCAGGCCGGCATCTACACGCAGGACCTGGACGACGCACTGAGAGCGGCCCATGAGATCAGGTGTGGCGGCGTGATGATCAACGATGTCCCCACATTCAGAGTAGACCTCATGCCGTATGGGGGAGAGAAGGAGAGCGGCACCGGCCGAGAGGGTCCGAAGTACGCCATAGAGGAGATGACCGAGATCAGGACGATCGGCATCAGGCACGCGCGCGGGTCGAGAGGCGAGCGGGGCTAGGGCGGACCAAGGCCTCGAAAACCGGCTGCGTGGGTCACCGCGTGCCTGTGTGTTCCCTCTGGTTGGTCGAATTACGCTTGACATGGAGGCCTCTCCATCATATCTTCGAGGTTTGGGAACAGGGAGGTTTCCGGCCAGGTCGGCCGGATAGATGGGCGATTAGCTCAGTCTGGTTAGAGTGCTTGCTTGACATGCAAGAAGTCACTGGTTCGAGTCCAGTATCGCCCACCACAGCTATATACGAAGAAGAAGCATCTCGCTTCTCACCTTGAGGGCAAGACTTTAGACCCGAAAAGGTTGTGAAGGTACAGTCGGGAACGGCGTGTTCCAGGCTGCGTGCTGCGGGGTGCATATGGATGCATCCCGTTTTTCTTGTACCTGTCTGTCGGCCAAAGCCGGCACTGGGGAGGAGGCAAGTTGGCGACACAGGCTCCGCGTATCAACCGAAGGATCCGGATCCCGCAGGTTCGCGTTGTTGATGGAGACGGCGGCCAGCTGGGAATCCTGCCTACGTCTGAAGCGCTGGCGCTTGCAGAGGAGCGCGGGTTGGATCTCGTCGAAGTATCACCCAAGGCGAGGCCCCCGGTCTGCAAGATAATGGACTACGGCAAGTACATGTACGAGCAGAACAAGAAGGCGAAGGAAGCGAAGAAGCGACAGCACGTCACGCACGTGAAGGAAGTCAAGATGCGGCCGAAGATCGAGCCGCATGACTACGACTTCAAGATGCGTCACGCGCGGCAGTTCCTCGAGGCCGGGGACAAGGTGAAGTGCACGGTCATCTTCAGAGGACGCGAGCTGGCACACAAGGATCGCGGTGTAGTGCTGATGAAGAAACTGGCCGAGGACCTGGCAGACATCGCGATCGTCGAGGTTTCGCTTCGTTCGGAGGGGAGAAGCATGGTGATGGTGGTAAGCCCCAAGCCGGGTGGCAAGAAACAGGAGCGTGGGAGCAAAGAAAATGCCGAAGATTAGGACTCACAGGGGTGCGGCGAAGCGATTCAAGCGTACCGCCAGCGGGAAGATCAGGCGTAACAAGGCGTACACGGGACACTTCTTCATCCGCAAGGGCAGTTCGCAGAAGCGGAATCTGAGGAAGGCCGCGTACGTGAGCGATGCCGACCAGGCACGCGTTGAGAGAATGCTGCCGAAGTAGGTAACACATGCGGTAACACGCAGGAAAGGACTAAGGACCGATGTCGAGGTCTAGAGGAGCGCCTGCATCACGTCGGCGCAGAAAGAAGATACTGAAGGCCGCAAAGGGCTATCGCGGCGGAAGAAGCAAGCTCCTACGCACAGCTACGGAGACGGTCCACAGGGCCGGTCAGTACGCATACAGGGACAGGCGTAGACGCAAGGGCGACATGCGCAGGTTGTGGATCATCAGGATCAATGCCGGCGCGCGCATACACGGTCTCTCGTACAGCAAGTTCATGCACGGACTCAAAGAGGCCAGCGTAGAGGTCGACAGGAAGATGCTCGCGGAGATGGCCACCAACGACGCAGTTGGTTTTGCGAGACTCGCCGAAATCGCGAAGGGAAGCCTGGGGCAGGTGTAGTGACCGCAGGTGGAGGTAGACTCGTGATCGACCGGCTGGAAAAGCTGAGAGGCGAGGCCAGGAAGCAGTTCGAGTCAGCCGCGAATGAGAAGGAACTCGAGGATGTGCGAGTAGCATTCCTCGGGCGCAAGAGCGAGCTGAACCTGGCCGCGCGTGGTCTGGGCAAGCTGTCGCCTGATGAGCGGCGGCTTGTCGGCAAGGCCGTCAACCAGATCAAGAATGAGCTGACGGCGTTCCTCGGCGAGGCCAAGGAACGTCTTGCTGGTGGTGGGGGTGGCCCCGGGCTCGATCTGAGCCTGCCCGGACGGGCTCCGTGGATCGGCCGCAAGCACCCGATCACAAGGACACTGGAGCGTCTTGATGATATCTTCAAGGGGCTCGGTTTCGAGGTCGCGCTCGGTCCGCACGTGGAGGACGACTTCCACAACTTCGAAGCATTGAACTTCCCCAAGAACCACCCCGCGCGTGACGCACACGATACCTTCTACGTGGAGGGTGGCGGGCTTCTAAGAACACACACATCCCCCGTGCAGATACGCGTCATGCAGACGAGGAAGCCGCCGATCCGGATCATTGCGCCCGGACGCGTCTTCAGAAACGAGACGCCCGACGCATCACACGGCTCGGAGTTCTTCCAGCTTGAAGGACTCTACATTGACAAAGATGTCTGCTTCGGGGAGCTCAAGGGCGTTCTCATCAAGTTCCTGAGAGAGCTGTACGGAGACGATGTCGGTGTTCGCCTGCGACCGGGCTTCTTTCCGTTCACCGAGCCATCGGCCGAGGTGGATGTCGAGTGCCAGATCTGTCACGGCAAAGGCTGCAGTGTCTGCAAGGACACCGGGTGGGTCGAACTCCTGGGAGCCGGAATGGTGGATCCGCGAGTATTCAGGGCGGTCGGATACGATCCGGACGAGGTGAGCGGGTACGCTTTCGGCCTTGGAGTCGACAGGATCTGCATGATGATGACGGGTGTCGATGACATCAGGCTCTTCCTTGAAAACGACCTCAGGTTCTTAAGGCAGTTGTAGGAGGCTCAAGCATAACTCATGAAGGCTGGTCTGAAGTGGCTCAGGGACTACGTCGAAATCGAGCTCTCCGCGTCTGAGCTGGCGCGCAGGCTGACGGAGACTCTTACAGAGACCGAGACCACGAACCTCCAGGACGGGGGCGTGAGTGGTGTTGTCGCTGCCAGGGTTGTGACTGTTGACAAGCACCCTGACGCCGACAAGCTCTCGGTGTGTGTGGTGGATTGGGGAGAGGGGTCGGACACCGTCGTCTGCGGTGCACCGAACGTGAAGGTCGGGATGATGTGCGCGCTCGCGCTGCCCGGCTCAACGATCACAGGAGGCAGGCGGATATCCGAGGCCACGCTTCGAGGGCGTCGGTCGTTTGGAATGCTCGTCTCCGAAGTGGAGCTTGGTGTCGGTGACGATGCCTCCGGGCTCATCGACCTTGGTCCGGGCATTGATCCGGGCGCCGACGTAATGGAGTTTCTCGGCTCAAGCGCGGACATCATCGATGTCGATGTCCAGGCGAACAGGCCGGATTGCATGGGCATGCTGGGGATAGCGAGAGAGGTTGCCGCGGCCACAGAAAGAGATCTCAAGCGTCCATCGTTCGATCTCGCCGAAACTGACACTGACACTGCCGGTATGATCGACGTGACGATAGAGGACGACCATGACTGTCCTCGGTACATCGCAAGAGTGATATCAGGGGTCACGGTCGGTGAGTCGCCCGCGTGGCTCAAGGAGCGTCTGGACAGCGTGGGCGTGCGCTCCATCAACAACATCGTCGATATCACGAACTTCGTGATGCTCGAATACGGCCAGCCGGTCCACGCCTTCGACTACGACAAGATCCACGATCACACGGTTTCCATCAGAAGAGCACGCTCCGGGGAGAAACTCGTGACCCTGGACGGTGAGAATAGAACGCTTGATCAATCGCTTCTCCTCATTTGTGATGCGGCCGGTCCGATCGCGCTGGCCGGAATAATGGGAGGGCAGACGAGCGAGGTCACTGAGACAACGAGCAATGTGCTTCTCGAGTGCGCCTGGTTCGATCGGTCAGTTGTGCGCAAGGGCGCCCAGAGTCTGGCTCTTCACTCGGACGCTTCCCAGCGATTCGAGCGGGGCGTCGACCCACTCGCCATGGACGAGGTTGCCGCCAGGGCGTGCGCTCTCATGTCGGATCTGGCCGGTGGAACGGTTCCGAGGGGAAGCGTCTCGGTGGGTAGCGGATCCCACAAACCCTCTGACATCAGGCTCTCCGTTGACAGAGTGAGACGGATGCTCGAGCCAGGGGAGAGAGGCGCCGACGCGGGCCAAGCTGCGCTTGACGCAGGCGGGCCTGCGCTCAGCGCAGGCGTCATAAGCAAACACCTCACGGCCTTCGGCTTCCGGACGGTAGCGGATCCAGGCGACGGCGATACCCTCATCGTAACGATCCCTTCCTGGCGGCCCGATGTGACTGAGCCCGCGGACCTCATCGAGGAGGTCGTCCGACTGAGCGGCTACGACCAGGTGGAAGCTCTGGTTCCGTTTCAGTCCCTCACGCCGGTCAGAGACAGGGCGCGCGAGGCGCGCGGGCATATCCGTGACATCATGGTGAGGATGGGTCTCTTTGAGATCATCACGAGTTCCTTCATGGCCGAGGGAGCAGGTGTTCGCGCGGGTGTCGGTGCTTCCGTCGAGGCGGTTGTCCTGGCGAATCCCGTGAACAAGGAAATGCCGCTCCTCAGGACATCTCTGATGCCAGGGGTGCTCGATGTGGTGCGTAGAAACGCGAACGCGAGCCAGAAGGCGATACGAGTATTCGAGATCGGAAAGGCGTTTCGCCGTGACGGCACGGCGGTCGAGGAACGATGGGTCATGGCGGGTGCTCTCTGGGGGCCGGCTGAACGACCGTCCTGGGGAAGTAGTGGCAGGGCAGTCGATTTCTACGACGCCAAGGGGCTTGTAGAGGCGTTGGGGAGGGAGCTCAAGGTTGACACTCTTGAGACCTCCTGCTACGATAGCGTGATATTGGATGAGGGAGCCTCAGCCGGCCTGTCGACCGGGGGACGCCACGTCGGATACGTGGGAACCGTCTCACGACGATCGGCGGAGAGTTGGGGAATCCCTGACGGCGTAATCATCTTTGAACTCGACATGGAAGCCCTCTCAGAGCAGTATGGCAGAGAGGGCAAGTATGAGGACTTGCCACGCTATCCCGCCAGCGGGCGGGACCTTGCCTTGGTCGTTGATGCCGGCGTGGCGGCCGGTGATATCCTGGGCGAGATCCGAAAGCGTGGGGGCGAGCTTCTCGTCGACATAAGCATATTCGATGTCTACGCCGGAAAACAGCTTCCCGCCGGCAAGAAAAGCGTCGGGATAGCGCTCAAGTACAGATCGCATGAACGCACATTGACGGATGGAGAAGTAGACAGGTCACACGAGCTTATCGTGAAACACCTGACGGAGAAGTTCAGCGCAACCCTGCGCGAGTAGGGTGCTACGGAGTATCATGGCGATGCAGTTGCCCGGACTGGACGAACTTGAAGCTCTCGTCAAGAGGGCCGTCGATGAAATAGGGCGGCTCAAGGGCGAGAACGTCGAGCTTGCGGCCAGACTCCGAGGTTTGGGAAAGGAGATAGATGACCTTGCGGCGCAGTTTGAGGGCGTCGCATCAGGTCAGAAGATCGATTCCAGGAAGAGGAAGAGGATCGAGAAGAGGCTCGAGTCCATTGTTGAGAAGTTGGGCTGAGATTCAGTGCCCTGCCATTCGCATCGGCGGTGCTGATTGCGTGTGGAGTCTGTATTCCCGGGATGCGAGGCCGGGCAGGATATGAGCGAGATGAGCAGTGTTAAAGTCGAAATCTACGGCTCGGAGTACAAGATCAGAGGTGATGCCGCCCCCGAGCACATTCAGGAGATCGCGCACTACGTCGACAGCAAGATGCGCGAGGTGACACACGAAACGGCTCTGGGGTCGTCGCTCAAGGTTGCGATCCTGGCCGCCCTGAATATCGCCGGGGAGCTTTTCGGTGAGCGCGATGACAGGAACAAGTTGCTGGCACGCGTCGAGGAACGTACTGAGGAGATGGCACGCTCACTCGTGTCCGAGCTGGAGAACTGAGCCCTTCGATTGCCTCTACTCACCCTTCTCTTAGGGTGAATGCGCCGTCCCCCTAGAGGGACGGCCGATGCCGCCGGTCATCTGTACCGGTGGTCCCCTTCCTCTTCCCGGAGTCCAACGCTCCGGGTACACGTTTGTCCATTATGCCCTGGCATACACCGGGGCTCTGATGACGTCGGCCGTCCTTGTCCGGAGGCTTCTAGAAGTCCCCCGGATGGACTGAGTGCCGAGGAGTAGCGTGTGGAAGCACCCGACACCATGACAAGCAGTCTTTTTCCTTCATCGAGTGTCGAGGCTGCTCCCGTGGGGCTGGCCCGAAGGCTCAGGCCCACGTGTCTGGATGAATACGTGGGGCAGAAGCAGATCCTCGATGCCGGGAAGCTCCTGAGGAGGGCAATCGAGTCGGATCGGCTCTTCTCGGTGATCTTCTACGGGCCGCCGGGGATAGGGAAGTCGTCGCTCGGGAATGTGATCGCGAATGCGACCGGCTCCAAACTCGTGTCGATGAACGCAGTCGAGGCGGGTGTGGCCGATCTCCGGCGTGAGGTGGCGCAGGCAGGCTTACGTGATGGCAAGCGGACGATCCTGTTCATAGACGAGGTTCACAGATTCAACAAGGCCCAGCAGGATGTTCTCCTCGCTCCACTGGAGGATGACCTGGTCGTGATGATAGGGGCAACGGTTGAGAATCCGTTCTTCTACCTGAACCAGGCCCTGCTGTCGCGGGTTCAGGTGTTTGAACTCGTGCCGCTCTCCGAGGACGAGATACGGGAGGTCCTGAACCGGGCGCTTAAGGACCACGAGCGAGGTCTCGGCGAATACACGGTGGAGATGGCGGACGACGCACTCGAGCACCTCGTGGTGAATTCGCTCGGTGATGCCCGGAAGGCCCTGAGCGCGCTGGAACTGGCTGTGCTCAGCACGGCTCCGGACAGGAACGGCGTCATAAGGGTGACCGGGGACGTGGCCATCGAGTGTCTGAGAACGCGGGTGGCGAGGTACGATCGCGATGGCGATTCGCACTATGACATCGCATCAGCCTTCATCAAGAGCATAAGGGGTTCGCAGCCGGACGCGGCCCTTCACTGGATGGCGAGAATGATCGCGGGAGGAGAGGATCCTCGGTTCATCGCGAGGAGGCTCGTTATCTCCGCGGCGGAGGATATCGGTCTCGCGGATCCGGCTGCCCTCGGGATAGCCGTCTCGGCAGCGAGAGCCGCCGAGATGCTGGGCTTACCTGAAGCGGCATACCCTCTGGCGGAAGCCGTCATCTACCTGGCGACCGCGCCGAAAAGCAGGACGTGCGCCGCGGCGCTTGCGGCGGCAACCGGAGACGTGGAAGAGGGGCATGTCTCCGCCGTCCCGGAACATCTTAAGAGTGCGGGTTACCGGGGCGCGGGGAGGCTCGGGCGCGGAGAGGGATACACGATGCCCGCGTCAGAGGCACAGGGCAGGAAGCAAGTGTACATGGATTTCGACCGGGTCTACTACCGGCCCGGAGAGACAGGGTATGAGAGGGAGGTCCAGGAGCGTCTCGCATTGTGGGACGGGGTTCGGCCTGAGGACTGAGGCAGGAAGGACCACTACCTGTGACCGCAATTACGATAGAGCGGAGGGGTAAGAGATAATGAATCCAATGGTGACAGCGGTTGCCACGTTCGTGGCAGGAGCTCTTGTTTTTCTGACCGGGTGGTTTGCGCGCAAGCTCGTCGACCGGGGAAAGGTCGTGAGTGCCGAGGAACTCGCCGAGAAAATCGTTCGCGAGGCTCAGCGCGAGGCCGAGACACAGAAGAAGGCCGCCATCCTTGAGGCGAAGGACGAGTGGTACAAAGCCAAAGCGAAGTTCGAAGAAGAGACGGCGCAGACCAAGGCCGAGCAGGAGAAACTCCATCGTCAGATGGAGAAGCGCGAAGGCAATCTGAACAGGAAGAACGAGTTCGTCGAGAAGAAAGAGAGCGAGGTTGAGCAGAGGGAAACGGCAGTCTCCGAGAAGGAAGGCGCGATCGAACAGCGATCCGAGAAGCTCTCGGGACTGATAGAGGAACAGAATGAGCGGCTTGAGCGAATCGCGGGGATGAACCGTGACGATGCCAAGAAACTCCTGACAAAAAACATGGAGAGTGACGCGCGGCTCGAGGCGGCTCGGTTGATCAAGAACATACGAGACGACGCCAGGCACCAGGGCGAGAAGGCTGCGAAGGAGATTCTCACGCTGGCCATACAGCGATGTGCGGCGGACCATGTTGTGGAGTCGACGGTCTCCGTCGTCAATCTCCCGAGTGATGAGATGAAGGGTCGCATCATCGGCCGCGAGGGACGCAATATCAGGGCCTTCGAGACAGCGACGGGCATCGATGTCATCGTCGACGACACACCGGAGGCCGTGATCCTGTCCGGCTTCGATCCTGTCCGTCGCGAGGTTGCCCGCATCGCTCTCGAGAAGCTGATCACCGACGGACGCATCCATCCCGGGCGTATCGAGGAGGTAGTCGAGAAGGTCGCCAAGGAACTCGACGTGCAGATCGTGGAGTTCGGTGAGGAGGCTGCGCTCGACGTCGGCATTCACGATCTCAAGCCGGAGATAGTGAAGCTCCTTGGCCGCCTGAGGTACCGCACAAGCTATGGGCAGAACGTGCTGCAGCACTCGAAGGAGGTGGCATATCTCTGTAGTCTCATGGCGGGTGAACTCGGTTTCGACGTGACCACTGCCAAGAGGGCGGGACTGCTTCATGACATCGGCAAGGCCGTCGATCAGTCCATGGAAGGAACACACGCTGCACTAGGTGCGGAACTCGCTCATCGCTACGGGGAGGATGACATCGTCGTGAATGCGATCGAGTCGCATCACGAAGACGTCGAACCGACCTCGACCATAGCCGTTCTCGTTCAGGCCGGTGACGCCATATCCGGCGCACGGCCCGGCGCGAGGCGCGAGACTCTGGAGACCTACATCAAGAGGCTCGAGAAGCTCGAGGCGATCGCAGATTCCTTCCAGGGCGTCGAGAAGTCGTTCGCCATCCAGGCCGGCCGCGAAATCAGGATTATGGTCCAGCACAAGAAGATCGACGATGCGCGTGCCGAGGTTCTCGCATCGGCGGTTGCCAGGAAAATCGAGGCCGAGCTCAAGTACCCGGGGCAGATCAAGGTCGTTGTCCTGAGGGAGATGCGAGCGGTCAACTACGCCAAGTAATTCCGGGAGAGGAACTGGATCTTGAAGATTCTGTTCGCAGCTGATGTCATAGGCAAGCCCGGTCGAACCGCCTTGATGGCCCTTCTGCCTGAACTCGTGCGTGAGCACGGAGTGGATTTCACGATCGTGAACGGGGAGAACGCGGCCGGAGGGATCGGGATCACCGAGAAGACGGCTGCCGACATCTTCAAGGCGGGCGCCGATGTCATCACAGGTGGAAACCACACGTGGCACAAGCGCGACGCCATTCCGTTTCTGGAGGCTGAGGATCGGGTCCTGAGGCCCGCCAACTATCCACCGGGAGTGCCCGGTCGAGGGCACGGCCTGTTCGAGACGCGTGGAGGAATCCCAGTGGGTGTCGTGAACCTGCAGGGGCGCATCTTCATGCAGGGCATTGACTGCCCGTTCCGTGTCGGGTCGGAGCTCGTAGACAGACTCAGACGCGATGCTACGGTTGTCGTGGTCGACATACATGCTGAGGCAACAGCGGAGAAGCTGGCGCTCGGATGGCATCTGGCCCGGCGGGCCACGGCCGTACTCGGCACGCACACTCATGTCCAGACAGCGGATGAGCGAATCCTTGAGGGGCACACTGCCTACATCACTGATGTAGGGATGACAGGACCCGTAGATTCCGTCATAGGTGTGAGGAAGGAACTCTCGATCGCCCGGTTCCTGACACAGATTCCGCAGAGGTTCGAGGTCGCCGGTGGGGATGTGGAGCTGAACGGGGTGGTGATCGACGCGGACGAGGCCACAGGGGCCGCACGCGAGATCAAGCGTATCGTCGCACGCTACTAGGATCATACTCATGCGGTGCCGCACGGCGCCGGCGGGGGGGCTATTGGAAACGAGGGTCCTCAAGGGAAAGCCAGTTGCCGCTCTGATACGTGAAGAGGTGAGCACGGCCTCGGCGGCGCTCAGAGATCGTGGCGTTGTTCCCACGCTCGCAATCATGCAGGTTGGGGACGACCCGTCCTCGAAGATCTACTCGTCGAGCATCCAGAAGGCCGGAGGCAAGCTCGGGATTGATGTCGTTCTGTCCACGCTTCCCGCCTCGAGTTCGGTGGCGGACGTGACCGAGCGGATCGCGGCTCTGGGTGCCGACCCCTCCATTCACGGCATTATCGTTCTGGAGCCTCTTCCTCAGGGGATTCCGAGCGACGTTCTGGAGGAGATACCGCCCGCGAAGGACGTGGATGGGGCCACGGCGCTGAGTCTGGGACTCATCGTCGCCGGACGGCCCGCCTATGCGCCGTGTACGGCACAGGCGGTTGTGGAGATGCTCGTTCGGTCCGGGATCGAGATCAGTGGCCGGCACGTTGTCATCGTCGGCAGAAGTCCCGTAGTCGGCCGCCCCCTTGCGAACATGCTTCTGAGGAAGGCCGACAACGCGAATGCGACCGTCACGGTCTGCCATACGCGGACGCGTGATCTCTCGGCTCACACGGTGACTGCGGATATCCTGGTTGCAGCGATGGGAGTCCCCGAGGCGATCCGTGGAGAGATGCTGGCGAATGGAGTCGTCATCATCGATGTGGGAGTGAACCGCATCGACGATCCATCGTCGGAGCGAGGATACAGAGTCGTCGGAGATGTGGCGTACGACGAGGCGCTCGGTATCGCCGCCGCCATTACCCCTGTTCCCGGCGGCGTTGGAACTCTTACAACGTCCCTTCTGCTCCTGAATACCATTGACGCCGCGACCAAGGCCGGTGTCAGAGCCCCCTAGAGGTTCCCCGTTATGGAGATGGGTTTGGATGATCGGCAGGAGAACAGGATTCTCACCGTAAGTCAGGTGACGGTGATGGTGAAGTCCGTGCTCGAGTCGTCTCTCACCCTCTTCTGGGTGGAAGGCGAGGTATCCAACTTCGTTCACCACAGCTCCGGGCACATGTACTTCACTCTCAAAGACGCGGGCAGTCAGCTCTCGTCGATCATGTTCAAGTACAAGAACGCGAGATTGTCTTTCGTTCCTGAAAACGGGATGAAGGTCGTTGCCTGGGGCGGCATCAAGGTCTACGAGCCCGCCGGCAGATACCAGTTGTATGTCGAGGAGATGAGGCCGGCAGGCATCGGTGCGCTCGCGGCCGCCTATGAGAAGCTGAAGCGCAAGCTTGAGGATGAAGGGCTCTTCGACAGCGAGAGCAAGAAGCCGCTGCCGGAGTTTCCGCGAACTGTGGCTGTTATCACATCTCCGACCGGCGCCGCCGTGCGAGATGTGATCCGCGTCGTTCGGGCGCGGTATCCGCTGACACGTCTGGTCGTCGTGCCCACTCGTGTTCAGGGCGCCGATGCCGTTCCTGAGATCGTTGCGGCCATCGAGGCCGTCGATACGTGGGGTGAAGCAGACGTGATCATCGTCGGGAGGGGAGGGGGGTCGCTCGAGGACCTCTGGTCCTTCAACGACGAATCGGTCGCGCGCGCCATCTTCGCGTCGAGGACGCCGATCATATCGGCCGTTGGGCACGAGGTGGACTTCACGAT
Organism: uncultured bacterium; assembly: GCA_964521425.1. Taxonomy (GTDB): domain Bacteria; phylum Joyebacterota; class Joyebacteria; order Joyebacterales; family Joyebacteraceae; genus Joyebacterum. The sequence goes on from CAZFRO010000003.1 coordinate 117,102, forward strand.
CAGCGATTTCGTGGCGGACGCGCGTGCGGCAACGCCCTCTCATGCCGGAGAGATGGTGGTTCGTGACCGCGGCGATCTCGTGCGCGAGATCGAGCGATTCCGGGTCAGGCTTGTAGCTGGCTCTGAGTCCACGATGGCGAGGCTCTCAGAGAGGTTGAGGTTGCTCGAGACCGCCTATGGGTTCAGACTACCGACAGCTCTCGTTGAGCGGCTGTCGCAGAGCGTTGACGATCTCGCGAGACGGGTGCAGGCGGCTCAAGCTGTTTATCTGGAGCGCGCGACAGGGAGGCTCGATCATCTGATGACCGGTCTCAGATTGTCGGATCCGACGCGCATAATGGCGCGAGGCTACGCCGCCGTAGGAGTGTTGCCGTCGCTTGAGCCCGTACGCTCCGTGGACGATGTCCAGACTGGTGCGGGTGTGAGAGTGACATTGGCTGACGGTTGTTTTGACGGTACAGTGGGTGAGGTGACACGGAGGCGGGGGAGGAAAAGGTGAGCAAGACGAAACCGATCTTTGAGGGTGAGCTGGAACGGCTCGAGAAGCTCGTGGATAGACTGGAGAATGGGGAACTCGGACTCGAGGAGTCGCTCAAGGCGTTCGAGGAAGGGACGAAGCTCGCGAAGTCCCTCACGAAGATTCTGGACGAGGCACAGATGAGAGTGCAGAAGCTGAGTGGCGATGGGCAGGGTGAGTTCCGGCTGGATGACTTCGGAGATGATGCGGAGGAGTAGCGTGCAGGGGTCTCTCAGTTCATACATGGCGGAGAAACGCGAGATCGTGGAGGACGCCCTCGAGCGCTTTCTCCCCGGGCCTGGAGGTCAGTACTCGCGCCTCACGGAGGCGATGCGCTACAGCGTCTTCTCCGGGGGAAAGAGACTGAGGCCGATTCTCGCAATCGCCGCCTTCGAGATCGCGGGTGGAGAGGGGGATGAGGTGCTTGCTCCCGCCTGTGCCACGGAGCTCATACACACATATTCGCTCGTTCACGATGACCTGCCTGCGATGGATGATGACGAACTGAGGCGAGGCCGGCTGACCTGTCACAGGAAATTCGATGACGCCTTGGCCATCCTCGCCGGTGACGCCCTCCTGACGCTGGCATTCGAGATAGTGGCCCTCGATACGGCTCTTCCCCCGGAACGTGTCGGGACGATAGTGAGGGAACTGGCCGGCGCCAACGGTCACGACGGGATGCTCGGTGGACAGGCAGCCGACATAGCCATGGAAGGGGAGCTTCCGGACATCGGCGCGATCGAGTACATTCACGGACACAAGACGGGCGCGCCTCTTGCGGCGGCCGTCAGGGTGGGCGCCATGGCAGCCGGCGCGGGTAGCGTCGATCTGGAGCGTCTGACGGCGTACGGGGAGCGCATAGGCCTGGCTTTCCAGATTGCTGATGATCTGCTCGATGAGACAGGGTCCGCGAGTGAGATGGGGAAGGCCGTCGGCAAGGATCGGGATCGCGGCAAGATGACCTATCCGGCAGTAGTTGGAGCCGAGTCGGCGGCGCTCCGCGCTCAGGAGCTTGTGGACGACGCGATAGGATCGCTCGAAGCGTATGGCGAGCGGGCGTCGGTGCTCACTGGGATCGCACATTTCATAGTCGACCGTCGCAACTGACAACTTAGGCACTGGTTGATAATGAGACTTCTCGACACCATAGACTCACCACAGGATCTCCGGAAGCTGGACATCGCGGGGCTCGAGACGCTCGCCCAGGAGATACGCGACGAGATCATCCGGGTCGTCTCGCGGACGGGTGGGCATCTTGCTCCGAGTCTCGGTGTCGTTGAGCTGACGCTGGCCCTGCACTACGTGTTCGACACCCCGCGCGACAGGATCGTGTGGGACGTGGGGCATCAGAGCTACGCGCACAAGCTTGTGACAGGCAGGCGCGAGCGTTTCGAGACCCTCCGCCAGTACGGCGGCATCTCGGGCTTCCCCCGCAGGGAAGAGAGTCCATATGACTGTTTCGGCACCGGCCACGCAAGCACATCGATCTCCGCAGCGCTCGGCATGGCCTGTTCACCCGAGTTCATTGAGGAAGGCAGGCGGGCGATCGCCGTCATTGGAGACGGCTCGCTGACTGCCGGTCTTGCGTTCGAGGGACTCAATCAGGCAGGGCATCTCAAGCGCAATCTCATCGTCGTGGTCAATGACAACCGGATGTCGATCTCAAAGAACGTCGGGGCGTTGTCGCAGTACATGACGAGACTGAGAACGGCGCCGACCTACCACCGACTCGAATCCGAGGTCTGGGAGATAATGGGCAAGATCCCGGCGATCGGCGAGAAGGCGCGCGATCTTGCGAGCCGGGCGCTCGAGGGAATGCGCGGCGTCTTCGTGCCGGGAGTTCTCTTCGAGGAACTCGGTTTCAAATACTACGGGCCGCTCGATGGACACAACATAGGGCTTCTGATCGATGCTCTCGAGCGTGTGAAGCTCATCGAGGGTCCCATACTGCTCCACGCGCTAACAGTGAAGGGTAAGGGCTATCAGCCTGCCGAGGATGATGCGTCGCGTTTTCACGGACTTGGCTCATTCGACAAGGCAACCGGCAGCCTCAAGGCAAGCCCCAAAGCCATCTCATATACGGAGGCGTTCGGGCGAACTCTGGCGACCCTGGCGGACGATGACCCGAGCATAGTCGCGATCACGGCGGCGATGCCGGCGGGGACCGGGCTCACCCATTTCGCGAAGAGGCACCCGGAGAGGTTCTTCGATGTCGGTATCGCCGAACAGCACGCCGTGACGTTCGCCGCAGGTCTGGCCACTGAAGGGGTCAAGCCTGTGGTGGCCCTCTACTCGTCGTTCCTGCAGCGCGCATACGATCAGGTCATTCACGACGTCTGTCTGCAGGATCTTCCCGTGCGGTTCATGATCGACAGGGGAGGGATCGTGGGTGATGACGGTCCTACTCACCATGGTGTCTTCGACCTGAGTTTCCTGAGGACGGTCCCCAATCTCGTGCTTGCGTCTCCGAAGGATGAGAACGAGCTTGCGGCGATGGTGTGTACGGCCATGGACTATGACGACGGGCCGTTCGCTGTCAGATACGCCCGTGGCGCAGGTCTGGGTGTGAGAATGGACCTGAAGCCTACGGCACTACCGATAGGCAAGGCCGAGCGGCTGAGGAGCGGTACGGACGTCTGCCTCCTGGCCATCGGCTCAATGGTTGCCACTGCCCTCGAGGCCGCCGAAGAACTGGCTCAGAGCGGTGTACATGCGTCAGTTGTGAACGCACGGTTCGTCAAGCCGCTCGACCGGGAACTCATTCTGGAGGAAGCAGTCCGCACAGGGCATGTCGTTACCATCGAGGAGAACGTCATCGCGGGCGGGTTCGGAGCCGCCGTGATGGAGCTCCTGCAGGCCGAGGGCATCTACGGAGTGCGCGTCCGGGTTCTCGGTATCCCTGATGAGTTCCTGGAGCACGCCTCGCGCACGCGTCTTCTTGCGGAGTGCCGTCTGACATCGGACGACATCGCCCGGAGCGCGAGACAGCTTCTCAGATCGGAGAAGGACGTTTCGGAGAAGGACGTTCTGAAAGAGGAGGCCGGGAGATGAAGACGGTCGGCATAATAGCGAACACGTCCAAGAGCGGCGTAGGCGATGCCGCCGCCCACGTGCTCAAGTGGGCCACGATTCACGACCTCACGCTGGTTGTTGATGAGTCCTTCCGGGAGTTCGCGCCGTCGGGAGTCACCTGTCTCACCGAGCCCCAACTTGTCGAGACCGCCGAACTCATTTTCGCGTTTGGCGGCGACGGTACACTTCTGACGGCGGCGAAGCGGGTTGCCGCCTCTGAGCGTGAGACTCCGATCATCGGAGTAAACATGGGGAGTCTTGGCTTCCTCACGCAGATTGCTGAGGATGAGTTCGTCGACGTCCTGAAGCGCTTGAACCCGGATCGGCTCCCGGTCAGCTCGCGGATGATGCTGTCCGTGGAGATCGAGGGCAGGGGTGAGAGGTTGCCTGCGCTCAATGACGTGGTGATCGCCAAAGGGGCCGATTCAAGAATGCTCTCGTTCGAGGCGCGTGTGGACGGGGAGATAGTCACTCGCTATGCCGCCGACGGCCTTATCCTGTCGACCCCGACCGGTTCGACCGCCCACTCGGTGTCCGCTGGTGGTCCGGTCGTGGCGCCCAATGTGGAGGCCGTGATAGCGACACCGATATGCCCGCACTCGCTGAGTATTCGCTCTCTCGTCGTTCCGCCGTCCGCGGTCGTGGAGGTGGAAATGCTCTCGTGTGACGAGAGGACAACCGTGGCAGCCGACGGACACAAGGTCTTTCAGGTATCTGTCGGTGAGACCGTGATTGTCAGACGGGCTCCGATAGATGCGCACCTGGTCGAGGTCGCAGAGAGATCATACTACGAGATCCTCCGGACCAAGATGCGCTGGGCCGGTGGTGTGCGGGAGCGGTAGATCATGATGTCATCTCCGCGACCGCTTCTCAGAGACCTTAAGAAGCCGCCCAATGTCGTGACGCTCCTGAGGCTTGCACTGGTTCCCGTGGCGCTTCTGCTTCTGGTCGGCGAGAGACGAGAGGCCGCGCTGGCCGTTCTTGTTCTCCTTGCCGCTACGGATTGGGTCGACGGGTTTCTGGCGAGACGTTTGGGGCAAGTCACGACACTCGGCAAGATATTGGACCCGGCCGCCGACAAGGTGGCGGTTGCCGCACTTGTGGTCTTCCTCGTCGCAAGAGGCGAGCTGCCACTCTGGGGTGCGGTCGTTGTTCTGGCGCGAGACGTAGGGATACTGATCGGCGCCGTGGCCATGGCACGGGCTGCCGATGATGTGCCACAGGCAGGCAAGCTCGGCAAGGTGACCGCGGTGGCACTTGCCGTCATGGTGCTCGTACACGTTGCCGACTGGCAGATTGCGGAGCCGATTGCGCTCTGGTGCGCCATGATATTCGTTGTACTCTCAGGATCGATGTACGCACGGACCACGCTGGCGATGCGAGCACAGAAGTCGATACACCTGAATCCGGACGGTGAGGAATGAACCGAGGGACTCTCGAGAAGAGCAAGGTCTTTCTGCTCAGGCTCTACGACGGGAACGTCGATGACATCCCCGCCGGGATTGATCTCTTGCTCGACAGGAGCGGTCTCAGGGGTATCGCAAGCATTGGAGAGACGGTTGCAGTCAAGATGCACTTCGGGGAGAGCAAGGAGACGGGGCATGTGAAGCCGCGCTTCGTTCGCCGCATCATCTCCTGGCTCCAGCGTGAAGGCATGCGACCCTTCCTGACCGACACGAACACGCTCTACAGGGGAACTAGGGGGGACTCGGTTGCGCACCTGAGGGCCGCCGCGGAACACGGGTTCACGTTTGCCGGGGTCGGTGCACCCATCATCATCGCCGACGGACTCAGGGGAACGAATGAACACCGCGTCGCGATAGGGAGGACTCACGTCAAAGAGGCCTCGGTCGGTGTCGAGCTTGTGAAGGCTGACAGCATCGTGAGCCTCGCGCATTTCAAGGGGCATGAGCTCTCTGGATTCGGAGGAGCCATCAAGAACCTCGGAATGGGCGGAGCATCCAGGACGGGGAAGCTTGAGCAGCACTCGACAACTCGTCCGTATGTGCGCAGCACATGCATCGCGTGTGGGATATGCCTGCCGTGGTGTCCGGCGGACGCGATAGTCGTCGAGGAGATAGCCGTCATAGACGAGGAGAAGTGTATCGGGTGCGCGGAGTGCGTTGCCGTCTGTCCGGAGCGTGCCGTGAGCATCCGCTGGGATGAATCTGCTGACATCTTCCAAATGAAGATGGTAGAATACCTGAGTGCGTTTGCAGCGCTCAAGCGTGGGCGGATTGGGTACATCAACTTCATCACGGAGGTTCATCCGCTCTGCGACTGCTACGGCGCTGGTAAGGTCCCAATCGTACCGGACATCGGGGTTGTTGCTTCCCTCGATCCAGTGGCCATCGACCAGGCCTCGTACGATCTCGTCAACGAGGCGCCGGTGGCCAGAGACGCCGGTCTCAGCGACGTCTATAAGCAAGGAGGCGACAAGTTCCGTGACCTGCATCCGGACGTGGACCCGGCCATTCAGTTGAGATATGCCGAGGAACTGGGTCTGGGAACACGGGACTACCAACTGATAGAGATCGCTGAGAGCGCCCGTAGCTCAGCTGGATAGAGCACTGGATTCCGGTTCCAGGGGTCGGAGGTTCGAATCCTCTCGGGCGTACCACGATCGGTCACGGTCGGCGAGACATCGCAGGCCGTGGCCGCACCACACGGATTGGTTTCAAGGGCACCATCGGGAGTCAGCTTGCGTTCTGAGTACGAGCTCACGGAGGTCCACATGAAGAACTCAGTTGCGGTGGCCGTCGTCGTGTTGATGGCGCTCGGCGCCGTCATGGCGCACGGTGAGACGATCTACTCAATCGCTCACGATGGTGGAACGGCCGTGTTCGAGTCGCTGTCAAGAGGAGGGACGGTCAGATTCATCGGCTCCTCCGAGGCGCTCGTGGCGGGTGATGCCGATCTTGGGCTGGATCTCAGATACGTGGGGCTGGACGCCGAGGTCCTCTGCGACACCGGTGACTGGGAGAATCTCTACATATGCTACCCGGGGCGCGCCAAGAGTGATGTCGGCCGCTACGGTGAGGTTCTCTGGGAAGAGCCGGACGGGGCGATGCTTGTGGGCGTGTCGAGTGCGGACATCGAAGCCCTGAGAACCGTCTCATTCATGATCTGCCCCCTTCCCGTATCGGTAGACGCCGTCGAGTGGTTCGACAACGCCCCGGCTCCCCTTGTCGATCCGTCGCAGGATGAGCGTGCCGTGCGCGGCTTCGTGGGAGATGTGATTGACGCCATCTCTGCGGATTCGCTCATGGCTCACGTCGAACGGCTTTCCCTGTATCCTGGCGGCGAGCCCAGAACGCGCTATGTCCGGCGTGAGGAGTGTCTGGACGAGGGGCGCACCTACATCGTTGACTGCCTCGAGCAGTATGGGGCCGTCATTGACACGCATCACTTCGAGATTGCCGGATTCACGTGTGAAGAGGGAACCAGCGGTCCCGTGGTCATGTATCCCGCCGAGAACATCGTTGCGACACTCCCGGGTTCAGGACGCCTCCAGGGCTCATACGTTGTCTGTGCGCACTACGACGCGATCGCAGGGAACTCATTCCCTGACACTGCGTATTTCTGGTGGTGCGACAACCCCGCACCGGGAGCGGATGACAACGCGACCGGCGTCGCGACGGTGCTCGAGATGGTTCGCGTCCTGACCGAATCCGGCGCCTCGTTCCCGTTCGATATCCGCTTCATCCTCTTTTCGGGAGAGGAGCTGGGGCTTCTTGGAAGCCAGGCGTACGCGGACTCGGTTGCGGCGGCTGGAGACACGATATATGCGGCCCTCAATGTCGATATGATCGCGTACAAGCTGAACCCGGACCACCCGGACACGTGTCATCTGGTTACCAATTCCGGCTCGCGCTGGTTCGCGAACTGGATACTGGACACTGCGGAGACGGTCTACTCATCGCATTTCGATGATCTCAACGTGTTGAGAATCGACAAGGCGCTGATGTACAGCGACCACGGCAGCTTCTGGATGAACGGCTACGATGCTCTCATCGCCATCGAGCACTGGAGTCCTCGTGGGCGGAACCCCTACTATCACACGATCCAGGACACATTCGCCTCGGTCGATAGAGATCAGCTCGAGGCGATCACCAAGATGTGCGCGGGGGCAATGGCGCGGCTCAACGATCCCGACAGCCAGATCAACCTGGTTGTCTACGAGGGCGACATCACCCTCTCACCCGATGAGCCGGGCTCCGGGACTACGGTGACTATCGGCACCGAGGTGCATGTATATGGTCCCGAGGAGCACGTCGAAGCAACTCTCGAACTCTGGGACGGAGACGTTGACTCAGGCGAGCTTATCTCTTCCTTCCACTTCGCTCGCACAATGGGTGGGGGCGAGTACGTGAGACACGATTTCATCTGGGTCACAGACGACAGCGATATCGGAGGGCATGACCTGAACCTGCGTGTCACTACGACCGATACGGACGAGCTGACACTGAGCGACAACGTGGCGGTCGTGACCATTGCGGTAACGACGCCGGATCTTCAGATTCTCGGTCACTACGCCTACCCGAGTCCTGCATCGAACGCTGCCGAAGTGACGTTCCGGTACGAACTCTCCAATTGCGCGAAGGAGGTCGTGCTCGATGTGTTGGATCTCACTGGGCAGAAACTCGGTGGCTTCGAGAAGTACAGTGCGGAAGGCGGGGATGAGATTCAGAATGCCGGTACGCTGCCGGGCTGGAACACAGTGGAGTGGGATGCTCTGGACGGCGGTGGGGACCTGGTGAGTGGGGTCTATATCTATCGGATTGCGGCGCGCGAAGAGGGCGAGGCCGATCCGACTGATATCGTCACCGGCAAGTTCGCGATAGTACGCTAGCTAGTGGGATCTGGACGTATGGACGAGGAGAGAGTCAAGCGGATCGCTCTGGGCATGGCCAACCTCGCACTGGCAGTGATGCTCTTCTTCGCGGTCCATCGGTTCAGCCGCGGCGTGATGCCGGTCTACGGAAGCCGATTCGCGTACGTCCCGATAGCGATGGCGGGGCTTGCTCTCTGGAGAGGCGTCGTGGGCATCATCCTTCTGTCGGGGAGGCGGAGTGGACGGTAGTCGGAAGGGTGTGCGCAGAGGCGTTGTCGCTTTCGACTCCGACGGCGTACTTCTGAGGCACATGTTTCTGATGCGTGCCGCCTGGCACGTGGGTCCACTGACCTGGTTGAGGGTATCTTGGCTGGGGCTCTTTCTAAAGCTCGGACGCATAGATGTCGGAACGGCCGTGGAACGCGCGTACGCTCTTCTGGCTGGATGCACGCTTGAAGAGCTGTTGGCGGTCGGGGAGACGATGCGTCTCACGAAGGGCGCGGCCGAGATCTGTGAGGATCTCAGGCGATCCGGGTATCTGGTTGTTCTTGTAAGCGCGGGTGTGCCACAGAAGGTGCTGGAACGGGTGGCGTCCCGTGTTGGAGCGCAAGCGGTACACGGTGTATTGCTCGAAATCGAGAGCGGTCGACTGACCGGGGGGCTCTTAGAAGGCCGCCACTCGGCCAGGGGGAAGCGCGACGGGCTGGAGAGGATCTTCGGGCGTTGGGGGCTTGGATGGCGCGACGTGACGGTCGTGGTCGACGATGCCAGCAACAGGCTGATAGTCGAGGCGGCATGGCGAAGCGTGGGTGTGAATCCGGAACGACCGATCATGCATGCGGCCAGCTTCGTGCTCTACACGCGGAATCTGAGGGAGGTCCTCGAGTTCTTCCCCGAGGGCTACAAGACCGGGATCACGCCGGAATGGATGGCGGTGCGGCACGAGCTCTTCAGGAAGTCGATCCACCTGTGTGCCGTCATTGTCCCGCTCCTGGCCATGTTCTCGAAGCCGTTTACGTTGTGGCTCGTTGGTCTCGTGACTCTGTGCTATGTTGCATCGGAGTCGCTCAGAGTACTGGGCGTTGCACTACCGCTCTTCTCAGGTGTAACGTGGCGGGCGATGCGTCCAGCGGAGTCCCGCGGGCTCGTGTTGGGTCCCATTCTCTTCGGCTCGGGCATCTGGCTGTCGCTTGCGCTATTTCCACTATCGGCGGCCACCGTTGGGATACTGGTTCTTGCTGTGGGTGATGGCGCTGCGAGTCTCACTGGACGGCTGTTCGGTCAGACTGTCCTCGTCTACAATCCTCAGAAGACGCTCGTCGGATCGCTCACAGTCTTCGTCGTAGGCGCGGTTGTTGCTATTAGCTATCTACCGTTGGGCTGGGCGCTTGCAGTAGGTGTTGTGGCCAGCCTTCTGGAGTCGCTGCCCCTCGGGGCATATGATAATCTGCTGCTTCCCCTCGTGTCGGCGGGCACGGTAGTAGTTGCGCTGGCGCTGGTGTAGGGAGGCTCAAGCTCAAGGGATGTCTCGGTTTGCCCGGTTAGTCACAAGGAGGGTGTGTTGCTCAAGGACAAGCTCCTGTCGAAGGAGGCGAGGCTCGGTGTGATCGGCCTCGGGTATGTCGGTCTCCCGCTATCGATGGAGTTCGTGCGCGCAGGCTTCAAGGTGGTTGGCATAGACACGAACGAGGAGAAGGTGAACATCCTGATGTCAGGTGACTCCTACATCCCGGACGTACCCGGTGAGTGGGTGAAGGATGCGGTCGAGGGCGGTGCGTTCGTGGCGACGACGGATTTCTCGAAGCTCTCCGACGTGGACACGGTAGACATCTGCGTTCCGACGCCTCTCAGGAAGACCAAGGACCCTGATATCTCGTACGTCAGTGCGGCCGTTGAAGAGATCGTTAAGTACCTGCATCCCGGCATGATGATAATCCTCGATAGCACGACCTATCCGGGAACCACGGACGAGGTGATTCTGCCGCGACTGGCGGAGACAGGTCTCGTTGTGGGGAAGGACTTCTATCTGGCGTTCTCGCCGGAGCGCGTGGATCCCGGAAACGAGGAGTGGACGACGAAGAACATCCCCAAGGTGGTAGGTGGGGTGACTCCTGCGTGCACGGAGCACGCAACGCTCATCTACAAGCAGACGCTTGGTCCGGTTGTGCCCGTTTCATCCACGAAGGTTGCGGAGACGGTGAAACTCCTTGAGAACACGTTCCGAAGCGTCAACATCGGTCTTGTGAACGAAATGGCTCTCATGTGCGACCGGATGGGGATAGACGTGTGGGAGGTCATCGATGCCGCCGGCACGAAGCCGTTCGGATTCATGCCGTTCTATCCGGGCCCGGGGTTGGGTGGCCACTGCATCCCGATCGATCCGTTCTACCTTTCCTGGAAGGCCAAGGAGAGTGGATTCGAGGCACGGTTCATTGAGCTTGCCGGGATGGTGAACAGCAGCATGCCATTCTACGTTGTCGGCAAGGTGGTTGACTGCCTGAACGACCACAGCATGCCGGTGAAGGGCTCCAAGATCCTGGTTCTCGGTGTGGCGTACAAGAAGGACATCGATGATCTCAGAGAGTCTCCCGCTCTCGATGTCATCAAGCTCCTGAATGAGAAGGGCGCTGATCTGGCGTACTCCGATCCGTTCGTGCCGAGTTTCAAGGACGGTTCGTTGGAGTTTGCCAGTGTCGAACTGACTGCCGAGTCACTCGCCGGATTCGACTGTGCGGTGATTGCGACAGCTCACAGCACGTTTGACTATGAGATGATCGTGGGGTCCGGGGTTCCTCTGGTGGATGCGCGCAATGCGCTCAAGGGAATCAAGGCGGATCACATCAGGCGGATATAGCCGCTCTGCAGGTCTGGAGAATGATATGTCGATAGCACTTGTGACTGGAGGAGCGGGCTTCATAGGGTCTCACCTCGTGGACCGGCTGCTCAAAGAGGGGCGTGATGTCCGGGTCGTGGACAATTTCTCGACCGGGCGGAGGGCCAACATAGCGCATCTGCTCGATAGCATCGATCTCAGGGAGATCGACATCAGAGATCTGGATGCGTTGCGTGACGCCGTCAAGGACGTTGATGTCGTGTTCCATGAAGCGGCGCTTGCGTCCGTTCCGAGGTCGGTCGATGATCCCGTGACCAGCAACGACGTGAACGTTGTCGGCACCCTGAACGTCCTCGTGGCGGCTCGGGACGCCGGCGTGCGCAGAGTCGTCTATGCCAGTTCCTCGTCCGTCTACGGTGAGGCGCCGGAGCTTCCCAAGTTAGAGACGATGCGACCATGTCCGATGTCCCCGTACGCCGTTGCCAAACTGGCAGGGGAGCACTATTGCCTGAGCTTCGACGGTCTCTACGACATCGAGACGGTCTGCCTCAGGTACTTCAACGTATTCGGTCCCAGGCAGGATCCCGATTCGCAGTATGCCGCAGCCGTGCCCATTTTTACGACCGCGCTCCTGAAGGGAGGCGCACCGACCATCTACGGAGATGGCGAGCAGTCACGTGACTTCACGCACATCTCAAGCGTAGTGGAGGCGAACATCCTTGCGGGCGACAGCGCAGGTGCGCCCGGAGGGGTCTTCAATGTGGCGATGGGCGATACGGTGACTGTAAACGAGCTGTTCGCGGCGTTGTGCGATATCATCGGCTCGAGCGCGGAAGCGAAATACGCCGATGCCCGGTCCGGGGACGTCAAACACTCCTATGCCGACGTCGCCCGAGCGCGAGAGGTCCTTGAATACGAGCCTCTGCTCGGCTTCAGGGATGGGCTTCAGCTGACGGTAGACTGGTTCAGAGAGCACAGTGCTGACGCCTAGCGTCTTTCCCAAGCTGGGTGTGTGGCAGTGCGACCCGCGGGTGAGGACGCCCTGGCGGGGCATCGTCGTTTCCGGAGGGCAAGCTTGAAGCGAGTCTGGATTCTGGATTCCAGCGAGTCCCAGGCGGAGGAGATCCTGCGTGGGCTGCCGTCCTTGCTGTATGATTCCACGGTGTGGACCGACACAGCCGCGATGCTCGCCGCCGCTCAAACGGAACCTCCCGATCTCATCGTTCTCGAACACGGAATCACTGACATGCCGGTTGTGGACGTTCTGCAGGCCATCAAGGGGCTCGGCAGACGCGTGTCCATCATCGTCGTCGCCGAACAGACGAGCAGTCTGGGAGCGATCGAGTCGATGCGCGAGGGAGCGTACGACTACCTTCCGCGAGAGACGCTGCCGGGTGCTCTTGAGGACGCGGGGCGTCGCGCGCTTTCGGATGACGGCGGGATGATACAGACCATAGGATCTCCGGGGCCCGGTGATGTTGCAGAATTGGGTGCCGTGGTCGGCAAGACGCCCGAGATGATCGAGATCCACAAGCTCATTGGTCAGGTTGCCGATACCGACGCTTGCGTGCTCGTCCAGGGTGAGCCGGGCACCGGCAAGGAACTCGTGGCCAGAGCCCTTCACTACAACAGCAGTCGCAGGGACTCTCCGTTTGTCGCCGTGAACTGCTCGGCGCTTGCACCGGAGTCTCTGGAGATAGACCTGTTCGGTCGAGGCGGGGAGGGGAAGAGCCGCGGGCCTAGCCGGATGGAAGTGGCCGATGGCGGCACGATCTTCATTGATGAGATCGACGCGATGGGACTCGAGAACCAGGCGAGGCTTCTCACGGTTCTGGAGGACGGCTATTTCGAGCGGCCGCGTTCAAGGAAGAGAGTCAGCACTGACGTCAGGGTGATCGCAGCAGCCGGCGCCAGTCTCGTGGGTTGCATGAAGAGCGGAGGATTCCGTGTAGACCTGTTCTATCGTCTCAAAGTAGTCTCCGTGTTCATGCCGCCACTCAGGGACAGGCGAGACGACATCCCGTGTCTGGCAGAGCACTTCCTGAATCGTGCCGAGGCCAAGATGCATCGCGACATAGATGGCATCTCTCCGGCGGCCATAGAGCTCCTGCAGCGCTACCCCTGGCCGGGCAATGTGCGCGAGCTTGAGCAGGTCGTTCAGAGCGCGGTGGCACTGAATCGGACCGGAGTCGTGATGCCCGAGGATTTCGAGACACTGCGTGACGGACAGGAGTCATGGTCCGGCATGCAGCTTGGGCAGGCATCGGGGCTTGAGAATGCAGTCAGATACGAACTCGAGAAGCGCCTTGCTCTCAAGGAAACCGATATCGACAGGGTCATAGTATCGGAGATGGAACGCGTGCTCGCGGAAGCGGCGCTCGAGGCCGTGGATGGGAATCAGGTCAAGGCCGCACGGCTGCTCGGTATCAGCAGGAACACGCTAAGGAAGCGGGTGAAAGAGGATTGAGGCCACTTGACGGACGCGAGTCAGGACTCCGGCGTGCGTGTCGGCTCCAGGCGGCGGCCACGCCGGCCGTGGTTGCGCTGACCGCGCTTGTGCTGACCGGGTGCTCCCACTACGGCTTTTCCGCCTCAGTGAAGACGCACATCGCGAGCGTAGCCATCCCGGTTATGGAGAATGAGACGGTGGAATTCGCGGTCGGTCAGGACCTGACGGACGCGCTGATAGAGGTGTTTTCAGACGACAACAGCCTCAGGGTCATGGGTGAGGACGAGGCCGATTCGATTCTGCGCGGTACGGTCGTGCGGTATTCGCGTCCCGTTCTGTCCTACGATGCCGGCGGCAGCCCGCGTGAGTACAAGGTAAACGTTGTTGCGAGGCTATCGTATGAGGATCTTACGAACGGCGCCGTCGTGTGGGAAAGCGAGATCACGGGCTGGGCCGTCTACTCGGTCAGCGGTGAGGATGGAGAGCTGGCCACTGAGGAAGAGGCCCAGGAACGCGCCCTGGAGAAGCTGGCGGAGGATGTTCTCTCGCGAACTGTGCAGGCTTGGTAGAGGGAAAGCAACGTGACGTTCTCTGCATTTGAGGAAGCTGTCGAGCGCCGGGAGATCGCCCCTGTCTACGTCTTCCACGGCGAGGAGTCGTACATCGCGCGGCTCGGAGTAGCCATCCTCAAACGAGCAGTGCTGGCGCCTGGTAGCGAACCGTTTGACTTTGCAAGCCTGATCGGACGTGAGACCACGGCTGAAGCGATCGTGGCGGCTTCCGGCACAGTGCCGATGTTGTCGGAGAGGCGCCTGACTGTCGTCTACGAGTTCGGCGAACTCGCACAAGCACACCGCACGAAACTACTCGAGTACATGAAAGATCCCGTCGAATGCTCGTGCCTCGCGCTCATGACCTCCAAGCGACTGGGCAGCAAGAACAAGTTCGAGCGCGAAGCACTCGGAAGTGCGGCCGTCGTGGAGTGCAACCGCCCCGACGGCGAAACGCTCGTAGCCCTGGTCGATCGCATGGCGTCCGAGCGAGATGTCTCTCTTACGCGGGACGCTCTGCTCGTTCTTCTGGACTGGACGGACGGGCGGCTCAGCAGGATAGGCAACGAACTCGACAAGCTGTCCTCGTATGCGGAAGGCAGACCGGCTGTAACCCTGGATGATGTGGAACAGGTCGTGGGGGCGAAAGCATCAAGTCTCAGGGACCTGGCTCTGTCGGTGGCTGAGCAGAGACAGGGGGACGCGCTCGCGCGGCTTGCCGAGCTGATCGAAGGCGGCATGGATGCGGCCCAGCTCATCTCACAGCTCTACGGCTGCTGGATGGGGCTCTGGATGGCTCGTATGCAGCCCGGACCCAGGCGAGGGGGAGGGTGGAGGCCGCACCACGCGCTTACGGGCGTACCGGACCTTCGTGAGAGGGCGCTCAAGAGAACGTCTCGTGAGTACGCGCGAGGGGTAGGTCTCTTCTACAGAGCCGATCTCGACATACGGAAGGGCATGCCACCTGAGCCCACGGTTGGTCTTCTGGTCTACGGACTCGCCGGAGACGCCGACCGTGCTTGACGGCGCTCGCGAACGACTGCTCCGAATCACGCTTCTTCTTGAAGGACGATACGGGGTTCCTGAGCATGTTGGCCGAGGCGACCTGATAGGCGCGCTTGTGGCCACGATTCTCTCCCAGAACACATCCGACGTGAACTCAAAGAGAGCATACGCAGGATTGAGAGAGGGCTTCTCCTCGTGGGATGAAGTCGCCTGTGCCCACTCTGCGACGATTGAGGAGGCCATCAGGAGAGGAGGTCTGGCCCGCACGAAGTCCGTTCGCATCCGGCGCATTCTGAACGAGATCCTGGAATCGACCGGGAAGCTCGATCTGGAGTTTCTGCGGGACAGAGATAGTGACGAAGTGCTCTCCTACCTGGAACGGTTCCATGGGGTGGGGAAGAAGACTGCCGCGTGCGTCGTTCTCTTTGAACTCGGGAGAGATGTACTCCCGGTAGACACGCACGTTCACCGTGTCATCAGCCGGCTCGGGATCCTGAGCCCTGACGGCACGGCCGAAGCAGTCTACGCGGGTCTCAAAGCCGTGGCGCCCCGGGGCAAAGCGCTTTCCCTGCATGTGAACATGATCAGGCTCGGTAGAGAGTTCTGCAGGCCGAGGGGGCCCGGGTGTGATCGTTGCCCGCTCGCACCTGAGTGTGACCACGCCGACAGGAATCGTCCGATCGAGCGCTCTTGAGAGCGGCACGGCCGTGAGGGCCTTGAGAGGCGACGAGGGCGCGGGAAGCCCCAGAGAAAGGGCTTGACGGAGCTCATTCCGCTGTGTTATCAAGGATGAAACTGTCTCTTTTGGTGCGCCCCCTGGTGCTCCTGCCGGATAGATACGGTCGGGTTCTGCAGTACGCCGCCCGACGCTCAGGAGGAAGAAACACATGCGTCTGAACCACAGTGTGCTGACTTGGTCTCTTATAATGCTCATCATCAGTCCGATACTTGCGCTGGCGGGTGGCCTGTATGCGCCGGGCGTTGGCGTGAGAAGCAGTGCCATGGGTAGCGCGTTCGTCGGTCTGGCCGACGACTACAGCGCCGTTCACTGGAACCCTGCCGGGATCAGTCAGATCCGTGGGTTCCAGGTCACGGTCACCGGTCACGACGGCATCTCGTTGGCGTCGCGCGCCGAGGGAATGGTGGATTTCGACGGTCCTGAGATTGGCTGGCTGGCGCCTCTCGTAGTAGAAGCTACCTCCGAAGCCACGCAGTACCTCGCTCCGGGCCTGTACATGTATATGGATACCGGACCTCTCTCAGTTGTGGCCGACAAGTTCGGTATCTGCGCGTACACACTCGCCGATTTCGGGAC
>CAZFRO010000003.1:133777-166245 GCA_964521425.1 uncultured bacterium
AGCCTTGATGGTGACATCGAGTTCTCGTCAGTGTTGGACACGCTGGCGCTCGGAAAGCACACAGAGGAGATGGAGTTCACGTTCCCGATGTGGGCAGGCGTCGGTCTGGCCTACCGCGGGTTCCTCTTTGACGGTCTCACGATGACCGCAGACGTGCACTGGACACAGTGGTCGAAGGTCTCGGAGTTCACGCGAGTGATGGCGGTGGATATTCCGGATGATCAGGATTTCCTCACGCCGCTGACGACGCTCAACTGGGACGACACGATCGAGTTCCACCTCGGTTTTGAGACGCAATTATCGCGAGCGGCCGCTCTCAGATTTGGGTATGCGAGTATTCCCGAGACGGTCGCCGTGGAGGATTACTCCTTCATTCTGCCGCAGGGTGCACACAACGTAGTGTCATTCGGCTTCGGCTATCGTCAGGATCACTGGAGCGCTGATGTGACGCTGGCGTACATGATGGGCACAGCGGTCACGAAACCGGCGACCGAAGCAACGGGTGATTCGTCACAGGGCAAGAACCTTCATGATGAGATGGTGCCGAGCCTCTCGTTCACCTATCTCTTCTAGCAATACAGTTGAGCACCAGTGAGCGCACGGCCGACACCGAGACTAAGGTGCCGGCCGTGCTGTTAAATGGGCCCGTTCGCGAGGCGCCCCATTGAGAGAGGTCGAGGCTTATGAGTCGCTATCCCTTCGCAGAGATAGAATCCAAGTGGCAGGACAGGTGGGAGGAACTGGGGCTCTTCCGCTGTCCGACAGAAGCCCGCGACACGTTCTTCTGCCTCGTGATGTATCCCTATCCGTCTGGTGATCTCCATGTTGGACATGGGCGGAACTACATCATTGGGGATGCGGTCGCACGCTACATGATGATGCGTGGCAGAACGGTTCTCACGCCGATGGGCTGGGACGCGTTCGGGCTGCCGGCGGAGAACGCCGCCATCGAACGCGATATCCATCCGCCGGTCTGGACCGACGCCAACATCATCAAGATGAAGCAGCAGTTCAAGCGGTGGGGGATAGGATACGACTGGGACAGGGAGATATCATCACACACCCCGGAATTCTACAAATGGACTCAGTGGATCTTCGTGCGAATGTTCAAGGAGGGGCTTGCATTCAGGAAGGCCGCGCCGGTCAATTGGTGCCCTTCGTGCGCGACGGTTCTCGCCAACGAGCAGGTAGTAGACGGGAAGTGCGAACGCTGTGAGTCGGTCGTAGGTATGAGAGATCTCGAGCAGTGGTTCTTCCGGATCACCGAGTACGCGGGCAGGCTGCTCGACGGACTTGATGAGCTTGACGGCTGGCCCGATCGTGTGAAGACGATGCAGCGGCACTGGATCGGGCGAAGCGAGGGTGTGGAGATCGACTTCGCGATCGCCGAGACGGGAGATCCACTACCTTGCTTCACGACGCGCGTGGATACGGTGTTCGGCGTGACCTACATGGTCATGGCTGCAGAGCACCCCATGGTGCGGCGACTGGTCGCGGGGGGTGAGCGCGAGCAGGAAGTGATGGCGTTTGCCGAGCGAGTGAAGGCGCAGGGGAGCTTCGAGCGATCTGCCGCTGACGTGAAGAAAGAGGGCATCTGGACAGGGTTCCACGTGATCAATCCGGTCAACGGCGAGAAGATCCCACTCTGGGTTGCGAACTACGTGTTGATGGAGTACGGAACAGGTGCAGTCATGGCTGTACCTGCTCACGACCAGCGGGACTTCGAATTCGCACGGGAGTATGAGCTCCCAGTGCGCCTCGTCATAGATGATCCCGACGAAGGGTTGGACGGCGCCTCGATGACCGAAGCGTATGTCGAGAGCGGCACACAGGTCAACTCCGGGCAGTTCGACGGCCTCTCGAATACGGAGGCGATGGAGCGCATCGCCGACTGGATGGAGAAGGAGGGAACGGGCCGACGGGCGATCAGCTACCGCCTGCGGGACTGGCTCGTATCGCGGCAGCGCTACTGGGGCACGCCGATTCCGATCATCTACTGTGACTATTGCGGCCCACAGCCTGTGCCGGAGGAGGATCTCCCCGTTCTGCTCCCGACGGATGTCGAGTTCACGGGCAAGGGGGAGTCGCCACTCACCACATCGAGCACCTTCCTCGACGCCCCCTGTCCGAAGTGCGGCAAACCGGGCAGACGCGAGACGGATACGCTCGACACATTCGTCGATTCGAGCTGGTACCTCTTCAGATACATCAGTCCACGTGAAGACACGCTTCCATTCATCAAGGCGGATGTCGACCGATGGCTGCCGGTGGACCAGTACATAGGCGGGGTCGAGCATGCCTGCGGACACCTGATCTTCGTGAGGTTCATGACGAAGGTGCTCTTTGACATGGGGCTCACGGGTTTCGAGGAGCCGATCGAGCGACTCTTCTCCCAGGGGATGATCTACAAGAACGGCTTCAAGATGTCGAAATCGAAGGGCAACGCTGTCTCTCCGGACAAGTTGATAGAGCGCTTCGGGGCCGATACGGAGAGGCTCTACACGCTCTTCGCCGGTCCGCCGGATCGTGATGCCGAGTGGAATGAGACCGCCGTCGAGGGCGCGTACAGATTCCTGAATCGCGTTTGGAGAATGATGGGGGAGTGGTCGTTCGACGTGGGAGAGTACACGGGCTTCAGGGCACTGCTCGGGGGCGAGGATCTGCCCGAGGACGTCGCTGCCCTTCATCGCAAGACGCACCAGACGATCCGCAAGGTGACGAGCGACATGGACATGTTCCATTTCAACACCGGAGTCGCCGCGCTGATGGAGCTTGTGAACGCTACGAGGTCTCTCATGGATGCGCTGGGGGAGCGCGAGGCGCTGCCTCTGGAGCGAGCCGTCATCGGTGAGTCGCTTATCAGTACTACTCTGCTCCTGGGTCCCATGGTACCCCACTTCGCCGAGGAGATATGGGAGCGGATGGGTGGACAGGGCACGCTCTTCAGTGAGGAGTGGCCTTCATTCGATCCTGAAGCAGCCGAAGAAGATGTTGTCACAATCGCCGTTCAGGTCAATGGTAAGCTGAGGGGCAGTGTTGAGGTCGAGAAGGGTGCGGATGAGGAGGCTGTGCTCGCCCTCGTGAACGCCGACGAGAGGATCGTCCGGCACATTGAGGGCAAGACGGTTCGACGCGTGGTCTACGTGCCCGACCGCCTTCTGAATCTCGTCGTCAGCTAGGGAGTGAGGCCCGCACGCGCGTAGTGGAACGCGGCGCTATCGGGATTCGAAGAGGAGTGCATGGAAGTGACAGAGACATCGTACGACCTGGCAAGTCCCAGGTGTGCGTCGTCATCGCCCGGGTCGCCCGCGATCCGGGCTCTGTATTGGAGACGCGCCCGGGCCACGAAGACCGTGGCGCGATCGAGCCGTCCTACCTGACCGTATGCCCAGGCGGCGATCATGAGTTCGTCCGGTCCGAGATCACCGAGTGAGTTGAGAAGATGATCCGCACCCGCCCGTGCCCACCAGAGAGCAGCCTGACGGCCCGCGGTCTCCCTGTCGGTGCCTTCCGCTCCGCGTCCGATCTCAACGTAGGTGAAGCCGAGCCCGGCGGC
This sequence comes from uncultured bacterium, assembly GCA_964521425.1. Lineage (GTDB taxonomy): Bacteria > Joyebacterota > Joyebacteria > Joyebacterales > Joyebacteraceae > Joyebacterum. Next base: position 137,334 of record CAZFRO010000003.1, read on the forward strand.
TATTGTTGCTCCAAAGTTCGGGTTCACACTTCTTGCAAGACCGGTGTAAACATCACCCGCTTGTATGAGTGCCGCCGCAGCGTGCTCCTTCCTGTCAGACATAAGCTGTGAATAACCCAGGAGACTGAGTTGCTCGTATGATCTGGCGGGGGAGGTGTCGGCGCCGGCCACAACAACTACCAGCTCAAGCTCGGCCCGACCGTAGTGACCTTGGTTGACGTGATCCAGCGCTCGCTCAATGAGCTCGTCGTGAGTGAGTGACAGGAACGCTTCAGCAACACGCGCAAGTTCCTCCGAGAGCGAGTCACCGCGAGCTAGCGCGAGCAGGAGTTCCTTCACCAACTCGTCCTCGAGTCCGGCATCATCAGTGGACTCGACGGCGCCTGGTCGCTCCGACGCTACAGATCGGCCTCCGTCATGCTCCGGTACATCGGAACGCGCCTCAAGAGGAAGCAGTACCATCAACAACAGGACCACGAGTGAGATCGCGAGGGGGAGGGAGGTCAGGGGGCGATTCCAGGAGTCAGAATCGCACCTCATGTATAGGTTTACATAATACATATTATGCGACACACATGGTTGGAGGTGATGAGCTTGCCGAGAGGCCCTGATGCACCGCCTCTGGACGCGATTCGTGGACACTCGCGCGCTGGTCTCAGGACTATGCTGCCGGGAGAAGCCCCTCCACGCTGGACTCCCACGCTAGAGATGAGCACGCGCTTCAGCGAGAGTCATTCTGGCCTCGTCCGCCCAGGGAGTGTCCGGGTACGTGTCTATGAGATGCTGCGATACACTTGCGACGGATTCCCAGTCACCGGCGACACGCAGATTCCGAATGGCGGCGTGCAGGTAACGAGCAGCCGCTATCGGTTCATCGTCCGTGCGATCGGCCATATCCTGGTAGATGGCTGCGGCATCAGCGAAGGCACGCTGCTGCTCGAGGGCGGATGCCTTGCCCTCAAGGGCCAGGCGATCGAGTGTGCGGTCGCCGGCGTGATGAGCGAGGTACTCGTCAAAATAGACGAGAGCCTGGTTGAAGTCCTGCTGGTTGAAGGCGATCGATCCGAGGTAGCAGGTGGCTGCGCCGGCACCCCTCGTTCCCGGATACAGGTCGATGAGACTCTCGTACTGGGCCTGAGCCTGTGCAAGAAGACCGGAGTTCAGGATCTGTGATGCCTCCGCAAGAGCGGCATTGGCCGCGATCTCGGTGGCACGCTGTGAGTGCATGACCATGGCGGCGATGGCAATCACGACGACCACGGCGGCGACGCCGATCAGGACCTTGCTGAGGTGTTCCTCAATGAACTTGGTGCTCTTGGCCGTTGTCTCAAGGAGCACGTCGTGCTTGAGCTGGCTCTTGGATATACGATTTCTCTTACCCAATTGGGCCTCCGTGATACGAGGGGTTAACCACTCCTGTGAACCGCACCGATTCCCCCTGATGAAGCCCTAATGCTCCATTGGTGGCCGGCGGCGTTCTCTAAGTTCAATCCAATAGAATAGCAGGGTGAGCGGGCGGTTTCAAGTAGAACGAGTCTCCTGGGAGGCAGAAAGCTGGGTGGCAGCCAGGGGGCGACAGAAAAAGGGGCCTCCACTTTCGCGAAAGCCCCTCTCCCATCGTGTTTCCGTTTTCCTTCAAGGCCCATGCGGCCCAGAGGAAAGCGTGTGCTCGTCGTTCTACCTGTACAGAGCCTTGATGCCTGTCCAGGTCTGAACCTCGACCGGGTTCACGGCCTCCGGGAAGTGAATCGTGGCGTGGTCGGGAGCCGTCACCGTGAGGTTATCGATCCAGAAGTCGGTGTGGTCGGGGTCGCTCGTCGAGGGCGTGCTGTAGAGACGCGCCTGGACCGTGAGACCGTCGTGAAGGCCGCCATCAGCAAAGAAGGTCCAGGAGTGCGAGACCAGATCCCAGCCGAGACCGGCCGTGTAGCCGGAGGCGCCACCTGCGCTACCGGAGTAGCTGTTGACGTCTCCACCGGTCTCTGTGTAGCCACCCCAGATTCTCAGTGATGGACTGCCGCCCTCCGTGATGTCGTAGCCGTAGAACATGGCCTCGACGATGTCGCCTTCCTGGAGACCTGTGACCCACGCAACGAACGCCTGAGGCGTTCCGCTGTGCGGGTCCTCGGCGACGTGGAGGTAGAAATTGCCGTCAACGGCGCCCGGGCACGTGTAGTCCGGAAGCGTCGAGCCCTGCGAGCCGGTCTGCGCACCTGAGACGTTCGTGTCGTCTACGAGGTTGCCGTAGAAACCGAGGATCGTGCCGCCGTCTTCCCAACTGTAGTTCAGGGTCTGAACGGCGAGTGCCGGCGTCGCGAACAGAACGACGATAGCGAGAATGAGCAGCTTCTTCATCGTGCCCTCCATCTGTACGGGGCCACTTCGTGGCCTCCGCAGGTGAGTACAACACAACACCAGTGACCGCGCGACTCTCGTTCACCTAGCTCATCGATCCAGCGCTTCAAGCCACGCAACAGTACACTCACAACAAGCGAAAGCGCTCCCGTTCCACCTCCTTAGTGTAGCCTCTCCCGCTGGCCCCCAAGGTATCCCCCGGCGGCCGGTGCGACCACTTCGTCCACTGGTACCACAATTACATCCAATGCTGGAGAGGTGATTCTCCCCCAACATATCCTTATCCGAACCCACACATATTATATCATGCAGCCTGAATTCAGTCAAGCACTCACCGGGAAACTACCCCGGGAACCCCGTGGGCCTTCCGAAACGTGCCCCCGGAGCGCCAGGACCAAGGGGTCCGCGAGCCGTGGGCGCGGAAGCTCACGATATGTCCACAATAGCAGAAGCCCGGAAAGCAGGCTGCCTTCCGGGCTTGACTGAACTATATTCACCAAATAGCTGCTAGACTGCGACCTTGTGCCGGTCCTTGAGCTCCCCTGCCTTGCCCTTGTTCCAGCCGCTGGTGCGTGAGAAGTAGCCGGTCACGCGCGTTATGTGGTCGACGTCCCTGCCCTGTGAGCAGGAGCCCGTGATCGTCTCAAGTGTGTTGCTCTCGACAGCGCCGAACGCGCAGTGTGTCAACGTCTCGAACTGAGCGTTCTTGATGAGGATACCCTCGTCGTCGAGCTGGTAGTCCCAATTCTCATTGCTGCCGAGCCAAGTTGTGAGTTCATCGAGCTTCATTCGGGCCTCTCTCTATCTTGTGCGCAGCTCCCGCTCTTCCGATCCGCATCACGTCTCATCGGCCGCCGCCTGGCTGGCACCTGCGTGACGCCACCGGTTCAGCTTGTCTATTGACTGGGTGACCTTTGTATCAGTCGCCCTTCTCTTTTTGAGTGACGGCTCCGTTCAGATCATTCATGAGCGCATCCAGATCGATGCCGTGCGCTGCCGCGCCCTCAGACACCGACTCAAACGCCGCGACGTGACATCCTATGCAGTGAAGTCCATGCTGCAGGAAGACAGGCACCGTCTCCGGGTGCTTCTCCACGATCGTCCCGATCGGCATGTCTTTGGTGATAGCCTGATCCGCCATCTGCATCTCCTGATCTGTGATGTTGTTGATTTTGTCGGTTTGGGGCCCACTCTGTTCGGAACCGGGCGGGCAATCGGCAGCGTATCCAAACCGGACCCGATGCGCAACATGTTTTCGAATCTAGCCGAGAAACTCATCCCGCGCAAGTCTTGAGGCAAGTCTTCTTCTGAGCGCGATCTCCGACAGGCCGGCCAGAGCGAGAAGCAGCACGACGGCTATTGAGCCCGCCACTCGCCCTTCCCTGAGTGTCTCCGATATGGCCACCAGGAACACCATTGCAACCCCGAGCAGCATGATAAGTCCCATCTGTCGGGCCTGTCTGGTCTTCTCGATCGACTGCGAGAGCGGCATGAACGGCGATGCCATGGACAAAAGGGCGAAGGCCATGAGTGACAGAACGAATGTGATGAAGAGATAGAGGGCGGCGCTAGGTACGGGCATTGCGAAGCTCAGGAGCACGAAGAGCACGCAGAAGAACGGGAACAGATACCTCCAGATCACGAGCTTCCTTGCCCCGACCAGGAGGCCGACGCGGTTCTCAAGCGGGGCGGAGAAGAAAACCCAGCTTGCCTTCCACTGGTCCGACTGTGTTATCGCCGAGGCGAAGAAGAGAGTAATGAACACGCAGTAGAAGCCAAGGAGTTCCCTCACAGGGAACGTGCCCTCCGCGACTCGGGGTCCCAGGGGGTCGCTTAGACCGCCTGAGATGAGACCGAACAGATAGACGGCCAGCGGCAACCCGAATGCGGGGTAGATCCTCAGACGGAGTTTCCGATCTCGTCTCATGTAGGCCTGCATCAGTTCGAAACCAGCCCTCTCTTCGTCGTTTCTGCAGAAGAAGGCGCCGAACGCTGCGAATCGCGTCCTCAGTCTCCTCTGGTCCACCTCGACAGTGTCCTCGGCTGACGACCCCGCGAGTTCAGCGATGCTCCTCGAGTACTCGAGCGAGATCATGGTAAGTGCGGCGTGGATGATGACGGCGGCGGACACGATGGCCAGAAGTGCCAGGGTGAGGTTCCTCGAGTCGCCCAATCCAACGGAGAGCTCAACGCCTGCCGCGTACCAGGCCGGCGGCGCGAACCAGACCCACAAGCCCTTCTCTATCGATATGGAGACGTGCTCGCGGATCAGCATGCGTGGAATGAGCACGTATCCGAATGTCAGCGCGAGCGTGGCAAACGAGTGCACGTAGGTGATGGCCGTGTTGAATCGCCGGTAGTTGAAGAGCTTGAGAGCGGTCGAGTAGAGGAGGATAACGAGCGCGGCCGCCGCGAAGCACGCGAGAAGCGCCATGATCATGTACAGAAACCCTACCGCGACCCCTCCCCTGAACCGCAGGCCGACGACGATCGCAGCGGGCAGGTTGAGCGCCGTCGCTGTGCAGGTGACGTAGAAGAGGAGATTCGCTACCTTGGCCCAGTAGTAGGTTCGTGAAGAGACCGGTCTGTGCGCGAGGATGCCATAGTCGTCAGGGCTGACCACGACGGAGCTGTACTCCATGATGACCGTGATCGCGGTCATGAACATCGCTGCGCTGAATGTGAGGAGAGTGAAAGTGAACGGGCCACTCGTCCTCGCAAGAGATATCGCCAGGAGGCCCCCGATGACCGAGTAGGTAACCAGCATGGCGATCATCGGTGGGATCTTGATGCGACCCCGCTGTCTGGCGCGGGCCGACCGGAGGTCCATGCGGATCCCGGCCGTGAAGAGGGCGCGGATCTGGTCCCAGTCCGCCGCCTGCTCGTTCACCCGACTTCCGGCGTGGAGTCGATCGTCGCCCGAGTGCCTACTTCTCATTGCCTGCCCCGTGTGCTCTGCCGGTGACGCTCTCCGAGAGCGCTCTCACGATCGCGTTCAGGTCGCCCTCGGATGTCAGCTTTGTGAAGGCGTCTTCGAGGGAAGCCCTGTGTGTCATCTCCTTCAACTCCTCAACACCGCCGTCGGCAACCACCTCTCCCTCGGTCAGGATGACTACTCTGTCGCAGACCTTCTCGACGACGTCGAGGACATGAGAGCAGTAGAAGACGGTCCTCCCCTGGGAGGCGAGTTCTCTCAGAAGCTCCTTCAGAACGACAGCCGTGTTGGCGTCGAGGCCGGCCAGCGGCTCATCAAGGAAGAGGATGCCGGGGTTGTGCATGAGGGCCGCCGAGATGAGGACCTTCTGTCTCATTCCGCGCGAGAACCCCGTCATTATGCGCTCTGATGAATCGGCGATCCCGAAGAGCTCCAGGAACACGCCCGCCTTCTCAAGAGCCGCATCGCGCTCAAGATGGTAGAGCCTGCCCACAAGCGCGAGGTACTCGATCGGTGTCAAGGTCTCGTAGAGGGCCCCTGTCTCCGGAACTACGCCGATCAAGAGCTTCGCCTGGATCGGATTCTTCACGATGTCGATTCCGTTGATCAGCGTGGTCCCGGACGTTGGGGCGATCATGCCGGTCGCCATCTTGACGGTCGTCGTCTTCCCCGCCCCGTTCGGCCCCAGATAGCCGCAGATCTGGCCGTGCGGTATCTGAAGATTCACACCTCTCACGGCCTCGATATCACCGAACGATCTGGCCAGATCTTTGAATTCGATCGCGAAGGCGCCGCCCGATTCCTTCCGGGCGCGCTCTGCTCTGTCGGTCTGCTCCCTGCCAGTCTCGTCCAATACGTTCCCCCTAGTGAGCCGCCGATGGGCTCTCGTCTATTCCAGTGTTGTCGCCCGAAGAAGTGGCTCCGCTATGCTCCGTGCTTCCGCCACGAGAGGCCCTGGAGCTGAAGGGTTCGCCTCAAGCACACTGCCAAGCGCTTCGAGCGCGGCTTCGCGTTCGCCCATCCCGGCACTGGCGCGGGCCAGCGCATTCCACGCCTCGAAATACCGCGGATGCGCGATCACGGCCCGCCTCAAGTGAACGGCGGCTTCATCGAGCCGCCCAAGCTCTATCAGAGCAAGCCCTGCATTGTAGCGCGCAGAGAGGTCCCGCGGATTCTCATCCAGAGCCAGCTCGAACTCGGCCGCCGCAGCTTCGAAGTCACCCCGAGAACCCAGGATGGCGCCCAGCGTGTTGTGCATCTGAGCGTTCCCGAACTCGAGGATGTCGACGTTGATGCCGGCCGTGAGTAGGGCCAGCAAGATCCCTGCCGCGACCAGGGCTTTCCACGATCGCTTCCGGACCATGCTGATTATCTCGGTCACAGCGAAGCCTGCGCCCACCAGGAGGACAGGGACGATCGCGAGGCGATACCGCGCGGTGACGAAGAAAGGTATGACGGAGACCATGAAGGTCACAGCGAACGCGATGAGTAGCCCCGTTCTCTTCCGTCTTACGGAGGCCAGCACAAGTCCGAGGATTCCGAGGGGTGCTAAGACTGCGAACGTGCCGATCGGATTCCGGAGCACGGGTGCGAAGCGCTTCACGAAGTTCATGTCGTAGTGGTTCGGAATCTCGAAGTGGTTCCAGAAGAGCGCGAACTTCCGGCCGATCTGACGGGTCCACGCGTTCGGGTAGCTCTTCGCAAATCGGAAGGCCTGTCCCGCCCAGTAGTCGGACACCTCGCCGTCGCTGAGTGGCCGCCCGGTGGAGCGCTCGGCGACCTCCTTGGACGCCAGGCGCAGATCGAAGCGCATCTCGGGTGGAACCTGGAAGACACCCGGGGCTCCCGGGTGGTTGCCTATGAAGAGGTTGATCCCGCCGTTTGAGGAGACCGGGATGAGATCACCCGACGACCTGTAGTTGTGGATCGTGGCCGGGAGGATCGTCACGCCGGCGGCCGTGAAGAACACGATTCCCATGATCGCGGCTCTGCGACGCTTGGTGAGGGCGGTCACGTACAGCCAGACGGCGCCGATCGGTGCGAAGAGCAGGAGATTGGGCTTCCCAAGAGCCGCCAGTCCCAGGAGAACGCCTGCAAGCGCAGACAGCCATCGACTTGAGCGCATGCGTGCGAGAAGAAGCAGGATGAGTGTTCCCTCGAGAAACGCCAGCACGAGCGATATCTCGAGAAGCTCCCCCTCGAAGAAGATGAACGGTACGTAGATGGCCGCAAGAAACGCTGCGACGATGCCTGCCGACCGACCGACGGTGAGCTTGCCCAGCTCGAAGATGAGGATCACAGACGCTGCCCCGACAAGCGACTGCATGGCTCTCACGATGTCCATGCTGCTTGTGATGCGCGCGAACCCTGCGAGAACGAACGGATAGAACGGACAGGAGTGGAAGAAGGCGTGATCAGGGACGGTTACGCCTGACAGAATGCCGAGCGCTCGCGCGTAGTAGACGGCCGGGTCCCCAGTCAGAACACTGAAGAGCGGATGTCCGTGTATCTGGAAAAGGTAGAGGGCCCTGAGAACCAGGGCCAGCAGGAGGGCGCCGGCGAGCGCGTAGCGCTCTCTGTTTCGCCCATCGTCTTGTGTGCTTCCCTTGCTCATATCAGGAAAACAAACTAGCACAATGGGCACGAACTCGGCAAGACGGAAGGAGGCAGGAAACTGGTTCGGCAAGGCGGAAGGAGGCCGGAAACGATGAGGGCGCCTCTTTCGAGACGCCCTCGTCACTGCAGATGATAGATCGGATGGGACCGGCGGCCACACGACACGTGGGTGAATCGGAGGCCCGTGGCGGGCTCGGACCACCGGTCCCGGAGGTCTACTCTTCGTCGTTGACCTCATACGGCATACCCCAGACAAGTGAGTCATCGGGGTAGACGCTGTCATAGATCGAATCGTGGGCAAGAACCTGCACGGCGGCGCAGTGCGGACCCGGGTAGCTCACGGTCCACGTGCCCTGGAACGTGCCGTCGCCCTGGTACGCGAACGGCGATCTGTTGTGCCTGGTGTGCAGGAACAGGATCGCATCCTCGGGCGGACCGGAGACGGTCACAGTCACTTCCTCACCCATGGCGAACGACATAATCTCGTCCGGCACGGCCATCAGCAGAGATGGGTCGGTGATGACGGTGTCGACGCTCGCACTCTGAACCTGGATCCACTCGATCTCCATCGTGAGAGTATCGGAGTAGGCCACGAAGCCGGAGATGTCGGTCAGCGTCCACCGACCGCGTCTGTGCCGGTCCCCCTCGTCCCCGCCGAAGTTGTCGTTGCGCTCAAAGATGGAGTAGCGCGTGCCCTGGTGGTGCATCGGCTTCTCGTATTCGATCATGTTCTGGTCACAGATGTTGAGCGTACCCCAGAGCTCCTTGTGTACTGTCACGTCACACGTGTCCTCTTCGGGATGGAAGAAGAACTCGTGAATGATAAGCCTCTCCGAGATCTCGCGCCAGAACGTGAGAGGATCGATGGGCTCCCTTGTGTCGGAGCCATCCGATTCGAGCTGGTCATCATCATACGGGCCCATCTCGGTGAAGAAGCCATGGTCTTCCGTGAAGTCCCGAAGTGCGGCTTCGTCGCCGACCTCGGCCGGTCCACCCGTCAAGGTCGTGTCGCCGCAGCCGGACAGCGCAAACACGCCGATACTCACGAGCAGAGCCAATGCCGCTACGGACAGCCATTCCCTTCTCATTGGTGCCTCCTTCGTGGCTTGAGTGGTGGTTCTCTCCTGCACTGATTGGAGGGCATGAGTAGGAGTTTTGTTCCCGGATTCCGTATCAGGGGGATTCGGTGCTGGCGGGTGGGTCAGGACGGTGGATGACGCTGAGTCTTATCCAGGCCGGCGCCGGATCATCGTCGACCACGGCGGGCTCAAAGATCCACTGCATTGCCGCGACTGTCATCGAGACGTCGGCGCTGCAGTCGGAGTCCTGGCTCTCGACAATGCGAACGTCACTCACGCGGCCGGCGTGGTCCACAAGAAGATCCACTATCGTCGTCGTGGCGACTGTGGAAGGGTGAGTGTCGGTCGAGTGATCAGGCTCGATCCAGCTCAGCAGAACCGGGAGATCGTCAAACTCCGGCATGCTGTCCGGTGGGTCCGGAGACAGCTCGATGGCCCATGTGTACGGCTCGAACCGCGGGAGCGATGCGAGCGGAGGGAAACCCACGAGAAGCTCTCTTGTCTCGATCGCGGGATCTATGGCGTGCGCCTTGGCCATCTCTGCCGCAGCACTTCCCCACGAGATATCGGAGGCTTCGAACATCTCCGCAAGACGGTAGTAGGCCTTTGCCGCGGCGGGTTCGGTCACGCCGACGAGGTCTGCGTAGATGCGGTAGAGCCTGTCGGCCTCCCTGTGGAATCCAAGCTCGGCACGGCAGATGGCGAGACCGTAGAGCGCCTCTCGATCGACATCAGCGTGCACGTCCGATGCCCCGGCTGAGCCTGCTGCAAGTCTGAGTGCAAGCTCCTCTCCTACCGCGCGTTCGAATCCAAGGCCTGCACGTTCGAACATGCCGCCTCGGAGAAGGGCTGCTGCAAGCGCCGCGCGTGCCTCAGGAAGCTCCGGGTCGAGCGCCACCGCGGTCTCGAGGTCGGCCAGACCTTGGCGCGTCTTGTGGCTTCTGAAGAGCCTCACTCCTCTTGCCACAAGCCCCTCAGCGGTCGCATCGCCGGTCGGATCCGTCGCGCACGGCGCGGGTGCGGTGGCTATGAGCACGAGCAGGATGGCCACAGAGGCTGCCGTTCGCACCATGGACCGGGAATCTATCCCATTCACTGTCAGAAACCCCCAATAGAAGCGTCCCAGTGGCCCACTAAGTGCCCCTGGGGGCCTGTTTTCCTGCCGAGGCCAACACTGGTTCAGATGCTGAGAAAGAGCACCGGGAGAGGCCTCTGACGGCCGCTCACTCGGTGGCAATTGACTCCTCATTCAGCCTTGTAGCTATGGCGGCACAGGCGCGTCGGACATGCTGCCAGTTGGCTGCGGCCAGGCTCTGGTTCACTGCCTGTCTTGAGACATTCAGGTGGGCCGCGACCTGTTGCTGCGTGTCGGATTCCCTGACGAGGGCGATGATCTGCCGCTGCCGCTCGGTCATCGAATCGTATGACAGAAGCACAAGATCGATCAGCGATGCCAGAACGGAATCGTCGCGCGGCCATCGCACGAGAGTGCGGGCATCGCGCGGATCGGTCGCCGCCAGCGTGCTGAGAGCGGACGCGGATGCCTCCTCGATCGCGAGATAGCGAAGCAGAGTGCCTCCGTCACGAGCCGTCGTGGACGCCCCCTCACTCACCGGCTCTTTCGCCAGGACCACCGCGAACGTTGTTCGCAAGGGGCGAGTGTGATCGGCAACGGCGAGTATCACATTCAGGGCCTCGGAGGGTGACGCCAGAGGCAGAAGCAAAGCCCCATCCGGCGACGATACCGACGGTCCCGCCAGCGCTTGAGAATTCGAGAGAGCGACTGCGGCTGCGGCCTCTCGGAGCCGTTTGAGGGCAGCACTGTCGCTGCGTTCGCGGCCCTCGGTGCCCCAGACCCGTACGGCGAGCACGGCCGCCGGCTTTCCTCTCATCATGCGATTGCAGGCTCCGGTTTCAGACGGTCACCGCCGTCAAGCACGGTGCTAGCGGGTGCACTCGACGGAGGCGTACACGTTGTGATCGCTCACACTCTCGAGGTTCTCCGCTTCTACGCGGTACCAGTGTATTCGGACATCGGAGTCGAGGCGCTCGGCAACACCGCGCACAAGGTCCTCGACGAAGACGGGGTTATCCACGGCGGTATCAACGATGACACGCTCGTCATCGCCCGTGAGCAGAGGATAGACTGGAGCACTGGCACAGGATTCGGCGATCTCGATGAGCTCTTCGAGATCAACATGGCCGTCGAAGCGTACGGAGATGGTCACGTGTCCGCGCTGGCTGTGCCCAGCACCGCCGGTCGCCTCCTGCGAGCATGGGCAGACCGTCATGACAGGTACAACGACAGTGAGAGCGAAATCGAATTCACCGTCGAGTGACGCGGAGATCATCGCCGGGCAGGCCATGAGGCTCTTCGCTCCGGAGACAGGCGCCTCCTTGAGAGCAAAGAACGTGAAATCAACATCGGCAAATGCGCTCTCGGACCCGAGTTCCCTCCTGAGCGTATCGAGAAGGTGCTCCATGCCGGAAGGCGTGAGCGGCTCTTCGAAACCCGAGAGAACGGCGGCGAAACGGCTCATATGGACGCCCCGGGCAACCGGCCCCAGGGAGACGAAGAGATCGAACCTCCCCTCGGCCGTCTGGGTCCCGCCACCCTTGACGGGTGCCTGGACCGGCCTCGTGAGTCCGGTCACTCCGACCTTGTCGAGCCCTATGTCTCGTCCGTCGACTCTGTCCTGTATGCTTGTCATAGAGAAAAGCGTACGGGTGATTCCCCGACCCGTCAAGCGCAAAGGGTTGCGCTAGAAGATGCTCGTGAACTCGACGATGGCCTCGCCCTTGGCGCCCACAGAGACGGAGCACAGATCAACCTCGGCCAACCTGCAGATCTCGTTGAGATATGCGAGCGCTCGAGGCGGCAGCTCAGCCCCATGCCTCGCCTCTTTGGTGACGCTCATCCAGCCGGGCATCTCCACGTACACAGGATTGACTCGTCTGAGCTCATCCGCGGTGCGAGGGAAGCAGTCGGTCTGCTTGCCGTCGATGTCGTACGCCACGCAGACCTTGATCGTCTCGAAGCTGTCGAGGACGTCGAGCTTGGTCACGATGATGCGCTTGATGCCGTTCACCGCGATCGAGTACCTGAGGGCCACGATGTCAAGCCACCCGCAGCGTCTCGCTCGCCCAGTTGTGGCTCCCCGCTCGGCTCCCCTCTCCTGGATCATCTGTGCCGTGTCGCCGGTGACCTCCGTGGGAAAAGGCCCGGCGCCCACTCTCGTTGTATACGCCTTCGCGATGCCGATCACCTCTCCGATCATGGACGGAGGAACACCGGTCCCCGTGGCGACTCCTCCGGCCGTGGTGGAGGACGAAGTGACGAATGGATAGGTTCCGAATGTGACATCGAGGAGCGTGCCCTGAGCCCCCTCGAAGAGCACGTTCAGGCCGGCCCGAATAGCCTCACGGATCATCTCCGGCGTGTCCGCGAGGTGTCGCGCGAGTGTCTGGGCGACCGGGTACAGCTGTTCGAGCATCTCGCGAGCGTCCAGTGGTTCCTCCGCGTACAGCCGCGTGAGGTGCTCGTTGTTGCGAGCAACGGCCTCCTCGAACCTGGGTCGGAACTCGTCAAACGCTGCCAGAGCTCCAATGGGAATGCCGTCACGCGCACACCGATCGGCGTACGCAGGACCGATCCCCCTGTGTGTCGTGCCTATCGCGCTGTCCCCTCGGGCCCGTTCCTCAGCGGCCTCGAGCGCCTTGTGGTACGGGAGCACCATGTGAGCGCCGACGTCGATCAGGAGATTCTCTCCTACCTCCACTCCCCTCTCGGTCACGCCGGCTATCTCGGCGGCGAGGGCGATCGGGTCGATGACCACTCCCGGCCCAATGACGTTCTGGATTCCGGGAACACTGATACCGGACGGCAAGAGGTGGAACACGATCGGAACTCCATCCAGAGAGACCGTGTGGCCGGCGTTGGCGCCGCCCTGGAAACGGACGACCAGATCCGCATCCGAGCACAGGGCATTGGTTATCTTGCCCTTGCCCTCGTCGCCCCACTGTGCCCCGACGACCACGACACTACTCATCGTCCACTCTCCACGGTTGCCTTGTTCGAGTCGCGTGCGGCACGCTCGCCCGCCACGAGTTCCCTGTCCTTCTCGTCGACCGCCTGCGCGAGGTCCTTCTTCATGGCCCGCAGGCTCTTGTCAATCCCGGGATGCTTAAGCGCGAGAATCTGCGCGGCCATGATGGCGGCGTTCTTCGCTCCGTGCTTGCCGATCGACATCGTGGCCACGGGCACCCCCGCAGGCATCTGCACGATCGAGTAGAGCGCGTCGAGACCGCGCAGGTTGCCTCCCTCCATGGGAATGCCGATCACAGGGAGCACGGTCAGACTTGCGATGACGCCGGGCAGATGCGCGGCAAGTCCCGCTCCCACTATCGCCACTTCGATCCCATCCTTCTCGAGTGATTCCGCGATGTCCACTGTCTTCTTCGGAGTGCGATGAGCCGAGGAGATGCGCATCGTGTATCCGATGCCCAGCTTGTCGAGGATCTTCGTGCTCTCCCGCATGGTGGGGAGGTCTGAATCGCTTCCCATGATTACTGCGACGAGTGTTTCTTTTGCTTCCATTCCACGGTCCTTTGCAATGGCATGCGTTCCGGAAACGTCTCAGTGCTTGAAGTGACGCTGTCCCGTCATGATCATGGCTATCTGTCGCTCGTTGGCGGCCTTGATGACATCGGGGTCACCCTTGGAGCCACCCGGCTGGATTATGGCCGTCACACCTGCCTCGGCCGCCGCATCCACGGCGTCGCGCATCGGGAAGAAGGCATCGGACGCCATGACGCTTCCCTTCACCCTCTCGCCCGCCTTCCACACTGCCAGGATGCTTGCGTCGACGCGGCTCATCTGACCTGCCCCTATGCCAACTGTCTCCGTCCCGGTCACCAGGACTATGGCGTTCGAGCGGACGTGCTTCACCACCCTCCATGCAAAGAGAAGCGAGTGAAGCTCCTCCGGCGTCGGCTCCCGCTCGGTTACCGTGCGGAGGTCCGCCTTCTCGAAGATGTCTACATCCAGATCCTGGAGCAGAAGCCCACCTGCTCCCAGAGACCTCATGTGCCGTTCGGGCTTCAAGTGATACTCAGTGACGTCCGGGAACGGCGCCTTGACAATCCTCCGGTTCTTCTTCCCGCGTATGAGTTCGAGGGCATTCCGGTAGTAGTCCGGAGCGATCACGGCCTCGACGAAGTGGGTCTCGTGGATGAGCTTCGCGGTCGCCATGTCGACACTTCTATTGAGCGCGATCACGCTTCCGAATGCCGACATCGGATCACAGGCGAGGGCTCTCTCGTAGGCCTTGTCAAGGGTTGCAGCCGTGGCCACACCGCAGGGTGTTGCGTGCTTCATGACCGCAGCAGCGGGTTCGTCAAACTCCCTGACGACGGCGAGCGCCGCATCGAGATCCATGATGTTGTTGTAAGAGAGCTCCTTCCCCGAGAGCTGCTCCGAACCTGGAACCCCAGGAGATGTGCCTCGTGGGCGAGAGCGATAGAAGGCTGCACTCTGGTGTGGGTTCTCGCCGTATCTCAGATCCTGTACCTTCTCGTACTCGAGGATCATGAAACACGGCAACGTCGAGGCATCCGCCCCACCACACGCGAGGTATGAGTGGATGGCCCGGTCGTAGTCACGCGTCCGTGCGAAGGCATCGACCGCCAGTTGGCGGCGCGCCTCGGACGGGACTTCCCCCTCGTTCTCCTTCAGTGTTCTCAGGATTGTGTCGTACTGATCCGGGGAACTCACGACCACGACATTCTCGTAGTTCTTCGCCGCCGCCCTCAGAAGCGTCACCCCTCCGATGTCGATCTCCTCAAGCGCCTCATCGAGCGTCGTGCCGTTTGTGGCTGTCACCCTCTCGAATGCGTAGAGGTTCACGATGACCATATCGATCCGATCGATCCCCTCCTGCTCAAGCGTCGCCACGTGGCTCTCCTTCTGCGGCTGAGAGAGGATGCCTCCGTGTATCCTTGGATGGAGGGTCTTGACCCTGCCGCCCAGGATCTCCGGCGCGCCGGTCACGTCTGCGACATCGCGACACTCAATGCCGGCTGATCTGAGCCGCGTCGCTGTGCCCCCGGTTGAAAGGATCTCGATCCCGAGCCCCGCGAGCTCGCCGGCGAACTCGACGATCCCCCGCTTGTCGGAGACGCTGATCAACGCTCTAGCAATGCTCATTATATCCCTCTCCCGGTTGGCTTGGCGTCTTCGGTTTGGAACGCCCCGGTTCTGCTACTCAGGAGGTGCGCCTCCTCATGAGGGTAGCTTCCGTCGAAGCAGGCGATGCAGTAGGTCTCCTTCTGGGGCGGAACTGACGCCAGGAGCCCCTCATTCGACAGGTAGCCCAGCGAATCGACCCCGATGAACTCCCCTATCTCAGAAACTGAATTGGCGGAGGCGATGAGCTCCTCTCTGGTTGGGGTGTCGATGCCATAGAAGCAGGGGAAGCGAATGGGAGGCGACGCCACACGCAGATGAACCTCTGTTGCCCCAGCGCGCCTGAGCATCCGCACGAGCTGTCGGCTGGTTGTCCCTCTGACGATCGAGTCGTCGACGACCACGACACGTTGTCCGGCGAGCGTGTCTCTGACAGGGTTGTACTTGATGCGCACTCGGAAGTTGCGAAGCGACTGCTTCGGCTGGATGAACGTCCTTCCGATGTAGTGGTTCCTGATGAGCCCGATCGCGTGCGGGATCCCCGACTGATCGGAGAACCCCATCGCGGCGGAGTTGCTGGAATCGGGAACTGAGATGACGATGTCCGCCTCGACCGGGCATTCGCGCGCGAGATTGCGACCGAGCTCCATTCGCACGCTGTCGACGGAGACGCCGCGTATCATCGAGTCGGGGCGCGAGAAGTAGATGTACTCGAATATACAGAAGCTCTCAGGAGCCTCTCCGTTGTCGATGCGGGACGATCTTGGCCCCTCGGGACCGATCACCAGAATCTCCCCAGGCTCTATCTCGCGCTCATACGTTGCTCCGACGATATCGAGCGCGCAGCTCTCGGAGGCCACGGCCCATCCCCCACTCTCCAGCTTCCCGAAGCAGAGCGGACGGTAGCCCCGCGGATCTCTGACGGCCACTAGACAGCCGTCGATCTGAAAGAGAATCGAGTAGGCGCCGCTCACCGACGCCAGGGCCTCAGTGAGCACCTCCGTGATATCTGCCGTCGCCCTTCCTCCGCGGTGTGAGTAAGCGTTGGCAATAAGGTGCAGGATCGTCTCCGTATCCGTCGTCGTTCGGAAGATGGAGCCTCCGGCCTCCAATCGGGCCCTCAGAGTCTCGGCATCGACCAGGTTGCCGTTGTGCGCCGCCGCAAGCGGTCCGCCCTGGAATCGCACCAGAAGAGGCTGGGCATTGACGAGTTGACTCTGCCCGGTCGTGGAGTATCGCACGTGGCCGATGGCCAGGCTGCCGGGCAGTGTATCGAGCACTCCCTCGTCGAAGACAGTACTCACGAGTCCCATGGCGCGATGTTGGAACGCCGTGTCACCGTTCCACGTAACGATCCCCGCACTCTCCTGCCCTCTGTGCTGAAGGGAGTAGAGACCCAGGTATGTCAGCCTCGCGGCATCGACATTCCCGGACACACCGAATATGCCGCATTCATCATGAAACACGTTTCCTGCCTTTAGGAAGAGACCCGGTCGAGAACCTCATTGTATGCCTCAATGAACCCGCCAAGATCCTGACGGAATCTGTCCTTGTCCATGATGCGGTCGCTCGTCTTATCGTGGAATCTGCAGGTGTCCGGCGAGATCTCATCACCGAGCACGAGACGTCCATCCTTAAGCCCGAACTCGAGCTTGAAGTCGACCAGGCGGATTCCGCGCTCATCAAGAAAACCGGTGAGAATGTCGTTCACCTTGATCGCGGCCGTCCTGATCTCGGCCAGGAGCTCATGCGTCGCAAGGCCCAGGGCGGTAACGTGCTCCTCCGAGAGAATGGGATCGTTGAGACCGTCGTCCTTGAGATAGTACTCGACGATCGGCGGATCGAATCTGCGTCCTGCCTCGATGCCCAGACGCTTCACCATTGAGCCCGCGGCGACGTTTCTCACCACGACCTCGATCGGAAGCATCTCCAGACGGTCGACGAGCATCTCGCTGTCACTCAGCTTCTCCACGAAGTGAGTCGTGACGCCGGCCTCGTTCAGGAGCGTGAAGAAGTGAGATGAGATCCGGTTGTTCAGCACGCCTTTCCCGCTGATGATCTGGTGCTTGACGCCGTTGAATGCTGTGGCATCGTCCTTGAATTCCTGGACCATACGCCCCGGAGAATCGGTCTCCCAGAGGATCTTCGCCTTCCCCTCGTACAACGGTTTCGTCTTCCTCATTCTCTTCTCTCCTTGAGCCGTGTTACGTCGCTCATTCCATCGTTAGCACTGCCCGCACTTCTCATCCTCTCTGCCTAACCCCAGTCGTTCGAACACTGCCCTCGTGCCGTCCATATGACGCTCAAGACCAAGCGCATCGTCGAGTGCCTTCTCACCGAGAAGCTCACGAACGCGTTCGCTCTTCCCTATCTCATCGCGGAACGGAGTGCCGCCTGTCCTGGCGGCCATTGCCGCAGACTGGACCACCTCGTAGGCATCGTCACGTGACAGACCGGCCTCGACCAGGAGTGTGAGGACCGTACCCGATGCGAACAGACCACGTGAGGATTCGAGGTTTTCGAGCATCGCGTCCGGTCTGATATCCAGCCCGCTCACCACGCCCGCGAATCGCTTCACCATGTAGTGTGCGATGATCGAGCTGTCCGGCAGGATGATTCGCTCCACCGACGAGTGCGAGATATCGCGTTCGTGCCACAGCTCGATGTTCTCCATGCCTGCCGCGGCGTTCGCTCTCAGGAGGCGGGCGAGCCCGCACATCTGCTCACACTTGATGGGGTTCCGCTTGTGCGGCATGGCGGACGAGCCCTTCTGCTTCTTCCCGAAGCCCTCCAGTATCTCGCCGGTCTCGGTGCGTGCGAGGAGACGTATCTCCAGAGCCTGTCGGGCGATCACGCTTCCGAGTGTGGCGAGGGCAGACAGGTAGCGCGCGTGCCTGTCGCGTGAGACTATCTGACTCGAAATCTCGGCCGGATGGATGCCAAGCTCTTTGCAGACGCGCCCTTCGATGCGTGGGTCGAGGTTGGCGTAGGTGCCGACCGCTCCCGAGATCTTTCCCACCGCCGCGGCGCCGACGGCGACGGCGAGCATGTCGCCGGCACGCCCCAGCTCGTCCCACCAGTACGCGAACTTGAGACCCAGGCTCATCGGCTCCGCGTGTACGCCGTGTGTCCGGCCGACGATCGGAGTCTTCTCGTGCTCGATGGCGAGGGCCTTGACGAGATCGACAAGGCTGTCAAGCTCATCGAGAAGCAGGCGCCCCGCGCGCGCGATCTGCGCTCCCGTCGCGGTATCGAGGATGTCCGAGGAGGTCATGCCGAGGTGGATGTAGCGTGCTTCCGGTCCGATGCTCTCCCCGAGCGCCGTGAGGAATGCGATCACATCGTGGTGTGTCGCCTCCTCGATCTCCTTCATGCGTTCGATGTCCAGGGCGGCTTTGCTCTCGATCACGGCCAAAGCGCTCTCGGGCACACGACCGAGTTCGACCCATGCCCGCACGACCTCGATCTCGATCTTCACCCAGAGTGCGAGTCTGGCATCATCGCTCCAGATCTCCGCCATCTTCGGGTATGTGTATCTGTCGATCACGTTTCCGAACTCCTTATTCCCACTCTATCGTCGACGGGGGCTTCGAGCTTATGTCGTAGCAGACACGATTGACCCCGCGTACCTCATTGATAATGCGCGCCGATATCCGCTCCAGCACTTCATAGGGCATCCGGAACCAGTGCGCCGTCATTCCGTCCAGCGAGTGCACGGCTCTCACTGAGACGACATGCTCGTAGGTTCGCTCGTCCCCCATTACGCCCACTGTTCTTACCGGCAGGAGGACCACGAACGCCTGCCATATGTCGTCGTACAGACCGGCCCGCCGTATCTCCTCGAGCGCGATGGCGTCCGCATCCTGCAGTATCGCCACCCGGTCCTTCGTCACTTCTCCGAGGATACGGATGGCCAGCCCGGGTCCCGGGAACGGGTGCCTGCCCAGAATGTCGGCATCGATTCCAAGCTCCGCGCCTACCTTTCGTACCTCATCCTTGAAGAGCATTCTCAACGGTTCGATGAGCTCGAGGTCCATCTGTTCGGGGAGGCCACCCACGTTGTGGTGGCTCTTTATGGTGGCCGACGGACCCTTCACGGAGACGCTCTCGATGACATCAGGGTAGAGCGTGCCCTGCGCGAGGAAACGAATGTTCCCGAGCTTGCGGGCTTCCTCCTCGAATATCCGTATGAACTCGTGGCCGATGATCTTCCTCTTGCGTTCGGGGTCGGTCACACCGGAGAGGGCAGCAAGGAAACGGTCGGCTGCGTCCACGACATCAATGCCGATGCCGAGCTTCTCCTTGAGCCTCTGTATGACATCGAGTTCCTCGCCCTTCCTCAGCACCCCGTTGTCCACGAAGATCGGGATCAGCCGGTCGCCGATCGCTTTGTGGATGAGGACCGACATCACGGACGAATCGACTCCGCCCGAGAGGGCGCAGACTACACGCGAGTCGCCGACACTCCTTCTGATCTCCTCGATCGTCTCATCCACGAACGCCCTCGTCGTCCAGTCTCCCTTGACCCCGCTCACTCGCCGAACGAAGTTCTCGAGCAGGCGACCACCGCCCTCGGTGTGAATGACTTCGGGGTGGAACTGGAGACCGTAGGCGCGCCGCTCGTCCGAGCCGATCGCTGCTATCTTGCCATCGGAGCTTCTCCCGAGGACGTCGAACCCCGGTGGAGGCTCCGCCACTTCGTCGCCGTGGCTCATCCAGACCTGAAGGGTCTCCTCGAGGCCGTCGAAGAGAGGATGAACCGTGTCCGGAGCGAATCCCATCGGTCCGTATTCGCGGGTCTCACTCGGAGAGACCTCTCCACCGAGGGCCTGCGCCATCGCCTGCATTCCGTAGCAGATGCCGAGCACGGGGATGCCCAGTTCGAAGACGCCGGGATCGGGCCTAGGTGCGTCCGCCGCATAGATGCTCGAAGGTCCACCCGACAGCACAATGGCCCCGGTGTTCAGGGCTATCTCCGCCAGCGGTGTGTCGTATCTCAAGACCTCGGAGAAGACGCCGAGCTCCCTTATCCGACGTGCAATGAGATGCGTGTACTGAGAGCCGAAATCCAGGATGGCCACGCGCACGTGACCGGTCTCCACAGACTTGTGCCTCTCGCTCTTCACGGGCGTGGTTGCCCTAAGAGCCATGGTTCACCCTCCGCGAATCTGTCCGGCTACCTCCACATCCCAACGCCCTGAGCACGCTGCATCAGCTTACCTTCAGAGCGGATGGAGGGAGCAATGATCAGTTCGGCGTGCTGCAGTTCGAAGATGTTCTTGGCGCCGACTGAGCCCATGCAGGTCTTGATGGCTCCCAGGAAGTTCTGGGTGCCGTCGTCGGTCCGGGCGGGTCCCAGGAGGATCTCCTTGAGTGTGCCGCTCGTCCCGGTCTTGACTCGGGCGCCTCTGGGAAGGTCTCCGTGTGGTGTCGACATCCCCCAGTGATACCCCTGTCCCGGTGCTTCCTCTGCCCTGGCCATCGCAGAGCCTATCATGACCGCATCGGCTCCACAGGCGAACGCCTTGCAGACATCGCCGCCGGTGTCCATGCCGCCGTCCGTGATGACGGGCACGTGTCGTCCGGTTCTCTTCTGGTAGAAGTCGCGTGCAGCTGCGGCATCGACGGTGGCCGTGACCTGCGGGACGCCCAATCCGAGCACCCCTCTTGTCGTGCAGGCGGCCCCCGGTCCGACGCCTACGAGCACCGCGTCAGCCCCGGCCTCCATCAGGTCGAGTGCGACGTCGTAGGTGACGCAGTTGCCGACGATCACCGGTATCGAGATCGAGTCTATGAATGCCTGGAAGTCAAGAGTCGGATAGGTGCTGGAGATGTGGTCGATCGTAGCAACGGTCGTCTGGACCACGAAGATGTCCGCTCCGGCCTCCTCGGCCAGGCGTCCGAACTGTGCGGCCCGCGCGGGACTCGCCGAAACGGCCGCGATGGCCCCCCGCGACTTGATCTCCTCGACGCGCTTCCCTACGAGTTCATCCTTGATCTCCGGCTTGTAGAGCTCCTGGACGTGGCTCGTTACCTCCTCCGGCGTGGCGCCGGCTATCCTGCTTAAGATCTCCTCGGGATTCTCATACCGCGTCTGGACACCCTCGAGGTTGAGAACTCCGATGCCCCCCAGCTTTGACATCTCCACGGCCATCGCCGTGTCGACGACACCGTCCATTGCAGCAGCAAGGATCGGCACCGTGAACTCCATGTCCCGAAGTCGCCAGGTCGTATCCGTCTCCATCGGGTTGATGGTGACCCGCCCCGGAACGATGGCGACCTCATCGAAGCCGAAGGCCCGCCGCGCCTTTCTGCCCCGTCCGATGTAGAAACCCATCGAGTCCTCCTGAAAAGCCCTCTACGACTATCCCTCCGAACAGCATTCCGTCATGAGCGAGGCTATCTAGTCCGGTCTGCTCCCCGGCTTCGTCAACGGCACGTTCTCAAGGCAGAGCGGACAATGATCCGGCTCGTAGCTGTCGATACGACGTTTGAGAAGCGATTCGGATCGTGCGCCGAGACCCGGCGAATCGAGACTCCGATCAATCAGGAATCCGAATCCCACGACTTCGCCGCCCGCCTCTCCGACCAGGGAAGCAACCTCCTTGACGGAGCCCCCCGTTGTGACAACGTCCTCAACCACGAGAACCCGCTCGCCGGGCTTGAGATGGAAGCCTCTTCTCAAGGTCATCGCTCCGTCCTCACGCTCGGCGAAGATCGACCTTACTCCGAGCGCGCGTGCGACCTCGTGGCCGACAATGATGCCCCCGAGCGCCGGAGCCACGACCACGTCAACTGCGTCATCCCGGAAGCGTTCAGCCAGCATGCGCCCAAGTTCCTCGGCGGCATCTGGCCGCTCGAGGATGCGGGCGCACTGGAAGTACTCCCCACTGTGACGTCCCGATGTCAGCCGGAAATGACCGACGAGGAGCGCCTTCGTCTCGATCATGAGCGCAAGCACCCTGTCCACCGTGGTAGTCGTCACTCTCTCACCTCTACGGGGTTCATGTCCTCGAGTATCATCCGGGCCGCCTCGTTCGGCCGCTTGTCGGAATCCCTGATGGGACGGCCGATCACGATGTAGTCGGCGCCGTTTTCAAACGCTTCGAGCGGTGTCGCGACACGGCGCTGGTCCTGCTTGGCCGCCCAGGACGGTCTGATGCCCGGTGTTACGATGAGGAAATCCGGGCCAAGGCGATCGCGGATGGCCCTTGCCTCCCAGGCCGAGGAGACGATCCCGTCGAGGCCTGCAGCTTTCGCGCGCTCGGCCAGTGCCAGAACCTCGTCCACCGTCGACGACATGCTTGTGAGGACCGTAATGGCCAAGATCTTCGGTGGTTCGATGCCCATCCGATCGGCTTCCTTCCGACTGGCCGTCACCGCCGCCCGCATCATTGCGGTCCCGCCGGCGGCGTGAACATCGAACATGTCAACGCCGAGCGCCGTCGCGGCGGTTGCTGCCTCGGCGACCGTGTTGGGAATGTCATGGAACTTGAGGTCAAGGAACACGCCGTACCCTGATTCCTTGAGCTCTCTCACCAAACCAGGGCCCTCCGCCGTGAAGAGCCGGCTACCGACCTTGAAGTGCGAGGCGTAGTCCGCAGTTCTGTGTGCGAGATCAAGCGCCTCCTCCCGCGTCGGCAGATCGAGGGCGATTATCAATCTGCTTGTGTCACCAGACATGGTTCCCTCTCCCTTCTTGCCAGGCCGAGATACTCGGCCATTGTTTTCCATCCCTCCTGAATCATCCGTTCTTCAAGCCCGTGCGCGATCGACGTCGCCACTCCGGGGTCCTTGAAAAGGGCGGTTCCCACCTGCACTGCCGTGGCTCCCGCAAGGACGTACTCGAGCGCGTCATCCGGCGAGGCTATTCCCCCTCCGCCGATAATGGGTAGTCGTACACTCCCGGCGATCTTCCAGGTCAGAGCGAGGTTGACCGGCAGAAGAGCTCTTCCGGACAGACCACCGAAGACATTGCCAAGGGCCGGAGCCTTGCTGTCGAGGTCGATCCGCATGCCGGTCAGCGTGTTCGCGACGACGAGCGCATCGGCCCCCGCCTCCTCCGCGGCCTCGGCCGCTGACTGTGGGTCCGCCACATTGGGCGAGAGCTTCACGATCAGAGTCGATTGCGTGGCTGCTCTCGCCGAGCGGACCACCTCGGCTATGCCGTCAGGATCAGCCCAGAGGGGACGCCTCGCACGTTTGACATTCGGACACGAGATGTTGAGTTCAACCGCGGACACCTCTTCCCTCTCGCCCACAGCTCCAGCGAGGTGGGCGAACTCTCCGGCATCGGTTCCCGCGACGCTCGCTATGAGCTTGGTCGGTAATCCGCCCGCCAGGGGCAGCTTCTCGTCCAGGAATCTCTCGAGCCCGACGTTCTCGAGTCCTATGGAGTTCAGAAGCCCGCCCGGTGTCTCTCTCAGCCGCGGGGGGCGGTTGCCCTCGCGGGGGTTGATCGTGACTGTCTTCGTGACGATCGCGCCGACCGGGGAAAGATCGATGAGGCTACCGTACTCGGTCCCGTAACCGACCGTTCCGGAGGCGAGGATAACCGGACTCCGGAGGGTCAGCTTGCCTATGTTCACCGTCAGATCAGGCATTGGCTACACTCTCGAGCACAAGCGCTCTCGCGTCGAAGACGGGGCCGTCCGAACAGACGGTCCTGTAACCATCACTCGTTTCCACCACGCATCCTCTGCAGGCCCCTGTACCACAGGCCATGACCTCCTCGAGCGAGACCTCGCAGAGAAGGCCACGCTTGAGAGCCAGCGCTCCCGCGGCGTCTGTCATCGCCCGCGGCCCACAGCAGTAGACGACTGCTTCGTCAGGGATGCGAGCAAGCTCCTGTGCGAGAAGGTCGCATGCGGTTCCCTTGAACCCTGCACTGCCGTCGTCGGTGGCGATTCTCAAACTCAGCCGTCCGTCCTCGGCCGCTTCCGGAAGCAGCTCGTGCAGGAGATGGTCACGGTCTCTCGCACCAACGAGCATCGTGAGACGCTCCTCTCGCTTCTCAAGCCGCTGTGCCAGTAAGCGCACTCCTGCTACCCCTGCGCCACCTGCCACGATCACGGCGGGAACTCCCGGAGGCGGCATTGTGAAGCCGCGTCCAAGCGGTCCCAGGATCGAGACAGTAGCCCCGACATGGAGGGCTGAAAGGGCTCGTGTCCCTTCTCCGACGAGTTCAATGAGGAGTTCGAGCGTCCCCGCCACCGGAACTCCGGCAACAGAGAACGGGCGTCTGAGCGCGAGACCGGCCATAGGATCCAGATGGACGAACTGTCCGGGCTCCGGTGAGTCGAGGTCGTCGCCGACGCTACACGCCAACAACAAGCTCGTTCGACTCGGCCGCTCGCTTGCCGTGATCCTCGCCACTGCCTTCTTCGCTTCCAAGGTCCTCCTCGAACACAATCTGTCCGTCGTGAATGGTCATGAGAACACGTCCTGAGAGCGTGCTTCCAATGAAGGGTGAGTTCTTCGACAGCGAACGGAACCAGTCGCTCGTAACCTCGACCTTGGCTCCAGGGTCGAATACGACAACGTCCGCAGCGGCCCCAGTCTCCAGCGTTCCCGCCGTGATCCCGAGCGCGCGCGCCGGTTGGACTGTCATAAGTGCTATGGCTTTCCCGAGGGCGAGGATGCCAGTGTCGACCATGTGGGTGATGGTCAGAGGAAGTAGTACTTCAATTCCTATCATGCCTGGGGGGGCCGCGTCAAACTCTACCTGCTTCTCCTCCAGGGAGTGAGGGGCGTGATCGCTCGCCACTGCGTCGATCGTCCCATCCCGGAGGCCTTCCTTGATCGCCTCCACGTCGTCTGCCGAGCGCAATGGAGGATTGACGCGTGTGCTCGTGTCGTAGCTTCTGACGTCATCATCGGTCAGACTGAAGTAGTGAGGACAGGTCTCCGCGGTCACGGCGATGCCGTCCGCCTTCGCGCGCCGCACGAGTTCGACGGAGCCTCGAGTCGAGACATGGGCGATGTGGAGTCGGGCGCCCACTGATCCTGCCAGCAGGATGTCGCGTGCAACCATCGTCTCCTCTGCCGCGGCCGGGATCGGCGACAGACCGGATCGAGTCGATGCCAGACCCTCGTTCATCACTCCCGCTCCGACGAGAGCCGGATCCTCGCAGTGCGCGATGATCGTTCGTTCGATCATGGACGCGTACTGCAGAGCCCTTCTCATGACGTTCGCGTCGGCCACGGAACAGCCGTCGTCCGAGAAGGCAACGGCCCCGGCCTGAGCCAGTTCGGCGAGCGGCGCCAGCGCCTTCCCCTCTCTACCGACAGTGATCGCCGCGATCGGGTGAACGCATGCAAGTCTGCCTCTCGTGCGTACGTACTCCACCCACGATGGAGTGTCGATGGTGGGTTCGGTATTCGGCATGGCCGCGAGAGTGGTTATCCCACCGTGGACGGCCGCAAGGGTTCCGCTCTCTATGGTCTCCTCGTCCTCCCTGCCCGGCTCCCGCAGGTGAACGTGCATGTCAACGAGTCCGGGTGCGACCACGGCCCCGGGGAACTCCACGATTCGCGTCTCCTGGTCCGCAACGATATCGACACCGCGCGCGGCGATGACACCGTCTGCCAGAAGGAGGTCGATTCTCTCGTCAGTGGCTGTCGCCGGGTCGATCAGGCGCATGCCTCTCAGTAGTGTCTTTCTCATGCACCCACCTCCGCGAGGATGTCGGCTTCCTCTACTCGCTTC
The DNA here is from genome assembly GCA_964521425.1 of uncultured bacterium. GTDB lineage: Bacteria > Joyebacterota > Joyebacteria > Joyebacterales > Joyebacteraceae > Joyebacterum. Next base: position 163,211 of record CAZFRO010000003.1, read on the forward strand.
GATGCCTGGACCATCGAGAGCAGATAGAGCATCGCCATGCGTACCGCAACTCCATTCGTGACCTGTTCGAGGATCACCGAGTGATCACCGTCCGCGACGTCGGGTGCTATCTCGACCCCTCTGTTGATCGGGCCCGGGTGCATTATGAGGACATCCGGCTTCATGTTCTTGAGACGCGCGGCGTTGATTCCGAAGAGCGCCGAGTACTCTCTGAGGCTCGGAAGGAATCCCCCGCTCTGTCTCTCCTTCTGGATTCTCAGGATGTTGACGATGTCGGCGTTCACTGTCGCCTCTTCGATGTCGTGCGTGACCGTGACCCCGAGTCTCTCCACCTCGGCCGGCATGAATGTGCTCGGTCCGCACAGTGTGACATCCGCTCCGAGCGCGTTGAGTCCCCATATGTCTGAGCGGGCGACGCGTGAGTGAAGTATGTCTCCCACAATCGTGACGCGCTTGCCTTCTAGATCTCCCACATGCTCTCGCATCGTGTAGAGATCCAGGAGGGCCTGAGTCGGATGTTCGTGCGGTCCGTCACCGGCGTTGATGATAGAGCCGTCGATGTGGTTCGCGAGGAAGTGCGGAGCTCCTGGCGAAGGGTGGCGCATCACGACCATGTCCACCTTCATCGCCTCGATGTTCCGCGCCGTGTCCCTGAGTGTCTCGCCCTTCTTGAGGCTCGATGTTGATGCGGAGAAGTTGAGCACGTCTGCCGAGAGTCTCTTCTCTGCGAGTTCGAACGACATGCGCGTTCTCGTGCTCGATTCAAAGAAGAGGTTGACGATCGTGATGCCGCGCAGCGTTGGGACTTTCTTGACCGGTCGATCGAGGATCTCACGGAACTTCGACGCCGTGTCGAGGATTGTGATCACCTCGTCACGTTCGATCCCCTCGAGGCCAAGGAGATGCTTCCGTGTCCAGGTCATGTTCTCTCTCCCCGAGGCTCAGGGTGAAACACAAAAAACGGGCCACGCAAGCAATTGCCAGCGATGACCCGTCTTCCTGTTCAGTGTTTCTCTCACCCTTTCTAGCCTCACAGTGCTAGTTTAAAAGGCGACTCGTAGTGTCAACCGACAGTGTAGAGCGACTCCGTCTCGGACGCAAGTAATTTCTTCGATCATCGAAGAAGAATCTCACAGGCGACGACGTTCTAGTCTCCCTTGAGCGGAACGATGCAGAGGAATCTGAGGCGTCCCTCACCGATGTTCGCGAAGTTGTGCTGCTCGTTCGGATCTACCAGAAGCGAATCCCCCGGCCGGAACTCGGTGCTCAGACCCTCAGTCTTCAAGATCCCGACCCCCTCCAGCACGTAGATGACGTGTTCCCAGTCGTGCGTGTGCCAGGGTGTGTGGCCGCCCACCTCCAGCTCGAACAGCCTCATGGCGGCGGTCGGTGAACCATCTTTGCCGGTCATGAGACCCGCCATGCTCACCTTCTCGGCGCCCTCGATTCCGACGACGTTCGGGATGCGTTCGCTGCTCGCCACGTGCTTCATCAGAAACCTCCTGTTGACTGGACTCCGATCACCCGCCCCATGGCGACGATCATCGTTCGCACGTGCTCGTGGAAGAACAGGTGCTTCGCCAGTATCACGATGAAGATGATGAGAATCGCCCGAAGGCTGTTGCTCTCGCTCTGCCAGGCTGTCGTGAACTCAAAGCGATGGCGGCTCACGTTCTTGTAGGCGGAGAGTGACGGCAGCCATCGTCGGACGCGCCGGCGGTATCGCGAGTACTCATCGCCGAACGTCGTGGTCAGGATGTGCTCCTCCCACGAGACGATTGCTGCGTATTGCAGGAAGAAGACAACCGGAAACGCCCACAACAGCCATTCGATCTTGGAGAGAACGACGAGGCCGTATGTAAGGACGAAGTTGCCGATGTAGAGCGGGTTCCGTACGTGCGCGAAAGGCCCTGCAGTGACCAGTTCCTCCACATTGCGCCCGCGCGTGCGTGTTCTCTTCCCGGCCACACCGACCGCCCGGAATCTGTAGAGCTCTCCTCCCAGTATCAGTGCCAAGGAGATGCTGAGGAGCCGGGGTTCGATCCCTCCCCCGGTCGGCCACAGTATCACGAGCAGGATGAGGGCCAGCGGTGTGAGGCTCCGCATCTTGAAGAAGCGGTGTCCCAAGCGTTCCCATGGGGTCTCAGCCCCGGGAGCTACTACGCCGTTCGGATTCGTGTTCGGGTTCGTGGTGTCCCTCCCTAGTGATGGCCCTTCGAGTCTGCCACTGGGGAGCTTATCAGGTTGAGGGTGTTCTCGTCCATATAGGAAAGAGGGGACCCTAAGCTAGAGCCCCCTCTTCCATCCATCGGCCGGTGCGCCTCTATGATATGTCGGCGCGCCGACGTCTGCTGTACCTACTTGAGCATGACCATCTTGTTCGAGGCCTCGAAGCCCGGCGCCTGGATCCGGTAGAAGTAGACGCCACTGGCGCACTTCTCTCCGGAGTCCGTGGTGCCGTTCCACATCACGTAGCCACTGCCCGCGTCAAGCTCATTGTTGAGCAGAGTGCGGACAACACGACCGGCGACGTTGTAGACCTCGATCGTAACTGGTCCGGCCTCTCTGATGCTGTAGGCGATCTTCGTGACCGGGTTGAACGGGTTCGGGGACGCATGCGAGAGCATGTTCCTGAACCCATCATCAACAGGAACATCCGTCGGGTCTGCCGTCGGAGTCTTGTTGAAGTATGTCTCCATGATGTTGCCCATCAGGTTGACTCTGTCAGCGACGCCCGTGTTGTAGTAGCCGGTCGCCCCATCAAGGCTGTCCATCATGAACTGCATGCCGAAGCCAAGCGCCACGGTCTGATACCCGAGCGTCTGATGCGTGTAAGCAACACCAGCCGGGACAGGCGTCATGTCGGCCTTGACGTACTCGACCGCTGTCTCTGCGCCGGGGATACCAGCGTAGGGCTCGATGATGTCGAACATGTTCACATTCGGACAGCCGCCGCGCACTATGCACGCGCCGTCGTCGTAGTTCATGAACGTGTTCCCGCCCGCAACCTCACGCAGAATCGGAATGCTGTCGAC